>NZ_VKHR01000008.1 GCF_009663145.1 Shewanella sp. TC10
CGAGCTAGGGCCTTGGTAAGTTTTAGCTAAATTTAAAACACACATAATAAAAAACCACCTCAWTGAGGTGGTTTTTTATTATGTGTGTTTTAAATTTAGCTAAAACTTACCAAGGCCCTAGCTCGTAATGCAAACTATAACGTCTCAAAGTCATTAACGTTAATTGCAGCTAAACGCTTTTCATCTGCATCAGTCAATAAATCATGCTCTTCCTGAGAAATGACATTTTTCTCTAAGGCTTCAGCGAATGTCGCCAGTGCAGGTAGTTTTGGCGTTAAATCCCCTGCTTTCTGTGCTTTTCTGATTTTAGCGTATAAATGCTTACAGCTAATTTTTGCTAAAAACGCAGACTCGACTTCTGCAATTCCACTCTTATCGCCTTCAAAATCAGCACACAAGAAAGTAATTCTATCTCTTGCAGGAGAAGGTTGTAAGAAATTATCAGCCAATGTCGTTGCTTGCTTATCAGTTGGTGCATTAAAGTGATTTCCAATCGGGAAGATAATAACTTTTAATAAAATACCAACAAGCTTGCTTGGGAAGTTACGCGTAGCATCTTGTAATGCTTTAGCTGCTAAATGTAAGCGTTCAGTCATGACATAATGAACAATCGGCAAATCATCTTGTTGACGTCCATTATCTTCAAATTGTTTCAGCGTTGCTGATGCTAAATAAAGTTGACTAAGTACGTCTCCCATACGAGCAGAAATCATCTCTTTACGCTTTAGATCACCACCCATTATCAACATCGACAAATCAGTCATGATTGCTAAACCTGATGATAAACGGCTCATATCTTTATAATACTGCTGAGTTGTACCACTGACTGGTGAAGAGTTAGTTTTACTAGCAGTTAATGCATTAAAAAATGCCATCACGCCGTTTCTGGCAGCATAACCCATGTGACCCATTAACAGAGAATCAAAACGGTTTATAGCCGCTTTTTGATCTTCCATGGCAGCCGTTTCCATTTCAGCTAATACATACGGATGACAACGCGTCGCACCTTGACCAAATATCATCAAAGAGCGGGTTAAAATATTAGCGCCTTCAACAGTGATTGATATTGGGCTAGACATATAGGCATGACCTAAATAGTTTTTCTCGCCAAGCTGAATACCTTTTCCTGATTGAATATCCATTGCATCTTCTACCACATCACGACCTAACTCTGTCATGTGATATTTTGCAATCGCGGTAACCACTGAAGGTTTAACCTTTAAATCGATACCGGTTGTCGTTAAGCAACGAGCAGCTTCAAGTTGATAAGTATTAGCAATAATACGTGCTAAAGCTTCTTGAACGCCCTCAAACTTACCAATTGGCATGCCAAATTGTTGTCTCACATAACTGTAGGCAGTTGTTGTTTTGGTCGCCATTTGAGCTGAAGCAGTTGCTAAAGCAGGTAAAGAAATACCACGACCTGCTGACAAACATTCAACCAGCATGCGCCAGCCTTTGCCAGCAAACTGAGGACCACCGATGATCCAATCAAGAGGAATGAACACATCTTTACCGCTTGTTGTCCCGTTCATAAAGGCCATCATTAATGGATTATGACGACGGCCTATTTCCACACCTTCATGATCCGTAGGAATAAGCGCACAGGTGATACCAATGTTTTCTTCATCACCTAGCAAGCCATCAGGATCTCGCATTTGAAATGCTAACCCTAGTACCGTAGCTACTGGAGCAAGGGTGATATATCGTTTATCCCAAGTCAGACTTAAACCCAAAGTATCTTCACCGTTAAACTCACGGCGACACACAATACCTAAATCCGGGATAGCACCCGCATCAGAACCAGCTTCTGGACCTGTTAAAGCAAAACAAGGTAACTCCTCGCCTACAGCAAGTGGCGGTAACCAACGCTCTTTCTGCTCTTGAGTACCATAATGAGTTAACAGTTCACCAGGGCCCAATGAATTTGGCACCATGACTGTCACAGCAGCGCTAATGCTTCTTGTTGCAATTTTACTGACGATGGTTGAGTTCGCATTGGCTGAAAATTCTCGACCACCGAACTTTTTAGGAATGATTAAGGCGAAAAAACCTTCCTTTTTAAAGTAATCCCACAACTCAGGGGGTAAATCTTTACGGTTATGAACGATGTCATAATCATCAATCATAGTGAGTGCTGTCATCACTTGATTGTTAATAAAGTCTTGTTCTTCAGCAGTAAGCGTCGACTTGCCGTAATTATGCAAAGTATTCCAATTAGGATTCCCGCGAAATAATTCGCCTTCCCACCAAACGTCACCTGCTTCCATTGCTTCTTTTTCAGTGCTTGAAAGTGGTGGCAATACTTTTTTGAAGAAACTAAATACAGGACGCGTAATAAATCGCATCCTTAAATTACGCACACCAAATAACACGAACAGTGCTATTAATACTAGTATTAGGACAGTCATGATAATCCCTTATTCCTTTGCTAAAATTGGTACTGAAACACCAGCCGCCATGTAAGGTATCACCTTGCGGATAATTGCTTCGGTATCGTTATGTTCACCATAATCAGCCTCTGCAATCTCATTTAACGCATCTGCTGAAGCCATAGTGAAAACGATCGTTCCTAAGGTAAAGTGTAGTCGCCAAAACATTTCTGCAGGGGGAATATGTGGCGCACTAGCTGAAACAGCTTTGACAAAAGATTCAAGGTATTTACCGTAATGAGTTGTAATAAACCATCTCAAATGCCCTTGGCTTTCAATGTAACCACGTCCTAATAACTGTAGAAATATCGTGGTGCCGCCATGACGAACTTGATTCAATTCCAACAAAGGCTTGATCAACGATGAAAAAATTTCATTCAAATTTGCAAGCTCTGGATTTTTAAATAAGCGTTGAATTTCAGCGGCTGCACTAGGCATAAAGACATCTAAATATCTTGCCAGTACTGCTCGAATAAGTTCTTTCTTTGAACCAAAATGATAATTAACTGAAGCCAAATTGACTTCAGCTTTACTGGTTATTAATCTTAACGATGTTTCTGAAAAGCCTCTTTCGGCGAATAACTTTTCAGCAGCATCTAGAATTCTTGTTTTTGTATCTGTTCTGCTTGCCATTCCATGACCCATTCTAATTTAAAACACTCGTTTAAATTAAACATTGAGCGCACAGTTGTCAATCTAATTTACTGAACTCCTGCTAAAGAAAACCTGTGTTTTGCGCTTTCACAGCAGCAATCTTTAGCTAATTTGTTTGATATAGCTTCTTTATATAAATGAACCTTTATATAGAAAACAAGGAATGCTGTAAGATCAAATCCCCTTTTAAACAGCCGTCCAAAAAGCCTGAGCCATTAAAATTCCCAAAAATCATTATACAAACTGACATTTCAAGCATTAATGAACTGAATAACCATTAAAATGTTTATGCTTTAAAACATTAAAGTAGATTAACCAAGTTCAAATTGGAAAACTCAAAAGAATACGGGTTACTTAAGCCACCAAGCTCGAGCGAATATACACCAGCCAAAATTTACACACATTTAACACTATAAGATCAAGGTGATAACACTAGAGCTAACACCCATTAACGACAATATTCTGACCACTGTCAAATTATTGAAAGGCGTGATCATGATCACACAATTATCGATTTATGAGACCAAAAATTATGATAATTTACGCCTGTACACATAGTGAATGGAGTTACTTGTGCCGTTTTTAAGACTTGACAGTTTTAGGCAAAAGTTGTCAGCTAAACTTGTTCATTAATAAACCTAGATAAACAATCTACACGTTTGTAATAAAACAAATCCCCCTTCAACTTTATTGTTCCTAAGACTTTATGCTTCAACATTTGTGAAGCTTTTTGCTGGCTAAAAAGCTTAGGAGTCATGTGTGAAAAAAAGAAATTATGTAAAACTTAGGAATGGTCGTGCAAAACGTATCCGCAAAGGATCAACGCTAAATTACAGCACCCATAAAAGCAGTATCCATTTTTTGTTCATAACAATAGCAGTCGTTTACTTTCTCATGTGATCCGTTATGCGATAAGTCATGTCTTTTATAACGTGTAGATATTTAGTCTAGCTGCTTTACAAAGTTATTTTCATGCTAAAGAAAACACATTTAAGCCACTGATTTACAGCAATATTAAAACGCCTAATACAATCAGTTTACGTTTATTTATAAAAAACTGCTCAATTAACAGCAATTCAGTTTTAGCCTCACAATATTGACTAAAACTAGGTTATTTTTAAGCTTCAAAATGACAAAGTTAATCGTCAATTAATTTAAGTTTTATCTAATACCTGATTGTGGTTAACCCACAAAGCATTCTTACAATTTTAAATTTAAAAACAAAAAATTTTCGTCAAAGTTTAATTAATCGGTTTTCATAGACGAAAACCAAGGTCCCGTATGAAAAAAAGCAGTTATGTAAAACTTCGTAATGAACGTTCAAAACGTCTCAATAATGAAGTTGATAAAAAAGACAGTAACCTGGGCACGATAGCTATTTTTGTTTGTCTGTTACTCGTATTGGCCTATTTGTTAGTGTAAAAATTTCTTTTAAAATGCTCATCATTTTTTAATGCTAATGAATACATTAAAGCCCGTCATACGGGCTTCATTGTCAGTATTAATGACATAGCAATTACCTAAAACCACTTCCTTTTCTATTCGTTTCACTAGCAACAACCCTTTGTTGCTCTGATTTAACTAACATGACAAATAACGCGCCTGTGCCTCCCTGTTCATTAGTTGCACTATGAAATGCCTGTACTTCTTCAAATTGCCCTAACCAGTTGTTTACTGCAGATTTCATTAAAGCCGGATAAGGTTTACTTTTGTAACCTTTCCCATGAATAACAAGCAAGTTTCGCTCACCTCTGTTGTGCGCCTTTAATACTAATTCAATAAGCGCCTCACGCGCCTGTGACAACCTGAAAGCATGTAAATCAATCACAGATTTAATTTGATACTTACCTAAACGTAAGTGGCGAAACACTTCTTCTTGAACACCATTCTTTTTATAGCTGAGAACATCATCAGGTTTAACAGCAAGAAGCATCGCTGGATCAATCGAGAGCTTTTGTAAATATTCATTTTGCTCTGCTGCTGCCCTTCTAGCAAGCTGTGCATCTGTAACACCTTGGGAGGAAGTATTAAAGTGACTGTTGTTAGCTCTTAATGGTTTTACATCAGCCATTTCAGCCATAAATAAATCATCGTCTTGTTGTTGCATAATTACCTTCCTACACACTTTGTAAAGATTCGACGCTTTTGATACTAGTAAGAATAATTTATAGTGTCATCCATATTATTAAGAGATATTGCATTCATTTAATATCATATTAAAGAGCATTTTATTTACATGAGCCAAATCAAACTGTTGTGTATTAGTTTCATCTCTATCATGAGTTTTTATGTATCTGCTGAGCAAACAACAGATAACGAAGCTCTTAATGCGAATTATAAAGTTTTCTCTGCAGCTTTTGAAAATTTAGACCTAAATAAAATCGATAATATATACACAAACGATGCAGTGTATATTTCTGAAACTCTTGATAAAGAAATTGTTACTGGTAAAAAAGATATTTTAGCCCTCTATACTGTTTTCTTTAAAAAAATAGCGAAAAAGTCTGCTCATATCGATGTTGACTTTAGAGTGATAAACCGTGAACTGTCTGATAAAAATGCCACAGATGTTGGCTATTATCTGGTTCGTTTTCATCCTAGAAAAGAAACCGGGGAGCCAACGAGCGTCTTTTCAGGTAAATTTGTATTAGTTTCAAGAAAAGGAACTGACAACCAGTGGCAATTTATTGTTGATTCAAACACTAAAGCCAATCCGGACTTCTATTTTTCAGCTAAACCCGTCTCTAATCTTTACTTTGGTCGTCAATTCAACCCGACTCTTGAGCCTGTTGAAGAAGTCGATATCGAACCTGAAACTGAGCCAGAAACTCATAATCACTAACATTATTAAGCTTGGTTAGCTGTTCATTTCCTGTCGTATTAGTAATAATACCCTTTATAGTGCAAGTTTCCGTGCAAAACCATTAGTAGCTAAATCAATGAATTCAGATACCCCTCTTTCATGCCCATGTGACAAGCCAAGCAACTATATAGACTGTTGTCAGCCTTACCATTTGGGCCACAAATCAGCTGAAAACGTCGAAAGCCTGATGCGTTCGCGTTATTCCGCTTTTGCGTTACATGAATTTCAATACTTATTGGATACTCATCATCCTGATTACATCAATGGATTAACCTTGCAGGTGCTTGCAAAGGGAGCAAACGAAACACAGTGGTTAGGATTAGATGTTGTGCAATCAAGGCAAGACCCTAGTATTGGAACAGGCACAGTGACGTTTAAAGCCTGGTACCTAAATGAAGGTCATATTGATGCAATATACGAATGTTCGCAGTTTAAATGTATTGATGGTAATTGGTACTACACCGAAGGGGAGCAACAACAAGCTCAATTACCAAAACGAAATGACAAGTGTATTTGCCATAGTGGTAAAAAATTCAAAGCTTGTTGTATGAAGAAGCAATTCTGATCAAATAACTTGGTATTAATGTTTATCTATTAGATGTAAGTCAATCATTAGCTAGTAAGATTAATGAACAACTTCATTCTGCTCAAAAATAAATTTAGAAAATTCATTCTCTCTAATGGCTGGACTGTATAAAAAACCTTGTGCATGGTGACAACAGCTGTCTTCAAGGAAAAGTTCTTGTTCTTTAGTCTCGACACCCTCAGCGGTCAACGAAATATTCAATGCTTTAGCCATAGCAATAATCGCACTAACTATCTCTCGACTTTCGTGACTGGTGGTTAAATCAGAAATGAATGAACGATCAATTTTAAGTTTACTGATTGGGAATTGCTTCAGGTAACGCATTGAGCTGTAACCTGTTCCAAAGTCATCGATTGCAAGTCCAACGCCTAAGTCTGCCAGTTCCTGACATAAACGTGTCGCATGACGAATATCACCCATTAATTCAGTTTCAGTTATTTCTAATATTAAACTTTGTGGTTTTAAGCGATAACGTGTGACCAAATTCCATACTTGCTCAAACAAGTTACCGCTAAAGAATTGCCTTGCCGCAACATTAACGTGCATGACAATATCAACATTTTTGCGCTGCCATAAATTTAGTTGCTTACAAGCAGCCTCAAGCACCCAATCTCCAATAGCGTTAATCATTCCTGACTGTTCAGCGATTTCTATGAAAGCCCCTGGATATAACACGCCTTTTTTAGGATGATGCCAACGAATTAGTGCTTCGGCGCCAATAAACTTATGGTTCTTTAAATCCATTAATGGTTGATAATAAAGTTCGAACTGTCTTCCACGTATCGCCGACATCAAATCTCGTTCAATATCAGCATTATTCTTAAACGTCGCCAGTAAATCATCATTGAACATTTGATAATTCATCATGGTTTTCTTTTTAGCATATTGCAGGGCGATATCAGCACATGAAAGCGGTGAAAACTGAGATGCTACAGATGCAACATCAACAACGGCGATAGCCGCTTTAGGGTCAACTTTTTCGCGACCAATAACAGAAGGAACAGCAAGATTTTGGTACAACTTAAAGATTTTTTCTTCTAGCATTTCAGCTGAAGCTAATTCAGGTAATAGCACAGCAAATTCATCACTACCTACACGTGCTACATCAAGTGCCTCGTTACTCTGAGCAAAGTGTTTTAAACGTCTAGCAACTTCTGTTAGTAAAGCATCGCCTTGTTCATGGCCACTCGTATCATTAAAACGTTTGAATCCCATCAAATCGATTAGAACTAAAATGCCTTTGGTAGCTCTATCGAGCTGTTGAGTAAAATGTAGACGGTTATGTAGACCTGTAAGGGTACAATTCCAGGCGAGGTTTTCTAATTCATCTTTATGGCGGCGTTGATCTGACACATCAATACAAGATACCAAGGCATAGTAGTTACCCTGCTGGGTAACAAAACGGTTAGCTTGGTATTGTGCCCAGTACTTAGTACCGTCTAACCTTTCTAATTCTGTTTCGCCTTGTACCATCTCGCCAGCAATTAGCTTTTCCGTAAGCTGATTAGCTAATTCACGTTTGCCACGAAAAAAATCTAAGGTAATTAATTCATTATCTTGAACAATGTCTCTGCTTAGCCCAGTCATTTTTTCATGGGCAGGATTAATATATTCAATGATTTGGGTTTTGAGATTAACCAACATTAAAACATGCTGAGCTTGTTCGGTTGCGCTATGAAACAAAGTTAAGCGTTCATCATTAACATAAGCGTACTGAGTTGCCAGAGTCAGAGCTAATTGGTCGGCAAATTGACAGGCAAACTCTATCGTCGGAATTGAAAGTTCAACATGATGATCAAACTCAATACACAGTAAACCTTCAATATGGCCATTAATACGAATGGCAACATCAAGATTTGATTGAATGCCCGACTGACTATAATAATCTGAGAAGCAAGCTAAACGTTTATCAGTAGCTGAAATACTACTGGCAATGTGTCTATAACGACGGATTTCTTCAAAATAGGTTTCTGAGGCAAAATTATCATGCCTAAGTTGCTTAATAGCATCACTAATAGCAGTAACAGGCGATAAACAAGCAACAACTTTCTGCTCAAGTGCTTTATTACGAAGGGAGATGACTGACACGCAGGTTGCGTTGAAATGTTTCAATAACAATTTACATGCTAATTCAGAGGTGCGGGTAAAATCCCCTTTCTCTTTAGCGACAGAGTTAACAATTAACTCTAATAAATGTTGTTGCTCAGTTTGTTTCATTATTATTCCCAACAAGACAGCATAGCAATCGGGTTGACCTCATTTTTACGAGGTTTTATCGCATTTAAAGTCAGGGTAATAAATTTACCCATTAAAATTACAGTCAAATAACTGCATCTATGATTAAGCAAAAAGGCCTAATCAAAAAGTAGTACTGTTATTCAGGTTACACTTACAACAAAAAAATGCAAGATGTAACCGGCGAATTACAGATAATAATCAACAACTTTAGAGTTTAAAGACTATTTTCTAATTGAAAAATCATTTTCTCAGCTGTGAACTCAAAATCAATGAATACAGTTAAATGAGTCGCTGTTTTATCTAGACGAGTGTTCACGTTATCAAAGCGAGCTTTTGCCTTATTAATAATACTTTCAGCATCATCTGCTGCAGTACTACCTTCAACTTGAAGAATAAGTTGAGTATCTTGCTCATCTATCACAGTACCAATATCAACAAATGATCCACAGTCATTGCAACTATCACTGACTTGAACTTCTTGCTTAGTAATCGTTTTAATCATTCCAATCGCCTTTCAGTGCTTTAAAGCGTCAGCATATCGTAAAAACTGTAACCAATAATCTAGCTAGTTCACACAATTAGCAGAACATAATATTCAACAAATATTACAGAAAGAATCATTAGTGTATATTAATCAAGCAACTGCATATAGTTGATTAGCTAATGTCTCACTAATCTTACGTTGAGTGGCTAATTGATCTAAAAAATGGATTTGGTTTAATTCTGAAATTTCCGGCGTTTGTTGCTGATGCTTTAACTTAGTTAGCTCGTCGCAATTGGCTAATACTATTTGCATGTCATCTTCATACTTGCCACGAGTGACTAATGCTTCAGGTTGCAGAGCTTGCTTTAAATGAAATTGAGAGGCGCCACTTATATGAAAATCATCTGCATGATTGACAGCCTGCTGCTGACTCAAATCGCATACAAGTTGTTGCTTTTGAGGTAACTCAAATGCTTTATATAATTTTTCATCTAGATTTAGTTCTTTATCTAGCTGGAATTGAGACATATCTCGAGCATCAATTGAAAGCATAGATAAAAGAAGTGCAAATTCACCACGTCGATCATGTTCAATCGCATCATTTAAGCGATTGCCCAGTTGTAGTTCATTGACTAAAGGAAACTCAATTTGCATATAAAAACATCATTAATAACAGCGATTGTTATTTTATCGACCACTTGAACAAATACTTGAGGGTTATTTTCGATTTTGGCTTTACTTATATTTAATTCGTGACTATTATTCTCGCCGCAATTGAGGAGGGGTTCCCGAGTGGCCAAAGGGATCAGACTGTAAATCTGACGGCTCAGCCTTCGAAGGTTCGAATCCTTCTCCCTCCACCATTTGCACAAGTGATAAATATACCGTTTCGTGGAGGGGTTCCCGAGTGGCCAAAGGGATCAGACTGTAAATCTGACGGCTCAGCCTTCGAAGGTTCGAATCCTTCTCCCTCCACCATTTATCGGTATGGTTATCACGTAAATTTATTGTTGTGGCCAACAATAAATAGTAAAGCAAGACAAGTAAGAAAATGTGGAGGGGTTCCCGAGTGGCCAAAGGGATCAGACTGTAAATCTGACGGCTCAGCCTTCGAAGGTTCGAATCCTTCTCCCTCCACCACTTCTTATGCTTCCAGTTAGTTTCAGTACAATTTCAAATCGTTCAAATCCAATCTGCTCAAATCTTTAACCAATTAATTTTATTTCAATATTTTTATATTTAAATATATCCCGCTCTATTTAAAGCCCACAAAAATTAGCTATTCAAATTTACCGCACTATTAATTCCGTATTTTTTATTAAAAATAAGATACAAACACTGTTAGCCGTTAATAATTGTGATTAAGATGATTCTTTTATCGTTTATAGGGCTCAACAATGTCAAAGCAATGGGTAAACGAAGCCATCGCGAAAATCGAAGCCGACTTTCAGCGAAGTGCCGATACACACTTAATCAAACTAGACCTCCCTCAGCTTGATGGCATAGATATTTATCTTAAAGATGAAAGCACCCATCCAACGGGTAGTCTTAAGCATCGTTTAGCTCGTTCATTGTTCTTATATGCTTTATCAAATGGCTGGGTGAAAGAAGACACTACTATCATTGAATCCTCTTCAGGAAGCACTGCGGTATCAGAAGCATACTTTTCAAGATTATTAGGGCTGCCTTTTATCGCAGTTATGCCTTCTTCAACAGCTAAAACCAAAATTGAGCAAATTGAGTTCTACGGTGGACAATGTCACTTTGTCGACCACAGTAGTAAAATATATGCTGAGTCTCAACGGCTAGCAAAAGAGTTAAACGGCCATTACATGGATCAGTTTACCTATGCAGAGCGCGCAACAGATTGGCGTGGTAATAACAACATCGCTGACTCTATCTTTAATCAAATGCAAAAAGAGCCGCATCCCGTCCCTGCTTGGATTGTAATGAGCCCTGGAACAGGCGGTACTTCGGCTACTATTGGTCGTTACCTTAATTACCAACAATTATCGACTCAACTTTGTGTAGTTGACCCAGAAAATTCAGTTTTTTACGACTACTTTTACCAACGAGATTTATCACTAACCTGTGAAAATGGCAGTAAAATTGAAGGTATCGGCAGACCAAGAGTTGAGCCTTCTTTTATTGCTGGTGTAGTTGATGAAATGATAAAAATACCTGATGCTGCGTCTCTTGCGACAATGAACTGGTTAGCCGCACTGATTGGCCGTAAAGTGGGTCCTTCTACTGGCACCAATTTATTCGGTGTCATGCAACTGGCTTGTAAGATGAAGCAACAGGGCCAGCAAGGTTCTTTAGTCACTTTACTGTGTGATTCTGGTGAACGATATCTAGATACTTACTATGATGCACAGTGGATTGCTGACAATATAGGTTCAACCCAGCAATATGATGAGTTACTGGAAAAATTTAATAAAACAGGCAGTCTTAGCTAATCATATAAGCGTGACCCATGTAAGCCTGCTCAATGTTTGGATAGCGGACAAAAGCGTCATGTTGACTTAATTCTCATAATAAAAAACCGCTTAAATAAGCGGTTTTTTATTACACAGTAATCACTCGATAGCGATGCTGTGGACTAATCAATATCTAAGTATTTATGTGTTTGGATAGATAAACGCCAGTTGCGAGCTATACAGGTTTTCATTGCAAGTTCTGTTGCTCTAGGTTTTTGACTGATAGGCTGTAAGCAAATTGTTTTATCGCTGGTATCAATCGGAGTAAGTAAGCTATCTAATTCATCAATATGTTTCTGTGTTGCAATTGGATGCTTAATTTCATTGGCCCGATTCAACGCTTGCTCGAGTACTGCATAACCACCCTTCATGTTTACCTTAGGTGAAACTGTCACCCAAACATCTTGATGACAAAGCACTTCAAATGTACCACTGGTTTCAATTTGTATATCGTAACCTGCGGCAATAAAATCATTTGTCAAACTTGTTACGTCATATAAGCAAGGCTCGCCACCAGTTAATACAATATGCTTAGCGGTAAAACCCTTAGCTTTAAATGCATTAATAAGACTCGATGCATCATGCTCAGCCCAGCGTCCAATGGTGCCATCCACTTGAATCACTTGATCTTGAGTCACTTTATTATCTGCTAAAACTTCCCATGTTTGTTTAGTGTCACACCAAGAACAGCCCACAGGACACCCTTGTAAACGAACAAAAATGGCTGGTACACCCGTAAACGTCCCCTCACCTTGGATTGTTTCAAACACTTCGTTTACAGGATACTTCATTGGCTAACCTTTTTGTAAATGCACTAAATCTAGTTGGCCTTTTAAAGTGAAGACCGATTCAAAGGCGCATTTATAGATGATTTTCGAACCAGCTGCAAGTTTTTGCTATCGCAAGCTGCAATAAGTTAAAATACATCAAATTGATAATTAATTGACTGATAACTGTTTATATTTCTATTGCAGTAAACTCTTTAACAGTATTACTTCAACAGCCAAGTGCAGTTATTTTTTACGGTAACATTTATGTCTAAAGCAATTGTAGTTTTCTCTGGTGGTCAAGATTCCACGACCTGCCTAATCCAAGCCATGACTCAGTATGATGAAGTTCATGCAATTACCTTTGATTATGGTCAACGCCATCGTCAAGAAATAGAAATTGCACAGTCTTTAGCAAAACAACTTAACATTGCTAGCCATAAAGTCATGGATGTAAGCCTGCTTAATGAATTAGCCATTTCATCATTGACAAGAGATGCCATTCCAGTTTCTCACGAGCTGATGGAAAATGGATTGCCTAGTACCTTCGTACCCGGTAGAAACATTTTATTTTTAACTCTCGCTGGTATTTATGCTTATCAACTAGGCTGTGATGCAATCATTACTGGGGTTTGTGAGACAGATTTCTCAGGGTACCCAGATTGCCGTGATGAGTTTATAAAATCAATGCAGCAATCTCTCGCATTAGGAATGGACAAGCCATTAAAGATAGTAACGCCATTAATGTGGCTTAATAAGGCAGAAACATGGGCGTTAGCTGATAAGTATCAGTCGTTATCTTTGGTTACTGACGAAACGTTAACTTGCTATAACGGTATCAAAGGCAGTGGTTGTGGCGATTGCCCAGCATGCTTACTAAGACAGCGTGGTTTAGATGAATACCTAAACAACAAGAAAAGCGTTATGGACTCTTTAAACGCCAAACAATTAGCAGAGTAATAAGTTGATAAGTTTTTACTGTAGAACTGTTAAAAGAAACCTACGAGCTTATAAGTTTTAATTATAAGATACCCATGATACTTCAAGATGCAAAGTCAGCAAGGCAAATAGTGCCAAGATGCTAGGCATAAAATTGAAGTATAGTTATTCTACATCGATATTTTATAACAACGCAGATTGGCGCTATTTGATTTGCCCAACGGGGCGCAAGCTCGGAAACCACTGCTACGTTGTAAACTTTGAAAAGTGAATAACAATTACCTCAGCTTACGCCTTGCATTGTTATCCGAGCTTGTGCCTGACAAAGCATCTTGAGGTAACATGGGTATAAACAGCATTGTTAAAAGTAAATGGATTTAAAACATGGCAAGAAGTAACAAAAGCGCAGGCACCTACTATTTCGCTATCATGGTCAGCGTATGTTGCTGTGTTTTGTTTGTTTTATCTATTAGTCCAATAGGTGCAATTGATGTCAATAATACTCTCAGCTATCGCTATGACAATATTAGTGACGGTCAATATTGGCGAATAATCTCAGGTAACTTATTACACACTAATTTATGGCACTTGCTCATGAACCTTGCAGGTTTTTGGGTCATTTTATTTTTACATGAAATGCATTACAAAGGCAGTGCCAGTAAATTTATCAGTCTTTTTTTTAGTCTCTGTTTATTTGAAGGCTTGGGTTTATATCATTTTTACCCTGAGCTAAAAGGATACGTTGGATTAAGTGGGCTGCTACACGGTTTGTTCACTTTCGGCGCTTTATTAGATATTCGAAAGGGTTACTTTTCTGGCTACCTGTTGCTCATTGGCGTGTTCGCCAAAGTAGGATATGAAATGTATTTTGGAGCAAGTGAGAGTGTGAGTGCCATTATTAATGCTCGCGTTGCTACAGAGTCACATTTTATCGGCGTTATAAGTGGATTACTGTGTGGTTTAGTCTGGTTGCCACTAACACGCTTTTTTAAATATCAGAAGAGCACCATCAATTAAACTGAAAACCTAAATCACTGAATAAATTTAAAAAGGGAGCAATAGCTCCCTTTTTGTTGATACATCAATCTTTCTTAACGTAAGCTAACATCATTAATAGCACCAAAATACCGATTAAGCCTATGGGTAGCCAAGTGTTAATTTGTAGCACTGTATCAACACTAGAACCTGTGTGGATCCCTGTTGAATCAATAAATCGCTCAATCTTATTTAAGCCTAAATAATCGCTCCAAATACTAATTAACCCTAAAATTTGGATGCAGGATATGATAAATAAAATTTGGTTTTGGCGTTTATTCGCTTGCTCTGCTTTTCTTGCATAGGCACGTTCTAAATAATCTTTAAAAAAGCTAACGTATGTTTTTGCGTGCTCAAGGCTGCTCTCTACATTCCATTTGCTCTCAATCTTCTGATATACATCTTCATTATCAGACTCAATCGCGAGTTTAAAATTTTCATTATTCATCCGTAATAATTCAATTTTATTAATGTATTCATCGATAACATTACGCTTAGAGTTAAGGGTTTTCTTTGAATCATTGGCTAGAATGTGACTGTTTAATTTATCAAGCACCCGACTGTAAAAACTTACGTAATACCAAGTCGCTTGGATATGGTGCTGAATGGGGGCAAATCGATAATATCGACCAATATCTTTAGTTATAATTGTATGAAAACGACTAAAGAATGCGTAATGGACACAATCATTGTCAATAATCGTTGTGTTATTACCTTTAACCCTTTCAGCAATGGCATTACAGCTTAAAAACTGTTGTTTCACTGCTTTATTTTGCGGTGATTCATCCACAAAAAAAGTAATGTTTCCAGAGTTGTTACCAATGTAGGCAAGCGGACGAGTGCTACTTCTTAATGAAATATGACTGATTGCTTGGATCCGCTTACATACGGCTAATCGAACGGCATTCCCCCACTCACTCAAAGGTGAGTCATCGTGTTCTTTAACTAATAGGTTCCTCAACGTATTGTAAAAGTCGACTCCCCCTTCAATTAACTCTGTAGATAATAGCGTTTCTAGTTGCACATCAGGTATATCGAAATGTAGCTCTACTACAAGCACAAAATTGAAAAAACGTTGATCAAAAACCAGCTCATAGGTGGTGTTATCTAAATCAAGGTACTCACTGATGTCATGTTGGCCGTTTACTAGGAATTGTTGTTGAGTTAAGTCCTGCTTAAGCAGCTCATTAGACACTTTAGAATCTTGATTACCATAGATACTTTTATAATTGGATAAATCACGATGTAATTTATTAAATTGCTGTAACCATTCAACTTTAAAATCATTCTTGTCGAATGTGCCAATTAAGCGGCCAATTCGGCTTTTTTTACTAATGAGTTGTTCGTATTGTTCTGCATCAACCTCAATAGGTTGAACATACATGACGCGTAATTTGGGCATTTTAAATTCTTGTTATGGTTTTTTGTGATTAAGACTGCCGATATTTAAGGCTGCTATAAAAATTGTTTCTCTGGATGAGTTAAATAATCATCAGATAGTTGCTCTTTACGGTAATCAATCGTGAGCTCTTCATTAGCTTGAATATCTCGAAGAGTGACTAGACGCATAGGGTGATATCTAATTTCTGTATTAGGTGTTCTTGAATGGTTTATATAGCTATATTTAGTTCTGAAATTACGTACCAGTAACGTGGTGTTATTGAGGTAGTTACACTCCATAAAAATATAATTTTTATATGGTTCAATTTCCTGTGCCATTAACTGCTCAATTTTCTGATAGTCAGCAATTGAAACCACCTGCCCGTCAAAAAGATACAGTATCTGTTCTTCTTTCATTAAATCTGTGGCAAATAAACCAAACCCGTGTAATTCACTTTGTTTAATATCTGTCTTAGCGATGGTATTGAGCGTTGCAGCTTTTACAAAGTTAAGTTCTTGGGTTTTATCACCGGTATCGGAAACTGACATAAAGAAACCTATAAAAGTGGATTAGCATAATTTCAAAGAAGAATTGATTACTTTAACTTATCATTCGATACTTTGAAATATCAGCACTTTAGAACAACAAAAAAATATTTATCAAAGGGATTTCACACCATTAAAATATGCCTTTGGTAGCAGTAAGGTGCGAATTTCAATATCAATTACCAGTATATTCTTGTTGGTATATAGTGGGCCGCCATATTTGCATCAGAATTTCAGGATTTGTTACTGGCAAGAAACCAAACTGAGCATAAAGTTTATGGGCATCACTTGTCGCCAGCATCATTCTTCGAAGACCAATTACATCTTTGTGATTAACAATCGAGTTAATCAGCCATTTGCTTAATCCTTTCCCCCTGTATTCATCAACAACAAAAACATCTGCCAAATATGCAAACGTGGCTTTGTCTGTAATTAATCTTGCAAAACCGACTTGTTGATTTGATTCAGTTAGCACGCTAAAACAACTTGAATGCTCAATCGCTTTTTGCAACACGGCCATCGGGATATCTTTAGCCCAATAAGAGTGAGTGATAAATTGGTGAATGATATTGATATCAATATCATTTTTATCTGTGCTAATTTTAAACCCTTTTACTTGAAGGTCATTTATATCATTGTCGCTTTTATTCATGCCATCACGCCTTACAAGATTAATAATTAGGTTTTATTTGCAGAATGTTCTATCAGGCTCTTTGTGTAAGTAAATAAGGCTTTATCGTCCAATCTTGACGACTTTGCTAGTCCATTTAATACACCTTGTTGATCAGCCTCTGAGCGATGCTGGCCGAGTTTCAGTTTTCCCTCAGCATGCGTAATTTCAATTTTAAAACCGACGATGGCTTTAGCAAGTTTTTGCTTATATTCCTCAGGAACAAAACCGTCACTTTCTGCTAATGAAGGTTCATAATATTGAATAGTGTCTGAAAGTATTTGTAAGGTCTCTTCCCTGCTAGTAAGACTTATAAGCCCTTTTACATGCACAGCAGCATAATTCCAGGTCGGCACAGCTGGATAACTGTCATACCATGTAGGAGATATATAGCCATGAGGGCCAGAAAACACCGCTAAAATAGCTTGGGTATCAAACGATTTCCAGTGACCATTCGCTTTAGCAAGATGACCATATAAAGTGCCTAATTCACCTTCATCACGTTTTAATAATAAAGGGAGATGTGAAGCAGTTAAGTCTTGAGTGGTTAAAATGGCAAAGCTGAATTCATCTATAAAGTCATGGATCTGTTCAAGTGATTCCATTTGTAACTTCTTAGGTATATACATATTGCTCCCTGCTATAAAAAAGCTTATATAATAAGCTTATATAAATTTCCTATGTTACTTGTTTAGGTTAATTTTTTATCTTAATACTTATCCTTTGAATAAATAATCTTACCTAACTAAGTTAATGTTATTTAGTATCTAAATAACAAGCCAAACGCTGCTGTAATGGCAAAATGGCATCTTTGTCATTCATATATTCTTTAATCGACATTAATTGCCAATATTGACCTTCATCTCCAAAGCGAATCGACTCAATCTCTTGCTTTGTCGCCTGTGCAACAAAAAAGAATGAAATACCATCAGATGTTTGATTAATGGCTTGTTGTTTGTATATCAACCTCTCAGTAGGTAATGCAATAGAAAATTCTTCATGCAATTCACGTAACACACATTGTTCAGGCGTTTCATTTCCTTCACGCCCACCACCTGGAAAGTCCCACATATTTGCAAACGGGATTGAACAGATATTATCACGTCGATAAACCACTAATTGCTCGTTATAAAACAATGCCAATTTACAACCAGTGAATCCTTGCGCGTTACTTTCGTCATTGTCATTGTCATTGTCATTGTCATTGATAATTAAATTCAACATCGTTAAATAACCTCTTAAAAAACAATAAAAAAACCAGTGACAAGCACTGGTTTAGTAAACTGGATTTAATAAAACTCAAGTTACGCGATAACAATAAACCCAACGAAAGTAATGGCCGCTGCAATCAGTGTATAAGGTAGCTGAGTAACAGCATGACTCACCAAGTTACAACCCGCACCTTGTGCAGCAAGAACAGTCGAATCACTATAAAAACAAGCCTGGCTACCAAATGATGATGCAGATAATAATGCTCCAATCACCAAAGGAATATCAGCACCTACCGCTTGCGCTAGTGGCATAACAATCGGTATGGATACTGCAAATATTCCCCAACTCGAACCTGTCGCAAATGCCAACAATGCCATAGCCACAAACACAACAGCCGGTAAGAATTGCGCAGTCATATATGGGCTTAAACTTTCAATGACATATTGCGGCAATAACAATTTGTCGCAGACATCTTTAAAAATAAAAGCCGCGATAACTGTTCCGATCGCAGGCAACATACTCTTAAAGCCGTCAATCATTTGCTCCATCATTTCAGCTAATGGCATTAAACGCTGCACAGCATAATATGGAATAGTGATGGTCATTGTTGCTAAAAGTCCCATCCAAACATCAATATCAAAATAAACAGTAAAGCCCACTAATAGCGCAATCGGCACTAAAAAGTTATGTAATTTACCCTGATGATCGGCGGTTTTAAACTCATCTTCCATCGCTTTCACAGCATAGTCATTGCTGGTTTGAATATCAGCTGATTCATCAACAGGTATACCAATACCCTGTTTCGCTTTTAACTCAGCCTTTTTCATTGGACCAATTAACGGCATAACACCTAAAATAACCAGTGGTACCATGATGACAGCCACCCAAGCATAAAGCATGTACGGTATGGCTTGCATGTACACAGAAATAGCTTGGCCAGGCGCTGCAATACCGTTATCGACCAAAAGCCCACCAAAGAACACTGCCCAAGTAGACAAAGGCACTAATACACAAATTGGCGCAGCTGTTGAATCAACAACATAAGCGAGCATCTCACGTGAAATACGAAACTTGTCAGTGACACGTTTCATTGTTTCACCCACCGTCAGCGCATTGAGATAATCGTCAATAAAAATAGCGACACCTAACACAAACGTCATCATTAACGATGACTTGGGCCCTTTGGCCACTTTCAGTGCATTTTTACCAAATGCAAAAGCACCACCGGTGCGAACTAAAAGCGCAATAAGCGCGCCAAACGTGCCACAGACTAGAATTAACCAACCAATGGTCTCATCTGCCATAACACTTAATGAAATCTCTGAGAAATTATTTAATGCTTCGACTGGGTCAAGCATCAATAAACCCACAACAGCACCTATGACTAACGCAAGAATAGGTCTTCTTAATACAATCGCTAATATCAAAACAACCACAGGCGGGATCAAACTGATCGCTGATGGCTCTGTCATGACGGTTTTCCTTGTTCAAAATGTAAGTTAAAAATGGAGGTGCAAAATAATGTCGTTATGTCATTGAGTCAACAAATATTAAACATAAACAAGAAATAAAATAAGAATTTTTGACAAAGAAATCAACTTTGTAAGCCAGCATCAGGTATAGCAATAATTAAAGATTAATAACCAATTGAACTAAATGATAAATTTCTTCAAAATTATTTCAACTCTGTTTGCTTGTTTTAGTTACTTTCAGCTGAGTCGAGATTATAATTAAATACTGATTTATATTTTAAGTAATTAACTTCTAGGGCTGCCCATGAGCGAAATAACATTAGATAAAATCGATTTTGCGATCTTGTCTGAACTTCAGCAACATGGCCGCTTGTCGAATCAAGAGCTTGCTTTAAAAGTTAATTTATCGCCCTCACCTTGTTCTCGTCGAGTAAAAGCGCTTGAAGATGCAGGATATATAGCAGGTTATGCCACCCTATTAAATGCAGAGCACTTTAATTTAGCTTTAACCGTATACATACAGATAAGACTAGAAAAGCACACCAGCAGTATATTGAATGCTTTTGAAGCCGATATCAGCCGTTATGATGAAGTACAAGAGTGCAGTTTAATCACTGGCAGTGAAGCTGATTATTACCTCAAGGTACTCGTAAAAGACATGCAAGACTATAAGACCTTTTTATTGGAAAAGTTAACAACCAACCCACATATTGCCGGCGTCCAATCAAGCTTTGTGCTTAAAAAAGTGAAAAGTAGCACAGCGATACCACTGTAGGTAATAAGAAGCACATCGCACAAATATGTGAACAAGCTCAAGGTTTACCGTTTTAATTCGGCTAGATAAAATTGCGCTGGCTTATAAATACCCAAACTCAACAAGATTTAATTTCAACATAAAAACTAAAAATAGATTTATATCTCAATAATCACGCTTTTAAGGGCATATTTTTTCACAATGAAGCTTCTGTTCGCAATATTTTATCATTGACCTTATCTTCCAAAACACTAGTATGCGCGCTCTTTTCTATTTTAACTATTTAGAGATCCATCATGAGTGCACAAGCAAACGGACATTTTAGTTCAAGAATCGGTTTTATTATGGCCGCAGCAGGTTCTGCTGTCGGTGTGGGTAATATTTGGGGATTTCCAACACAAGCTGCAACCCACGGCGGGGGCGCATTTTTACTCGTATATGTGTTGCTCATTATCCTACTGGGATACCCAATGCTGATGGCTGAGTTGATGGTGGGTCGTCATGGGCAAACTAACCCTGCAGATGCTATGGCAAAACTCGGTAATTCTTCAATATCAAAGCGGATCGGTAAAACAATCGGTATGATTTCGATTATCACAGCAACACTGATTTGTACCTTTTACAGTATTCTTTCTGGCTGGTTTGTCAGTTTTGCGCTAGCACCCATTGCACAAATGGCAGACCAACCTGATATTGCAAACTGGTTTACCGAGTTTTCAGTTTCAAGGAACTTAGTCTTTTCTTTAGTCTTTATCGCATTAGTTGTTCTAGTGATCCGCCAAGGGGTCCAAAAAGGTATCGAGCGTTGGTCTAAGCGTTTAATGCCATTATTGCTGATAATGCTAGTGTTAGGTGCGGTTTATATTTTAACTCAGCCAGGGGCAATGCAAGGTTTAAAGGTACTATTAGTTCCTGACTTTTCAATGATATTTAATGCTGATGTCTTAATTGGTGCCTTAGGGCAAACCTTCTTCTCATTAACTGTGGGAACAGGAGCGATGATGGTGTATGGCGCCTATCTCAATAAACAAGAGAACATTGGCCAATTAACTGCTTACGTGACGTTAACTGACACCATGGTGGCTTTTCTTGCTGCGTTAATGATTATCCCTGCAATGTACGTGGCGCAACATAATGGCGTTCAAATTTTTGCAGACGATGGCAGCTTACTCAACTCTGATACGCTTGTGTTTAGTGTTCTACCTGCATTATTCGACTCTATTGGTGGTATCAGTCAATATATTATCGCTATCGTGTTTTTTACGTTAATGACCATTGCCGGTTTAACTTCTGCTATGTCGATTGTTGAAGTGCCCACCAGCTATATCGTCGAAAAGGCATCATTAAATCGCAACAAAGCGACGTTAGTTGTCGGCATCTTTATCTCCATCATGGCCAGCATCATTGTATTTAATTTTAGTGCATTATTCGGGCTCATCATTACCCTAACAACAGAGCGAGCGCAGCCTTTAATTGCTTTAGGTATTGCGATATATATGGGTTGGATTTGGCATAGAAACACGTTACTTGCTGAAATAGCCCAGCAAGATGGAGTAAATCAAAATAGCTTATTCTGGCGAGTATGGCCTGTGTACGTGAAGTTTGTTTGTCCGCTTCTTATCATCGTCATTATTATGCAATTGATGAGTTAAGGTTTATCGCTATCATTACAATCATTAGCTAACGATAACAATCAAAAGCGGTAGTGCTGAAATCGTTTTACTCGATATCAGTCGCTACTGCTTTTAAAATTAATTCGAAAACTTTACTAAAGATGACTACAAAAGAAGGTTATCAAAGTATTATTTCACTCGTTTACTTATCCATTTAGACAAGGGTTTAGCCGACACTCCATGGACAATTAAACTAATAAACACAGTACAAATAACTGTCATCGCAATAAACTCCCCTCCGGGCAAGTCACGCTCTAACATAATCACCACAAACACAATTGACGCTAATCCCCGTGGACCAAACCAACCAAGAAATAATCTTGAAGGAACATTTTCCCCTTTAGCACCTAATGCTAAAAAGACTGGCAACATTCTCACTACAGTCAGACTTAATAATGCATACAACAACATAGTCCATGTAAATGAAGCAAACGCTGTTCCAATAACCATTGCCCCAAATAACATCCATGTGAGTAGCGCTAGTATTTCACCAATGCCTTCTGTAGGGAGAATCATTTTTTGTTTATGTTCTTTCATCAGGTAACCAAATAATAAACCTCCTGAAAAAGCGGCAATATAGCCACTGCCTTCTAATGATTGAGAAATAGCAAAACAGCATAGCGCTAAGCTAAGTACAATATTTTGACTCCAGATTTCTGTAATCCAGTTTTTGTTATAACAGTGCACAATCAATTTGCTGGCGATAAAACTTGCCGACAGCCCAACGGCTAATCCGATCCCCAATTCTTCAATCAAAAAAGTAAATGCAATATGAGTCACTTCACCATCTGCTACACTACCCGCTGCTAATGCTAAAAAGACAAATAAGATAGGGACACAAAGGCCATCATTTAAACCGCTTTCGATATTTAGCCCTTCACGCAACTTTGACGGCACTATCGGACTTGATACTACGGCTTTACCAAGTGCTGCATCTGTTGCTGCTAACATCGTCGCTAACACTGCAATTTCATATATTGTTAGGTTAGGAAACAACCAAAAACCAACCAAAGATCCCAAGGCTATCGCCCCTGGTAAACCGTACAGTAGCATGCGAGTGGGAATGGCTATATGGCGTTTTAATACCGTTAAATCGCTATTGGATGCATCGCAAAAAAGTACCACTGCGAGGGTTAAATCGGCAAATACTCTCATGCCAGAACCATCTGAGTGATTGCCAAGCCAACCTAGACCTAACGGGCCCAATACAAAACCTACAACAACAAATACCATGGGGCCTGAAATCATCGAGTTCTCGACTCGCCCAGCAATTACGCTATAACAAAAAGCAAAAATGGCTAAAATGGCCAACTCTTCATACATATCTCAATCTCCGTATTGGGATAATGATTTATAAACCTAGCAAGATCAGTTTATTAATAATCTCTACAGTAGACTTTTTAATCAGGCTTTCGCAAGTTTTGATCTAACTGAACGCGAATTTTCATATTAAATCCCTCCCTCAACAACTTGTCGCTTTTGTTCAATAACCCCTGTCTATAAAACGTTAAGATGCTTTCATCAAATACATATTGTTAAAGTTACATAAAAGCTATGAGCTAATTAATGAACTACAAATTTGGTAGTATCAGCCCATTGATTTACCAGTGCTTATGACAACTTGTAAAAGTACTTAGTAGTTAGTAGTTAGTAGTTAGCCCCCTATTTATGAAAAACATTTTTTAATCAAGAGCGACATAACATTACAAACTAGTGGACTCCTAACGCTGATCGAAACCTTTAACAGATTAACGGTTTTACATTTGGCGGTAAGCTAATATGGAACTCATATGGCGATATTATTTACTAATTTGTATACCAATTTAGCTAAACTAAGCATTTTTATTTCAGCTAATTTTACAAAGCAAAACATCAAGGTTATTAAATGCATTCACATCTTTCACTAACACAATTAGGGTGGCGTCCTTTTTTTCAACAGCAGCTTACGTTAGAAGAAATGGAACTAGTTGCAATACAATCAGCAGAATTACAATTAGCAATTGGCAGAGTGGTTGAGCAACATCGCAGTGGTGTGGTGGTATTGTCTGAGTCTGGTAGTTATCAGCTTACTCAAACACCCATTCAAGCATCTGATACTGATAAGCTTTGTGTTGGTGATTGGGTGTTATTTAATAACCTAAAACGCTTTGTTAGATTATTAGAAAGGCAGTCTTTATTTCAGCGTAAAGCTCCGGGCAGTAAAATCGATACTCAGCTAATTTCGTCTAATGTGGATAGCTTATTTATTGTTTGTTCGCTCAATCAAGACTTCAATTTAAGCCGAATAGAGCGTTACCTTGCGTTAGCAAAAGAAGCGCAAGTAGAACCCATTATAATCCTGACGAAAGCCGATCAATGTGAAGATAGTGATGATAAGCGTCAGCAAGTACAGTCACTTGATCCATTTATCATGGTTCATGCATTAAACGCTTTAGATAGAGACCATTTAATTGAACTCAGCGGTTATTGCAAACAAGGTAAAACTATCGCACTTCTTGGTTCCTCTGGTGTTGGAAAGTCTACCTTAGTCAATGGCTTAATGGGTGTTGATACGCAGCTAACGAGTGATATTCGTGAAGATGATAGTAAAGGTCGTCATACGACAACTTCTAGAGCATTAAGATTATTACCACAAGGTGGGTTAATTCTAGATACTCCCGGCATGCGAGAACTACAACTCAGTGCTTGTGAGCAAGGCGTATCTGAAACCTTTAGTGAAATCACTGAACTGGCAGCACAATGCCGTTTTGCAGATTGTCAGCACGGTGATGAGCCGGGTTGCGCCATTCAAAAAGCGATTCAGCAAGGGAAAATAACCGAAAGGCGTTTTAGCAGCTATCAAAAACTAATGAGAGAACAAGCTTTTAATAGTGCAACTTTGGCGCAAAAGCGTGCTAAAGATAAAGCCTTTGGAAAAATGATCAATACTATTCAAACAGAATCACGTAGCCGTAAAAATGGCGGATATTAGTTACGGCGTATTGATCTATGCTGGGCGAATCCATTGGGCAGCATTTGTTGTCCATTTGAATTTGTTTCGCCAGTGAGTAAGGCTTTATTACCCATAACGTTTAAATAGAAAATATTGTTCGGGGCAGCCGTCAAAACCCGGCGCTGTTCCAATAATCTCAAAACCACATTTTTGGTAAAAATTCGGGGCTTGAAATGCCAACGTATCGACTTGCGCGGCTTTACACCCCTGCTGTTTGGCTTCTTGTTCAGCTAAATTCATCAACTTGTACCCGAGCCTTTGACCACGATATTCATTACTGACCCACACTACGTTGATCAAAAACTTATGGTATATCGTTCGCCCAGATATGCCTGCAACGATAGTGTCATTGCTATCTCGCATAATTACAGTCAAGGGTTTAGACGTTTCATTACCCATGTGGCTAAAATTAAACTTCCTAACACCATCAACAAGTTGATCAACAATTTTCGACTCTTCTGAGTGTAAAACTTCAATCTTCACATCATTTCCTTTTGACATAACCATACACATTAATACTTCAACCAAGTGATTATATTGAATTTAATTTTTAAACTAGTTCATATCTGTAATAAATGAAAGCCACTTGTTTACACAAATGGCTTAATTAAAATTTGAGTCATTTAAGAGATAATCGTTATAGATATTCTTTCAAAAAGACCAAGTATTTGTTCGAAGCACTGATTCGATTTTCTTTTTTACTAAAACCATGACCTTCGTCATCAAAAACTAAGTAATCAACATGAGTTCCACCAGCACGAATAGACTCAACCATTTCATCACTTTCGATTTTTAGCACTCTTGGATCATTGGCCCCTTGCACAACAAGTACTGGACTTTTGACTTGATGACCAAAAAATACCGGTGAAATATTATGTAAACGCTCTTTGTCAGTCGCTGGGTCTCCAAGTTCGTCATAAAGACTTTTTCTAAAGGCTTCCCAATAAGGCGGGATACTTTCTAGGGTTCTTACCCAATTGGTGACACCAAAAATATTGATCCCAACTTTAAATTCGTCGGTAAATGCCATTGCTGCCATAGTTAAATAACCGCCATAACTGCCACCCATCACGCCAATTTTTTCAGCATCAACCCAATCTAAGCTCTGTAGGTACTTTTTGTTGTATACCACATCTTGTAAATCATCTTCACCATGACGTTTATCATCTAAGTGAAAGAAGGTTTTACCGTAACCACTTGAACCACGGTTATTGATTTTAATGATAGCGTAACCATTATTCACCAAGTGCTGAACCGTGGCTGAGTAGCCTTTACGTGATTGCCCTCCTGGTCCGCCATGTATATAGATTAGCGCAGGGACTTTGGTAAACTCAGCTTGTTTTGGCTTATACAAAATAGCTGGGATCTCAATACCATCAAAACTTTTGAATCTCACCACTTCACCAGCTACTAAATTTTCTTCTTTAATCGCTGGATTGCCGGAATTAGTAAGACGTAGCACTTTATCAGTACCCAGTTTGTGACTATATAAGTTGGATGGTGAAGTATCTGAATTGATATAGAACACCATTGATTTAGAATCTTGTGAAAAGTTAACGCCACGGAGATCGCCACTTGGTAATGTAGGCAAAGAGAGTTCACGATCATTGTTGTGATCGGTTATCGTTAATTGAGTTTGAGCATCAGCATTGATACCCGAGATTTGATAACGACCATCTTTAGAGAAGTAGCTGAAACTCACATCCCAATCTGCTTTATAATTTAACTCACTTTCACTGGTAGCAATATCATAGGTCCATGCTTGGTTAAATTCCCCAAACTCATTTGTCGCATATAACAGCTGCTTATTGTCTTTGGTGAAGGTGTAAGCATAATAAGACACATCACCTTCATGCTCTGTAATTAAGCGAGGTTTGGTCATTTTTAGTCGTAAATCAACCAAATATAAATCAGTATTACTATTAGAGTGGTTCTTACTTAAGGCAATAAAACGGCCATTGGGACTCATACTTTCAACTGTAAATCCCGAGTCATTTTTATAAATTAAACTACGACTATAATCCGCAGTATTGTATTGATAAACATCAAAATATTTAGCATCACGCTCATTAGTCATAACAAAAAAAGACTCATCATCTTCATGCCATGACAACATCATAGCCTTCAAGCCTTCACCTGGTGTTAAGTCTATTTCTACACCATCAAGATCTTTAACAAATAGATGATTTAATTCATCACCGCCTTTGTCTGCGCTATAAAGAAAACGATCATCCTTTGGAAACCAAGACTCGACAAAGATTGATTCTTCAGTGGAAAACGTTAATTGAGTTGTTTTTGAGCCATCTACCGGCACTTTGTAGGCATTAAAGATCCCGGAGTCATCATTACTCACAAGGACTGCTGTACCTGAATGATTAATAGATGAGCCAAATACACTGGTCGTTTTATAAAACTCTTCAGCACTGTAACTTTGGAAATTTGTTTGAGCTTGAGGTGAGATTTGCGGAGTCTGTTGCTGTTGTTTATCAGCAGTGGAGCAACCTGTCAGTACTAGCGTAATAACTGCGCTACTAATCAGCGTTTTAAGCATAATATATCCTTATTTAGCTTGAAATTGGTTTCTCAATAAATTGACAACTCAACAGCTTACTAAGAAATCGAACACAAATTAAACTAACACTAACCTGTGTTTTTGGCCAATTAGTTTACCTTGAACTGCGGCTAATCATCTCAACACAAACGTGTCAGGCACAGAAATTCCTTTTACACTATCTTAAGAACATGGTTTACACATTGTTGCTTTTATTTTTCACAAAAGTACCTGGACAAATAGCATTAATGAATGAAGGAAAGCAAATAAACCAAATTCCAATTAATAAAAACCAGTTCATTTTGAAACCAGCCGTTTGCAAATTATAAATTTTTGATTTCATATAGGTATAAGGTAAAACAATACGATTGTTGAGCGCAATTTGGTATACTAGGCCTTGCTTATGCCATAGGGATATTTCTGTTTGCTCCTGAGTTTCAGCCCCATTTATTGAAACAGATATTGCCTTTGCTACTTTTTGACATAATGATCGACTAATACCAAGAGCAGCAAATGTTTCAGGGTATGACTGAATATAGAGATCATAATAACGAGTAGTTTTATCTAACTCCTCATCGTAAACGGTTTCTGTTTTACACTTCACCTCGTCTACTAAGGTTCGAAACTCGTGCACTTCAGATAATGGAGCCACATGATATTTAGGTACAGCCCAACACAGAAAAATGATATTAATCAGAAGAAAAGCCAGTAAGAATAAAGCTCTTTTATATTCATCACCTCTAGCTTCAAACTCAAAGTATTCAAGTCTATATCCATAGTTTGAATTATATGCGTCCTCTAATTCATTTTCAGATTGAACTTGCTGTTGTTTTAATAACTCTTCTTCAGGGCTATTAGCCCGATTGTCTATTTCTGCTAATAGATCTTGATATCGTTGTGGGTACTTAGCTGCATTAATATTTTCTTTAACGTCTAATAACTCTTCCAATGAGTATTTTGAATAATCAATTGTCATTATCTTCCTTAATAATTATCTCTATTTTGCTTATTTCACTATCGGTTAACGCTTTATACCCTCTTGGGTAAGGCCAGCCATAACCCCAGCGATAGGTGGTAGGAAAATATGGGCTACCGCCTACACGTATACCTGCTAGCATTATCTCAGCTATTTGAGGTTGTCCCACTTGTTCGACGCAATGTTTTAATCGTTTATCAGAATCCTGTCGCTGTTTGTAAGTGCCGCCTTGCCAATAATCAAAATCATGAGCAGTACAACACTGAAGCCAAAGCTGTTGATGTTGTAAAGTACCATCAGGGAACACACTGCATCCATCAGAAGTGAATGGCACAATATCATCGTTAAATGAAAGATTAAATAATGCTCCAGCTATCAAAAACAAGCTGACGCCTATACCGTATTTAAAATAAGACTTATTGATTTTATTTAACAAGTTAATTCCGAAAAACCAACAGATTGCGCTGTTCATCTTTAGTTAGCACTTCTGTTTGTTCTGGTACGTGATAATTAATTAAGGCAGCGATAACATAAAAAACCAGAAAGGTTACCACCAGCGCAGCAAATATAACTGCAATAAATCGTAAAAATGTAGCCATAATTTTGCTAACTTTTTCTATTAAATTTCATCATCTTTGGATGATGATTTGAGTTCTAAAATTTGATCTAAGTATGCATTAAATCAAACGACTAATTTGGGGTCAAAATGTTTATCTGCTGCTTCCTTTATTAATTATTCAGTAGCTTTAATAGACCACCAAAAAACCTAATGCGGTTTGGGTACAGTCCATGTTCACATCAAGCACCCCAAGCATCCAGTCATGCACCTCATCTTTAAGCTTTTACTCCATAAAGGACAATGATGAGTACACTGAAGGAGGTAAAGTACTAGCTAGACATATCGAGTTCTCGTCCGAAACGATTGCTCGATAGAAAATGGATGAGTGGCTAATTTAAGTTTATCTGGTCATCTCTCAAATTCACTGAGGCTAACAACCGAGTTTTTTTGTGATGTGTTACATCAACTTTCAGTAATTGATTAAATTGCGCTAACGATAACGTTTGTAGTTCGTCACCTGAGAATGCATTACTTAGTAATTTATTTATCAAGACCAGTTTAGCTTCATTACCTTCAAACATTGCCCTTAAACTCAGCACAAGCGTATCTTGGTCAGCGATTCTATTTTGCTGACGTTTTCTGTTATCTTGCTGTTCAAAATAGTCATATAACAATAGGCAAACCTGTTGGTACTCACCGCTTACAAAATGTTGACGAAGTTGTTGCCTCAAATGACGTTGATGTGAACCAGTTATCCACAAACACCAGATATTTATACTATTTTTATGCTTAACATATAATCTTATCAATAACATCAGCGCAATTATAATACCGCAAAACATGCCCAGCTTTAAAACAATGCTAGTTGAATTTACCTTAGCATTATTGATTGCAGCAGCGTTACCCTCGACATGCCAAGACACTGCAGGAATGGTCAGTTCAGTTAAATTATCCGTTTTATAGTTATACCAATAGAGCGTTTGCGAAGGCAGCTTGTACTGACCACGAGTTTCAAAAATATAACTCGTGGTTTGCTCTGCCGTTGCGATGAGTTCGCCACGATTTGATTTATCGGATAATGTCGTTGGCTGCTGATAAATACTTAAGCCGTTAATTTGATGCTGAGTTAGCACTGGAAGCATCATAGATGGGGTTCCAGCAGCTTTAATTGTAATATCTCGAGTAACAGCCTCGCCCACTTCAAAACCTTTATCTGTATCATCAAGCACTTCATCGCCCAGATAATCTTTTACAGACAATGACACTGAGGGAGACACGATTAACCTATCTAATGCATCTACTTTAGCAATATCCAGCAATACATCAGGAAGCGTTGCAGTAAATTGTAGCGCATCGGTTGTAACCTCTCCTTCCACAATGCCGTACTCTTCTGTATTCACCGAAACAAAAACAGTAAATGGCGGCAGTTCATAAGTGCCCGCGTCCATCGGGTAAAAAGTTACTTCACGGATGAGGTAGCTCCATGATTCGCCATCGATGTTTTTAGTGCCAGTAATCGCAGAACCTGTTTGAGGTAAAAATACAATATTGTTGAATTGTGGTGGAGTGACGTTGATGCCTCTTCCAAACCATCTCGGAGTTGCCACCTCTATTTGCACCACAATAGGCTGTTTTAACATGTAAGGTGCTTTTGAATATAGCTTAATAGCCACTGTCAGCTGGTTTGATTTAATCAAGCTGTCCACTGTTGAGTCTTTACTTAAACTAGAACTGGGACTCGGATTAGCTTGATTAGCATCAGCGGTTTGACAAAACAAATAAAAAAACACAATGAACAAGCTGATGATAATAGCGACTTCGCTGGGTTTTCGAAAATGACTACTGAACAGTTGCTTGTGATCCTTCAAATAGGAATGACACATTATTCATTCTCCCCATTCGCCGTATTTTCATCAGTGTTTACAACTGGTAGTTCGGTTTGCATTTGAAACTTGCTTGCTAAAAATCGACCGGGATCTTTTTGAACTTGCCTTAGCCACATTTCATTCAGTTTAGGATCTAATAACAATTGCTGAGCATCATATTTCTCGGCGACTTTTAAGACCATTTCTTTCTTGTCAGCGCCATCCCCTGTTTGTGGATCATCACCCAAATCTTGTGGTGAGTCACCTGACTCACTTTGCTGACTTTCAGCTATGCGGTTAACTTCGTCAATAATGGCTTGCACCAATGCTAAATTATGCGTTGCTTGCTCATTATCTGGTGATTGCTCTAGCACCCACAGATACACCTTTCTTGCAGCAACATAGCGTCTTGCGTGGGCTAATGCATTCGCTCTCGCAATTTGATCGCTAATGTCGTCAAATTGATCGTACAAGATTGCGGCTAAATCAAACTCTTCGCCGCCATACTGGCTATAGGCTTGCCAACGGACAGTCTCAAATTGATTAGCAGCCTGCTCGTAACGGCCTAGTTTAAAAAGCAGCATACCTTGTTGATCGCGAGTGAACCAAAGATCAGCAAATTCTTGTGGCTTAACCGCAATAAAAACGGTGACGGCTATAACGGCCACTATGATAAGTTTAATTTTTTGTCGAATTAACCAAGCCTTAGCTGTAGCGATACCACCAGCTACCCAATTTGCAAAACTGACTGGTAAGGGGTTTAATTTGTGTTTTTTTGTTTTAAGCGATGGATTTACCATTTTAAGGTCCATCCACGTCTAAACCAGAGCGAATATAGCGCTGCGATAACAAATACGAATCCGTAGCCTGCATCTAACCAAGGGCGACTTTCATCTTCACTAACAACCAAATTATTGTCGACATACTGATTCACCTTAACAACGTCTTGTTTATCATCCGTTAAAATCACCATTCTGCCATTAGCCGCATCTGTAAGTGCCTGTAACTGTTTAGTTTGCATCGCAATAATATTAGAGCCGACTTCTTGCTTTACTTGTTCTCGGCCCATAGCCCATAGTACGAGTTGATGCGGTGCTGAAGTGAAATATGATTCAAATGCCGCTAATGCTTCATCATTACTTCCATCTGTTATCAATAGTAAAGTGCCGGGCACTTGAGTTGATGCCAACAGTTGGTTGGCCAGCGGCAAAACAGTTTGGGCTTGCTTACCTGAATTAGGCATAAGTTGATAGTTAAGCGAATCTAAAAACTGCTTGATCATGTTACTGTCATTAGTGATAGGCATGACAATGTGTGCTGACCCTGTAAAAGCAATTAACGCTGTATTAGCATCTCCCCTTATTGCCAACAGCTCCATGATTTTTTGCTTTGCTCGGGTTAATCTACTCGGTAAAACATCTGTTTGCTCCATCGATTGAGATAAGTCCAATCCAATAACAAGTGCAGACTTATCTTCTTTAAACGGACTGGGCTGCTGTTTCCACGTTGGTCCCATTAACACTAAAATGCTCAAAATACCGATAACAATAGTGAGATTTAGAGGTGAAATAAGGTTTTTCTGTGCCCCTGAGACTGTTAACGTTTGCAGTATGGTCTCTGACATATGCTCACGCCAGTGGGCTAAATTATCTTGACGCCCTTTGAAGCTATAAACGATATAAATTAATGGAACGAACGCTAACAACCACCATGGACGCAAAAAATGAAAATGTTGTAAGTGAATGATTATATTATCCATTTTTATCACCTACCGTCATCATGTTATATCGTATACTGACAACCAGTAATGATAATAAATACAAGCATAAAAATGCTGCTACGGGTAAATAATGGATACTGGTTTTAGGTCTAAAAGTTTGAGATTCAAATAATTCAGGTTCTAAAGCGTTAATCTCTTCATACACAGTTTCAAGTGCTTGTGCATCTATAGCTTGGAAACTTTTGCCGCCAGTAATACTTGCGATGTCCTCAAGTACTGCTAAGTCGACTTTTTCTTCACCAACAGCAGCAGGATCGCCAATGGCAATCGTATGAATTTTAATATCAGATGCTGCAGCGACCTTGGCAGCCTCAACAGGTGGCACTTTTGATGCTGTATCATTACCATCAGTCAGTACGATTAACACTCTGTTCTTGGTTTCGTGGCTACTAAACACACTGATTGATAACCCTATTGCGTCACCAAATGCAGTACTTTGCCCCGCCATGCCGACTTGTGTTTCATTTAATAATGTCTGCCAAGTGGCAAGATCATTGGTGAACGGCGCTTGTAAGTAAGGCGCGTCACCAAATAATATTAACCCCAGTCGATCGCTTTCACGTTGAGCAACAAAATCTGTCAGCACCTGTTTAACTGCCGTTAACCTATCGACATTAATTGCTTGATTGCTATTTACTGGCATCACAAAATCTTCAACCGCCATAGATCCAGACAAATCAACTGCAATCATCAAATCTCTTGCTGACTTTTGTTGTGTCACCGCAGCGCCAATCATTTCAGGTTTTGCCATGGCAGTGACAATGGCAATCCAAGCCAGCACCATAAACAGTTTTTGCAGGTTTTTTCGGCTTAAGATAACCGCGCCTTTTTGAGGACACTCTCCCGTTATTTTGACTAACTCTTCAAAATAAGGCACTTGGATGGAGCTGCGTTTTTCTTTGTAAGCAGGCGCAATAAAGTAAATGATAATCGGTGCAAGCAACAAAATGAATAATTGGGGATTTGCAAACTCAATCATAAGCCCCTCAATGGTTTTATGTTTAGCGGTCGAGCTTGCAAAAGTGTTTTTGAAGCTGGTTGTGGATGTGCTTTTGAAGGTGCTTGTGTTCGTGATTTTAAATGAACAGGTATTTGTCCTAGCAACCTGGCTAAGTGTTTACACACAGCATCAATATCTGCTTTCCATTCACACATAAGCGCCCCGATGGTGATGAATCCACAGCTTAATTTGCTGGGTTAATGTTGAGATGTCTTCAGCTGTCATCGTTAACGAGGCGTCATACGCTAACCTGTGAAGGGTAATTGCACCATTAGCACCAAATTGAGACAGCTCGCACTGCTTATCTAGCCATTCAGTCCAGTCTTGACCTGACAACAATGCAATTTCATTACGCTGATAACCCCCTAGGGCTGTTTTACGCAGTAAATTAGGTAACTGACGATAAATAGGCTGTTCAGTTAAGCTTTGATAATCAGGCAATCGTTCTAGCCAAGTAATCGCGTCTCGGCGATAAACATTGTGTTGATACAATCGCCAACGCTGATAAACCTTTCTAAGCAACCAAAATAGACCAATAATGGCTATCACTTGCCATGCCATCGTCTGCGGCCACCAGTTGATACTACTTGGTGGTGAGGTTTCGATTAACTCTTTGACGATGGTTGCGCCCCAACCTTCATAAAATAAGCTCATTCTCCCCCCTTGCTAAATGCCTGTTGCAGCTGTTTTTCAACGGGTTCAAGCGTATTAATCGTCAACAATGGGACACGAAACTTGCGAGCTGTTTGCGCATATTGAGTGAGTTTAGATTGGATTTGAGCTTGATACGCTTGATTGGTTTTCCCTAGTGCGTCAAATTGAATTTGTAATTCACCATCACTGACCACCATTTGAGTCATACTTGGTAACTGCTGCTCTAGCGCGTCGATAACATTACAAGCAATCACTTCATTGTGACGTCGAATATTCTTCATATGGTGCGTGGTTTTATCATCCCAACCATTGCCATCACCGATATAAATAATTAATGAATCATGGCCACACACATTAGCTATTTTATGCCAGCAGTTGTTTAAACTCTTATTCGTATTTTGACTCACTTTACCTAACCCTAATTGATTATTAAGTTCGACAACTGAAGTCAAAATTTGGGTTAAATGCTGTTTTCCCCGTTTTGCAGGGAACACGCGATTATGACTGTCGTTGAATACTATGGCACCAATACGATCGCCTGCTGCCGCTATTCGCCAACCAATGAGTGAGGCTAGTTCAGCTGCGATAACTGATTTCATTTTTCCTTTGCTACCGAAAAACATTGCTGCGCGTTGATCTACTAACAGAAAAACATTGCGTTCACGCTCTTCTGTGAACACTTTAATATGGGGTTTACCTGTACGCTTAGTGACTTTCCAATCCATACACCGAATATCATCACCAGCTCGGTAATGACGTAACTCTTCAAAGTTTAACCCTCGGCCACGCAATTTTGATGCATAGCGTCCATTCAATACACTATTTACAGCTTGAAATGGTATGAACTTAATCCCAGCGCCTCGATATTGCAGCTGAGTTAGCTGCGCTAAACTTGTATAAATTTCATTTGAAGCTTGAGTCACCTTTACCACCTATGAGTTTTATTATGTTCAAAGGTTGAATTGTCATATTGCCTATAATCAGGCCGCGACAACTTGACGTAGTAGTTCATCAATGACCATATCTGGGGTAATGCCATCAGCTATTGCGTCGTAACTGAGCACTAAACGATGACGTAACACACTATGAACGATACTGCGTACATCATCAGGATCGACAAAGGTTTTTCCAGCTAACCATGCAGCCGCTCTAGCGCATTTATCTAAAGCAATACTGGCTCTTGGACTTGAGCCTACCGTTAACCATTCTGATAAAGAAGAATCTGGGTACCTCGCAGGCTTCCTTGTGGCCATCACGATCGCCACAATGTAGGCCGTAATAGCGGGTGTCATGGTAATTTTCTTGATTTGCTCCCTGGCTTTAAAAATGTTGTCAGCATCAATACAAGATAAAGTATTATCGCTACTTAACTCTTCAGCCCTTACTAACTCGATAATGCTTAATTCCGCTTCATCATCTGGATAATCCAATAATATCTTCATCATAAAGCGGTCCATTTGCGCTTCAGGAAGTGGGTATGTTCCTTCTTGCTCTATGGGGTTTTGCGTTGCCAACACCATAAATAACTCAGGCAGTTGATGTGTTTTCCCTGCAACAGTGACTTGCCTTTCTTCCATAGCCTCAAGTAACGCTGCTTGTACCTTGGCAGGAGAACGATTGATTTCATCGGCTAATAAAAGATTGTTAAAAATGGGGCCTGGTTGGAAGGTTAATGTTGGCTTGCCCGAGACCTCTTGATAAATTTCAGTACCCGTGACATCTGAAGGTAATAAATCTGGGGTGAACTGTACTCTGCCTAGAGAGACATTTAACGCCATTGCTAAGGTCTTAATGGAGCGAGTTTTAGCCGTACCAGGTAAGCCTTCGAGTAACACGTTACCATTGGTTAATAGTGATAACAGTAATGCATCTACCACATGAGACTGGCCAATTACTGATGATTGAATTTGTTGTTTTAACTGCTGTATCTGTTCGAAGCAATCACTCATATTGTTTCCTATTAAATCCATTTAAACTGGGTGAAATAAATTCATCCAAAGACAATAATCAAAAATATCATAAGAATTAAATCTTAATTAACAACACCTTACAAACTCGATATTATTCATTCGAATTTATACATTGATACTGTTCAATCCTATTAGGCTCATGGTGCGTTAGGTTTATATAAGAACTATTACCACGATAACTGTTTAAAATTATGATGCTTTTATAAGCTGTGTCAATAAAACCCAATGATGTTTACATGACTGCTGTTTACATGACTGCTGTTTACATGACTGCTGTCATGATATTTCCTCATGACAGCAAGCAAGTGACGAAAATCTCTTAGAGTCGCTTGCTCACCTGTTATCCTTTATAACTTAAACAACATTAAGTTAATGTTTTTCACCTTGAGTAAGTATTTTATGGCTCTTAAACTGATGCTTTATAGATCTTAAGTTGATTATTAAGCCATATAGCACCAACACTAAACAACACAATACCCGCCATATCTGCAATTAAGTCTCCTGCATCAAGTGTTCTTGAAGGAATAAAGCCTTGGCTTATTTCTTCAGCAATGACCACTACCGTGACAGCTAAGGCAGCAGAATAAACTCGGAGTCTTTTTAAATAGAAATGATGAAAGCGGCTGGCAAATAAACTCACAAACGTTAAAAAACCAAAAATACAGAAATGACCTATTTTATCTCCATAAGGGATTGTCCTAATCCAACTAAAAAATAAGTTATTCGCACCGATATTTGCTTGAAAAATTATCCAACTCACAAACATAATAAAGATGATTAATAAGATAAAAGAAAAATAGTGAAAATATCTATGCATTCCATTGCTCCAAATTTAAGTGACATAGCCATCCAATTGCCATCAAAATCATTAACCCCAAACCCACTAAAATAATTAATCTCTGCTTAATGCTAACTTTATCGCCGCTTCCGCATGTATTGCCGTGGTATCGTAAAGCGCAATAGGGGTATCAGATTGATTAATCAGTAAAGCAATTTCAGTACAACCTAAGATGACTGCTTGAGCCCCTCGAGAGAATAAATCCTCGACAATTTGCAGATAACTGGCTTTAGAAGATGGCTTAAACTCCCCTAGACATAGTTCCTGATAAATTATGTCATGAACAACTTTTTGCTGCGCATCATGAGGGACGATAACATCAATACCATGCAAGGACTTTAAGCGGCCTTTATAAAAATCTTGTTTCATAGTAAAGCCAGTCCCAAGTAAGCCAACGGTATCAATATTATCAAGCTTCAGTTGGTCTGCTGTAGCATCTGCGATATGTAAAATGGGGATATTAATGGCGGCGGCGATATCGTCATACACTTTATGCATGGTGTTAGTACATATCAGCATAAAATCTGCACCAGCCTTTTCAACGCGTTGAGCGGCTTCAGACAAGATAGATGCTGTTTGCTGCCAGTCTCCTTGATGTTGCAGCTTTTCAATCTCATCAAAATCAACACTAAACAAGCTAATTTTAGCGGAATGTAGACCACCCAATTGCTGGTTAACGCCTTCATTGATCGCTTTATAATAACTAGCAGTGGACTCCCAGCTCATCCCGCCTAACAAACCGATGGTTTTCATATTTTTCCTAATAAACTGAATTAACACAATACTTTGCTGAACCTAACGGTCAGCTGGATGATTAACGCCATCATATAGCTTTATTTGATCAATTTTTAGCGGATTAATACCTGCTAAACAAGCCACATTAAAGCCGAATTGATTCGGGTTTGAGCGTCGTTGATGATGGGTATAAATTCCGCAATGACGGCAAAAATAATGTTTAGCTGTTTTGGTATTAAATTGATAGACGTTTAACTCATGCTCACCTTGAATAAACTGAATATCATCTAAATTGATTGATGCAACAATAGCACCTCGGCGACGACACATACTGCAATCACAGCGCCTAACATCCTGTAATCCTTTTGATAAAGAAAGCTCCATGACCACCGAGCCACAATGACAACTGGCTCTATGTTTAGGCATAACCTCGACACCATCAACCTCTGTTAAATTAACCATTTCTCTTCCTTGTGAATTCAAACTAGTTTTACGTTACCACGCTTAGTTAGAAGAATGACTTAAATTAAGATTAATAAAAAATGCTAACAAAAAAGGAGCCTAAGCTCCTTTTTTATTAAATGATGTATGAATTGTTTATTCAATCACTTTACTATGAATCGAAGCGAAGGTAAGGATTACTGCTTATACACCACGCCGCCTTTCATGACGAAATCCACATCTAATAACTCTTCAATATTCTTAAGTGGGCTGCCATCTGTAGCGATAATGTCGGCATATTTTCCTGTTTCAATGGTACCTAACTTATCAGACATATCGATAAGATCGGCTGCATTCACTGTAGCTGATTTTAAGATATCGCTATTTGTCATACCCGCTTGATGCATTAGAACAGCTTCTTGAGCATTAATACCATGTTTAGACACACCACTGTCAGTGCCAAACGCAATTTTAACGCCTGCTTTATATGACTTTTCAAAGTTAGCCAGCATATCTGGACCGACTCTAATTGCCTTCGCTTTTACAGGTTCAGACATAAAATCAGAAGTTTCAGCCATTTCCACAACAGTCGCGCCAGCTAACAATGTAGGCACTAAATATGCGCCTGTTTGTTTAAATAACTTAATAGTTTCATCATCAGCGTAACTGCCATGTTCTACGCTATCGACACCTGCTCGTAGTGCTGCATTAATGCCTGCTGTTGCATGAGCATGACTGGCCACTTTACGGCCTAAGCCGTGAGCCGTTTCAACAATTTCTTTTAACTCTAAGTTTGTCATTTGTTGGCCTGTACCTGTATCAGTATCTGATAATACCCCACCAGTTGAGGCCACTTTAATGGCATCAGCGCCATATTTAATGGCTTCTCGAGTCATTTTACGGCACTCGTAAGGGCCATCACATATGGTTTTAGGTGATTTCATTGCTAATAAATCAGGTGCCATACCATCAGCATCTAAATGACCACCCGTGATGGTAACCCCTGCTGCGGCAATAATACGTGGACCTTCAATCCAACCCTTTTCTACACCATCGCGCAGTGCATACATTTGCTCAGGTTCACTTAATAAATCCCTTACTGTAGTAAAACCTGACATCAAGGTAGTTTTAGCGTAATGAACACTTTTCATTGCGACATCAGCATCAGAGAGTTTCACTATGTCTTTGGTGTTATTTGGCCCCAGCTCCATTTGCAAATGGACATGCATATCCATTAAGCCAGGCATAACGAAACTGTCTGACAAATCAATCAGCTTGGCATCTTTGGCAATTTTATTCGCCGCAATAAAGCCTTTTTTAACTGCAATAATTTCACCGTCTTGAATAACAACGGTTTGCTTAGTCAGTGGTGATTTGCCTGGAACAGTGAGTAACTCACCTGCATGGATAACTTTGGTTTCAGCAAAGGAAGAGTGTGACAACAAAGCGCTGGCCATCATTGCAGCTAGCGTTAATTTTTGTGTTAATTGTACTTTTTTTATTGTTTTCATAAGAAATATACCAGCAGCAACAAAGGCTTTATTATCAAGTTTTGAGTTCAGATTGTTATTTCGCACATTATCAGGGATAACCTTTAAAGGCCTATATCCTTAGACATTTATCAATAGGCACTTATCAATAGGCACTTATCAATAGGCACTTATCAATAGGCACTTATCAATAGGCACTTATCAATAGGCACTTAATATAACTCACAAGACCTCAATGTAAATACAGATTCACATTATTTTACCATTTATTTGTCTTGTGGTAATTTATGCTTACAAAATTAACTCTCTAATTAATATAAAAAAGGGTTATAAAAGTCCATCGAACCTCATTCGCTTTCATTAATAGTCAAGGAATACTCATGAACAAAGGCATATATCTGGTGTTAATGATGTCGCCAATGGCCGCAGCCATTGGCACATCGTCAGCACTAGCCGATACCATAACGACAGTCCCCTCTACCAATACATTACAACTTGAAGATATCTTCACATTGGAATATGCCTCCAACCTTGAAATCAACAATGATGGCGATGAAGTGTATTTTGTCCGCAATTACATGGACATACATAACGATAAAAAGCTTGGAAATATTTGGAAAGTCGACAACAAAAAACAACTAACTCCTGTGACTAACGGTTTGCATGTGGACTTCTCACCTACACTGTCTCCAGATAACTCTAAGCTCGCTTATATTTCAACAGCCAGTGGCTCACCTCAAATACACATCAAATGGCTAGAAACGGGTGATATTGGCCAAATGAGCCATTTCAGCCACAGTCCAAATAACCTAACTTGGTCGCCTGATGGCACTCAAATCGCTTTTACTCGCTTTGTACCAAGCAAGCCTAAATCAGTAGTGTCATTGCCAGGTAAACCACAAAACGCAAATTGGGCTAAACCAGCTGTTTACATTGATGATATGTACTACCGATTTGATGGCGCAGGTCTTACCAAACCTGGCAACAGCCATATCTTCGTTATGTCAGCCAATGGGGGCTCTGCAAGACAAATCACCCAAGGCGAATTTGATCATCGTGGCAATATCAGTTGGTCTAAAGACGGTAAGCAACTAATTTACTCTACCAATACCCGTGAAGATAAAGAGCTTGAATGGACTGACAGTAATATTTTTAGTGTTAACCTTAACACTCAGCAAGTGACACAATTAACCGAACGATTGGGCCCTGACAATGCCCCACATGTATCACCTAATGGGAAATACATTGCGTATTTAGGTTTCGATCAACACCACATGAACTATGAGAACACCCTACTCTATGTCATGGATATCGACGGCAAAAACAAACGTGCGATAACAACCGATTTAGATCGTTCAATTAATAGCATAAAGTGGGCTGATAACAGTAAAGCCGTATACATGAGTTATCACGATAAAGGTGAAACTTACGTTGCCTATCAACCGTTAAATGGTAAGCGCAAAATTGTTGCTCAAAACCTTGGCGGACTCGCTTTCGGTCGCCCATATACTGGCAGCGAATTTGATGTATCAGAAAATGGCACAATTGCATTCACCTACTCAAATCCACAACGACCAGCTGATATTGCTATTACTCGCAAAGGGACAACTAAGCAGTTAACTGATTTAAACAGTGATGCATTGGATTACAAAACTCTCGCAGATATTAAAGAAATCAATGTGAAGTCATCTTATGACGACCGTAATATTCAAGCTTGGATAGCATATCCACCTAATTACGAAGCTGATAAAAAAGCAGGTAAAACATTTCCACTTATTTTAGAGATTCATGGCGGCCCAGTTACTAACTATGGCCCTCACTTTTCTGCTGAAGTTCAGCTAATGGCGGCAAGCGGTTATGTTGTGGTGTATGCCAATCCACGAGGTAGTGACAGTTACGGTAAAGAGTTTGCCCAAACTATTCACAATAACTATCCAAGCCAAGATTATGATGACTTAATGTCGGTTGTTGATGGCGTTATCGCCCAAGATGCAATTAATGAAGATGCTTTGTTTGTCACCGGTGGCTCAGGTGGCGGCGTATTAACAGCATGGATCATCGGTCATACCGACAGATTTAAGGCTGCAGTTGTCGCCAAGCCTGTTATTAACTGGTATAGCTTTGCATTGACCACTGATATTTACCCGTTTGTGATTAAAAACTGGTTTGAAAAAATGCCATGGGAAGATACGGCCCATTACATGAAACTCTCGCCAATTAGTTACGTTGGTAATGTCACTACGCCAACTATGCTTTTAACAGGTGATGCCGATCAACGAACGCCGATCGCTGAAACTGAGCAGTATTATCAAGCACTTAAACTGCGTAACATCGACACCGCAATGGTCAGAATACCAGATGCGCCTCATGGTATTTATAAAAGACCCAGTAACTTAATGTCTAAAGTTGCCCATATTCTTTGGTGGTTTGAGCAATATCAACCATAAGAACCGCTCATTAATAAAATCAATCAACCAGCATGTTAAGTTAAAGAACATGCTGGTTTTTAATTAAATTTTTAACTAGGCCATGTAGAACTTTACAGGTTGATTTTTACTGGTTGGATGTTTTTCGAGATAAAAACGGATTAGATTCGGCGAATGAAGTGCCGCCAAGCAATCTAAGTAACATTCGCTCAATTATGTAGACTCTGTATTTAGTAAGCCCCTTCATTGGATGATTAACACGCCCTAACATCTTTCATCCTTAAATCTATTCAGGCTAAGGGCTACTTACTTCGAGTTAACTTTTATTTTTCAAAAACCTAAAACGTCACAGTCCTTTCCTTGATTAATTTTAAAATAAACTTCGTTTAATATTAACTTCCTATCCACAAATTGAAGCATGTGTATTAGGAAATCATAAGCTGTAAACAGTTGCTAACCTGTTTAAACGGAGCATATAAAAACTCACTTTCAATTGTCATTGCAGCGAGTATGGAGGCCCATTTGTTTACATGAAAAAATTTATTAAATACTAAAAAAAAATTAATTATTGACTACACTTCAAATTAGGAGCTTAACTTTCAGGGATGTTTTTAATGAGGAAAAGTGATGAGAGTATGAAGTTTAAAGGTAAATTGAAGCCTTTAAGCACATCCACTTCGTCTGAGTTCAGCTCCTCTGATTTAACGACTAGTTACTCTGGCTTCAATTCTAACTACATAGTTTTATTCTTATTATATATAGCATCGGCTTATACGTTTTTCCTGTTAAGCCCTTCAAACCAAGTCTCCTCACTATGGCCAGCGGCTGGGATCGCTCTTGCTAGTTGCATAAAATATAGAGCATATTTTTTACCTGCAATTTTTTTTGGATCCGTTATTTTCCAAATTGGTAGCCAGTTATTAAATAGCAATCCAATTGAGATTTCTTTGATATTAATATCACTAGGTATTGGAATTATTTCAGCAATACAAGCGTGGGTTAACTATCGCCTGTTGGCACACTTCTCAGTAAATATAATTGAAGCTCCAACGCTACGTATAGTGACCATTTTTATTTTCTTCGCGCTTCTTAGTAGCTTTATCGGTAGTTTTAGCAGCTGTTTGTTAGTTGATATGGCGCTAATAACAAGTCAGCCTCAACTATTTTGGACCAACTTGGCTATCTGGTGGCAAGGGAATTTCCTTGGCATAATCATCGTTACACCTATCTTTTTGGCGTTGTTGCAATTTAACAAGCCGACCTTTCTGGTTTTCGGGCATTATCGTGGACTTGTATATCCATTAATATTTTTATTGGTTACCTTTGTCGCCATTCAAAAATACACTGGTGTTTCTATTAGAAAAAGCAGTATCGAAGAAATAAAATTAAATACAGAACTAATTGAAAAACAACTTAATCACCAGGTTGAAACTTATTTATACACCCTATCTAAACTAGCTGATAAACTTTCAGGAAAAGAAACTATTACCCAAGAAGAATTTAAAAATTTAGCATTACCGCTCATCCAAAAAAATAAGGGAATTCAAGCTTTTTCGTGGAATCCTATAATTGAACAAAATGAAAAGCTTGAATTCGAGAGAAGTGTAAAAAATCAGATTTCTTCAGAGTTTACAGTGCGAGGAACACCTATACAAAAGGAAGACCCATTAGTCGTGGTCAAGTGGATTGAACCTTTTGGATTTAACGAAAAAGCATTTGGGTTTAATGTTTTTTCTAATGAAGCTAGACGAGAAGCGATGATTAAAGCTCAAAACTTAAATACTCCGGTAGCGACAGAGATTATCAATTTAGTTCAACTGAAAACTCAAGAACCAGGTTTTCTGATTTTTTACCCAATTAATAAAGGGCCTTCCCTCAGTAATGACTACTTAACGCAATCTCTAAGCTTATCAGGTTACGCTGTAGGAGTTTTTGTTGTAAGTGATATTGTACTGGGCAGCATAAATAAATACTCAGACTACATCAATATTAGGATTAAAGATCTCGATGCTAATGGAGATGAGATTTTTAACAACCACCCTAGTGAAGATGATTCCACTCATAACGCGATTGAAGTTTCATTTCCTCTTCACGTTGCGACAAGAAATTGGGAGGTCATTCTATGTGTTTCTCATCAAACGGTTTCACTTATTCAAGCCAACAATTCTGTAAATGCTCTTTTCTATGAATCCGTATTTGGCACACTTTGCGTGTTACTTATTTTAACCTTATTTGGCACTCATAAGATTCTAATAAACCAAGTTAAAGCTAGAACAAACGAGTTAGTTAAATCTAGAGATGAGCTTAAAAAATATGCATTCAATGATCCACTTACTAATTTAGCTAATAGACGTAAATTTATTAAAGAAACAACAAAGATATTAAACATAGCTAAAGCAGAAAACAAAATTGTTGCAATACTATTTCTAGATTTAAATCGCTTTAAATATGTCAATGATAGTCTGGGTCACGAATTTGGGGATCGATTACTAATAGAAGTAGCTAAGAACTTTCGTAGCAATCTAAGAAAAGATGACATGCTTGCTCGTTTCGGTGGTGATGAATTTACCATTATGTTAGATAATATTTTAAATGTGAATGAAGCTATTTTAGTTTCTAAAAAATTAATTAATGGGCTTCACACAGCAATACAAATTGATGATAACTCGTTATTCATCTCCACTAGTATTGGTATTGCGATTTATCCTAAAGACGGCTCAAATGTATATGATCTAATTCGAGCTGCTGATACAGCGATGTATAAAGCTAAGGAGTCATCAGCAGGCTATTTTTGTTATTCCAGCATTTTGAGAAAACAAGCAACAGCGAAATTATTTATTGAGTCTGAACTCCCTCAAGCGTTAGATAACAACCAACTAGAATTATACTTTCAGCCAATTGTTGAAATAGTTTCCGGAAATCAAATCGGTTGCGAATGCTTGCTCCGTTGGAATCATCCATTACACGGCCTTATTTCTCCAGATCGTTTCATTCCAACAGCCGAACTTTCAGGAGAAATTATTCCTATCGGAGCGTGGGTTATCGATCAAGCATGCAAAAATATACAGCAATGGGAAAGACAAGGTTTTTACCACCAGAAAGTTTCAGTCAATGTTTCTGTAGTACAACTCATGACGGGCAAGTTAATTGAAAATATAGTAACTTCACTAAAACGTTATGAAATTACAGCCAATAAACTTGAACTTGAAATTACCGAAAGCGTTTTAATGCAAAATATTGAAATTGTGACGAATTTGCTTAAAAAATTAAGAAAAATCGGTGTGAGAATAGCTATTGATGACTATGGCACTGGCTATTCATCATTAAGTTATCTCGATAAATTACCCATTGATACCTTAAAAATAGACCGTATATTTATCGAACAAATAAATGAGGGTAATCTTGCGATTGTTTGTTCAACATTGCAGTTGGCGAATGAACTAGGTATTGATGTTGTAGCTGAGGGAATTCAAACAACCAAACAAATACGTGTTTTGAACGAGTATAGTTGTCGTTGGGGGCAAGGTTATTTATTTAGCCAACCTCTTCCAATCACTGAATATGAAAATTTCTATAAATCAAGTCAAGATAACAAGGTTTTAAATAGATCATTTTAATAAATTTTTGCCTTATCATTTTTGCTGTTCTTTCTAATCCCGAAAGACAAAAGCACGCAAAACTTCTACGACGAGCTACTTTGATTGTAAAAATAGAACAACGAAATACAGCTCAACATTTCTAATGAGCCTTACGTCTCTAATAAAGCGGAAAGTTGAACATTTGTATCCTAAACAGAGACCTACAAACCCATGCCTAATTATAAATACACAAGAACGAAAAAAGGCTCATCATTTCTGATGAGCCTTTCGTCTTAAATATGGCGGAGAGATAGCATATTTTTGAAAGTGGAACCCTACACATTGTTGAACTACAAACCTATGTTGTTTTATGTATTAAACTCTAGATAGCAAAAAGCCAGCTAATTAATTAGCGGCCTTTTCTAAATGTGGCGGAGAGATAGCCTATTTTTTGAAAGAGGAACCCTAAATGGAATGCGCTACAAACCAATTTGCAATATTCCAAAAATCAGTCACAAAAAAGCCCGCTATTTTCAATAACAGACTCTTTCGATAAATATAGCGGTGAGATTGCGATTTGAACCCTACATTAATGTGCTACAAACCTTTTAACTCTCTCTTCAAACTAACTCAAATTCAACAAAGCAAAAAGCCCGCTATTTTTCAATAACAGGCTCTTTCGATAAATATGGCGGTGAGATTGCGATTTGAACCCTACATTAATGTGCTACAAACCTTTTAACTCTCTCGTCAAACTAACTCAAATTCAACAAAGCAAAAAGCCCGCTAATTAATTAGCGGGCTTTTCTAAATATGGCGGAGAGATAGGGATTTGAACCCTAGATGGGCTACAAACCCATGCCGGTTTTCAAGACCGGTGCATTCGACCACTCTGCCATCTCTCCGAACGCCGAGAATAATAAGGGGATGACGGTTTGCTGTAAAGGATAATTTAGTAATTATTAGCTGTTTGTCTAAGTTAACATCACTCTGATCGTTTTTTGTCATCATTGGATAAATTAACCTCAAACACTCAAGCTAATTTACATCAAACTGTAGGATCTCATTTGTTCCACGCCTAAACCAAATTGATATAAAAGCCGATATAAAAGATGTTAGCAAATAAAAAAGTCACTTCCTTAAACAGAAAGTGACTCTTAATCAATCATCTCGTTGAAGCAAATAAATAATGGAGTTAATTAGTTACCATTGCAGCATTCTTGCTTTCGACATAATTTGAAATTTCTAATGTGAGCTAAAGCTACAATGACTGCACCAAAGATAGTTGCCACTTTTTCCCCTACCTCACCTAAATAGTCATGGCCATAAAGGGCTGATGCCGCTAATGCAATGAGTCCGGTTACTGCTAACAATAAAACTTTCGTGTCTTTATGACGCTTACAACCCAATAAAACCGCTATAGAACTGGTTGGTAAAACAATCCAAACCATCACTTGATGATACAGATGATCAGATAATGGCAAAGCTGACAATGATGGTAGCAAAGCAAGTAAAACTGGGGGCGCAACACAATGTATTGCACACAAAGCAGAAATCGCTATGGCAAATTTGTCTAACACAGACTGAATGGCGTGGTTCATTTTCTTCCTTAAAACACAATGGGGTTTAACAGTTCAAGCTAATATTAGACCTGATTACCGCTCAAAATGCTACTATATATCATTTATATTGTTCACCTTTACATAACAAGCTTTAAATTATTAGAGCCGAGTCTAACTGTGATTTAAATAAGTAAGCTTATAAAAAAATTCATATTAACTTGCACGAAGCAGAAGTATTAAACCAATGCAGCTTGATTTGTCCTTTAACTGTATTGTTCTAGGTTCATTCACCATTATAAGTGGCAAGATCCTCTTCAAGTTGTAGAGACATTTTGATCGATACAACGATTTCAAACTGCCCTCTTATACGACAGGTTTCAATTTGATCTTGGTCTATCTGAAGGAAGTCAGCTAGTGTATTTGTATCAGATACAAAAAAGCCCATTACATAAAGTAACGGGCCTTTAAAATATGTCAGAGATAAAACGCTATCTTTTCTATACCTGATAAATCAATACATAGAATCCATGTTAGAACTAAGTTACTGTAATTATTAACTAAGCTACTTTATTCATTGAACTAAGCTACTTTATCAGTATTATCCATTCTACTTTTTTGCTCAACTTCAGTGAGCAAGCCTCTAATTAAACTAAAACAACCTAAAAGCAAAATGATTGTAAAAGGCAGCGCGGCAATAATCGTAATTGACTGTAATGCTTGAATTGACTGCGTCCCTCCAATCCATAACATGACCATCGCGATTGCTCCAGAGATCACAACCCATACTACCTTTTGGCGAGCAGGGACTTCTAATTTACCGCCGGCAGTCATACCATCAATGACGATAGAACCAGAATCAAGAGTAGTCACAAAGAAAACAATAATCAGTGCGATAGCAATTAGCGATAAAATATTGCCCAGAGGATAAGCCTCAAGCATATAAAACAAACTTAGCGATACGTCTGTAATACCTTGATCGATACCTAGCTGCCCTACTTTATCAATGACCTGCTGAATCGCAACGCCACCGAATGTTGACATCCATGCTGTGGTTACGGCTGTAGGAATGATCAATACACATAATAAAAACTGACGAATTGTCCTGCCTTTTGAAATACGTGCGACAAACATGCCGAAAAATGGCGCATACGCTACCCACCAAGCCCAGTAGAAAACTGTCCAACCATGTAACCATGTCGTGTCATCACGTCCAGATGACTGACTTAAAGGAATGATATTTTTTACATAGCCCGTCACCGCAGTAGCCAGTGAGTCAAGCACTGTGGTGAAATTCAGTACTGCAATAAAGCCGATAAAAATAAAGGCGATAATCATGTTGAGGTTACTTAACAACTTCACCCCTCCATTCATGCCTCGCAGTACAGAGAAAATAGCTAACCCCATAATGAGTAGGATAATACTCTGCTGGAGGAAGATATTATTATCAAAGCCAAACACATGGCTAATCCCACTTGCAGCCTGCGTTCCACCTAACCCAAGAGAAGTCGCTAAACCAAACAAGGTTACTAGCACAGTTAATACGTCAATAACATCGCCTGTTTTGCCCCAGACTTTATCCCCGAATATTGGATAAAAAACTGATCGCATAGATAAAGGGAGCCCTTTGTTATAAACAAAATAAGCTAGACACAGCGCAGTCATCCCATAGATCGCCCATGCATGAAAACCCCAGTGAAAAACAGTCGCCCCTAATGACACTTCACGGCCTTCTGCAGTATAAGGGTCAACACTTAACGGAGTACCAAACCAATTAGTAAAAAATGCAGTTGGTTCTGCTACGCCCCAAAAAATTAACCCAATTCCCATTCCTGCGGCAAATAGCATCGCTATCCATGACATCATGGAATAGTCAGCCTTGGCTTTATCACCACCTAAACGGATCTTCCCTAAAGGTGAAAACGCAATAACAACAGCAAAAAGTAGCATTAAATTGGCTCCCCACATAAATAGGAAGTCAAAATTTGAAAGCACTGCGCCTTTTACTGCATCAATGGCAGCTTTAGCTTCTGCTGGTGAAAGTACGAGTAAGGTAATGATGAATAGAAGAGATAAGCCAACTGAGGCGGTAAAAACTGTGTTGTGGACATCCATACCCAACTTATTAACGTTATCTTGTCCAATTTGATAATCTGTTGATTCAATACTGTATTTGTCTGATTTAAAACTCATAATTTATGATGTTCGTATATTCGATTAACGAATATAAAGACCACTCCATTTTGCTTAATGTTTGATTAGCTACCTGCATCACTATATCGATTGTGATGCCTCCTAAATGAGAAAAATCAAGGCTACAAGCAAATCCCAAGTGCGGGATTATAGCACAATAAGTTTTCGCAAACTTTGATGTTGAGCTTTCATTCCTAAAGCACTCATAATTAAAGCGCACCAGTGATCAATTAACGAAAATAAATAAGCATGGCAAAAAAAAACTATTTCATATATTCCAAATTAAAGAAACAAAAAGCCCGTTACTTTTCAGTAGCGGGCTTTTCTAAATATAGCTGAGAGATATGGTTTAAACCCTAAATGGATTGCGCTACAAACCAGCTTGTAATGTTCCAAAATTCAGACACAAAAAAACCGCTATTTTTCAATAACGGGCTCTTTCGATAAATATGGCGAAGAGATAAGGGTTTGAACCCTACATTGTTGAACTACAAACCCATGTAATTTTATATATTAAATTCTAGATAGCAAAAAGCTCGTTACTTTGCAGTAACGAGCTTTTCTAAATATGGCGGAGAGATTGGGGTTTGAACCCTAAATGGATTGCGCTACAAACCAATTTACAATGTTCCAAAATTCAGACACAAAAAAGCCCGCTATTTTTCAATAACGGGCTCTTTCGATAAATATGGCGAAGAGATAAGGGTTTGAACCCTACATTGATGAACTACAAACCCATGCCTAATTACAAATACACAAGAACGAAAAAAGGCTCATCATTTCTGATGAGCCTTTCGTCTTAAATATGGCGGAGAGATAGGGATTTGAACCCTAGATGGGCTACAAACCCATGCCGGTTTTCAAGACCGGTGCATTCGACCACTCTGCCATCTCTCCGAACGCCGAGAATAATAATGCCCTCGACGTGCTCTGTAAAGTATTAAACTAATAAAATATTCTGATTGCCTGTCTTAGCATCAATCTGTTGAATTTTTATCTGAATAAAGTCCAATACGAGCAGGATCTGGTTTTACAAAGTTATTTTTAACACTATCCCAGCTGTCATGCTTTGATAATAAATAGCCAAAATAAACACCAATAGCACTTAACACAATACCTAAACCGATAGTCATTTCAGCATATTGAGCCAACATAGCGACAATGCTTGAAGCACCAAATGCCATGCCGATTTGAATAAAGTTTTGTAAACCCGCAGCCTTGGTCGCGTTTTTACTAAATTGTTGTAGCGCGTTATTCACAACAATAGGATAAATAGCACCATTACCTGCTGCTAACACAGAGAATGCAATTAATAATGGATAAATTGTATTCATTGGAATAACTAAAGTTACGATGCCAATAAGTGCAACACAGACAAAGAATAAACCAAGAACATATTTAAGTGCGACTGGTGCACCAAACTTCTTCACCAGTACCTTACTCATGTACCCGCCCACAATAAACATAATTGTTTGTGGAATAAAACTAAGTCCAATAGCCTGAGCTTCATAACCAAACTTAATCATCACACTCGGCCAAACCGTTAAGTAACTAAAGAATGCAGCTGAACAAGCACCAAATATCACCACATTTCCTAAGTAACGAGTATTTTTTAAAATGCTTTTATAGCTAATGCTTTCTTGTACTTCTACTTGCTTGGTTTCGCTAGCAACCAGCCACTTGGTTAATACAATCAACAATAATGCAATAATGACTAAAGTTACAAATACTGCGCGCCAGCCAAAATTACTGACGATAGAAGCCCCAATTAATGGCGCTACCGCTGGTGATAAAGCAACAAGAGGCATAATGTTTGAAAATATTTTTTGTGCTTTATCAGCATCATATTTTTCAACTACAATGGCTTGCCAAATGACACCTGCACTACAAGCACCAAGGGCTTGGAAAAAACGTGCAATGTTTAGCATCAAAATAGATTCACTGGCTACAATCGCGCCACTTGCTGCTGCAAACAAGGCCAAACCAATAATCAATGCATTTTGCTTACCGACTTTTTCAACTAACGGGCCATATAACAATTGACCCAGTGCCAAACCTGCCAAAAAGGTCGTCAAGGAAAAGGCAACATTATTTAAGCTGGTTGAAAATGAGTCGGCAATGTTTTGAAACGCAGGTAAATACATGTCGGTGGCGATAAAACCCAACATGCTTAATAAAGCGAGATAAGCTAATAAAATAAAGTACTGTAAGTTAGCAGGCGTAGAACCTGACGACTTTGTTTCAGTAGACTTAATTGATGCATTGTTCATGTAAAAATGATTTCCAAATTGGGACGATTAAAAAACTGCGTGCAGTCTAATGACTTGCAAAAGTATTGTGAAACGTTTACTTTTGATGATTGCATTCATAAATTTTCACAGCAAAGGATAGCCCTCTATGCTTTCAGAACAAGCATTGGAAATGATTGATATAGTCGCGCGTGTTGGTAGTTTCACCGCAGCAGCCAATCAATTGCACAAAGTTCCATCAGCCGTCAGTTACGCAGTAAAACAAATAGAAGATGAACTTGGTGTCATTTTGTTTGAAAGGCATCACCGAAGTGTGAGTTTAACTGAGCCTGGTAAACATTTTGTGCAACACGCCCGTGAACTGCTTGCAGAAATGAACGATTTAAAACGCAGTACACAACGCGTTGCTAACGGCTGGCAACCCACTTTATCAATAGCATTAGATAATATTGTTCGCGCAGATCGAATCAGCGTATTAATTTCAGATTTCTATCGCCATTTTAGTGATGTTGAGTTAATCATCCGAATTGAAGTATTTAATGGCGTTTGGGAAGCATTAGCTACTGGTCGAAGCGATATTGCTATTGGTGCCACAACAGCTATCCCTGTTGGTGGCGTGTTCCAATATAAAGATATGCGTGATATTGAATGGGCATTCTTGGTAAGTAAAAACCACCCTCTGGCAGCAATTGATCGCCCGTTAACTGATGATGAACTCCGTCAATACCCTTCTATTTGTCTTGAAGATACTTCACGTGAAATCCCAAAACGTACCACTTGGTTATTAGATAATCAGCGTCGTTTAGTGGTGCCTGATTGGATTAGGGCAATTAATTGCTTCAGAGACGGCTCAGGTATTGGCTATATGCCGCTTAACCTAGCTAAACCTTTTATACAGTCAGGCTCGCTTATCTCAAAAACATTAGAGAATCCTAAAAATGCCAGCCCTTGTTGTTTAGCATGGAATCAAGAGAAAATGTCTCCTGCGCTAGAATGGGTTCTAGACTACTTAGGTGATACTGACAAGTTACATAGAGAGTGGCTAGCTTAACTTGAAAATGACTTTGTTAGCCCCCATGTTTGTATATATTGGATGTGACTTCTTAAAACTATGGGCTCAAAATACGGTTTAGTTCACTCAGTCGGGTAATAAATTAATGTTCAGTTAAGTTAATTCTTTAACAATGACATTTATAAAAAGCAAAAAACAACAAAAGCTGATTGATTTAGCAGTCGAAAGCGTTTTTTCGACGTTAAATCAATTCGTTTATGAAGATAACTTTAAGCTGGAGTAAAGCTGAGGTATCATCAACTTAAGTAATTAGTAATTTATCAATTTGTTCCAGATTTTTTTCATTAAGGAACAACCCTTTTAACGTCTTGGAGACTGTTATGAATCAACAAACTTTGTCTGGCCAGCAAGCCACGACGATGGAAACCAATAAACTCATTAAAAACACATACATGTTATTGTCTATGACACTAGCATTTGCTGCTGTAATGGCAGGTGTTGCGATGGCAATGAATATCGGTCCTTTCATGTCTATCGGTCTATCACTTGGTAGTATCGTAGTGATGATGGTGACGTTGAAAAAAGCAGATAACGCTTCAGGTTTAGCTTGGATTTTTGCCTTCACAGGTATGCAAGGCGCATCATTAGGCTACATTCTTAACCACTATGTTGGAATGGCTAATGGCCCTGAGTTAATTATGCAAGCCTTTGGTTTAACTTCGGTTATCTTCATTTCGCTTTCAGCATATGCCATTACCACTAAGAAAGACTTCAACTTCATGGGTGGTTTCTTATTTGCTGGCTTATTAGTGGTTATCGGTTTATCACTCATTAATATGTTCTTCGTTAATAGCGGCGCAATGTTCATGGCTCTACAGGCAGCTGTTGCAATGATCATGGTCGGTCTAATCCTTTATGATACAAGCCGTATCGTAAACGGTGGCGAAACTAACTACATTCGCGCTACGATTTCATTATTCTTAAACTTCATTAACTTATTCATGGCCCTACTTCACTTGTTAGGCATGGGTAACGATGATTAATCTGTGAGTGCCTGCTTTATTCCTCGGTCGATGACCTTGTGATTAATCAGTTAACTACGCTAAAATGGCTCCCTTACAGGAGCCATTTTTTATTGTTATGAATAAATTTATTATCCAAGTTAATGGCACAGTCTATGGCTCAACGGCCAGTTTTAGAGCGCTTCGCTTTACTGAGAGCGTATTGTCTCTGGGTCATAAAGTCAGTAGTATTTTCTTTTACCAAGATGGCGTGACAAATAGCAGTGCGCTTATTTGCCCTGCCTCAGATGAGCATGACTTACATCGTGCTTGGGAAAAGCTTGCTAAAGAGCATAACCTTAAGCTAGTAAACTGTGTCTCAGCAGCACTTAGACGTGGCGTTTTATCAGAACAAGACGCTCAAGAAAATAACAAAACATCAGCTAATGCCAGCACTCATTTTGTGATGGGTGGTTTAGGTGAACTTGTCACCGGTATAGAAGAGTCTGATAGGCTTATTTGTTTTTAAGATGACGCAAAAAGGTTTAATACGATGAAAAAAATCTGCGTCATATTCAGACACAGTCCAACAGGCAAGACTTCTAGTCGTGAAGGCTTAGATTTTGCCATGTTAAGCGCAAGTTTTGAGCAGGAAGTCAGTGTGGTATTTACTGATGAAGCAGTGCTGCATTTGTTGGCAGGTCAACAACCAGAATTAGTTGGCAGCAAAGACTACCTATCAACGTTTAAGGCATTGAGCTTATACGACATTGAAACAGTACTTGTGTGCCAGGATTCAGCAAAGCGATTTGGCATATCATCAAATGAATTTAATTTCGAAGCCAACATGGCATCGACCACCCAAATTCAGCAATTAATTCAAGACGCCAATGAAGTGGTGGTTTACTAATATGATTTTACATCAGGTACAAACCTCTGCCACTGTCGATAACGCGCTCAATTGCTGCTTGCGCTTCATTGACGACTCAGACAGCATCTTACTTACTGACGATGCGCTTAATTGTTTACTCGATAAACAATGGCAGCAACGTTTATCTAATTACAAGCTTTACGTACTGATTGAAGATATTGAAGCAAGGGGGTTAAGTCATCGCTTACCTCAGTCTGCTAATATTTCAGTCATAGATTATGACCAGTTCGTTCTCGCTACACTGCAACACACTAAGGTGATCACTTGGTAGATTCATTTGACTTTAATGGCCAACAGATAGAAATAGATGCTAAAGGCTATTTAAAAAATTACACTGATTGGCAAGCCGATATGGCGCCTGTGCTCGCGCAAACCGAAGACATTGTACTGACAGAGCAGCATTGGGAAGTCATCAATTTCGTTCGCGATTTTTATTTAGAATATAAAACAAGCCCTGCGATCAGAGTTCTTGTTAAAGCGATAGGCCAGTCTTTAGGGGCAGATAAAGGCAACTCTAAATACCTTTATACCTTATTCCCTGTCGGTCCTGCCAAACAAGCGACTAAAATTGCTGGACTGCCTAAACCAGCAAAATGTATCTAAAATGGGTACTTTAAAAGCTTAAAAGGAGACGTTCAGTCTCCTTTTTGTTGATAAAATACTATGTAGTGAACAGTTGCGCTAACAGTAACCACCGAACTTAAAGTTACTGTTAGTAATAGTGATGTTAGTTTTTGCGTTTAAGCACCAGTTAAAGAACGTATTTAGCAGAAAACATGACTCGATTAAGTTCTCCTTCTATATCATTTTCTTTACTGTTTTTCGCATACATATACTCAACACCAAATGTTAAAGGCTTAATTGGAGAATAGAGTAAGTTGACATAGCCTGAATAAGAGTCTTTATTAACGTTGTCTCCAGTTAAATCTACATCATTATCAGCACTGAACGCTGAAGCTGTTATGCTGCTACGCCACTTATCGTTCCACCAATGGCGATAAGCGATATAACCACCAATTGAACTTATTGCTCCAATTTCCCCGTTGCTATCGAGAACACCGGCGTTGACATAATTAAGTGCCATGTAACGTCCAAGTCCCTCACCGTAAGTTGCACTGAATTTAATGTCATCTTTGCCAACGGGCAAAATACCACTGAAGCTAACACCGTAACCTAGTGCGTTAGAGTCGAGCTGAATATCATCATAAGTCGAGTCGACATTTAATTGTCTTGCTAAAGCTGCAACAGACAACTTAGCACCACCTTCCGTTTTAATGTTATAGCGTGCAACAAAGTCAGGCACCATACCACTACCACTGACTATTCGAGTTGCGCTTTGATTTTTGTTCAAGGTCGTTTCTGGGTTTTCAATTGAAAACTGAAAACCACCATTGGTATATCGGATTTGAGCCTGACGGACAAAAGGAGTACCTTCTGCTGCGCCGACAAAGTCTAAATTCTCAGGTAAAGCTGAAGGGTTTTGGAAGGTTGTCCAGGTTTGGCCGAATGTCCAGTTGTCATAGCTTATAAAGGCATGTCGAATACGAGGTGAATAACTGTTTGACACTCGCTCATTACCATCAGCATGGGTCATAAAATCAAGTTCAATGTAACCTGTAAGTTTATGGCCATCCATATCAGTCACTGTTTTAAAGTTAAATCGTGTCTCCCTTGCCTGAAAATCGACTACTTGTTCACTATTACCATCGACACCGTAAATGGTTCCTGGCACATAAAACTGTCTGGAAATATGACCAGAATCAGGCGCACCATTACTATAATCACTAAACATGGTATCGACTTTAATATATCCGCCGAATTGCATGTCTGTGTCATCAAGAACTGATGCATTAACACAGGTTGAGCTAAACGCAGAGGCAACCATGATCCCGATTAAACTCAATTGCTTTTTTCTCAGTATGAAAGGATTATTAATTGTATTTTTATTTGCAGAAATTAGAGAATTTTTCATTTCATCACCCTTGTTATTTGAATAACAAAATCATAGTTTTAGAATTGATTCCAAAACGAGAGTTACAAGGTGGTTTAAGACAAATTACGCGTTTGCGACCAAAAAGTTAAATGCGTGTTAGATATTTTGGATTTTAGTGATAAACAAGAAATTTTGGCGCTAAGTCCAAATTGTGAACGACATCTTTATAGCTTTAGCGTGGTTAGCTAGCCTTTGTGTTGATTGTTAACTTTAGTGTGCATGTTAGTCTTTGTGTTAATAGTTAACTTTAGTATGAAGCTTAGTCTTTGGGTTATTAGACAGAGTTGATATATAACTTATCCCAATTAGTAGTCAGGTAAATATTCACGACCAGACTTGATCAAATTACTTTCACCTACCCTTTTATCATTAAGCGCCTCCCCGTAATTTTCACGGCAATGAGAGCATGGACTCATGGTATTGATCAATCGACCACGTTTTGAATACTTTCGAATATAGGCATGCGATATGGTCACATTATTTCGGTTAAGTAACGCTGGCATAGCAATTTTTGACTTTAAATCTGACACCGCAGCATCTTCAGCACACTGGCTATCATCAGCTCTCCCCCAGCCGATAGTTTCAACACCTGTATCATCTATATATTTCGCAGCAACCCATGGCCCACTATGATGGCCTGTTGGTTCACCATTAGGGAAATAAGAGGGTTTATTAGCAAGTTCATAGGGTATGAGTTCAAGGGGTTCTGACGGTGCTTGCTCACAACTTACATCTAAAGCCGAACTTGGTTTTTTGGTCACAAAGAAGTGATGGTTATGGCTAAGTTTCACATCACGTAGTTTACTCACAAGCTGCGGATCAGGATGGCGTGTATCTACTGCATTGATAGTGACAATGACAGCAACAGCCCCACTACGCGCAATAATTTCATCACCTACTTTAAGCTTTGAAGCTGTAATCCATTGCTTATCTGTAAAACAAAAGTCATGGGAATTTTCAACGTACATTAATGTGGTTAACTCATTGATTGAGTACTCTATTTCTAACATCTTATTTAGGCTTTAAACTTAGGATAATTATTGAATTTTGGTTTGTAAACTTTCGCTTGTAAATTTTGGCTTGTATACATTAGCTTTTTACAACTGAATAAGAATTATATCAGGTTACAGCAGGCATAAAAAAACCAAACAAATTGTTTGGTTTTTTTGCAAAGAAATAAAACGGATAGGTTTAACCGATTTTTTCTAGGCCACGCATATAAGGACGTAGTACTTCTGGAACTGTAATTGAACCATCTGCATTTTGGTAGTTTTCTAAAATAGCTACCACGGTACGACCCACAGCTAAACCAGAACCATTAAGTGTATGTAAAAGCGTTGGCTTTTTATCATTAACACCACGGTAGCGAGCTTGCATACGACGTGCTTGGAAGTCTTTCATGTTAGAACAAGAAGAGATTTCACGGTAAGTATTTTGCGCTGGCAACCACACTTCTAAGTCATAAGTTTTAGCAGCACCGAATCCCATATCACCTGTACATAAAATCATTGTACGGTATGGAAGACCTAGACCTTGGAGTACTTTTTCAGCATGGCCTGTTAACTCTTCAAGCGCAGCCATTGAGTCTTCTGGCTTAACAATTTGCACAAGTTCTACTTTATCAAACTGATGCTGACGAATTAGACCACGAGTATCACGACCGTACGAACCTGCTTCACTACGGAAACAAGACGTTAGTGCTGTCATTTTAAGTGGCAAATTAGCTTCTTCAACAATCGTGTCACGAACCGTATTCGTTAATGGCACTTCTGCTGTTGGAATTAAGCTTAAACCTTGACCTTCTTCAGTCGCAGGCTTGGTGTGGAATAAATCTTCACCAAACTTGGGTAACTGACCTGTACCTAATAAGCTTTCTTCGTTCACAAGCAAAGGCACGTACATTTCAGTGTAACCGTGCTCTTCTGTATGAAGATCTAACATGTATTGACCAACAGCACGGGTTAAGCGTGCAACTTGGCCTTTCATCACGATGAAACGTGAACCAGTAATTTTTACTGCGCTTTTGAAATCTAAGCCGTCTAAGCCTTCGCCAAGATCTAAATGATCTTTAATTTCAAAATCAAATTTTGTAGGCTCGCCCCAAGTGCGAACTTCAACGTTGTCATTTTCATCAGCACCACTAGGCACAGCTTCATCAGGTAAGTTAGGCATGCTCATTGCGATACCATTTAACTCAGCTAATAACTCTGCTAGTTCAGTTTTCTTCGCATCCAGTTGAGAACCTAAATCCCCTACTTTAGCCATGATTTCACTGACATCTTCGCCACGAGACTTAGCTTGACCGATGGATTTAGAGATTGCATTACGGGATGCTTGTAATTCTTCTGTTTCCACTTGTAGCGACTTACGCTTTTCTTCTAAAGCAGTAAGATGGCTAACATCAAGGATAAAGCCACGTTTAGCTAAAAGCTCAGCTGTGACTTCAAGTTCGTTACGCAAAAATTTTGGATCTAACATGTTTTATATTCTTAATAGTTAAATGCGAGAAAATACTAGCTGCTGGCCGACATACACCATGAATATACATAGGATGACATTCAACAACACATTGAGAATTGCTTTTACAAAGAGTCCTTCTTGCATCAGCAATAATGTTTCATTGGAAAAAGTCGAAAAGGTCGTTAAAGCCCCTAACAGCCCGACGCCAACCATGGCTTTTACTTCAGGACTAAGGTGACTTGTTTCGAGACCGATGGCATAAACAATGCCCATCAAGAAAGATCCCAATATATTGACCAACAGTGTACCAAAAGGGAAACTGCTTCCAAATAGCTGAAGCATTAAAATTGAAATAACATAGCGAAAAACTGCACCAATTGAACCACCAAGCGCCACAAACATGATATTGGTCAAGCTAATCATAGCGTTTTACCTCACTTGTTCTGTCAAGTTCAGCTAAATGAGTTAGTTTATCCTTAATCCGCTTTTCAAATCCTCGATCGGTAGGATAATAAAACTGACTTTGCTGCAGTGTTTCTGGAAAATAATTTTCTCCAGGTGCATAAGCACCTGGTTCATCATGAGCATAACGATATTCAGCGCCAAGCCCCATGTTTTTCATTAACTGTGTTGGCGCATTACGAAGATGATCAGGCACCGACTCGTGGCCCGTTTCTTTTGCTAATGCTCGTGCGGCTTTAAAAGCGGTATAAACAGCATTACTTTTTGGTGCACTGGCTAAATAAACAATGGCTTGTGCAATGGCACGTTCACCTTCTGCAGGTCCAACTCGGTGAAAACAATCCCAAGCGTTGAGCGCGATGTTCATTGCTGTAGGGTCGGCATTACCTATATCTTCTGAAGCGATCGCAAGAAGACGCCTTGCAACATACAAAGGATCGCCGCCGCCTTCTAAAATTCGGCAATACCAATACAAAGCAGCATCAGGCGATGAACCACGTACAGATTTGTGCACTGCAGATATTAAATCGTAAAATTGATCGCCATTTTTATCGTAAGCCGCCATTTGATGACCAGCGACTTGAGTGAGCATTTCTTGGGTAAAGCTATCATTATCACTGACCAAGTCACTCATTAACTCTAATAAGTTAAGCGCTTTACGTGCGTCGCCATCTGATGTGGCAGCTAATTGCTGCATAACATCATCTGGCATAGTGAAATTGCGTTTCCCAAAACCACGTTCAGTGTCAGTTAATGCTTGATTGATAATTTGAGCAATATCATCACCGTCTAGGCGATTAATGAGATACACCCTTGCTCGTGACAATAAGGCATTATTAAGTTCAAACGAAGGGTTTTCTGTGGTGGCTCCAACAAAAATCACCGTGCCATCTTCGATAAATGGCAAAAATGCATCTTGTTGGCTTTTATTAAACCGATGCACTTCGTCAACAAACAACAAGGTACGTTGGCCGCGGCTCTGAGCGACAGCCTTGGCTTGTTCAATGGCCGCACGAATTTCTTTAACCCCAGATGTCACTGCAGATATGCGTTCTACATGGGCGTTAGCATAGTGAGCAACTAATTCGGCTAATGTCGTCTTACCTGTACCCGGAGGCCCCCAAAGCAGCATCGAGTGAGCTCTATTGGCTTCTAATGCTTGTCTTAAAGGTTGTCCTTCACCCAGTAAATGACTTTGACCGACGTATTCATTTATCTCCCTCGGTCGCATTCTAGCGGCTAAAGGACGAAAATCAGGGGCAAAATCAAAACCTAAATTAGACACAGTAACCTACTGGACAGCGTTGCTACGTTGATCATCAATATCAACATAGGCTGGAACAACAAAATTAAACAAGGTTTGCTCATCTTCAGCCACGCTTGTTTGATTTGTTAACACAAACTGGCTGTGATTACCTTGTTCATCGAGTAAGTTAAAGTCAGTCAATTGAGTCGCATCAAAACAAACGTTCACGGTGACAACACTGCTTTCAAGAGACTTAGGCTTAATTAAGTAACATGCTTTACCCGACTCAGGTTTTACTTGGGTCACATGGTACTGCGCCCACGTTGCTTCATCTCTATGTACTAGTAATGCTATTGGCGATGCCTCAACTGCATCTGCGAAATCCATCACAGTCACTTCTTCAGCAAACGGATTAAAAATCCATAGATCTTTACCATCAGCAACAATAAGTGACTCGTCAGGTTGGGTGAGATGCCAATAAAATTTATTTGGATAAGCGAGTGCAAAAACACCTTCACCAGATTGAATTACTTTATTGTTTATATCAGTAACCGTTTGGCTAAAGTCTGCTTTTAATGAATCAAGAGACGCTAGCTTTCCACGTAGTTCACTTGAGTCATCAGCTTGAGCAGGGGCTGTTAGCAACACGGCTAACATTGATAATAAACCAACACATTTTTTCATTTTTCTACCTACTACTTAATTCAGTTAGCGGATTTAAGGCAACTAATCATTGTATCTAATAACGATAACAAACATTCTAGCCACGAGGTGGTGGCGGTGCTAATACTTCACGATTACCATTGTGACCTTGGCTACTAACAATCCCTTGAGATTCCATCATTTCAATAATGCGAGCTGCACGGTTATAACCAATTTTAAACTTACGCTGCACGCTAGAAATTGAACCTCTGCGGGTTTCAGTGACAAAAGCAACTGCCTCATCGTATAACTGGTCAGTATCGTCATCAGTTTCGGCCGTTTCACCAGGTAACAGGACTTGCTCACCATCACTGACGCCATTTAGAATTTCTTCAACATACTGAGGTTTTCCACGGGCATGCCAATCAGCAACGACTTTATGTACTTCATGATCATCGATGAAGGCGCCATGGACACGAATAGGTACACTGGTACCCGGTGGCAAGTAAAGCATATCACCCATGCCTAATAAGGTTTCAGCACCTTGTTGATCTAAAATGGTACGTGAATCGATACGTGAAGATACTTGGAATGCAATACGAGTCGGTACGTTAGCTTTAATCAAACCGGTAATCACATCGACCGATGGACGCTGAGTCGCTAAGATTAAATGGATACCAGCTGCACGTGCTTTTTGCGCAATACGGGCAATTAGCTCTTCTACTTTCTTGCCGACAATCATAATCATGTCAGCAAATTCATCAACCACTACAACAATCGAAGGTAATTTATCTAATTCAGGCGCTTGCTCATCCATGCTTTCAGATGATTTCCAAAGTGGGTCCACAATCGGTGTACCTGCTTCTTTGGCCAATTTTATTTTGGTGTTATAGCCTTTAAGGTTACGTACACCAAGCGCAGACATCAGCTTATATCGACGTTCCATTTCGCCCACACACCAACGAAGTGCATTAGCCGCTTCTTTCATATCGGTCACAACTTCACACAATAAATGCGGAATGCCTTCATACACTGAAAGCTCTAGCATTTTCGGGTCAATCATGATGAAACGAACATCTTCTGGGCCAGATTTGTACAAGATACTGGTGATCATAACATTCACACCAACCGACTTACCTGAGCCTGTTGTACCGGCAACAAGTAGATGCGGCATTTTACCTAAATCGACAACAACGGGATCGCCTGCGATATCCTCTCCAAGCACCATTGATAGATTAGACTGGCTTTCTTCGAAGGTTTTGCTATCTAACACATCACGCATGAACACGGTTTCACGGAACTTATTCGGTAACTCTAGGCCGACATAAGCTTTACCCGGGATGACTTCAACTACACGTACACTTTCAGCCAATAATGAACGGGCTAAATCTTTTGAGAGGTTGGTAATTTTCGAAGCTTTGACTCCTGGTGCTAATTCAAGCTCAAAGCGAGTGACTACAGGGCCTGGGAACACACCAACTACATTAGCGACAATATTAAAGTCAGCTAACTTGGTTTCCACTAAGCGAGCAACGATATCCAACTCATCTTTTGTGATTGGGTTTTCTTTACGATCTGGTACATCAAGTAAAGTAATACTCGGTAAAGGTGGCATTGCTACCCGAGGTTGGCTCATAACAACCTGCGGCTCTTGACCTGGAATGATTACCACACCTTCTGCGATATAAGGCTTATCAGTAGGATTGCCGTCAACCTGCGCAGCGGGTTGATTTTGCTGCTCATCACCTTGCTGATTTTTAACTGCTGCAGCCATAACAGTTGCACCAATTGATGTAGTGCGCTCAAACTCATCGCCAAAATCAATAGCATCAGCATTGTTATTATCAGAACTAGCTTGGTTTGCATGGGTTAAATCAACAGCTGGTGCATCACCAGAAGCAAGCCAAGGCTCATTTGAATCATCAACATTGGCGTTAATATTAATCGCCTTAGTATCGCTATTAGCATCCACACTAACTTGTGGCTCTACTCTACCTGTTGTGACTTCCAAGTGTGCTTGGTCGTTGTCTATTTGATCATCTTGATATTCTTCTGAATTATCTCGACTTGGAATAATCTTAGATTTCATCCGAGCAAACATTGATTGTTTTACTGGTTCTTGTTGGTAATCATCTTCATCAATTTCATTTGAACCGTCATCAGAACTACTATTAGCACTATCAAATTGTGGTTCTAGCTTGCCACCATAAGTTCTTGCAACGGTTTGATCGTCAACTTGAGCGTCTACTGAATGAACGTGAATAGCATCATCAACTTCAGTATCTTGCTCTTCATTGGTTTTATCACGGCCTTGTTTAAACTTATCGACTACTGACATAAAGCCGCGGGTGTCTTCAGTTTCCTTATCGCCTGCAAAATAACTCGGTAAACTAATGAGCTTTTTAACGCACCAAATAGTGCCGTAACCTGTCGCTTCAATGACAGTTAACCAACTAATACCTGTAGTTAAAGTAAAGCCGGCGCCAATAAAGCATAGCAGTAATAGTGTGGTTCCGAGATTATTAAAGTATGGCAACATGGCTTGGCCAATGACATCGCCTGCTACCCCGCCCGCTGAAAACACATACATATCGTCTGCATTCATGCTAGCTAAAGCTGCCAGTGCTAATACCATCAACATAAAGCCGATGATCCTTAGTCCTACAGAAAAGTAATCGATTTCAAATAACTTATGAGTGCGGTTAAAAATAAACCAGCCGGTTGCCGCAATGATGACAGGAATAAGGTAGGCGATAAAACCAAAGAAATAAAATAACACGTCAGCAGTCCAAGCTCCCACTGCGCCAGTGAGATTATTAATTTCACCTTGAAAATGAGACTGACTCCAACCCGGATCGCTAGGATCAAAGCTGCTGAGTGCAAGAAGAATGTAAGTTGCTGTCATGCAACAAATGATCAATCCACCTTCTAGAAGACGTTGAAGGCCACTAAGTGTTTGAAGACTATTTCCCTGAGACAAACGAAAACACCCGAATAAGAATTAAATAAGAATGATAACAATAACAGAATATCACTGATGTTGCAGTGATTATGCAATGCTAAGAAGACAAGCTCAACCTAATGTTTTCAGATAGATGGCAGCTTAACCAAAAATTAATTTCCCATTTATTATTAGGCTATTTTTGCATCAATAAAGCGGGGATTTGGAGCTTGAAGTGAAATTTAGGCAAAAAAATAAAGGGCGATGCCCTTTATTTTTATTGGTCAGAAAGTTTAGTAGCTATCCGCTAATAAATTTAATGCGACTTTATTAGTTTGTTTGACTTCTTCCATGACCACATAAGTACGAGTATCAGAAACTGATGGCAACTTAAGTAGTGTCTCACCTAATAAACGACGATATGCCGACATATCAGATACGCGAGTCTTCAATAGATAATCAAAGTCACCAGAAACTAAATGACATTCTTGAATATCATCGAGTAACTGAACGGCTTTGTTGAAGCGCTCAAAAATATCTGGCGTATCGCGTGTCAACGTGATTTCCACAAACACAAGTAAAGATGCACCAAGATAATGAGGGTTAACTAATGCAGTGTAGCCATTAATGTAACCTTGTTTCTCGAGACGCTTAACTCGCTCTAAACAAGGAGTAGGACTAAGCCCCACTCTTTTCGATAACTCCACGTTTGATATGCGACCATCAACTTGAAGTTCATTGAGGATATTACGGTCAATCCGATCTAAATCTTTTACAGAATTTTTCTTATTATTTGCCATATTATTAACCTTGCTTTAGCACAAAAACAACATATTCATCTTTTAATGTGTAAAGTTTAGCAGCATAAACTGCGTCTTGGGCACTATACTAGACTTCCCTGAAATAAGCACGTATCAGGCGACCGATTATAATAACAATTGAATTGTCAACAACGACAACTGATTAAATAGAGGCACAAAATGATTATTGGTATCCCTACTGAAATCAAAAACCACGAGTACCGTGTAGGTATGGTTCCTTCAAGCGTTCGCGAATTAACGATTAAAGGCCATGATGTATTCGTACAATCTGATGCTGGTATTGGCATTGGCTTTACCAATCAAGATTATATTGACGCTGGTGCTTCTATTTTAGAAACAGCTGCAGAAGTGTTTGCACAATCAGACATGATTGTGAAAGTGAAAGAGCCTCAAGCCATTGAGCGCGCTATGCTTCGTGAAGATCAAATCCTATTTACGTACCTGCATTTAGCCCCTGATATGCCGCAAACTGAAGACTTAATCAAAAGTAAATCAGTCTGTATCGCTTATGAAACTGTAACAGATGACCGTGGTGGCCTTCCTTTATTAGCACCTATGTCAGAAGTCGCTGGGCGCATGTCTATTCAAGCAGGTGCTCGCGCCCTTGAAAAGTCATTAGGCGGACGTGGCATGTTACTTGGCGGTGTGCCAGGTGTTGAGCCAGCTAAAGTGGTTATCATTGGCGGTGGTATGGTTGGTACTAATGCTGCACAAATGGCTGTAGGCATGGGCGCTGATGTGGTTGTACTTGACCGTAGCATCGATGCATTGCGTCGTTTAAACGTTCAGTTTGGTTCTTCAGTTAAAGCAATTTACTCAACTGCTGATGCTATTGAACGTCATGTTATTGATGCTGACTTAGTTATTGGTGGAGTACTTGTACCAGGCGCTGCAGCACCTAAGCTAGTTACGCGTGACATGATTGCACGTATGAAACCAGGCAGTGCAATTGTCGATGTAGCAATTGACCAAGGTGGCTGTGTAGAGACTTCTTACGCAACAACTCACCAAGAGCCAACGTATATTGTTGATGACGTTGTTCACTACTGTGTAGCGAACATGCCTGGTGCTGTAGCTCGTACATCTACCTTTGCGCTTAACAATGCAACGCTACCGTACATCCTAAAGCTTGCTAACCTTGGTTACAAAAAGGCGCTACTTGCTGATCAACACTTACTAAATGGCCTCAACGTTATCCATGGCAAATTAGTATGTAAAGAAGTGGCAGAAGCGTTAGAACTTGAGTTCACTGAACCTAAAATCATGCTTGGCTAATTGCTTATCTCGCATTATTTGAATCATAATTTGATTAAAAACCGCTCTTGGAGCGGTTTTTTTATGTACAAAAATCGTCAAAACTGGCTTTTATTTACTCCACTTTAAATGTAACACTTTGCATCAATCGTTCGTTTTACAACCAGCTTACACGCGTTTGCTTAAAATTCAGGGTTAACCAATCAGCATTTTAAGCAATTTGAATGATTAGTTAAAAAATTTGAATAATAAACATTATTTCAAGTCGCTCCTCTACAGCCCTCACTCAGTATAGCTTTCAGTTAAAAACAAACAGAATTTGTTATCAAAATAACACTCATGCTTTGCAATAGGGTTTTATTCTATTTAATTTTTTTAAAGCAGTGTTTTTGACTATTGGTAAAAAAGCGAAAAATCTCTACAATCTAGCTAATATTTTCATATTAAGAAGTGACTTAAAATGTGGTTTCAAAAACAAATCAGTTTACAAGCTCGGTCGCGTGGTTTTCATTTAATCACTGATGAAATCCTACAACAAATTCCTGAATTAGCTAATTTCTCGGTCGGCATCATGCATGTATTTTTACAACATACATCGGCCTCTATCACCATTAACGAAAATGCTGATCCAAGTGTTAGGCAAGATTTTGAATCCTATTTTAATCGAACAGCTGCTGAAAATGAGCCTTATTATGTACATACCTATGAGGGTAGCGATGATATGCCAGCACATTTGAAATCAAGCTTATTGGGATGTGAGTTGTCAATTCCGATTAATCAAGGTCAATTAGCTGTGGGAACGTGGCAAGGGATCTATCTTGGCGAACATAGAAATCACGGTGGTAGTAGACGAGTGTTAATTACCATTCAAGGTGAATGATGGCTTGCCATTCTTGTTCTCGTTAGAATCAATTAAGCAGTCATCATTTCGCTTAGCGCAATCATTAACAGTTAATAGCTAGCCTCATTGAGATTCAAGTAAGTCATAAAAAGCGTTTTTTGGCATTGGCTTATAGAAAAAATAACCTTGTATAGCATCAACATGATTGCTTTTGACAAAATCTAGCTGCGCTTTAGTCTCTACACCTTCAGCTGTGACCGAAAGTTCAAGCGCATTACTCATACTGGCAATGGCCTCTACTAATGCTTTATGTCGGGGCCCTTGTTCTATCTTTTGAATGAAAGCTTTATCGATTTTAATTTGATCGACAGGAAAGTTGGCTAGATAAGATAATGATGAGTAGCCAGTACCAAAATCATCAACCGAAATTTTAATGCCCCACTCTCTGAGTTGATTAAGTAGGTTTTCAATATTTTGATGTTGATCCATCATCAACGACTCAGTTATTTCGAGCGTTAGCAATTCAAACGGAAAATCTGTTAAAGATTGCTCGTCCAAAAACTCTTCAAATGAAGACAGAAACTGTTTTTGCAGTTCATCAGTTAAAAACTCACAAGTAGAAACATTGACAGATAACGCAATAGGTTTACCTTGATTCCAATGTTCTGCAATGATCTCTAACGCTTGTTTTCTTACCCATTTGCCAATAGGTACAATTAGCCCAGACTGCTCAGCTATCGGAATAAACTCTTCAGGGGAGATAAACTCACCGTTGAGTTGCCAGCGCAGCAAAATTTCAGCTTTTTCAATTTTTGTTGAGTCGATAGAAATTATGGGTTGATAGTAAAGTTCAAATGCTTCTTTGTTTAACGCTTTACTTAACTCCATTTGCAAATAAGCCGTTCTCTCAGCATTCTTTTGCATCGTTTTATTAAAAAACTGATAGTTATTTCGACCTTTAAGTTTTACGTCGTACATTGCTTGGCCAGCAAAATTAATCAAAGATTCAACGATGGTAGAATCATCAGGATAACGAGATATACCAATACTCATAGATGGGTGAACATGTTGTTGCTCGATAACCACCACATCTGCCACCGCTTGATTAATCTCTTTTGCCAATGAAATCAGTTCGCGTTCTGAAATCTTGCCAGGTATGAATATTCCAAACTCATCCCCTGCAATCCTGGCTAATAAACTATTTTGTGGTGAGATTAAGCTAATTCGGTCCGCAACTTCTTTAAGTAATACGTCACCGTTTTCGTGACCTAAACTATCATTAATCAGTTTAAAGTTATCAATGTCCATCAGTAATACGCTACAAGCAATATCTTGTTGCTTAGTACGTTCATGTTGCCAAACGTAATCATAAATTTTATCTAAAAAACAACGGCGATTAGCTAAACTCGTTAACGCATCATTGTTTGCTTGAAAATGGATTAACTTATTGGCACTTTTATGTTCGCTAATATCGGTAATCAGCCAAGAAAAGCAATTTTGCTCGCCATGATAATCTCTAAACGTAGTCACTGTGACTTCAGCATCAAAAGTCTGGCCATTTCGCTTGTAGCCAATTAATTCGCCTTGCCAGGTTTTCCCTTTGGCTAAGCTTTTTAGCATCGAGCTTAATGATTTCTCGTCAGATTGCTCGAAGAAAGCTTCAGGTTCAAATACTGACTGTTCAGCAGTAAAGTCGCGGGTAATCGTTTTGAACATAGGGTTTACAAGTAAAAGTGAATGGGTATCTGTGGTAATAACCAAACCCATGGGTAACTTGCTGAATATTCGGCTAGTTAACCTTTGAAGATGTAGTGCCTGACTACGTTCAATTGCTAAACTGCCTAACTTAGCGGCCTCTTGGATCAGTTCAAGATCTAAATCAGACGGAGACTTTTTAGTATCATAATACATAGCGAATGTGCCCAGCACTTCACCATGTGAATCAATAATAGGTTCAGACCAACACGCTTTTAATCCTGCTTTAAGGGGTAACTCTTTGTAAGCAGCCCAATTGGGATGGGTTTCAATATCTTCAACAATTATTCGTTTACCTGTTGCAGCTGCTGCGCCACAAGAACCAACGTCGGGTCCTATTTCTACGCCATGGATAGCTTGATTGTATTCTTCTGGAAGGCTTGGAGCTGCACCATTAAGTAGTCGTTTTTTATCATTACTGAGTAATAAGACAGAGGCTTTAGTACCTATTTTTTGTGCTTCAATGGAAAGGACTAATGAATGAAGAATTTCTCGAAGTGGCGAACCTGAAAGAACCATAGATAAAATTGTACTATAGCGTTCAATGCTTGATGAGCGGTGAGTTAACACAGCAAAACTTTCAGTGTTTGTGCTTTTATACTGCGCGCTATCCATATAGCTCCTACAATTTTAATCTCGTCTATCACTGTTTATGACAGTTTTATTTTTCTATGCTCTATATGAGAAGATTATGCATATTCCAAGACAAAATCAACAAACCCCCTACACCTCTTTAACAAGTATTTTATAGGTAAGTTTTTCAAACCTATGTTTCACCTAACCAAATTAAAATCTACGACTTTATATGCTACATAAAGTAAAAAAGCAGTATTGTCTGCTGACAATACTGCTTTTAGTACTTGTTTTATTTTAAAACAATTGAATTTACGCTTCGCTAACACGCTCCATTCGAGCTAAATAAAAACCATCAAATCCATGTTCTGAAACAAGAATCTCTTCATCATCAATTAATTTAAAATGAGGATTGGCTGCAATAAACGCATCTACTTGATTACGGTTCTCGTCAGGCATAATTGAACACGTCGCATACACTAACATCCCACCGACTTTCACCATACGGCTATAGCTTTGTAGAATGTCTTTCTGTAATTCGATTAATACAGGCAAACGTTCAGGAGTATCGCGCCATTTCGAATCAGGATTGCGTTTAAGTACACCTAAACCAGAACACGGTACATCTAACAGAACACGATCTGCTGTGAGCTTCAAACGCTTAATGGTTTTACTGCTAGCGATGATGCGAGTCTCAACATTATGAGCGCCCGCTCTACGAGCACGTGATTTAAGATTATCTAATTTCCACTGCTCAACATCCATGGCAAGTAAGCGACCTTTGCCTTTCATTTGCGCAGCAATATGAAGGGTTTTGCCACCAGCACCTGCACAAGCATCAACAACTCGCATACCAGGTTTAGCGTCTACTGCTGCGGCAACAAGTTGCGATCCTGCATCTTGCTGTTCAAAAAAACCTTCTTTGAACGCAGATGTTTTAAATAGCGCTGAGTCTGAACGTACTTCAAGGGCGCTTTCTACCCCTTCAACTTCAGCTGTAGCAACTAACTCTTTGGTTAAACGTTGCTTTAACTCATCCCTAGTTCCTTTAAGCGAGTTAGCACGAATATATCGTTTTGGAACAGCTGTTAACGCAGCACGCTCAGCTGGCCATTTGTCACCTAATTGCTCAGCACCTAAAGTATCTAACCACTCAGGACAGCCATCCCATAATGCAGCTTGTGTTTTCGCTTGTGCAATTCGTGCTGCAAAATCTTCAGCATCAACCTGTAATGCATATTCCATTTTAGGCAATTCAAGTTCATGAAATAAATGCCAACCATTGATAAGTTTCGATCCCATACGTTCAATATCATCCGCTTTCATATCAACTAAATAGCAGTAAAGATTTAAACGTCGAAGGATATCACCTGTCACAGTCGTTATGCGGGCTAATTCTGCTGGCGGATATTGCATGCCAGAAAAGTTGTGAGAATATGCTCTATCTAATGGTTTACCATCAGTTAACACCATGGTTAGCACATCAATTACCAGTTCAGATGAACTGCCAGAAAGTGGGAAAGTCAGCATTGGGGATCTCACAGAGTAAAGAAAAAGAAGTTATTACAGAAAAAGCGCTTGGATCATAGGAGCTAACTTGCTCTAGCGCAAGTATTGATTACGATTTATCAGGCTTAAAGCCATTTAAAATATAATAAAAGCCTGAAATATAAAAAGCAGCCAGATGGCTGCTTTTATATTATTAACAAGTAACAAAAATCAGATGCTTTAAGGTAATTTAGACCCTTTAGCACCGTAAAACACGATAAATGCATAACATACTACAGGCAAAATAAATGCAGGTTGTATGCCCATTGAATCGGCCATAACACCTTGAAGTAACGGAATGATTGCGCCACCAACAATGGCTAAACATAATATGCCACTGCCTTGAGATGTATGTGGACCTAGATCTCTTAGGGCTAAACTGAAAATAGTTGGGAACATAATAGAATTAAACAAACCTACTGCAAGAATTGCATACATAGCAACTTCGCCACTGGTGTACATTGCGATTAATACTAATAGCGCAGCAACAAAGCCATTAAATGCCAACACTTTACCAGCTGCGATCTTTTGCATCACAGCAGAACCAATAAAGCGCCCTACCATCGCGCCGCCCCAGTAATAGGTAATGTATTTCGCAGCGTCTGCCTCTTTAAGTCCAACGATATGCTCTTCGCCTAAAAAGTTAACTAAGAAACTACCAATGGAGACTTCTGCACCCACATAAACAAATATACCCACTGCACCGAGTACGAGATGCATACTTTGCGTTGCACTGGTTTTACCTTTATAGCTCACTTCACCTGTTGAGTTTTGCTCAACATGGGACTCAATAACAGGAAGTTTTAACTTGGCAAAAATGATTGCAAGAACTGCTAATGTGGCTGCAAGGAACAGATATGGCATTTTAACCACTTCAGCCTCAGCTTGAGCATGACTTAGCTCGCCTACTGCTCCACTGGCAACAGATAGAATCAATATTGCGCCAAAATAAGGTGCAACTGTAGTACCTAATGCATTAAAAGCTTGGGTTAAATTTAGACGACTTGAGGCAGTCTCTTCGCTACCGAGCGCATTTACATAAGGGTTAGCTGCAACTTGCAAGATGGTGATGCCTGATGCGAGTACAAATAACGCCCCTAAAAACAGGCCATAAACAGCAAAATCCGCTGCAGGGTAAAACAGTGCACAACCAAAACTTGCAATCACAAGTCCGGTCACTATGCCTCTTTGATAGCCAAGTTTTTTAACTAATTTACCAGCAGGCAACGACACTAAGAAGTATGCGCCAAAGAAACAAAACTGAATCAACATCGCTTCGGTATAACTTAGCGAGAACACAGCTTTCAAATGTGGAATTAAAATGTCATTTAAGCAGGTAATAAAACCCCACATAAAAAATAATGATGTGAGCGATACGAGTGCAAAACGATATTTCCCATCGCCTGAATGGCTGACGGTTGCAGTTCCGCTTGAAATTGTTGAGGCCATAATTTAGATACTCTTGTTATTGTATTAAGAAACTTATACTGAGTTATCGGCTTGAATAATGAGTCAAGCTTATAAACTAAAACAGCAACCCGAAGGTTGCTGTAATATCAACTTAGTCAATGATGGCAAAAAAGCTATTAAACCCATCAAGATTTAACATACTGCCATTAACGAGATCAGCGCTTGCTAAGCCATGATTATCGATGACTTGATTGATATTGAACTTTGAAACATCAAACTGGTTATTAGTATTTGCCAGGTTAAATACCACTAACAAAGTTTGAGTTTCAAAATGACGTGTAAAAGCTAAAACAGGCTCATCAGTATCGATAAATTTAATGTCGCCTGCCACTAATGCTGGGTATTGTTTGCGCCATGCCAAAAAGTGACGATAGGCATTCAATGTAGAATGAGTATCATTTTCCTGAGCATCAACCGATAAAGCTTTATGTTCGTCAGGTATCGGTAGCCAAGGTTTGTTAGCTTCGCTAAAGCCTGCTTGAAGATGATCTTTTACCCAAGGAATAGGCGTTCTACAGCCATCACGTCCTTTAAACATTGGCCAAAATGTAATACCGAAAGGATCTTGTAATTGTTCAAATTCAATTGGTGCTTCTGTTAACCCAAGCTCTTCACCTTGATAACTACAAACACTGCCGCGCAATGAACCCAATAAGCCGTTAAGCATTTTTACCAGATCAGGATTCGTTTCACCTTTGCCCCAACGCGTCGCAACGCGCTGAACATCATGATTACCTATTGCCCAACAAGGCCAGCCATCACCAATGCTAGCTTCCAGCTCTTCAACGGTTTGTCTTATATATGCTGCACTAAAGTCGTCAGTCAGTAACTCAAAGCTATACGCCATATGTAGGCGATCATCACCTTGAGTATATTCTGCCATCGTAGCCAAAGAATCTTCAGATGACACTTCACCTAATGTCACTGCGCCAGGATACTTATTTATCAATGTACGTAAATCTTCAATAAAGCCGACTGTTTGAGGTCGTGTATTGTTGTAATAATGATATTGGTAAGCATAAGGGTTATCTTCGCTAAACCCTCTTCCTTGACGTTGATCTTTAGGCTTTGCCGGATTATCACGTAATTGTTCATCGTGATAGCAAAATGTAATGGCATCTAAGCGAAATCCATCAACGCCTTTTTTAAGCCAAAACTCGACATTATCGAGTACTGCCTGTCTAACTTCTGGATTATGAAAGTTAAGATCTGGTTGGCTTTTAAGAAAGTTATGCAAATAATATTGTTGACGACGTGGTTCCCACTCCCAAGCACAGCCGCCAAATATCGCAAGCCAATTATTAGGGGCAGTACCATCCTCTTGAGGATCTGCCCAGACATACCAATCTGACTTATCATTATCTCTACTTAGTTTACTTTGCTTAAACCAAGCATGCTCGTCAGAGGTATGACTTAATACCTGATCGATAACCACTTTAATATTAAGCTGATGGGCTTTAGCAATGAGTTCGTCAAAGTCATTCATTGTGCCAAACATTGGGTCGACATCTAAGTAATCACTGATGTCATAACCAAAATCTTTCATCGGTGACTTAAAGAAAGGAGAAATCCATATAGCATCTACATTCAAGCTAGCTATGTAATCGAGTTTTGCAATAATTCCTTGTAAATCACCCACTCCGTCGCCATTAGAATCCATTAAGCTTCGTGGATATACCTGGTATATCACTCCGCCGCGCCACCATGATAACTGACTCATTGCACACCCTCTGTAATAGAGAACTAACTATAAAACGACCTTGACCTAGTTAACTCTTTGTTGCGACCCAGTAACAGGTCGTCATTATTATTTAATTGACTCGAGGATACGTGAATATGGAAATCAGGTTCAATAGAGCTGCATACGTATGCAAAGAATTAATTGATTTTACAAAATTACTTTTAGCCAGCTTAAGTGCTACAATTCAATAACTTAAGCAAGCGTCGACATGACTTTTGAATGTTAATTAAAAGTAAAAAAACAGCTATTTTTACCTTGCATAACCTTTGAATACGTATGCATAACGTTGTCGATGAAAGAAAGCTAGGAGTAGTATCTTCACTGTTCCGCAACAAAACGGAAATAAACCTCAGCGCTTATGCAGTCAATTAAGCAAGCTGAAGGAAAAATACTATAAAGACTGTAATTATAAATAATAGAAATCTAGTAGCTCTACCTTATACAAATAAGAGCTACTGGCCATTCAGAAGGGGAAAGATGGATGTCGCTATTTAAACCAAGCTTACTAACGTTAGCAATGGTTGCTGCCAGTACAAGTATGTACGGTTACGCAGCTGAAGCTGAAGATGCTGCTACTGCAGACGAATCAATTGAAGTACTAAAAGTCACCGGTATTCGCCGTAGCTTACAAGAGTCTCAATCATTAAAGATGTCTTCATCATCAATTGTTGAAGCTATTTCAGCAGAAGACATCGGTAAATTACCGGATGTTAGTATCGCAGAATCACTAGCACGACTTCCTGGTGTATCAGCTCAGCGTCTTGATGGCCGTGCTAACGTCATCTCTATTCGTGGTATGGGTCCTGACTTTACGACTGCAACGTTAAATGGTCGCGAGCAGGCTTCAGTCAATGACAACCGTGGTGTTGAATTTGACCAATACCCTTCTGAATTATTAAATCGTGTAGTTGTATATAAGACACCTGATGCATCAGTTATGGCTCAAGCCATTGGTGGTACAGTTGATATGCAAACCATTAGCCCACTAGCACATGGCGAGCAAACATTCGCTATTGGTTTACGCGGCGAAATGAATGACCTTGGCGCACTAAACAGTGGCTCAGAAGACACAGGTTACCGTGGCAGCATCTCTTATATTGACCAATTTGCAGATGACACAATTGGTATTGCATTAGGTTATGCTCGTATGCAGTCACCTAACCAAGAAGAACGCTGGCAAGCATGGGGTTACCCAGAAAATGATGCTGGTGATAGCGTACTTGGTGGTGCTAAACCATTTGTTCGTTCAAGTGAACTTGAGCGTGACGGTGTATTAGCAGTATTTGAATATGCACCTAATGATTTTTTCCATTCAACAGTTGATCTTTACTACTCAAAGTTCACCGATGACCAACGTTTACGTGGTATTGAAATCCCTGCAGCTTGGGGCGCAAATGGTGGTGTTGAAGCGATTACTACTGAAGATGGTTTAGTCACTGAAGGAGTCATTCGAGGCGCTGAAGTTGTTGTTCGTAACGATGTTAACAAGCGTGATGCAGAATCTTTATCTGTCGGTTGGAATAATAAGTTCTTCTTATCAGACAGCTGGTCTATTGAAGCTGATATTGCCCTTTCTAAAGCTGAACGTACTGATATCGGTATGGAAAGCTACAGTGGTACAGGCCGTGGTACAAGTGTTGGCGCGGTTGATGATTTAGGCTTTGCTTACAATGGCAATGGTGGTTATAACTTTACTCACGGTTTAGATTATTCAGATCCAAACGTGATCAAATTAGGTGATCCACTTGGTTGGGGTAGCCCACTAGGCGCTAATACTCAAGATGGTTTCATTAACAAGCCTGAAATTGAAGATGAATTAAAGTCATTCCGTTTAAGTGCTGAATATGTGTTTGATGAAGGCATTATGCGTAGCATCGAGTTTGGTGTTAACCGTACTGACCGTGATAAAACTAAACTTGATAAAGGTTATTACCTAACCCTTAAAGGCTATGATGGCACTGATCCTAACTATGTTATGACGGTTCCAGATCAGTACTTACTTAGTCCTACTTCGCTAGACTTCTTTGGTATGGGTGATGTATTAAGTTACGATTCTTTAGCATTTTACAATGATGGAAACTACACAGAAACTGATGTAGCCAATGTTGATTTATCTCGTGCTACTAACTCTTGGGGTGTATACGAAGAAATCTCAACTGCTTATGTAATGGCAAATTTAGAAACTGAAATTTTTGACTTACCTTTATCAGGTAACATCGGCCTTCAAGCAGTACATAGTGACCAAAGCTCAGACGGTACTATCGCAACAGTTGAAAATGGTGAAGTTGTACTGACTGACCGCACTGCAGGTGATGACTACGTTGAATGGTTACCAAGCATCAACTTAGGTTTATCTGTTGCTGATGGCCAAATGCTTCGTTTTGCTGCTGCACGTACTTTAACTCGTGCACGTATGGATAAAATGAATGCTAACGTTAACTTTAGCTACAATGAAAACCCAAATGACGGTGTTAACTGGTCAGGCGGCGCTGGTAATCCAGAGCTTCGTCCTTGGATGGCTCGTCAATATGACATCAGTTACGAAAACTACTTCAGTGATCAAGGTTACTTTGCCATTGCTGTTTTCTACAAAGACCTAGAAAACTATGTATATGACCAACAGTCTGCATTTGACTTCAGCACTATTTTACCGCAAAACCCTGGTGACAACCCTATCGGTTTAGTTACACAGCCGCAAAATGGTGATGGCGGTTATGTTCAAGGTATTGAAGCATCATTCTCACTAGACTTTGGCTTATTTGCTGACGTATTGAATGGTTTTGGTACTGTGATGAGTGGCTCTTACAACGACAGTGAAGTGAAAGAAACACCGGACAGTGACCCTACTACATTACCTGGTTTATCAGAGAAAACGTTCAATGCGACTGTTTACTATGAAAACTCTGGTTTTGAAGCACGTGTTAGCTCACGCTACCGTAGTGATTTCTTAGGTGAAGTCACCGCAATCAGCTTAACTCGTCAAAATGTTAACGTAAAAGCTGAAACTGTAGTTGATGCACAAGTGGGTTATGACTTCTCTGAAAGTGGTATTGATGCTCTTTACGGTTTATCAGTATTGTTCCAAGTGAATAACTTAACCAATGAGCCTTTCACATCTTATACGGGTGATGATGCTCGTCATGTACGTGACTACCAAAACTACGGTCGTAACTACATGTTAGGTGCGAATTACAAGTTCTAAGTTCTAAGTTCTAAGTTCTAAGTTATGACTCGAACTGAGTTGTTTAAAATGCTATCTCTTTTTAAGAGACTGCAATGACAAATAAGCCTCTGTAACCTGTTACAGGGGCTTTTTTACTCATAAAACCAAGAGATAAAAGGCGATTACTATGAATAACAATAAAATCAAAAACATTGTAATTGTAGGTGGTGGCACATCCGGTTGGATGACTGCGGCCATGTTAATCAAACTTTTTAAAAACCAGCTCAACATTACCTTAATCGAATCAGAAGATATCGGAACCATTGGCGTAGGTGAAGCGACCATCCCTCCTCTACAAATTTTTAATAGCGTTTTAGGTATTAAAGAAGCTGATTTTATTAAGCAAACTCAAGCCAGTTATAAACTCGGTATTCAGTTTGAAAACTGGGGGCAACAACAAGATAGTTATATGCATGCCTTCGGTGACATTGGAAAAGATATTGGTTACACCCAATTTCATCATTATTGGAAAAAGTCACAATCTCAAGCATCACATTCCCAAGAGCCATCATCGTTTTGGGATTATTCGTTAAATTATCAGACAGCAAAAGCCAATAAATTTAACCTTATGGATAGAATCCAAGGTTCGCCATTAGCAGGGATAACTCACGCTTATCATTTCGATGCATCTCTTTATGCCAAGATGCTAAGACAATACAGCGAAAACTTATCAGTAAAACGAATTGAAGGCTTAATTACCTCAGCTAAGCTCAACTCCCAAGGGAACATAGAGTCTGTCACCTTAAAGGATAATCAGGTAATTAACGGTGATTTATTTATTGATTGCTCAGGTTTTGCAGCATTATTAATAGAGAAACAACTGAACGTTGGTTATGAAAATTGGCAACATTGGCTGCCTTGTGACAGTGCTTATGCCGTACCTTGTGAACGTTCTGAACCATTAGTGCCTTATACTCGCTCAATTGCTCATAATGCTGGCTGGCAATGGCGTATTCCATTACAGCATCGCACCGGAAATGGTCTGGTTTATTCCAGTAAACATATATCTGACGAAGCAGCAAAATCATTATTACTTGAAAATCTTGATGGTAAAGCATTAGCTGAACCTAAAAAAATAAACTTCAAAACTGGCCGCCGAGAAATGCAGTGGCACAAAAACTGTGTTGCTATCGGCCTATCAAGTGGTTTTTTAGAACCCCTTGAATCGACGAGTTTGCATCTAGTCCAATCTGCAATTATCCGCCTCACTAAATTTTTCCCTCACAATGGCATACATCAAGCCAATGTTGATGAATATAACCGACAATCAAAACTTGAATTTGAGCAAATACGCGACTTTATCATTCTTCATTATCACGTAAATAACAGAGCACACTCTTCAAATGAGCCCGATTTATGGCAGCAATGTCGTGACATGCCAATACCAGATTCATTAAAGCAAAAAATAGAATTGTTTCGAGCAACTGGAACGGTAACTCGTTATCAAGATGAGCTTTTTACAGAGGCAGCTTGGGTCCAAGTGCTACTGGGGCAAGGGATTGAACCACAAGATTATAATCCTCTTGCTAACAATATTACCGATAGTGATCTTAATGAATTTTTAGCTAACGTGAAGCAAATCATTGCAACGGCTGTTAATCAAATGCCAAGCCATGATGATTTCATCAAGCGTTTATAAATTTACTAGCAGTTTCTAGCAAACAGTAATTATTAAAAAATAGAATAAAAGGTTTCAACATGACTTATCAACCCAACAAATTTACCTATTCTCTACTGGCTACTTTGATGTTTTCAGCTCCTTCGTTTGCCGAAATTAACAATCTTTCTGTTGAGCCTGAATCATGGTGGGCTGATATGGAAAATAGCCATTTACAGATACTGGTATATGGCGAGAACATTAGTCAGATGCAAGTTAAGTTAGATCAATCTCAGGGTGTAAAACTAAAGCAAACTCATCAATCAACTAGCCCCAATCACCTTTTCATCGACCTTGATTTGAAAAATGCTCAACCTCAAACGCTGCAGTTCGGTCTTTATGAAAACGACAAATTTATTCAAAGCTTTGATTACTCAATACAAGGCCGTGAAGCGGGTTCGCGTGAGAGACAAGGTTTTAGCAACAAAGATGTTATCTACCTCATCACACCAGATAGATTTGTGAATGGTAATCCAGACAATGATAACCACCCTACTATGTTAGAAACCGTCAACCGCGCAGATAAAGACGGGCGACATGGTGGCGATATCATGGGGATCCGCAAAGCCTTACCTTACCTACAAGAATTAGGCATTACCCAGCTGTGGATAAATCCATTACTAGAAAATAACCAAGATAAATACTCTTATCATGGTTACTCGACCACAGACTTTTACAAGATTGACCCTCGCTTTGGCAGCAATGAAGAATACAAATCATTAGTGGAAGAAGCACAGCAATTTGGTATTGGGATCATCAAGGATGTCATTGTTAATCATATGGGCTCAGGTCACCGCTGGATGGCTGACTTTCCTACGTCAACATGGATAAATGGTCAAAGTGAATGGCAACAAGACCCTACAAACATCATGTATACCAGTCATCGAAGAACCACGGTTCAAGGTCCATATGCAATGGCTAATGACAGAGCCGAGTTTGAAAATGGCTGGTTTACAGACACAATGCCGGACATGAATCAAAACGATCCTTTCATGGCCACATACCTTATACAAAATAGTATTTGGTGGGTGGAATATGCTGGTTTAAGCGGCATTCGCGAAGACACTTACTCATATGCAGACAAATCATTTTTGACTCGTTGGTCAAAAGCTATCATGGATGAATACCCAAACTTCAATATTGTCGGTGAAGAATGGACTGATAACCCAATTACAGTCAGTTACTGGCAAGCAGGAAAACAAAACGCCGATGGCTATGTATCACACACACCTAGCATGATGGACTTTCCATTGTATGAAGTTCTTATTTCAAGCCTGACAGAAAAAGAAGATTGGGGCAGCGGTTTAATTAATTTATATGAGATGTTAGCCAATGACGTGATTTACGCCAAACCAACCGATCTAGTGTTATTTGAAGGTAATCACGATACGAATCGCTTATACAGTTTAATGGGCAATGACATTGCCGCTTATAAAATGGCCATGGCTTATGTGATGAGCAGCAATCGTATTCCGCAAATGTTTTATGGCACAGAAGTACTAATGGAAAGTCCCACTAAAGATCGTAATGACGGCCTAGTGCGTAGTGATTTCCCTGGGGGATGGCAAGCCGATTCAGTTAATGTTTTTACTCAGAAAAACTTAACCTCAGCGCAAGCTGATGCACTTAACTTTAATAAAGCCTTATTAAATTTTCGTAAAACTTCTCTAGCACTGCAGCAAGGTACATTATCGCATTATGTGCCCAAAGACGGCGTTTACGTACAAGCAAGAAGTTACCGTCAAGCTGGTAAATCCGAAGATGTTTTGATTATTTATAATAAGAATGAACAGGCAATTGATGTTGATTTATCACGCTTTAGTGATGTGATTAACGATAACAAAACCGGTGTTGATATTCTTAGTCAACATTCGTATTCATTAGATAAGACGCTCACTTTAAAAGAAAAAGGTGTCACTATCTTAAGCTTAAGATAGTAAAAACATTGCTCGATACAGCATATAAAAACAAAACTAACATCAGTCAAAAGAGACAAGTATGCAATTAAAACCGACAAAGTTATCCAGTTTGCCTTTATGGATCCTCACATTAATAATAGGAGGATGTTCAGGTCAAAATAGTAATGGTACGCAAACTACAGTGGTTAGTTCAGACAAAGAACAAACAGTAAAAACTGAAGCTACAAACAAGGACAACCACGCAATTCCATTGCAAGGGAAACCTGTAGTTTACCAAGTTTTTACTCGCTTATATGGTAACACTAACACCACGAATAAACCTTGGGGAACCATTGCAGAAAATGGTGTAGGAAAATTTAGTGATTTTACTGATGTTGCCCTACAAGACATAAAATCACTGGGAACCACTCACCTTTGGTACACAGGGATCCCTCATCACGCAGTCATTAATGACTACACCGAGTTTGGTATAAGTAATGATGACCCAGATGTGGTTAAGGGTCGTGCAGGATCTCCCTATGCTGTAAAAGATTACTATAACGTTAACCCTGATTTGGCTGATAACCCGCAACATAGTTTAGCGGAATTCGAAGCGCTAATTAGCAGAACACACAATAATGGCATGAAAGTCATCATTGATATTGTTCCTAATCATGTCGCCCGTCGTTATGAATCACTTGACCAGAACTCTAATTTACCTGAAAACCGTCATTTCGGGCAGCATGATAATACTCAAGTTGAATACGCTAAAAATAACAATTTTTATTATGTTGTTGGTGAAGAATTTAATGTCCCTGATCCAATTAATGGTTATTCACCATTAGGCGGTGAATTGCATCCTTCAGCCGATGGAAAATTTAATGAAGTCCCTGCTAAATGGACAGGAAACGGTTCACGCTTGGCGAAGCCAGATGCCAATGACTGGTATGAAACAGTCAAAGTCAATTACGGCGTTAAACCTGATGGTTCTTATGACTTTCCGGTTTTACCTGAAGGTTTCGCGACAAAACCAGCTGCAGAGCATCACCAGTTTTGGCAATCACAACAACCAGAATCAATCCCAGACTCTTGGGTTAAATTTAAAGACATTACAGAGTACTGGCTAGCTAAAGGCGTTGATGGCTTTCGTTATGACATGGCTGAAATGGTGCCTGTTGAGTTTTGGAGTTACTTAAACAGTAATATTAAACATATCAATCCTAACGCATTTCTATTAGCTGAAGTGTATAACCCAAGTCTATATCGTGATTATATCCACTTAGGAAAAATGGATTATTTGTACGATAAAGTCGACTTATACGACACCCTTAAAGATATTATTCATGACAAAGAATCTACTGCTCAAATTGCCGCTGACCAAGCTAAAGTCTTGGATATTGAACAGCACATGCTTCATTTCCTAGAAAACCATGATGAGCAGCGTATTCATACAAGTGATTTTGCTGGTTCCCCTGAAGCAGCCCTACCCGCTATGGTTGTATCAACCACCATTAGCCGTTCGCCGACCTTATTGTATTTTGGTCAAGATGTTGGTGAACAAGGAGCTGAAAATGCGGGATTTGGTCAACCCACTAGAACCAGTATTTTTGACTATGTTGGCGTGCCAGCACACCAACGTTGGATGAACAATGGTTTATTTGATGGTGGGCAATCAACAGATGCTGAAAAGACGTTACGTAAATACTATCAAACCTTACTAAACCTCAGCCATACCGCCCCAGCGTTAAATGGTCATTACTTTGAACTTGATAGTTCAAATCGTTCACAGCTTTTAGAATCAACAGCGGAAGAGCTTCACAATCAGACTGGGTACAATGATAAGGTATTCGCATTTAGTCGTTATAGTGATACCCAAGTAATAGTTGTTGTGAGTAATTTTAGTAAAACAGCAGAGTCATCTTTCACATTAACATTGCCTGCTGAACTGATTGATTTAGCTAAACTTGATAAGGCTCAATACACATTAAATGACTTGTTAAACCCTAGCCTTACACAATCAGAACAACTTGAAATAAATGATGGTATCGGTGCATTACAGGTGAAGCTAAACCCACTTGAATCTAAAGTGCTTGAAATCAAGCTTAAAAACTAACAGCTATAGCGCTGTCTTGTTTAACACTATAAGTGTCATTAATCTTGCCCAAAGGACATAGTTAGACTTTTAGTGCTCTAGTTTAAAGCGAAAATCAATAGGCCAGATAATTAACTTATCCGGCCTATTTTTTGTAGCATTTAAGCAATGCTAAGCCACTAATATTAAACGCTATTTATATAACACAACAGGTTCAAGTGATATCTGATAATCCTGCTTCAGTTGTTCAAGCAAAATCTGGCTTAATTGCGCTGCAGCGCCATAAAATTTTGATTCACTGTTTTCAACAACCAGAGATAAAAATCGACCAGACCATGGTAATAAATGTAATTTCAGCAGGGTCGCCGCCCTATCTGTTTCTGGATGCTCACAGAGTGATTCATTGAAATCATTAAGGCTAGTATTCTCTTCTGCTTCATCAAGCTCCATACAATGGATCAAAGCCACCAGCATCAAACTAAAATGATCAACAGGTTCATTTTGGCTCAAGGTAAAGTTCAACTGATATTTTTTACAAAACTCCATAAACGCTAGTGTTGTTAGATCAAATAAACGATTTTGCTTATTGAGGTACACCGATCCCCAAGGGTATGCCAACTTACCCTTGGGACGTAAAAATAACATATTAAAATCTTGTTTTAAGTCCACTAATGGAGTCACGATGGCGAGCTGTTTAATGTCATTTAGCAGATTTAATACTGGATCTTGCAAATTAGTTCCATTTGTTACAAATAATGAGTTATCCAGTTCAGATATCGTTTGCTTTAATTCTTCATCAGGATTTCGATAAAAAATTTCTGCTAAAAGATTAAACATTAACGCCATAGATTTAACGTTATCAGCATTAGTCATGTTATTTCCTTATTATTTAATTCACTCCATAGTATTTCAGGTTATTATTTATGTCTGTGATACATTCCAATTTATATAAACATTTAAAGACCAATTTATAAGACAGTGATTTAGATCATTAACCATTTAAATAATTATTTGTATTATAAATTATTGCTGTTAATACATGATAGGTAAAATTATGTTAGTCATGAGTTTTAAAGAAAGATGGCGTGCAGCGGAACTGGCCAGTGCAATAGAAAAGAGCTTAAAGGATGAAGCAGTTTGGTTAGCTTCCTCAAACACACCAAAATCAATAGATTCCATTAGTAGAAAGCTATCTAGCCTTGTTATAACTGACTTTATTCGTGTTGACCCATTACCGAAGACGTTAAGTGATGCTGAACTTCTCACTGTATTTTTTAATGCTTTTAGCATCATTATCAATAAGAGTATAAATCAAGAAACCATAACTAAAATAGATTACTCTATTATTGCATTAGCAAGAGGTTTCGCACTAGATATTGATTTATCGCATAACCAAGAATTATTAGTTCATGCCAGTTCAGTTATTCAAGTTGCACATAACTGGGACAAACATATCAGAGAATTAAACCAAAGCAGAAACTCTCGTTTCACGGTTTAAAATATTTATATAAAAGTATCGACTGTTTTAAAGTGTCTCCCAAATAACAAACGCCAGTATTTAACTGGCGTTTTTATTAAACTTTAGTATTAGTTTAAGGATTAACTGCTTTGTTAAAATTTAAGCTAAATATCAAAGTTAATTTCTTAGTTTAATAAACACTGTAGAAGGTCCAGTGCCTAAGTCCTGGTGACCATCACCAGATAGACTCGCGCCAGGCAAAGCTAAAGCTTCACTTTGATCCATTACATCCAATACCTGTACCGGACAACCTTGAACGCAGTATGGCTTTTCACCTGCAGCAAGTCTGTCTTTACACATATCGCACTTAGATAAAATACCACGATTAGGATCCACTTTGGGTGCATTGTAAGGACATGCAAATTTACATGCACCGCAACCAATGCACATAGTATCGTCGATATAAACTATGCCATCATCTCGTTGTACCATTGCACCTTCTGGGCACTTTTCAACACACACAGGCTCAGCACAGTGATGACAAGATTGGCTCAAGAACACCGATACTTGCCTACCTTCACTATTGGTTTTTTCACCTTGGCTAATATCGCGTAAGGTAATGAATTCGTTTAAATCATTACCTGCTTGGCAGGCTACTGTACACGCTTCACAACCTACACAGTTTTCTTGGCGAAATACAAAACATTTTTGTTCAGTCATTTGTTTATTCCTTAATGAATTGGGTTACGCCAAAGCGATATCAACACGGGTTGAGTGGAATGTTGAACCAAAGTTCATGTCAGTTAACTCACTGTTAGTTAGCTGGTTTACCGCAGTGTTGCTGCCATTTTCATTAAGCTTCTTCCAAGCATTCTTCCAAGCGAAAATAGTGCCAGCGGGTGTCATTGGTTCTACTCTAGCAATATATTGAATAGTGACATCTCGTTGCCCATAACGGCTCGCCACTAGTTTGACTTGGTCGCCGTCACTAATACCTTTGCGCATCGCATCATCAGGATGAATATAGACAGTATGCTGAGGGAAAGTACCTTCGATATACTTCACGTTCGCCCACTGCGAATTACTCAGTTTCGGGTGAGCTGGTGATAATAGGCGGAATTCTCGCGCCTTTTCATCGTCTGTCATGCCCTTTGTTGCAAAATCATCTGACTCTGGCGTACCAGTATCGATAACTGGATTGAATTTTTCAGGATCAAAGTAAGTCCCGCTAGTATCTTTAAATTCAATTTTTCCGCTGGGTGTTGGGAAGTCATAATTTTTACGGTAAGGATAATCGACTATTGGACTATCCCAATTCTGTACACAGAGTTCATCGTAGCTGATGTTGCCTTGCCAAGTGCCACGCAAAATATCATCGATACTTTCACTGAATTCAGGGTCGCTGTAACCCATTGCTTTAGCTAAATCTTGGAAAATAACCGTATCTGGTTTTGATTGATATAGAGGGCTAATTGCTTGTGTGCTGTGTTTAGCATAGTAACAATGATAACTATCAATCATGTTTGATTGTTCAATATAACTTGAGGTAGGTAATAGATAATCAACATAGTCCATAGTATCGGTTTGGAATAAATCGATACCGACTAAGAATAAATCATCGCGCATTAAACCAATTTCAATTAAATCCGCGTCAGGCGCGATAGCAATAGGATTACTTGAATACACAATCATTGCTTTAATTGGATCGCACGGTTCATCAAAAGCTAGCGGTCCCACTTGACCATCTTCATGTTGATAATCTTCTGGTAATAGCGATTTACCAATTTCACTGATATTAACGGTATCCCTTACTGCACCTTCTGGCGTTAAGTGATTACCGCTACAGTAGCCCCAATCAAACATGCCACCAGCCTGGGTATTCAAGTACACAACACCCGCGCCCACTTTACCGATATTGCCAGTAAGAGCAGCTATGGTTGGAATAGCTTTAACCATACGCCCGCCATTAAGCGTACGTTGTAAGCCATAACCAATACGGATCATTGCGCATTCAGCGCCGGCATAAGTTCTAGCAAATGACTGATATTGTGCTTTAGTTACACCCGTTTCAGCTTCAATTTGCTCATGGGTAAACTCTTCTAAACGAGCCAGAAGCGCATCGTAATCTTGGGTATGTGCATCGATAAAACCTGTATCATGCAGACCTTCTTCAATTAGCGTTTTAGCAATACCTATTACCAAAGTCGCATCAGTACCTGGTGTAGGTTGAAGCCATATATCAGCCTGAGATGCGAGTGGTGTTCTAGCAGGGTTAACCACTAAGATTTTGGCACCTTTATCACGGGCTTCGTTGATGAATTTAAGATGGTGTATATTGGTGGCTTGCTCGTTGGTACCCCAAGATACAAAACACTTAGTATTCACATAATCTTCAGGGCTTGGACCTGAGAATTCGCCTAGAATTGAACTCATGCCAGAATAACCTGCGCTGGCACAAATATTTCGTTGTAAATTACGACCACCGATACGATTAAAGAAACGGTTCGAACCTGAACTTGCGCTAATACCGCTATAGCCTGAATAAAAATAAGGCACAATGGCATTACCGGTATAAGTTTCAATTACTTCATTCAACTTAGCAGCGATTTCACTGTTAGCCTGCTCCCAAGTGATTGGCTCAAACGTCGCACCTGGGCCTCGAGGTCCAACACGTTTCATCGGCTGCTGAATTCGATCTGGGCTATAAATAGATTCTAAATATGCATGGCCTTTAACGCAGGGCGTACCTGCAGTAACTGGATGTGATGGATCACCTGTAATAGAAACTGCAACACCATCTTTGGTAGAAACTAACAAGCTACATCTATCACCGCAGTTTCTTGGGCATGTGGTATGGAATACACCATCTGGTTCTGGTGTTGGCGGCTCAGTAACTGGTGGTTCACTTGGTGAGTCATCATCACTACTAGAGCAACCCATGATGCTCGCAGAAAATGCAAAAGCGCTACTGCCTTTTAAAAAGCTACGTCTATTCATTGCCATGATATTTTCCTTGTTGTTATTCAAGGAAACCATAACAAAGGTAAAATTTACCAAACACTAGATTTGTAAAGATTCTCTAACTAGCTCAAGCAATTAGCTGCAATATTAACATGGTCACAATTGCTACTATTGGAAATAACAATTACTTATATCAGCCCGCCATTAGTCGCTTGTTACAAAGAAGCGGCCAAACAAGCTCAAGCTATATACAAATGTATCAATCAAACTAATCAAGCTTTTTTTCCTAGCAAGCAAATATCGATACATCCACTATTTTTGATAATTAATTTATTGAGCACTTTTTGAGCTATTTGTATTTTTCAAAAATTAGAAATGTTGGCAATGTTTAATATTCATATATGAATAATATACGTTTTAGAGATTGAATACGTATGCAGTAAATTGCAGCTAAATTATGAACAGTTTTAGTATGAGGACATATAAAAATTATAAAACTGGAGTAATAAATGTCGTTTTCATCAAGGATTATATCGACTAAAGCGGGATCTCAGACTAGACCAATCAATAAGCTTGCTAACTTACCTATGATTATCGGTTTAGCATTGATGGCTAGTCACAGCACTGTGGTTGCTAAAACCGTTTCAGTGAACTCTCCTAACGACAGCATTTCTATTTCAATCACTGATGATAACGACAGACCTGAATATAAGGTGTTATTTAACGGTAAAGATGCAGTACTCAACTCAAGACTTGGCTTGGTATTTGAGTCTTTGGGGGAATTCGGCAGTGGATTTGATATTATTGACACTTCACAATCCTCAAACTCATCTCGCTGGCAACAACCTTGGGGTGAACGCGAGTGGATTGAAGATAACCACAACAAACTCAGTGCCACCTTATCAAACGGACAATATCAATTCACTTTAGAGTTTAAGGCATTTGATGACGGTATTGGTTTTAGGTATATCGTGCCGAAACAAGCTGCACTAAATTCAACCACTTCGCTAAATATCACCAATGAATTAACTGAATTTTCTGTCCCTGATGCCCATAATGCCACCGCATGGTGGATACCCGGTCGCGGCTGGAATCGCTACGAGTATTTATATAACACCACTAGCGTTAATAAAGTTGATCGTGCCCACACACCATTCACCTATAAATTAGCATCTGGGGTGCATCTTAGTATTCATGAAGCAGCGCTAACAGACTATGCCGCTATGGTGCTCGACCAACGACGAGACGGCACACTTAAAGCTGATTTAACACCATGGTCAGATGGGACTTTAGTCAAAACCCAACCCGGTTTTAAAACACCTTGGCGCACCATTCAAATTGCAGAAAAAGCCACAGGATTACTTAATTCAGATTTAATCCTTAACTTAAATGAGCCTAACAAACTTGGTGATGTCTCTTGGGTTGAACCAGGCAAATATGTCGGTATTTGGTGGGGCATGCATTTAAACGAGAACACTTGGGGCTCAGGCGAAAAACATGGTGCGACCACCAGCGAAACTAAACGATATATGGACTTTGCTGCTCAATATGGTTTTGATGGCGTGCTCGTTGAAGGCTGGAATCTAGGTTGGGATGGCAGTTGGTTTCATAATGGAGACGTTTTTAGCTTTACCCAGTCATATGATGATTTTGATATAGACGCGGTCAGCCAGCATGGCGCGACTAAAAATGTGCGTTTAATCGGTCATCATGAAACATCAGGTTCGGTAACCAATTACCGCAACCAAATGAGTGATGCCTATGATTTATACAAAGCCCATGGCGTGACACAAATCAAAACAGGTTATGTTGCTGATGGCGGTGATATAAAACGTGTAGATGAAAATGGCATTACTCGTCACGAGTGGCACGACGGCCAGTTCATGGTAAATGAGTATTTGCACAGTATTAAAGAAGCTGCAAAACGTGGAATTAGCATTAATACTCACGAACCAATAAAAGATACCGGCCTTCGCCGTACTTACCCTAACTGGATTGCAAGAGAAGGCGCTCGCGGGCAAGAGTTTAATGCTTGGGGCACGCCGCCTAATAATCCAGAACATACCGCTATTTTACCTTATACCCGAATGCTGTCTGGTCCTATGGATTTTACCCCTGGTATATTTGATCTTGCTCCAAAAGGCTTAGACGCGGTTAATCGAGTACAAACGACCCTTACAAAACAATTAGCCTTGTACGTTGTGTTGTATAGCCCAATACAGATGGCTGCAGACTTACCAAGAAACTATGTTGAAAGGCTAGATGCATTTCAGTTCATTCAAGATGTACCTACTGATTGGAGCCAAAGCGTCGCGGTTGCTGGCGAGATTGGAGATTATGTTGCATTTGCACGTAAAGATAGGGCTTCAGAAGATTGGTATCTAGGGGCATTAACCGATGAAGATGCCCGTAAAATTGACATTAAATTGGACTTTTTAAGCCCTAATAAACAATACCAAGCTCAAATTTATCGTGATGGTGAAAAGGCCAATTGGAAAACTAATCCATATGACTATGTTATTGAAAGTAAAACCGTCACTGCAAAAGAATCAATTGTGATGTCATTAGCTACCAGTGGTGGTACTGCTATACGATTTAAAGCTTTATAAATTCTCATTTGCTTGCTGTTAGTGGTTAGCATCTAGATAATTTAACAATCTCACCCACCCTTTATACAAAATCCTGAAGTGCAATTTGAACATTGCCTTCAGGTTTTTCTTCATTTACAGTGCGTTATTCTTCATTTTAAATTAAAACCCAGAATCTATAATCGCTGCACCTCTGTTACAAATATGATCACCTTTCGTTGTGCATAAATGATGAATACGTATGTAATTGGTTGTGCCAAAATCCGCCTCAAGGCTAATATAAAACCTGCTAAATTTCTTCCTCTGCTTGTGGGGATGGAATGGGCTAGGTCGTTACTGGCGCATCACCTTCATCGGATTGTGTCAGGTTTTGAGTACCTTTGTTAACTTCTTATCAACCGAAGTAAACAATACGAGGTCTTTGGCGAATACCCGTCTTAGGGAGATGAGTATTCGCCATTTTTTTAACTATCGTTTTATCGGACGTAATAAGTACCTAGCACTAGCCACTAGTAAAATAAGAATTCAGCCATGATGCTGAACGAGCCATTTATAATGGAAGATAAAGGAAGATACATGTCTGCCGAAAATATTCACCAGCCTCAGGCTTCAAAACAGATACAGCGCCGTCAGCAACCAGAACTTAATTTCTGGCAAATTTTCAATATGTGCTTTGGATTTTTGGGGATCCAATTTGGTTTTGCACTTCAGAACGCTAATGTTAGTCGAATTTTCCAAACCTTAGGGGCTGAAATTGATGAAATCCCTATACTATGGATAGCCGCGCCATTAACTGGCCTTATCGTTCAACCTATCATAGGTTACTTAAGCGATAACACATGGAACGGTTTGGGCCGTCGTCGTCCTTATTTTCTTATTGGTGCAATCTGTACCACGCTTGCATTATTTATCATGCCGCACTCACCCGTTCTTTGGGTTGCCGCAGGTATGCTTTGGATAATGGATGCATCAATCAACATTGCAATGGAGCCGTTTCGTGCTTTTGTCGGTGATAACCTTCCAAAATCGCAGCGTACCCAAGGCTATGCAATGCAAAGCTTCTTTATCGGCATCGGCGCTGTGGTAGCTTCTGCCCTACCTTACTTATTAACCAACTACTTTGATGTCGCCAATACTGCTCCTGAAGGCCAAATTGCTGACTCTGTTCGTTATGCATTTTACTTTGGCGGCGCAGTGTTATTTCTTGCTGTTGGTTGGACAATCATTACTTCTAAAGAATATTCACCAGAAGAAATCAGTGCGTTTCAAGCTCATGACGAAGCAGACACAGGTATAGAAACTACGGAAGAAACTCGCTCTCGTACACCACAACAATATCAGTTTGCGGCTATGTTATGGATGGCAGTTGGCGCGGTATCTACAGGTCTGGTGTTCGGTTTTGATTTAGACAAACAACTCTATATTCTCACCATAGGTATTTTCACTTTTGGTCCACTTCAGCTGTACTGCTCAATGGCTCTCAAAAAAGTGACTAGCACCAACATTGCAGAACGAGAATCACTCGGTATGGTTTTTAATGTGGTTGATGATTTATTTCATATGCCAAAAGCCATGCATCAACTTGCCATAGTGCAGTTCTTCTCATGGTTTGCTCTATTTGCCATGTGGATTTATACCACATCAGCAGTGACCTCTTATCATTACGGCACTTCAGATGTACTGACAAAAGCCTACAATGATGGCGCAGACTGGGTTGGTATCTTGTTTGCTTCTTATAACGGATTTGCCGCTCTTGCAGCTATCGCTATCCCCTTCTTAGCCAAAGCCGTAGGTATTCGATTTGCTCATACGATTAACTTGTCTTTAGGTGGACTTGGACTCATCAGCTTTTTCTTTATCACAGATCCAGCCTTATTGTGGATTCCTATGATTGGTGTTGGCATAGCCTGGGCATCAATTTTATCTGTCCCTTACGCTATGTTATCAGGCATTTTACCGCCTAAAAAAATGGGCGTATTTATGGGGATATTCAATTTCTTTATCGTTATCCCTCAACTGCTTGCTGCTAGCGTACTAGGGGTTATTTTAAAAACCTTATTTGATGGCGAACCCATTTATGCACTTATTACCGGCGGCGTATTTATGATTATCGCTGGTATTGCCGTGTTATTTGTCGACCAGCCAAAAAGCGACGTTTAAATACATCCTGTTAGCTGGCTAATAAAGCCAATTAACGAGTTAGAAATATTATAAAAACAGAATTCAAATTGGGGAAATCAGTAATGAAAATCTTGTTAAACAATGACACGACACATAAAAAAACGCCTTTAGCACAAGCTGTCAATGTGGCGTTAATTAGTGCATCAATATTGGCACTATCGGCATGCTCTCAAAACGATAGTAAACAGAGTGCTGATCCCGCTGCTGAAGTTGCTCAGACGACCACTTCTACCACAACTGATGTCCAATCAGCACCAGGTGCGCCAGGTATTGACCCAACGTGGGCATTTTCAGGTAAAACCGGTATTGGTACATCTTATGAACCTTACGTAGATGGCCAATATCAAAGCAGCGTCGAAAATCCAGTCAGTAAAGTATGGTTCTCTCTTGCCCAGGGTATTCTCACAGAAACCATGTACGGCATGATCCATAACGCTCAGCTCAAAGAAATGCAGTTTATTGTCACTGGTGACGGTTTTATTGATACAGAGAAAGAAGACACTATCAGTACCATCGAGTATTTACATCAAGATGATCAAGGCCGACCTTTATCACTAGCTTATAAAGTCATTAACAAAGCTAAAAATGGTCAATATCAAATTGAGAAACACTTTTTTACTGATCCAAACCGTGACAGCATGATGATGAAAGTCGTTTTCACAGCATTTGCTGACGGCGTTACCCCTCATTTATATGCAAATCCGCATATTGATAACAGCGGCGCCAATGACATTGCAGCAATTGAAGGTCAAGCTTTGCTGGCTTACACAGATAATGCAGATTCATCAGTAATGACAATCAAATCTGATGTTGCTTTCACTCAAGCAAGTGCTGGATTTGTTGGTACATCTGGTGGCCTTGTCGATTTAAAAGATAATGGAAAACTGAATAATCTTTATCAAACCACCAGCTCAGATAACACTTCAGTTGGAAATGTAGCATTAACTGCGCAATACCCGACGTTGAATCAAGCCCAAGGCGAAAATACCCTTGAGATGAATGTAGTAATTGGTTTTGGCGCTGATAAGCAAAGCAGTTTGGCTAACGCAGATGCAACGCTAAATGCAGGTTATGACAAAGTATTAAGTGCATATTTAGGTGATGATAAGCACATTGGCTGGAAAGACTATTTAGCCTCATTACCGGCTATTAATGGTATGAGTTCTAATACTACCGATGACGGTCAGCTCCTTTATACCAGCGCATTAGTATTAAAGGCTCAAGAAGATAAAACCCATGCAGGGGCGTTAATCGCTTCGCTATCAAACCCTTGGGGTGATTCAGTTTCAGCTAAAGTCGGTAGTACTGGTTATAAAGCTGTTTGGCCAAGAGATTTCTATCAGTGCGCAATGGCATTTTTAGCCTTAGGTGATACTGAAACGCCAAAAGTTGCTTTCGAATATTTGAAAAAAGTACAAGTTAGCCAACAAACTCCTGAGTATGTTGGAACTCCAGGTTGGTTCTTACAAAAAACCCATGTTGATGGCGAAATTGAGTGGGTTGGCGTGCAACTCGATCAAACTGCAATGCCAATCATGCTTGGTTGGAAATTATGGCAAGCTGACGTATTAACTGATGCAGAAATCACTCAGTGGTATCAAGACATGCTCAAACCAGCGGCAGACTTCCTAGTCACTGGCGGTAAAGTGAAACTTGATTGGAATGATACTGAAATCACACCACCTAGCACCCAACAAGAGCGCTGGGAAGAACAAGCTGGTTTCTCGCCATCGACTACAGCAGCTGTCATTGCAGGTCTTATCGCAGCAAGTGATTTAGCTGAACTTGCTAAAGACGGTCAAGGCGAAGAGTACTTAGCTATTGCTAAGAAACTTGAAGCCAGCCTTGAAAGTACTATGGTCACTAATAACGGCGAATTAGCGAAAGACAACAAACCTTATTACGTACGTATTAGCCCAAATGGAAATCCTAATAACAATGATAAATTACTTGATAACAACGGTAAGCCTGGTCTAGACCAACGTACAATTTTAGACGGCGGCTTTTTAGAACTCGTTCGTTATGGTGTAAAAGTGGCTAACGATAGCGTTATTCAAAACAGCGTAATGTTAATCGATGACACCAATCTTGAGGATAATTTACGGGTTAAATACGAATTTACCGCTAAAGATGGTAGTAAAATCCCTGGCTTCAGACGTTATGGCAATGATGGTTACGGTGAAGATATTACAACGGGTTTAAGCTATGCGGAAAAAGGCAATACCGCCGATCAACGTGGTCGAGTTTGGCCTTTCTTTACTGGTGAACGTGGTCATTACGAACTTGCTTTAGCAAAATCTACTGACACTCTGACACCAGAAGTACACCAACAATTGATTAATACTTATGTTCAGGGCATGGAAACCTTTGCTAATGAAGGCATGATGCTTCCAGAACAAGCATGGGACGGAGTTGGAAATGCAACCCGTTATAACTATGCTATGGGTCAAGGCACCAACTCAGCAACGCCACTGGCGTGGACCCATGCCGAGTACGTTAAATTAGTCCGTTCAATGACCGATAAAGCGGTTTGGGACTTCTACCCTGTAGTTGCTGATAAACTGAAAAACTAATACCTAAAAAAGCAACTAAAATTAGCACAGTTAAAAGACCACTTTCTTGTGGTCTTTTTTATTTCCACGATTACCCAAATGAACCAAAACCCCATTAAATATAGAAAAATACGTAAAAAAACTAAAATAACCCTACAATTTCTAATACTTAATCTAGAATTAATAATAATAAAATTATTTGTCTAAGGATTGGACTTTGAAAAGCCAGCGACACTCCACGTTAAAGAGCACTGCATCGATTAAGTTAGCAGTCATTTTTATCTGCATTATCGTCATCTCTTTAATACTTTTGCTTTTTCCAACAACAGATTCCACCGAAACGAATCATCAGCTGATAAAAATCGGCGTTTCCCAAACTCCTCTCAGTGCTCCATTTATTATTGCCGAACATTTAAACCTGTTTGAGCAAGCGCCCCTTAATGTAGAATTTGTACAATGTTTAGGTGGCGTCGCTTGCAGTGAAGCCTTAATTCAGGAACAAGTCGACTTTGCGACAACATCAGAATCTGTAGCGATGTTTAAAAGTTACCAAACCCATGATATCGCCCTGCTAACAAGTTTTGTCCAATCAACTAATGATTTAAAGTTACTCACACTAAACAAACACCTTTCTCTTGGTAGCAAAATACTCAATAGCAAAAGCTTAGCGGCGTCAGACAATAAGCTACATAAAGTCGGGATAGTTAAAGGGAGTTCAAGTGAATACTACTTTGATACTTTACTGCTGGCGCAAGGCATAGAAACTGAAAATATTGAAAAGATTTACTTAACACCGAAGGAACTTGTAGTCGCGTTGGTTTCCCATCAAGTAGATGCTATTTCAATTTGGGAGCCTTATGGTTATCAGGTGAAGATGTTAACTAACACCGAAATAACCAATTTAGGCATTCAGGGGATTTATCAGCTTAGTTTTAATTTAATTTCTAAACGATCGCGTCTGACACAAGCAAGTACACCTGATCATAAACTGGCAAACAAACAGGCAATAGAAATAATAGCTGTACTTGAGCAATCAATAAATTGGATTAACGAACACCCTGATGCTGCAATGATTATTGTGGCAAAACACCTCGATGTGCCATTAAATCAAATTAAATGGTCATGGAATGATTATATTTTTAGGCTCAGTATCGGTAATTCGTTGCTTTCAAGCCTGCAAACACAATCCCATTGGGCGAAACAAAGTGGATTAGTTTTGGGTCAAGAACCAAACTTTAGGGATGTGATTTACAGTTACCCTTTTGAGCAAGCAAAAGTAGCCATGGAGTCTCCATGGTAAACTCAATAAATGGCAAGCTGCTTATCTTACTCTGTGTCAGCTTCATGTTTACCCTATTGCTGAGTTTTTCATTTTTACAAATTCATTCAGCACAACATAAAACAACCGATGCTTTGCGCTATTTTTCAGGATTACAAATTAACATTGATGCACTTCGTAGTCAGCTTTGGCTTTTTTCTCAAAGGCAAGATCAAAACAGTTTTACCCAAGTTAAACTCTCTCATCAAACACTTGCCGACAAGCTTGATAAACAAAGATTTTATGCTCAGCAAGTGTTTAATCTAAAAAAGCTAACCAATGATATGGCGTCTTTATTAGATCAAGAGTCGAAGCTATCATCTCAAAGTACACAGCTCTCAGATTTTCAAGTTACCCAAGCAAGACAACTACTACGTTATCGCTACAACATATTGATTGAGAATATGTCAGAGGAAGTTGCCTATTTAAATAAAAAAATACTAGACAGTAATGAGCTCGCTATTACATCAGTCATGCTCTACTCTTCACTCGGTCTTATCCTCGCAGCCATCATAGTACTTGTCATTAACTTCTCAATATATCAGCGTTTTAAAATTGGATTTTCTCGAATAAAAATGGGGATACAAACCTTATCAAACGGCGAGCTAACCCATAAAATCAATGCAAGTAATTTAGACGTTGAATTTCGTTTACTGGCATCCTTTTTTAACAATATGACCAGTAAACTAGACGCAACAATGGTATCAAAGCAAGAATTAGAACAAGAGGTTAATCGCCAAACTAGTGAACTAGAAAAACAAAAGCAACAACTACTGGTCCTTTCTGAAAAAGATCATTTAACTGGATTAATGAATCGCAGAGCATTAGAAAAAGCGTTAGATGTGCAGCTTGCCAAAGCCAAAATCACCCAGAACAAAGTCGCATTATTCTTTATTGATATTGATGATTTTAAGGTGATAAATGACAGCTTGGGTCACGACGCTGGTGACGAGGTACTGCAACAAGTGGCTTTCAGACTACAAGAATGCACCCGTAAGTCAGATATTGTCGGCAGATTAGGTGGAGATGAGTTTTTGGTTTGTTTAGGAATAATTGAAAACTTTGATCAAATTGCCATTAAAGCGCAAACAATTCTAGATTCGGTGAGTCAACCTATTTCATTTGAGGGTAAGGAAATCTCAATTTCCACTAGTATGGGGGTTAGCTACTTCCCCTTCCAGGCTAATTCAAGAGACCGGTTAATTAAACAGGCCGATGAATTTATGTATAAAGCAAAGCAGTTAGACGGTTGTGCCTGTTTTGATGGGCAAGAAATACTTGCCCAAAAGCACTTGGCAAATCAAACACAAAACGGATAAAGGGACTATTTGAATAAGCAACTGACTAAGCTCTAATTTTAACAATCATATTCATCACAGTAACCGCTATGGCACCGGCAACAACACCAAACACTGCATTTAATACACTCGGTGTAATCACTGCTAACCCCCCACCAACGTAGGCGAGTTCACCCATAAGTGAAGCGATCATTGCAATCTGCGCCCCAATGGCGTGAATGCCATGGGTTAATATGCCTCCTCCGACCATAAACATGGCTATGGTGCCTACTATAGTGAGTCCTTTCATTAAATATGGAGCAGAGGCCAATAACCAAAACCCAATTTTATGCCACATGGCAACCAGAATTCCCTCACCTTTGCGTTGAGTTAGATACAGGCCTAAATCATCAATTTTAACGATACCAGCAACTAAACCATAAACCCCCACCGTCATAATGATGGCAATAACACTCAAGGTTAAAAACTGACTCAGTAAACTACTTTCAGCAACGACGCCTAAACTTATCGCGATAATTTCAGCTGACAATACAAAATCAGTTCTAATTGCCCCCTTTACTTTCTTTTTCTCAAAATCTGCAATGTCTTGTGCAGATTTTTCGACAATTTGTGTCTCAGTTATATCGGCTTGTTTGTCTTTTCGATGTACGTATGAGTGATGAATTTTCTCAAAGCCTTCAAAACACAAAAACAAGCCACCAAACATGAGTAATGGCGTAATCGCCCAAGGAATAAAAGCACTTATCAATAAAGCTGCAGGGACCAAAATTAATTTATTAAAAAATGAGCCTTTAGCCACCGCCCAAACTACTGGTAATTCGCGCTCAGAGGCCACACCTGAGACTTGTTGAGCATTTAAGGCTAGGTCATCACCTAATACCCCTGCCGTCTTTCTGGCAGCTATTTTACTCATTGCAGCAACATCATCTAAAATCGCAGCAATGTCATCCAATAACATTAATAAGCTTGCACCAGCCATATTTCATCCTTGTATTATTCTTTTTGATGTCGCTAATGAGAAGATGTTAGTTAAAAAGCATATTGCCAAACTAGGCCAAATGTATCGAAATCATTTCCTATACGCGTTATGACGCCAGTACTGGCATTTAGTTTAATGCTGTGGTGCTGATTAAAAGCCAATGAATAAGTTAAACCAAAACGAGAATTATCTTGTGAATCATCGGCGTCAACTCCGTTTTTAGCAGTTTCGCCTCCAACAAAATAATTACCACTTAACGATAACCACTGCCCACGACCAATACTATAAATAATATGCCCTTGGAATGTATATTGAGCCTGTTTCTCGAGCTCAGTTTGATTATAAAACTCGTCGTTATCACTATAGAGTCTAATCGATGTCATCGCGCTATATTGCCAATCGCCGATGGTATAAGACATACCCACACCAGGTCTAAAAACCCATTGGTTGGCACCAGCATTAATGAGTTTATTTTTGTCATAAGTCCCAACAGGTAAACTGAGCTGTAAACTTGACCCAATGACTAACCCTTCTTTGTATTGAGCAAAGTCTTTTCGCTCCATAGCAGGTGCGCCGTAAAAATTCCAAGTAAGCCTTATATTGGGATCGCCATAGCCACAACGATCAGCTTCTACAACTTCATTTTGGTAATCTGCAGAGCCTTTCATACAAATCCTAGATACCGACATATCTAATTTTGATGATCTACCCGCTATGGAAAATGAGTGAGCATAACCTAGTACTGCCGCATCTAATTTCAAATGAGCATCTTTTAAAGGGACTGATGGTGAAGGTGATAACGCACCTTCTGAATGTAAGTAGCCAACAGCCAAGAAATGCATATTAATAGGAATGTTGGTATAACTTCTAGGCTCAAGGTCTTGTGACTTAGCATGGAAGGAAAAAACACAGATAAAACAACATAATATCACTGTATTTCTTGGTAAATCCTGCAGAAATTGCGTTATGACTTTGAAGTAATCCATACTTTTATTAAACTCATTTTCCATAATGGCTCTTAGTTATTGAATAATTTTACAATTTGAGTTTCAAAGTGAGTGTTAAACATTTCTTATAAAGCATGTGTTAAACAATACGCCGTTATCTGATGAAAAATAACGGCGAGATAAGTAGGTATTAATTTTGAGACACCGTAAGTTTTAGGGGGTGTCTATAGCCAGTGCTTAGGCTAAAGTGACAGTCGATCAATTATTTTCATCACAATAGCAAACTTTCTTGATTAAGCGTTTCTAAATTCACTGTTACCGGCTTAATCCTCAATGTCAGTATTACCGCCACACGAATGACGTACTACCATATTCGTTGGGATGAGTTGTGGACCCACTTCTTTGCCTCTTATCAGTTTTAATAAACTATCGACTAAGATTTCCCCTGCTAATTTAGTATTTTGCTTAACGGTAGTAAGTGAAGGATTGGCAAAGCTAGCGACAGGAATATCATCATAACCCACCACAGCGATATCTTCTGGTACTCTAACGCCTCGTTTTTTAAGCGCGCGAATAGCCCCAATAGCAATCAAATCACTGGCTGCGAAAATAGAGTCAAATTCATGGCCGCTATCTAATAATTTCATCGCTGCATCAAAACCAGAGCTTTCGGTACTAATCGCGTCAAACTGACACTTTTTATTCAATTTAATACCGACTTTTTTAAGTACCTCAGCATGCCCCAAGTAACGGTCACGAAATTCAGGGCTATGCTCAGAAGCATCACCTAAAAAGGCTATTTTGCTCAGACCTAATGAAATCATATGTTCAGTCGCTATAACGCCACCTTGATGATTATCACAGCCGATAGACAACACTTCTTTGTTATTATGCTCAGCACCCCAGATAATAAAATGAGTGTTTTGTTCTAATAATTTTTGCAGCTTGTGCTCATAATCTACGTAGTCGCCATAGCCCAATAAAATAATGCCATCTGCCTTATTGCTATCTTCGTAATCAGCATGCCAATCACTGGATAATTGCTGAAAAGACACTAACAAGTCGTAGCCTTGTTGAGCTGTAGCACGAGTAATAGAACCGAGCATTGAAAGAAAAAATGGATTAATTAACGATTCATCGTTGGTGGGATCTTCACAGATTAATAATGCCAAAGTATGGCTATTTTGCGTGCGCAAGTTACTGGCATTCTTATCGACTTTATAATTTAACTCTTTTGCAATCGCTTGAATCCGTTGACGAGTTTCGAGATTTACCAAGGGACTATTTCTCAGCGCACGAGAAACCGTTGATTGAGAAACACCAGCGCGATAAGCAATATCAATGGAGGTAGCTTTAGATGTCATATTAGCATCAGGCCTTTTTATAGTTATTTTAGGTACTCACACCCTGTTTATACCTAAAATAACCCTAATAATCACCGTTTTAATTTAATTTATAAGCCTAATTCATTTAATAAATCATCGGCATCATCTGCAACCACAACTGGTGCGTCTTTTTTCGCAATAGGTTTTGCTTGGGAGCTGTTACTATTTCCGTGGGCTTCAATCAATGAATCAGGATCAAATTCTTCATCCATTTCAAACTCTTTGAGCTTAATGAACTCAGTTTTATCCATAGCGAACTCAAGATAAAAAATGTGGTTATCAGCGGTTTTAAATGACACTCTTCTTGATACCGCTTCATCTAAATTAGTGTCAATCGATATAGTTAACTCTTTGTTGATGGTTAACATTTTCGGTTGGCTTTGGCTAATAGAGGTTTGTAATTCTTTTGATATGGTTTTGATGAAATCACCTAAAATTTGATTCATCAATTCGCCCATGACATTCCCAACATCATCAGAGGTGTGTGAGAAAGCCAATTCTGACTCTGGCATTCCCATGTTAATCATATATCTACGATATATTTCAATGGCTGCTTCTTTTGAAAAATTAATAACAACTAAACCAGAAAACCCACCATCAAAAATTGAAAAGCAACCTAGATCAGGTTTTAAACAGGTACGGGTGATATTTTGTACCATGCCAGCATGAGTCACTTGGCTGTCACTAGTACTCGAAAGAACATGAGAAACTGAATGACACAGCTTAAGTAAGATGTCATCCGTTGTAACAATTTGAACTGAATCCATAACAATATTTACCTAGTTTTACTTTTCCCTCATTCTGAGGCTTATCGAATAATAAATCAAAGCTAAAACAACTCATTATCAAAAATAAAAAACCTCTATAACATCAATATTGTTAACTAATTGAAAATTCGATTTTTAAAAGCTTCCTCAATTACTCTTATTTGACTTAGCACTTGTATCTTTTTGTAAAAAGAGACCAATAGATCACAATTCTCGTATTTAGATATTTTTTTATATCTAAAACTGTCTATATTTGCCCAATATATTGAAGAAATAGATTTTTAAGGATACCTATGATCGCCTTCCTAAGACAGTTAACCATTTTGAAACGACTCATCATAATGTTAGCTCTGGCGGCTATAGGTACAGTATGTTTTGCCAGTTTTTCCATCAACGAACAATACAATAATCTTCTCAATCAAAAGACGGTTCAGATAGAAGCGCAAGTGTCTACAGCCACGTCTTTACTCGATTCGCTTACTAGGCAAAACAATAACCAAGTCTCTGAAGCCAACATCAAACAATATGCATTATCGGTAATTTCTGACCTGCGATATGGCAATAATGAATCTTACATAGTGGTTGATGCTGATAATGTCATTATTAGTTTTCCTGAAAACAGTATGCTCGAAGGCCGTTCTTTTGATAGCTATATTGCATCAGACGGTTCTAAACCATTTATTGAACTTGTCACTAATGCTAGGAGAATGACTAAGAGTCAGCTTGAATATCAAGCAAACCTTGCTTCAACTTCTGGTGTTGAAACCATCTTATCTGGCGCTGAATTTTACCCAGAATGGGGCTGGACTATTATTGCACATGGCAATGTCAGTGATGTAATAGACAGCATGGGCAGTGTTGTGATTAATTACCTGATCATCATGATGCTAATTTCTATTCCTATTTTTGGTTTTTTCTTACTGCTGAATGTTTCTATCACCTCTCCTATTAATGCAGCGATTGCAGCAATGGAAGATATTGCTAAAGGTGAAGGCGATTTATCAAAGCGTTTAGATAACAGCGGCAAAGATGAAGTCGCTAAAATGGCTGATGCATTCAATGATTTCGTCATGAAAATTGCGGCTGTAGTCTCAGAGTTAAAACCACTGGGTAAAGAACTTGATACTGATGCACAGAATTTGCTTGTTGCTGTAGAAGAGTCAAATCAAAGCGCTGAGTTAATACATAGTGAAACACAAAGTGTCGCGACTGCAGTCAATCAAATGCTGGCAACCACCCATGATATGGCTCAAAATACTTATCAAGCAGCTGATGGCGCTAATAACGTTAAGGCCCAAGCACAACAATCCCATGCATTTATGCAGGAAACAGTTCACGAAACTGATTTACTGGTTACAGAGCTTAAAAACGCTGAGAATGTAACCCACGATTTAGGCAAGTCGTCGATAGAAATCAGCACCATTTTAGACACCATTGGTGGGATAGCCGATCAAACCAATTTGCTGGCACTTAATGCCGCAATTGAAGCCGCTCGAGCAGGTGAATATGGCCGCGGGTTTGCTGTAGTTGCAGATGAAGTCAGAGCGCTAGCAACTCGTACACAGGCATCAACTAACGAAATTAATAAAATTATCACTAATATCCATGATGGTGTTGAGCTGGTGATTAAGAGTAATACTGAAACTCAAGAGCAATCGATTCAATTACAATCAAAAGCGATACAATCTCAAGACGCTATGACAGAAATACTTGCTGTTATTGCCAACATCAGCGATATGAATACGCAACTTGCTAGCGCGACTGAAGAGCAGTCACAAGTGACGGAAGAGATAAACCGTAATATCACAACGATTTCTGAATTAACTGAAATCGCTGTAAAAACCAACGAAACTAATTCAGACGCGGCTCAATCACTGCAAACCATTAGTCAAAATGTCACGGAAAGCTTAAGTCAGTTTAAAACAGATTAATTAGATTGACTTTCAACTCCCCCCCAGCCTTTACAATTAAGAAGCGCGAATAAACATTCGCGCTTCTTATTTCTTAGATGAATCATATTTAATTTCCAAACCAAGTTAATGCTATATATCGGCTGTTAGCCCGCTAAGGTTTACGGTATTATCCTGCCTATAATTTTTAAAAGAGTTACTTTAGATGTACGAAAAAACCGTCACTATTATCGCTCCCCATGGAATTCACACCCGCCCTGCTGCATTATTAGTCAAAGCGGCAAAAAACTTTGACTGTGACGTCATAGTCGAATGTAATGGTAAACAAGCAAGTGCCAAGAGTTTGTTTAAATTACAAACTTTAGGGTTATATCAAGGTCAATCTGTTAAGGTATTTGCCGATGGAGAACAGGCTGAAAAAGCAGTAGAAACTGTCTCTGAATTACTTATCACTCTCAGCTAACAGGAACGTTTATGGCAGTAACAGGTATTGTTGTCTCCCCCGGAATTGCTTTTGGCCAAGCAGTTCATATTAATCTGCACAATCAAACTGTCGATTATCGTTTATTACCTGTCGCCAATATTGCTAAAGAGTGTGAAAAAGCCACTAAAGCCATTGGTTTCTTAAGTTCTCACCTAAAACATTGCCAAGCTAAAATTGAACCAGACAGCGAGCATTTTCATTTAATCGACGCTGATATCATGCTGTTAGAAGATGATGATTTAGCTGAGCAACTCAAAAATTACATTACCCGATTTAGATTTTCTGCAGTTGTCTCTGTTGAACGAATATTTGCGCAACATGCTGAAGAATTAGCTCAGCTAGATGATCCATATATGGCAAATCGCAGCAATGACGTACTTTGCCTAGGTAAACGATTGATGTCTGCGGTCAATGGAACCTTACAGTGGGATGTATCTAAACTTACTGACAATAGTATTTTATTAGCTGAAGATATTACTCCTGCTGAGTTTGCTACCATTCCGTTAAATAAGATTAAAGGTATCGTGCTACAAACTGGTGGGTTGACAAGTCATACTGCCATTTTAGCCAAAGCGGCTGGGATCCCTGCTTTATTAAGTTGCCAATTTAATAGCCACGACATAACTGATGGAAGCCCTCTGATTTTAGATGCCATCAGTGGCGAGCTGCACATTAAACCATCTGCGCAAACAAGGCTGCAGTTAAAGGAAAAATCAGAACAAGAAACACAGCGACGTAATGCACTACTACAATATGTCGATAAACCTAGTGTTACTCTCGATGGTCACCCAGTTTGTTTACTTGCTAATGTCAGCAGCTTAAATGATGTGACTCAAATTGAGCATAGCGGCGCGGCTGGAATCGGTTTATTCAGAACTGAATTTTTATTGATGCAAGTGGAGTCAGTACCTGATGAAAAACAACAATATCAGCAATATTGCGATGCACTGCATAGTTTAAATGGCAAAGTGCTGACCATTCGTACCTTTGATATTGGTGCAGATAAAGAAATCCCCTGCTTAAGCCAGCAATACGAAGATAACCCCGCTCTAGGCGTTCGTGGCATTCGCTATAGTCTTCAGCATCAATCTTTATTCACTACTCAAATTAAAGCTGTTCTTAGGGCGGCTAATCATGGCCGGATAAGACTTTTATTTCCTATGGTGAATCAAGTTGAAGAGCTCGAGCAAGCATTTGCGTTAATAGAATCTTGCAAGCAACAACTTATTGAAGAAGAAAAAGGTTTTGGCGATCTTAATGTCGGCATTATGGTAGAAACGCCAGCAGCGGTGCTTAATTTGCCGCACTTATTGCCAAAATTAGATTTCGTCAGTATCGGCAGTAACGATTTAACCCAATATACTTTAGCAGCTGACCGTGGAAATCCAGAGCTAGTCAAAGATTACCCACCGGTATCACCAGCCATGATTCGATTTATTAAGATGGCAGTAGACACATGTAAAATCCATCAAATCAAAGTGTGTTTATGCGGTGAATTAGCCAGTGATACGAAACTAATTAGCTTGTTAGTCGGTCTAGGAATTGACGAGTTAAGTGTTAATACCGCGAGCTTACTAGATGTTAAAGCCACAATCTGTAACGGCCAATATCAGCATTTTTACAACCAAGCACAACAAGCATTAGGCTTTAGCCATATAGAACAATTAAACCAGTTATTCAGTTAATTTGACTTTATTTAGTATTTTTCAATATTTATTGTTTATAAAAAAATCAGACAACACTAGAATAAAACCATAAAAACATTATAAAAAGAGGCTATATCTCATGGGATTTTTAAGCCGTATACGCCGACTTATTTCAGGGCAACCTACCTTAACCGGTGGTATAGAAATTTTTGCACCTGTTTCAGGCGACCTAGTAGAAATTGAACAAGTACCTGATGTGGTTTTCGCTGAAAAAATCGTCGGCGATGGATTAGCCATTAACCCGACTGGAAAACTTATTTTAGCCCCCATTGATGGCACCATTGGCAAGATATTTGAAACCAATCATGCTTTTAGTATTGAGTCACCTCAAGGGCTTGAGCTATTTGTCCATTTTGGCGTAGGCACAGTGGAACTGCGCGGAAATGGCTTTAAACGCTTGGCAGAAGAAGGACAACAAGTAAAAGTAGGTGACCCTATTTTGCAATTTGATCTGGAGTATTTAACTGATCAAGTTGAAAGTTTATTGACCCCGGTTGTGCTAGCCAACATGGAAGACGTGCAATATCTAGTTAAAGCTGAAGGCCAAGTCACGGCGGGTAAAGATGTCATCTTTACCGTTGAGCTTTAACCAAATAAAACAGAATTAAAACTAACTCTACAAATCAAGATTGCGCAGCTGTTCAAATAGTAAGAAATTAAGAGGTATTGAACAGCTTAGCGCTACAACAAGACTCAAGGAAATATTTACACAATGAGTAATAGCGTTATATACGGCATTAAAAACTGCGATACCGTTCGTAAAGCACGTAAATGGCTAGAAGCGGAAAACCAAAATTTCACCTTCCATGACTTTCGCGAGCAAGGCATTAACGCTGACATCATTAATCAATGGTTTGAACTAACTAATTGGGAATTGTTGTTTAATAAACGTAGTACCAGTTTCAGAAATTTAACCGATGAGCAAAAAGCGGATATCACTAAAGAGAAAGCACTGCAGTTGATGGTCGAATTTCCAACGTTAATTAAACGTCCAGTGTTGATTCAAAATGAGCAAATTCTAATTGGCTTTAAAGCCGCTGACTATCAAGCGTGGTTTAAATAATGACTCAAGAAGTATTAGCACTGGCCAAAGATTTACTATCTCGCCCGTCAGTCACACCTTTAGATGAAGGCTGTCAGGAGCTCATGGGCGATAGACTTGCAGCTGCAGGATTTAATATTGAATCCATGGTCTTCGATGATACCACTAACATGTGGGCTAGACGTGGTAATGAAAGCCCGGTTTTTTGCTTTGCAGGTCATACCGACGTTGTACCAACAGGTGATTTAAGTAAATGGCATACCCCACCTTTTGAACCAACTGTAATTGATGATTATATTCATGGTCGCGGCGCTGCGGACATGAAAGGCTCTTTAGCTGCCATGGTTGTTGCTACCGAGCGTTTTGTTGCCAAGCACCCTGATCATAAAGGTTCAATTGCTTTTCTCATTACAAGTGATGA
>NZ_VKHR01000049.1 GCF_009663145.1 Shewanella sp. TC10
TGAGTGCATCATCAATGCTGCGCTTTAATGGAATTTTTCGACCGCCACGAATGCCTTCATCAGCGGTAATCAGTACTTTTGATTTGCCATCAATAACACGTGAAGCAATTGAGTCAGGTGAGAAGCCGCCAAAGACAACTGAATGGACTGCACCAATTCGGGCACATGCTAACATTGCTACGGCAGCTTCTGGCACCATAGGCATATAAATAGTAACGACATCACCTTTGCAAACGCCTTGGCTGCGAAGGGCATTCGCAAACTTACAGACATCTGTATGAAGTTCGCGGTAGGTTATTTTGCGTTGCTCGCTTGCATCATCGCCTTCCCAGATAATGGCGACACGGTCGCCATTTTTTTCAAGGTGGCGATCTAAACAGTTCGCTGATGCGTTTAATGTACCGTCATAAAACCAATTGATGGAAAGGTTATGATCATCAAATGAAGTTTTCTTAATTTTGGTGTAGGGCTTGATCCAATCAATGCGCTTACCGTGTTCTCTCCAAAAACCTTCTGGATTTACCACAGATTCTTGGTACATTTTCTTATAGGTATCATTGTCTACCAGTGCGTTGTTTGCGAAATCTGCTGGTACTTTATAGAGAGACTGCGAGCTCATATGGCTTCCCTTTGTCGAATTTAGCGTTACGAAAGTATCGTCTGCAAGGTGAGGTTAACACTATTAGACCTTGGTCTAGTTTTAAAATATCCTTAATATTTAATCTGTTGCGCATGTTAGCATAGCACCAAATTGATACAGATTTATTGCCCAATTATTAAGCAAATATAATAAGAAGAGAAAACCATGAATTTGACCTTAGTCGTTGCTGTCATTGCAATTTGCTATGTTTCTTTACTGTTTATCTTAGCGTGGGGTGCTGAGCGATGGTTTAGTAAGATCACCAAAAAAGTGCAGGTGTGGATATACGGCTTAAGTCTAGCGGTTTATTGTTCTTCTTGGAGTTTTTTGGGGACGGTTGGTCAATCTGCGACCGATTTATGGTCTTTCTTACCGATTTATTTAGGCCCAATCTTAGTTTTTACCCTTGGTTTTGGGGTGTTGCGCAAGATGGTGATTATTTCTAAAGCACAAAATATCACTTCTGTTGCGGATTTTATTGCTGCCCGTTATGGCAAATCTCAAACCCTTGCTGCCATTGTTACGCTGATTGCCTTATTTGGCATCATGCCTTACATCGCTTTACAACTTAAAGCGATGGTGTTTAGTTTAAATTTATTCCAACCAGACGACCAACCGTTAAGTGCGGTTAGCGTTCCATTATTAATTACCTTTATTTTAGCGATTTTTGCCATTTTATTTGGCACCCGAAAACTGGATGCCACAGAACATAACCCGGGCATGATGGTAGCAATTGCATTTGAGTCGCTGGTGAAATTGGCAGCATTTTTGATCGTTGGTTTTGTGATTACCTATTTATACTTTGATGGCTTTGGTGATATTTGGCAGCAAGCATCTGAGAAAGATATTATTAACAATGGCAGCTTGAATATTGTGTCATTTCTACCTGAGATGTTAGTGGGTATCGCAGCCTTTATGTGCATGCCACGTCAATTCCATGTGATGGTTGTTGAGTGTGCTGAAGAAGCGATACTTAACAAAGCTCGTTGGATTTTTCCGCTTTATTTAGCCATGTTCGGACTATTTGTTGCTCCTCTGGCATTAGCTGGCACTTTATTATTAGGTGATAGTGTCGCTGCAGATACCTACGTGATTAACTTACCTCTTGCATTGGACCAGCCTGTGCTGGCAGTTATAGCCTTATTGGGCACTTTATCAGCAGCAACAGGTATGGTCATTGTGGCGGTTGTAACCATAAGCGTAATGATTAGTAACGAATGGCTAGTGCCTTTCATGCTTCGCACTGGGCGTGTTAGCGGCACCAACTTTAACCAATTTGCCCGATTTTTATTAAATGCCCGTCGTGTAGCCATAGTCATCATTCTAGCCCTGGGTTATTTAAGTTATTTACTGTTTGGTAATAGCGAGTCGTTATCACACCTTGGTCAATTATCTTTCGGCGCGTTTGCCCAGTTAGCTCCAGCGTTATTGGGTGGTATGTACTGGAAATATGGCAATCGCTCAGGAGTGTTTCTTGGTTTGGCGGTAGGCTTTTCTCTGTGGTGTTACATCTTATTTGAAGGCAGTGTTGGCCTTGGTGGGGAGACTGGTTTACTTGCTTCAATTAGCCCTGAAGTTGCAGATACATTAATCGCACTGGTTGCGAATGTCATTTGTTATATCTTGGGCTCGTTATGGTTTAGAGCTGGCGTTGCTGAACGAATTCAAGCCAGCCATTTTATAAATCCTGGGCTAAATAAGCAGGGTGATAAAAAGGACTCCAGTCGTAAGCATGGCGCCATTTCACAACAAGATTTATTAATTCTGGCCAGTCGATTCGTCAGTCCTACGCGGGCATACGAAAGCTTTAGTAAATTTTCTCCTGATGCAGTACGAAGTGACTCTTGGCACAAAGTGGCAGGGGAGCCATTAATTTCTCATACAGAACATATGCTTGCTGGTGTGCTAGGGGCGTCGAGTGCTTCATTAGTCATGGATTCTGTTTTACAAGGGCGTGATTTGGCACTTGATGAAGTATTTAGTTTAGTGGATGAAGCTTCATCAAAAATCATATTAAGCCAAGATATGCTGCGAGGCGCTATTGAGCATGCTTATGAAGGAATGAGTGTTGTCGATAAAGACTTAAACCTTGTTGCATGGAACTTTAAATACGCAGAGCTTTACGATTACCCTGATGACTTTTTACAGCAAGGTATGCCAATCAGTGAAGTGGTTCGCTTTAATGCTGCAAGAGGCTATTGCGGTGAAGGCGATATCGAAACGCAAGTTGAAATTCGTGTGCAACATATGCGTAATGGCAGTGCACATACTTCAGAGCGGCAACGCCGTGATGGCAAGGTCATAAAAATTCAAGGTAACCCAATGCCTGATGGTGGCTTTGTAATGACCTTTACTGACATTACTCAGTATCGCCAACAAGAAAAAGCCTTAATTGAAGCCAATGAAACCCTAGAGTCACGGGTTCAAGAGCGTACGTATGAGCTGGCAATGCTGAACAGTGAACTGCTTGAAGCAAAAGCCCAAGAAGAGCTAGCTAATGCGTCTAAGAGCCGCTTCTTAGCCGCTGTAGGTCATGATTTAATGCAGCCATTGAATGCAGCGCGTTTATTTACCGCATCACTGGCTCAATACCCCGATTTAGATTTAGAGGGCAAAACCACTATTTCTCATATTAATAATTCACTTCGCACCGCAGGTGAGTTATTAACGGACTTACTCGATATTTCAAAATTAGATTCAGGAATGGTGGAAGTCAATCGTCGAGATTTTGCATTAGGTGAGCTGCTAAATGGCTTATCTGTCGAGTTTGAAGCGATGGCAAAAGATAATCAAATTCGATTTAATATGATGCCTTGTAATGCCACGATTAATTCAGATTTATCGTTATTAAGACGGATTTTACAAAACTTCCTCACTAACGCTTATCGTTATGCCAAAGGTGGCCAAGTATTATTAGGTTGCCGCCGCCGTGGTGACTTTATCGAAATACAAGTGCTAGATACTGGCTGTGGTATTGACGAGCATGAAACCGAAGAAATTTTTAAAGAGTTTAAACGACTGAATCATCCTAGTAGCCGTAATGTGAGTGGATTGGGATTAGGGTTAGCGATTGCAGATAGAATAAGCAAAGTACTCGACCATCAAATCCAAGTAACCTCAAAGCTCGGCCAAGGATCCGTGTTTTCAATCATAGTGCCACTTGGTGAGACGGTTAGCGAAAAAGTCGTTAAACCTGTGCCAACTTTAACCCAGCCTTTAGCTGGAGTTAAAGTCTTATGTATTGATAACGAAGAAGCTATCCTAGCAGGGCTTGAGAGCTTATTAACCCGCTGGAAATGTGAGGTTGTGTGCGCATCAGATTTAGCCGATGCACGCATTAAGCTGGGCTTAAAAGGGGTGGCACCAGATATTGTTTTAGCCGATTACCATTTAGATAACGATCAAAATGGTGTTGATGCAATGGATGGGATCCGCTCTCGATATGGTGAGCATTTACCGGGGATCTTGATTACTGCTAATACTAATAAGGATTTAGTTGACGATGTGCAAAAGCGAGGCTATCACTATATGGCGAAAATGGTGAAACCTGCGGCATTGAGAGCACTTATTTCTAGCTTAGTGAAGTAACACTCTTGTATATGTATCAGCTAAAAACTGAATTAATTATCTGCTGAATACTATAATGTGACTTGAAGAAAAACAGTCAAATTGCCTTTAAGGACTTTCGTTTAACTTTATGTAAATCTAACATGACCTTTCTGTGGTTAGGGGGATCCAAGCTGTTTTTAGGAAATAAAGGATATAGCACAGTTAATATTATTTTGCTGATGGCCAAGATAACACGAAAATAATGGGCCACAGTTTTAATGAACTGCAATCATTACTCTTACGACAATGTTTTTTTGCGCGATAACTAAGCGACTAACCATTAATAAAAGAAAGCCGATACCTCAAGATATCGGCTTTCTTGTTTCTCAATTATTGTGCTAGCTAGCTTTTAAAGCAATGCTAACTAGCCATATTTCAAGATTAAGCTGCTGTTCTTTGGTGTAATAAGTTTGTATCACTAATGAATACGAATGCAGTTTCTGTTTTTAGCTTCGCTTACCCACTTTATTTCCCTAGTATCAATTCGCGGGCTGTTTCGTATAAAAAAACAGCAAAGTCGAGTGGGAATAATAATTATATAGGGAAGTATCATGGTAAAAATAATAACAAGCTTAATGTTGGGATTGAGTCTATTGCTGTCTCCAGTCAGCGCGATGTCTGATGAGGCTATAAGTCTTAACAAATACCAGCCTAAACCATTCGTTAAAGTATCTCACCCTGAGTGGGTTAAGAATGCCACTATTTATGAAGTGAATATCCGTCAATACACTAAGCAGGGGACTTTTAATGCGTTCACTGAACACTTACCTAGATTAAAGGAAATGGGGGTGGATATTTTATGGTTGATGCCTATTCATCCAATAGGTGAGTTAAACCGTAAAGGTGAAATGGGCAGTTATTATGCAGTTAAAGATTACTATGGTGTAAACCCACAAATGGGGAACTTGGCTGATTTGAAAGACCTAGTGAACCAAGCGCACAAAATGGACATGTACGTTATTTTAGATTGGGTGCCAAATCATACGGCTTGGGATAATCCACTGACAAAAAACCACCCAGAGTGGTATAAGCTAAGTAAAAAAGGCGAGTTTCAATCTAACCCTTGGTGGGATTGGCAGGATATTATCGAGTTGGATTATCAACAGCCCGAATTAAGACAGTACATGACAGAGGCTTTAAAATATTGGGTTAAAGAAGTCAATGTTGATGGTTATCGTGTTGATACTGCAGGTTATGTGCCCACAGACTTCTGGAATACAGCTAGATCTGAACTTGATAAAATTAAGCCGGTATTCATGCTAGCTGAAGCTGAACTACGTGATTTACATGAGTATGCTTTCGATATGGCTTACTCTTTTAGGCTGCACGATGTTTTACATAATGTTGCTCACGGGCATAAAGATGTTTCTGCTATTTATTCTCACTTTGGCAAGTTAGAGAATCGATGGCGTTTAGACATGTTGAGAATGAATTTTGTAGATAATCATGACTTAAACGCATGGGATAAAACCATGTTTGAAAGGTTTGGTGATTTTTTACATGCCAGCATTGTATTGACAGCAACAGTAGAAGGAATGCCACTGATTTATAGTGGTCAAGAAGCTGAATTAGATAAGTCTCTGGCTTTTTTTGATAAAGACGTCATTGAATGGAAAACCACTAAAACAGGGGCAATATATCAACAGTTATTTGGCTTGAAGCATCGTAATACCGCCCTTTGGAACGGTAAGTGGGGAAGTCATATGTTACCTGTGGCAAACAGCAACAAAAAGGCTATTTTTTCATATACGCGAGCGAATGATGCCGATAAAGTTTTTGTTGTTTTAAACTTTTCAAACCAAGTTCAGAAAGTGACATTTAACAGCACGAAGAGACATCTCGATAAATATACTGAGCTGTTCAGTGGTGATAAGGTGATTATCAAGCCCGATACTGAATTAGCTATAGAACCATTTGGTTACCGAGTCTATGTAGTTGAGTAGTGACATGGCCTCAAGTCATTAATCAAAACATGAAATGAAAAAGGCAGTGTGAAAACACTGCCTTTTACTTGACTAGATTAACAACACTTGGAGAAAGTATTGTTGATTTATTTAAATTACTTTTCTAACTTAGTGAAGTAATCAAAAATAACTGGTACGTCATTTTGACCCATACCAGCATCAACAGCTTCTTGTAAGCTAGTTGAAGTACCTTGAGCAATTAAAGACTTAGTACCTAGGTCTTCACACATTGCAAGGAAGTAACCAAGATCTTTGTTAGCGTTAGCAACAGAGAAACCTAATTTTTCTTCGCCATCTACCGCGTAAAACTTACAGAACTGCATGAATGGTGAGTTTGAAGGGCCAGCAGACATGATATCAAACAATTGTTGACCATCAACGCCAGCTAGTTTTGCAACAGCAAAGGCTTGAGACATAGTCGCAACAGTTGTCATGCCCATGAAGTTGTTGATTAGTTTAGTTGTGTGACCTGCGCCAAGTGCGCCTAAGTGGAATACATTCTCGCCTTGCTCTTCTAACAGAGGCTTAACCTTGTTGAATGTATCCATGTCGCCAGCAGCCATGATGTTTAACAGACCATCTTTAGCGTGTGCAGGGGTACGACCTAAAGGAGCATCAATCATGCCAGCACCTTTTTCAGCAAGTGCTGCGCCAATCTTCTTAGTAGAAGCTGGGATAGAAGTACCGAAATCAACTAATACAGAACCTTCTTTGATACCGGCTAAAACACCGTCATCACCGTAAACAATTTTTTCAACTACAGCTGAAGTGGTTAAACAGAACTGAACAACGTCACTTGCTGCAGCTAATTCTTTAGCTGAAGTAAAGGCTGTTGCATTACCACGGTCAGTAACACGAGCAACAGCTTCTGCACTAAGATCCATTACATTTACTTGATAACCTCTCTTTTGAAGGTTCTCAACCATGTTGCCGCCCATAAGGCCAAGTCCGATGAAACCAATGACAGGCTTTGTCATATCTAACTCCTAAATATATTGGTAAATGCTATCTAAATGCTAAAAAGGATAAGCATCAAGAGTAGGCGTGCTAAGAAATTTATATAAAGCCAACAAATAAGCTGTCTTTATATGTTTAAATTAATGGTACGAATTCTTTACTTACTTCTGATTTTTTAATTGTATTACAATAAGACTGTAAAGCCAAACTATTACTAACCAATTTTCTTTATTGGTTTACCAATTTGTGATTTTGTGATGTTGGTTGTTTTTTGAAGTAAACAAAGTGGTGTGGCTATTCGTGTTTATTTAAGAGAGCCCATTAACTTTTAATAGGCTCTCTTCGAAGGTGCGGCTAAATTAGAATCTAGCGCGTAGACCTAGAGTGTAACGACGATCTGATTCACTGTATTTCCATACTGAACCTAGCTCAGTTGTGTACTCAATTGGCTCACCTGTTAAGTTCACAACGTTACCGACTACAGCAAAATGTTCATTGATATCCCAGCTTGCAGAGAAATCAAACTGACCACGCGCTTCACGGTAGTTGTTACCTACAGTAGCATCAAAGTTTTCAGCAGTAGGGTCATTTTGGTTAAAGACGTTATAACCTAAAGCACCGACTGTTTGAACACGTTTTTCAGCTTGTGAATATAAGTAACGGTCACGCCAGTTGTATGCTAAACGGAACTGTAGATCTTCATTTTCCCAGTAAATTTGGCCGTTAGCTGTATTTTCTGAAATGTTTAGAAGAGGGTTGCCGTCAGGCTGTGCACTATCTGCATAGGTATAGTTGGCATTAACACCAAAACCAGACCAGAAACCAGGTAAGAAGGTAAACTGTTGCTGATAAGCAAGCTCTAAACCTTTCACTTCACCACTGCCGCCATTCACATCAGTGTCAATTACAATACCTGTTTGACCAGCTGCTTTTTGTTGATCAACGTAAGCTAAACCTTGGTCTTCTGTGGCAAAGTTAACATCGCCTTGGCTTTGACCTGCTGTGTCGAGTAAACAAATGTTACCCCACTCAGTGGTGTTTTGACCTGATACTGTACTTGGGTCAGCTAAACAGCTGCTGTCAGTTTGTGTAAATGAGTTCACATCTTTATAGAAAACTGCTGCAGAAACTAGGCCACCGTCTCCGAAGTAATGTTCTACTGAGAAATCGTATTGAGTAACACGGTATGGCTCAAGTTGATAAGATCCTTGAGTACCAGTCACTAACGAGTTATCGATTGATAATGCTGGGCTTAATTCATCAAAGTCTGCACGGCGCATGACTTTAGCTGCTGCGAAACGCATGAGTGTTTCGTCTGTTAGTGTGTAAGTCACGTTTAAGCTAGGTAGGAAGTCTGAATAATCATTCTCACCAGTATCAAGTACTTTATTACCATTGTCATCAACTGATGCAACAACACTAGATTCTAATTCTGTTTGAATGTAACGACCACCAAATACAGCAGTTAGGTCATCAAAATCTAAATGGAATTGAGCGTAAATCGCGCTGGTTTTCTCATTAATTTCTTTGTATGCACCGCTATCTTCAACCATGTTGTCAGCTAATGAGCCATTCATAGCATAAGAAGTACCTGCAAGCATTTGCTTAACAAGTTCATAAGTTGCTTCAGTATTTTGTAATTGATTAGCATCGTATACATTGTATGTCAATAAATCGTTTTGACCGTTAACACCGGTTTGGTCAAAAGAGTTATTGAGATTCACAATGTTCATGCTGTCGCTAAGAAGCGCATTATCAATCCAGATTGGCGCAAAGTTACCATTATCATCAACGGCTTTCTTATATGAATCTTTTAGCGTGGTATTGCCATTAATTGGCTTTAGATCAAAACGATTTGCTGTGTAATCACGGTCAGTAAAGCGAACACCGGCTTTAACTGCTGAAACCCAATTTACACCGATATCAGACATTGTAAAGTCAAAGCGAAGTGCTTGCTCTTCATTGTCTGTTTCAAGTGTTTTGTGGAAGAATTCACGGAAAACTAAGTTATCAGGATTTGTTAACATACCTGAGTCGGCATACATATAACCTGGAATGCCACCACCTGAATAAGAACTACTAGTACTTGTGTGAGTCACTAAGTCGGTTGTAGGATCGGTACGTTCGATAGGACGTAGGTTAAATTCGTTTGCTGTTTGTTTTTCTTCAGATTTAGATAAAGAATACTCTGCAGAAATTTCAATTGAATCTGTTAAGAACCATTCACCACCAATAGCGTGTGAAGTGGTATCTGAAGTAGTGAAGTCACTCCATGTTTTTGGAATCACCAATACGCCATCTAAATCATAGTTATGCAGCTCACCATTACTATCATAGTAAGAGTCACTTCTAGCGACACTAGAACCACCAACATCAAGAATAGAGTAAGCCGATTGACCACCGTCAAGCTTAGTTGCATTCAAATCAAGATAGATATTAGCTTCAGCACTAGCAGGTTCCCATTGTAGCGAGATACCATAAGCAGTACGTTCACGTTCTTCTGTTTTTTGCTCTACTGTATTCTGAGTACGACGTAGGTATTTACCATTTGGCCCACCAGAATCATCAACAATACCGTCACCATCAATGTCGATATTGTCTTGTAAATCTACTTTGCTGAAAAATTCATCACGGCGTAATTCACGATCTAAATAAGCTAAGTTAGCTGACGCACCAAATGTACCTGCATCACCGAGATCCCAGTTATTACCAATACCCATAGAGAAATTAGGTGCTGTATTTTCTGTTTTATCTGCGTATTCACCGTCTAACGTTATCGCGACTAGTGGCTCAGAAAGCTCTAACGGGCGAATCGTTTGCATGTTGACAGTACCCCCCAAGGCACCTTCAATCATTTCAGGCGTTGGTGATTTAATCACTTCAACTGTTTTTAAGAAACTTGATGGGAAGTCATCTAATCCGATACCACCACGGCCAGCGCCAGCAGTTGAACGGCCATTAAGTAATACAAGGTTTTCTGATACACCGCGAATCGTGACAGACTCACCAACACCAAAGTCAGTGCCAATTGAAACACCAGTAATGCGTTGTAATGCTTCAGCAATGTTGTTATCTGGCAATTTACCTATGTCTTCAGCAACAATAGCGTCAACGATACGGTCATCAGTTCGTTTCATTAAGTTTGCCGCTTTCAAACTACCGAAAATGCCTTTTACAGCAATCACTTCGATGTCATCGGTATCTGCTTGTTCAGTTGGTTCTGCAGCGTAAGCTGGTAGTGTTAACAGTGCTGTTAATGCAGCACCGAAAATCGATATATTAGTCGCTTTACTTTTAGTGTCACTATACATGGCACTTATTTTATTCAGCTTCATAATTCCCCCAAGAATGGTATCAAGTCATACGTTACCCTTTGGTATGACCAATTGTTGTTGTTTTTATCAACGGTAACATTTATATAACAGGCGCAAATTGATTGCAACTTATTATTACCAAAACAATTACATTGGTATACCAAAGTCTATTTTTTATCTGTTTATTGCTATTAGTGAACGACGACTCTTGGGCTTGGTGAGCGGTTGAATTAGCTGGTTGTAGGAATTTTATTTGACTGTATGCATATGTTTTTGTTTGTTTTATGCCATCTATTTTAATGTGGCGCAGATATGATGTTTTGATATTTTTTAGTCGGTTAATTTAAATTTTGGTAATGTATCAGGTTGAATATTGGTAATACCAGTTGGGATTGTTTTTGTAACAAAACTTACGAGTTTAGTTGTAATTTAAAATAAATATAATTCATGAGAATTAATAAAAGTTTTAAAATATAAGCTATTAAACAGTGGGTTAGCTTAAGGTTGGAAAAAGTAACTTCTGGCGGGAATGTTAAAACCTGTAATAATGTAACAATTCTGTCAAAAAAAATCGAGTTGATACTCTAGGTTAAGGCTTGTTAATTAATTGCAGATGAGTGTTGTGCGGAACTTAATCATAAGTTCCGCAGTTTAATCGATTAGTTCAGTTTTAAATGGTTCATTTATTAGCAAAATAACGGGCTACAGCTGGCTGGTAGGGGCTATTAATCCCCACATAGGCTGGCCCAAAAGCAGAAAGTCCGCGCTCAGTGGTGAACTCTTTAGGTGCAGGAAGCACTACAACCGCCACATTCATTTGTTTATTAAAATTAGGATTGGTAATAGGGGTTAGGTTATTCATGTCTAAGCAGCAAATTAAGTCAGGGATAGTAACATCAACCACATCATTGAGTCTGGCCACAAGGTTCTCGTTCTTCACTTCAATATGGTAACGGTTATTAATAAATTCATCGCTTCCGTCAATAAAAACCTCGCCAATGGTAAAGCCATCTTGGGTTTTAAAGTTAAAATCAGAAACCACACCTCTGAATGCCACATAACCTCCACCGTGGCTTGCTATCTCAGTTGCAATATCTTTGTTTTGTTGTTCTTTGGCAAGACGATAGGCCTGACCAATCGCTAATGATTTAGAAATCGTCCCTTTAATGACGGCATCTTTTACTTGTTCAATAGGCATCGCATGGTCAATGGCAGCAATATCATTGCGACTTATCATAGATAGTGCACGCACAACACTTTCTGCGCGTAAATCATCTATGACGTTTTCACAAATAAAACACTCACCAAATTCATTAGCAGTGACTATTGGTGCTGCTGGGATATCATTAAAATAGTAAGTTGAATGGGTTATCTCTGGAACTGCACGTCCCGCGACATCGGCATCAATGATATAGCCATTTGCCATTGCAGCGACGTAAAAAGAAATAGCAGTATTTGAACCACCGAGCTCACAACAAATTGTGCCGTAAAATTGATTGCCAGTGTATTTTTCGAGTCGTTTGAAGGCGGTCATGATTGATGAGTCTGCAGATTTGGGCAAACGTTTATATTGTCGTTCTTCTTCCTCGGACATTGGTGATAAAGCACCGAGCATGTAGGGGGTACATATTTTTTTTCCAGTTGGCACTTCATCAACGCTAACTAAATTGAAGGTCTTTCCTTCAGCTATCGCTTTATCAATATAATAAAAACCTTCGTCAAGTTCACCACCCCCACCAGTGCCTAAAATAGCGCAACCGTGCAATATGTCTGATAAGTCTAATCGAGTCAGTGTTTTCATCGTATACATCTCTTAAGCTATAGGTTAAGGGAAAGTCAAAAGGGGCTAACCGCGTTAATGTTAGGGACTAGCTAAAAAATATGTTTTCAAAAATGGCGACTACACAAAACAATTGATGGTTTAGTTTGAGCGAGACAAACGATTTTTTTGCCAAACTTTCATCAATAGATAATAACTCGGCATTGTGATGATGATTGCATCGCACACTTCAATTCCAGTAAAAGTGAAATAACCGTTATTGACGAGTAGCGAGGTCGAAATACCAATTCCCCAAGCTATAACGGCTAAATAATTTATTGCAGGTAAATGAGAAACTTGTGCTAATTGATAAGTTTTTTGTCTGCGAAGGATAAAAAAATCGACGACATAAATAGCAGCAACAGGCGCGAAAATGATCGATAAACTAAATAAAAAGTCGGTGAAGTTTGCTAATAGATTGAATGAAGCAACGATAGTACCCAGTACACCAGCCACTACGATAATTTTCCATTCTTTCCAGTTAGCATTAATGGCATTAAATCCTAATGCTGCACTATAAAGGTTAACTACATTAGTGACCCAGCTGGACATGATTAATAATATAAAGGCTAAAGTACCAATTCCAAGCGTAAGCATCACTTGTAAAATGTCATTTTGCTGAACTGCTAAGCCAGCCATTGCCGCTGCAATATACACAAATGTATTGAGCAGTAAAAAGGGCAGGAAGGAGGCGACAACAGTATCGGTTTTGGTTTTAGCGAATCGAGTAAAGTCAGGCATCAGTACCACACTGACGATAAAACTTCCGACCACGGCGGATACTGCCTCACCAAAACTAAGTGAAATAGTGTCCATTTGGTTAGTCTGTGCTGCAGTTTCTGTCGCGGGGATCACGTAGCCAAAACTCTTGTAAAGCATATATGCGGTCAATATAAACAGTACGGGAACAAACAAACTGGATACTTTTTCAATAAGCGAAAAGCCCCAAATAGTGGTCAGCGTAATAAGGATCCCTGCACAGAGCTCTAACGCCCAAATAGGAAAGGTAAGATTAAACATTTGCAGTATTAAGCTTTGCGATACTTCGCTAAACAAATTGATGTTAACGCCGTACCAGCCAAGTAAAGACAAGACAAATGCTAAAGTAAGCAGGTTGGCGCCTTTCGTACCAAACACAAACTTCATCGTCATACATGATGCTAAGCGGTTATGCATGCCTACTAAGCCCGTTATCGCACCGAGCACAGAGAGAATGACACCACCTATTAAGAATGCATAAATACTTTGTGTTATACCGAGTGCACCACCTAATTCTAAGCCAGTAATGAGTCCAGGAACAGCAAAGGCAAGGCCGCCATTAATCATTCCAATACGTATGCCACCTACGGTTTTATGTAAAGGAACTGGGCTGGTGGCATAGTCGTCAAGTAATCCATCATAATTTGATTTATCAGCATTTGTTGGTACCGAGCTCGACTGACTATTTGTTGGTACCGAGCTCGACTGACTATTTGGTTGTACTGGCTGATTTACTGACATGAACCCTCAACAGGCCTCAATTGAGGCCTTTGATTTAATGATTAACGAATTAGAAGTTATATATTGCTTCGATACCATAGGTACGAGGTTTATTTGGCATACGTGCTAAGTCTGTCACACCGTCACCAAAAAAGAAGATATCTTCGATTGTGCGTTCATCGGTAAGGTTATTAACATAAAGCTGTACTGTCCAATCGTCTGACTGTAAACCTACACCTGCATTGATTGAGGTAAATGTAGAGGAGGTGACATCAGGAATTTCAATATCAAAGTATTGTGGTCCTTGAACCTGAATATCAGCACGTGACACGATTGACCAGTTAGCACCTATTGGGAAAAAGTGATTAGCTGATAGACTGTAAGTATATTCAGGTACCCATACCTGCGAGTATCCCTCAAGTTCAGGTCTATCAGTGAACTCTTTAATCTCAGAGTCTATTAACCCTGCATTGAAACGTACGTCTAGGTTTTCAGTCGCAGCCCAACCTAATTCAACTTCAGCACCCTTAGTTAGTACATCGTCAATAGCTAAGTTTTCAAGCGTAAAGGTATCGACGTTAAACTGGGTGATTTGCGCATCAGATTGCGAAATCATGAATACCGCACCATTTAACGTGACTTTATTTGAGAATAATGTGGTTTTAAAACCAGCTTCATAACTGTCAGACACTTCTTGGTTAAAGACACGGTTAATGCCTTCTGCTGGCTCATTAAAGCCACCACTTCTAAACCCTCTTGAGTAACCTGTATAAAGCAATAAATCAGGGTTCATTTGGTAAGCCAAAGTAAACTTAGGCTGCCATTCGCTGAATGTGTCTTCGGCAAAGGTCTCTATCGGATTATTCGGATCATATGACTCACGTTTATCGTTGTCGTAACGAAGTGCAGCAGTTAACTCTAACTTTTCAGTGATGTCATAGTTAATTTGCCCAGATAAGGCCCATGCTTTACTGCTATTTCTATCCGCAATGGTCAGATAAATCATATCGTCGGTAAAATCATCTCTATCTAGAGGCACATCACCTAAAAAATCATCGAAGAAATTAATGGTGTTATCACGCTCTTTATCTTGATAAAAAGCCGATACGGCCCATCTGAGTCTTTGATCGCTTTGAGAAGTGAACCTTGACTCAACGGTTAACGATTTAACATCGTTTAACCCTTCTGTACCAAATGGCGCACGAAAGAAGTCATCTTCATCAATAAAGGTAGGATCTGCTGAATAATCGCCATCATAGAAGTGAGTATTTTCAGAGCTGCTATATGCAGTAATAAAGTCGAATGTACCTAAATCATATTGCTGAGTTAACTTTGCACTGACTTCATAAACATCACGTTGATCGTTATTGCGAATATTTTGTGACGTTGGAATATCGAAATCTTCAGAGGTATCCTCAGTTACGCCTTGGTAATAAGCAAAGCCTGCATCACTGGTGGTGTACCTGCCGCGAAGGTTTAAGGTAGTATCGTCAAATAAATCAAACTCAAGTTGACCAAAAACCGAGTCTTCAGAAAGATAATCAGCTTGTTCATCTAAAAAGACGTTATCAATCAAACCATCTGAAGTTTTGGTATAACCGCCAACACGGAAAAATGCACTACTGTCATCATTTAATGCGCCAGACACTACACCATTTAAGTTATAAGTGTTGCCATTACCGTAAGAGCCTTTTAGCGTACCTTCAATTTCATCTGTAGGTTTTTTAGTGGTGACAATCACTGCGCCGCCAATAGCCCCTTTACCGTATAACGCCCCTTGAGCGCCGCGCATGACTTCAATTCTTTCTATATCGACGAGATCTTGGTTGATAAACTCTAAATCAGGTGCGGTAACGCCATCAACAACAAACGCCAGTGGCGCATCTCCCACTTGTGGGGTAATAAGACCACGAATAGTAATTCTGGCTAAGCCTGGGCGGAAATTATCAAGCTGGCTTAAGTTAGGTGTTAAATCAGCCACATCACGAAAGTTTTCAATGCGCTGATTTTGGATCATGTCACCACTAAATGCAGTCACTGAGTCTGGAACGTTTTGTAAGGTTTCCACACGGCCACGGGCGCTAATCTCTATTCGCTCTATACCAGAATCTGCGCTAGGAGATTCTGGCTGATTGTCTTCAGCATAAGCAGAAGCAATGAGAGAAAAACTAATCGCAGAGGCTAATAGTGATTTTGCGAAAAATTGATTGCGGTTGATATTCATGTGGTTGCCCTCATAGGCTTATGTGCATATTTATGTAGATATTATGCATGTGTGTGATCCGTTATAACCATTGTGGCGCTTTGTTGAAAAATAATATTTTGTAATGCTATTTAAATGCAGTGAAAAATTATCGCTTTGAGATAAAACTAACGAAATTTTGCAACCAAATGAGGGATAATCCATTATAGGCAAGGTAAATATAGGCTTAGGTTTCTGAAAATGAAAAAGAAAGTAAAAATTGATAGCTACAATAAGAAAATTTTGGCCACACTTCACCTTGAAGGTGATCTTACGAATATTGAATTAGCCGAAAAAGTCAGCTTGTCACCCAGTGCGTGTTTTCAAAGAGTCAAAGCACTGAAAGAAGCCGGTTATTTTAGAACTTTTCACGCTGATGTGAATTTAGAACAAATTTGTGAACATGTAATGGCGTATGTCGAATTTACCTTACATGACAACAGTGCACCCTCTAGCCGCCGCTTTGTTAGCGCGATTCAAGAAATTCCAGAATTTATGGACTGCATGCAGTTAAGTGGTGATGTGGATTATATGTCCCTAAGTTGTTTTCCCAATATCAAAAAGCTCAATGACATTTGTACTGAACTATCAGATCGCCCAGAGTTAAGTATTAAAAACATCAAAACCCGTATCGTATTAGAGCGCAGTAAGTGGTTTTTAGGTTACCCATTAGGCAGCCTTAAATGGCTAGATGATAATACGCAAGAGAGCGAATCAGTTTAATCACTAGACTTTAATAGGCTTTATGTTGTCGTATGAATTAACGTCTACATCATCATTACCATAGTTATTCATCTTAGATTGTTTGCTATTTAAAACTGTCGCATGTTCTGGTCAGACTCTGGTTAGGTGTTATGGGGAAGAGTTTAATGGTTGGTTTAATAATGAGTGATGTGAGGAGTTAAATTTGATAGTGCTAATAGCTCTTTATACAGACTAATTTTTGGGTACTTGCTAGCTAAAGCGATAAACCATGACTAGCTATTCTAATAAAAAGACCTGTTATCAAAGTTGATAACAGGTCTTTTTAGCTGGCATTATTCATAGTGATTAAAACAGCCAGTATTTCTTAGTTAGAGTAAGTAAGAGTAAGTCAAAGTAAGCCAGATTAAGAACAAGTTAGTCATTAATAAAAACTAGCCATTACTAAAAGTATCTGCGCTACTTTGTTCTTGAGTAATATCTGCAGCAATGGTTTTCATGGCATTAGTGAGCGTTGTCAGCTGGGCTGAACTAATGGAATAAGGCGGCGTAATGTAGATAACATTGCCAAATGGTCTTATCCATACTCCTAGCTCTATAAAGGCTTGCTGCAATGCACCAGTATTAATGGCGCTGTCCATTTCGATAACGCCTACAGAGCCAAGCACTCGAACATTTTTGACATGTTCATACTCAATGGCTTCAGCTAGTTCGTGTTTCATCTGTGTTTCAATTTGGGTAACTTGTTGTTGCCAGTCACCGGATTGCAAAATCCGTAAACTGGCATCGGCAGCGGCGCAAGCTAATGGGTTCCCCATAAAGGTAGGGCCATGCATAAACACGCCTGCAGGAGAGTCGCTTATACCTTTAGCCACTTCATCACTGCAAATTGTTGCAGCAAGGCTGATGTATCCACCCGTTAAGGCTTTACCTAGGCACAAAATATCAGCCTCAATATTAGAGTACTCATAGGCAAACAGTTTACCGATACGGCCAAAGCCTGTGGCTATTTCATCTAAGATCAGTAGAACTTGGTATTTATCACATAGGGCTCGAAGAGCCACTAAATACTCAGCTGAGTAAAAGTGCATTCCGCCAGCAGCTTGCATAATAGGTTCAATAATAATGGCGGCAATCTTATGATGATTTGCTATTAATATCGCTTCTAATTCATCAGTATCACCACTGACTAACGCCTGGTTAAACTCTGACTGCGGTGCAGGGGCAAACAATTGCTCAGTTACTGCATCGCCGAACATTGTATGCATGCCGTTATCGGGATCGCACACACTCATAGCCGCAAACGTATCGCCATGATATCCACGTTTAACGGTGAGTAATTGTTGCTTTTGAGGTTTGTTTCTACCTTGCCAATATTGCATCGCCATTTTCATGGCAACTTCAACTGCAATGGAGCCTGAATCAGCAAGAAAAACTTTTGTCAGCTTAGGACTGGTCATATCCACTAAGCGCTTACATAAATTAACAGCTGGTGCGTGGGTGATGCCGCCAAACATGACATGACTTAACGTAGAAAGCTGATGCTGCATGGCATCGATTATTTCAGGGCGGTTATAGCCATGAATACAAGCCCACCAAGAACTTGTGCCATCAATCACGACTTGACCATCTGACAAGGTTAATTCGCAGCCATTTGCACTGTGAACACCAGTCACTTTAGCGGCGTTGCTCATAGATGTGTAAGGATGCCAGATATGTTGTTTGTCAAATTCAAAGTCGATGTTAGCGGTAGAATTTTGCAGATTTGTATTGTTCATATTTTAACCGTTAGTCAAGGTGTGGTGCTTGATAGCATTGACAGTTTAAACGCTGAAGGTATCCTAACCCAATATAAGGTGAATACAAAATGAATAAAAAAGGATTAACCATGTCATCGTCAGCGATCCGTCACGACTGGAGCAAAGCAGAAATAGAAGCGCTATTTGCTTTACCAATGAATGATTTACTGTTTAAAGCGCACAGTATTCACCGTGAAACGTTTGATCCTAACGAAGTGCAAATTAGTCGTTTATTATCGATTAAAACCGGCGCTTGTCCTGAAGATTGCAAATACTGTCCGCAAAGTGCTCGTTACGATACTGGTCTTGAAAAAGAGCGTTTGTTGGAAATTGAGAAAGTACTGACTGAAGCTAAAAGTGCCAAAGCTGCTGGAGCATCACGTTTTTGTATGGGCGCCGCTTGGCGTAACCCGCGTGAGCGCGATATGCCTTACTTAACTCAAATGGTTAAAGATGTGCGCGCTTTAGGCATGGAAACCTGCATGACCTTAGGCATGTTGTCATCAGAGCAAGCTGATGAGCTAGCCAGTGCAGGCCTTGATTACTATAACCATAACCTAGATACATCACCTGAATATTACGGTGATGTTATTACCACTCGCACTTATCAAAACCGTATTGATACCTTATCAAATGTACGTGCCTCAGGCATGAAGGTCTGTTCAGGCGGCATTGTAGGCATGGGCGAGAAAGCAACAGACCGAGCAGGTTTATTGCAACAGCTAGCCAACCTTGAACAACATCCTGATTCAGTACCTATCAATATGCTAGTTAAAGTGGCGGGTACACCATTTGAAAAAATTGATGATTTAGATCCGCTTGAATTTGTGCGCACTATTGCTGTTGCTCGTATTATCATGCCTAAATCTCGAGTTCGTTTATCTGCAGGTCGTGAAAACATGACCGATGAACTGCAATCAATGTGCTTCTTTGCAGGTGCAAACTCTATCTTCTATGGCTGCAAGTTACTGACTACGCCAAACCCTGAAGAAAACGATGATATGACTTTATTCAAACGTTTAGGGCTACATCCTGAGCAAGGGCCATCAGCTGATATCGAATCAGACAGTGCTTTACTTGCCAAAGCAAATGCCAAAAAAGATAAAGCCACTCAACAGTTCTTTGATGCAGGCGCAATTTAATCGTTAATAGGGTTTGATATGGCAAGTCATCCAATCTTAGATAAAATCAGCCAGCGAATGCAGCAGCTGAATAATGATGGCTTACTCAGAAAGCGTAAATTGTCTAATGACCATAGCAAATCAAACGTTATCGATTTTAGCCATAATGATTACCTTGGATTAGCTAGCGCCAATGAAATGGTTGATGCCCTTACACAAGGGGCAACAATCTATGGTGTAGGTAGTAAAGCCTCGCCTTTAGTTTCAGGTTATAGCCAAGCACATTTCCAATTAGAACAAAGTTTATGTGAACTCACAGGACATGAAGCAGGGCTACTTTTTTGTTCAGGCTTCAGCGCCAATCAAGCGTTAGTTAAAACCCTATTTGATTCAAACAATGTGGTGATTGCAGATAAGCTTATTCACGCATCAATCATTGATGGAGTAAGAGATAGTGGGGCAGTCTTTAAACGCTTTAAACATAACGATTTAGATCACGTGGAGAAGCTACTTGAACGTAATCCCGATAGCGTGGTTATTACCGAAAGTGTCTTCAGCATGGATGGTGATAAAGCGCCATTAAAGTCGTTACAGCTTTTGTGTCAGCAGTATAATAGTTTGCTCGTGGTTGATGATGCCCATGGATTTGGGGTCACGGCAACTCAAATGAATGGTAAGTTTTGCGATATTCAAGTGGTGACATTTGGTAAAGCACTTGGTTGTCAGGGCGCTGCCATATTAGGCCCCAAAGCAGTGATTGATTTTATGGTTGCTCAGTCTCGCCAATATATCTATTCAACAGCGTTATCGCCTGCCAGTGCATATTTGGCACTAGCCGCAGTAAAACTAACCCAAGAACAGCCACAAAGGCTTGCAGCTCTTAATGCCAATATTGCTGAATTTAGGCAGGCTTGTGGCAAAAATAATATTGAACTCACCGATTCAACCACTGCGATTCAACCTGTACTGATTGGTGATAGTAATAAGACAGTGTTAATTGCCAGCAAACTTTTTGATTTAGGCTTTGCTGTTGGAGCGATAAGGCCACCGACAGTTCCTGCAGGGCAAGCAAGGCTTCGCATTACAATTAACGCGCAGCATAGTAAGCATGATATTGCTGAATTAGTTTGTGTATTAGCTACCTTAATTTAATTTTAAGCATACTTTTATGATATAAGCATATTTCTATGATAAATGTATCGTTTCGAGAGCGTGAATGAACTCAAGTAATCCTGTGGCAGTTAAGTTTTCTCAGGCAGCGACAACCTATAAACAACATGATGTGTTGCAGCGGATCACCGCTGAAAAGTTATTAAGTAAAGCGGCGCTTAAAGGCAGTCTTATTGATATTGGCTGCGGCCCTGGCACTGATTTCACTGCGTACGGACAAGACATTACCAAAGTGACCGCGGTGGATTTATCAGAGCAAATGCTGGCAGTAGTAAACCAGTCTTTTCCTTCATACCTTACTATGTGCGCCGATGCCGCTAACTTACCTTTATCTCAGCAACAATTTGATGGACTATATTCAAATCTAGTATTGCAATGGTGCGGTGACTTAACGGCAGTATTTAACGAATTTCATCGAGTATTAAAACCTAAAGCCACATGCTTAATCAGTATTGTTACCAGTGGCAGTTTACCTGAGCTTGAAACATTGGGGTTAGGGCACAACGCTTTTCGAACCGTTGAACAAATAACAGCAGCAATCGATAGCCAATATTGGCAAGTTGATTCAGTTAATGAATGCAGTGAATCGCTCTATTTTAATGATTTACGAACGATGCTTTATTCAATAAAAGGTGTCGGAGCTTCTGTTAAGTCTCACCAAGAAAACTTGCATAGTTGCAGCTCAGATAAAAGCGGCTCGCATACAAACCGCACAGGATTAGAAAAGGTATCACTTCGTGGCCGTAAAGATTGGTTAGCATTAAAGCAACATGCTGAAACGATGCGACAGGTAGAAGGTATTCCACTGACATATCAAATTACCTATTTGCAGCTAACAAAAATATAGAAGGTTTATTGCAATGATTTATTTCGTCACAGGTACTGACACAGATAGCGGGAAAACTTTAATTTCGTCTGCGTTATTACATGCTGCAGAAGGCACTAAAATTGGCGTTAAGCCTATTGCTTCGGGTTGTGAGCAAACCGAAAATGGCCTGAGAAATAGCGATGCCTTGGCACTAATTGCAGAGTCAAATATTAAGCTTGATTATCAGCAAATCAACCCCGTTGCATTTAAGCCAGCTATTGCACCGCATATTGCGGCTAAGCAACAAGGGCTTGCGTTGACGGCACAAGGTGTAGTGGACTCCTTACCACTAACTGAGCTCAAAAATGCTGATTTTGGATTAATCGAAGGCGCTGGTGGCTGGCGTTTACCACTAGGCAATGGCGAGTACTTATCTGACAGTGTTAAATTGTTAGCAACACAACATCAAGTCGGTATTATTTTGGTGGTTGGCATGAAATTAGGTTGCCTTAATCATGCTTTATTAACCCAAGAAGCGATATTGGCTGATGGATTAACCATAGTGGGGTGGGTTGCGAATCAAGTGGATTCTGACATGGAATATCAAGATGAAAACCTCGCGACGTTAAAACAAATAATGACCTCTGAGTTTATGGGTTATGTCCCTCACTTATCTAACCCAACCGCAAAACAAGCTGCTCAATCTATTCGCTTTACTAGCGCATTAAAAGTAAATCGCATTCAAAGTAAATCACTTTTTTCATTTATTACTTTATATCCATAGGGCTTAAAACACCTGTTTGGTGTAAGCCTGCAACATGGGTATATATTTGGGTTGTTTTTACATCATTATGCCCAAGTAGTTCTTGTACGGTCCTTATATCATGACCACGTTTAAGTAGGTTGGTTGCAAAAGAATGCCTAAAGGTGTGAGCTGTCACCCGTTTGGTAATTGATGTTTTGCTAACCGCTTTTTGTAAAGCTTTTCTAAACGTTGTGGGATCAATGTGATGTCTGCAAATGTAGCCATCTACTGGGTGTAAAGTGCAGTGAATCGAGGGGAAAAGATATTGCCAATGTAATAGTTTGGCGTACGTGATTAAATTGCTTATTAATTAATTCATTTGCTACTTGAGGTAAAATGCACACCCGATCTTTTTTACCTTTTCCTCTGTAAATAAAAAGAGTTTGATTTTGAGTATCAATATCTTTTATGCGTAAGGTGAGAGCCTCAGTAAGCCGAAGCCCTGCACCATAAAGTAAGATCCCCAATAGCTTATATTTTCCAGTTAACCGTTCGATAATTAACTTCGCCTCTGAATCGTCAAGCACTTGGGGAATTCTGCTGGGTGGTTTTGCATAAGGGAATTGCAAATCATCGGTGTTAATTGCAAGTACATGTTTGAACGCAAAAACAAGTGCACATAGTGCTTGTTGTTGGGTACTGCTAGACACTTGTTTTTTGTTGGCAAGAAAAGTCAGAAATTGTTCAATATGTGATGGAGCAATTTGTTTGGCAGAGGAAAATTGAAAGTGTTTAATAAAGTATCGGTTCCAATACAAATATGATTTCTCTGTTTGGTAACTATAATGACGCACTCTTAATTGTTCTTTAATTGAGCCTAAATAACCAGTATTTTTCATAAGTTTGCCCGTTTAAATTTATAACTGTATGCATATACAGTTATAATGGTTTTAGGCTAAATGATGAATTGTTTGGTTGAAAATCATCCATAAGTTGTAGGTTTAATTAATGCTGATTTTTTGTAACATTATAATTATATTGGTATTTTTAAGATTTAAGTTTGAAAATATTTTTCAAATCCATTTTGCACGCTTTGTTTTGTCATTATTGAAATTTAAAGTGCTTTACATCAATAAGATAGCAAATGTAGGATGTTATTAATCAATAACTTAAACGGCCGACATTGAATGATACGCCGTTGAATAAGCTGTTATGTTTATCGGAGAGTTGCGTGATTAAATTAACAATTTTGTTGGTTCTAGTTTTATCTCCTCTTAAAAGTTTCGGTAAAGATTTAATCTGCCCTGAGCCTGTAAATGGTCCATGGGATAAAATGAAAGAAAGTGATTTTACAAAGGAATCTGCTCTCTCCCAACTTAGTGAATTGAAAAAGGTATACGAAATGGATCTGGAAGTAGCACCAGAATTTATACAGCAAAGTAATCTGATTTTCGAAGGTGCTCACTTGAGGCAAGAAGTATTAAATTCAATAAATGAGCCTAAATATAATACTCATGCTAAAAAGGCTTTTTGTGAATTCATGAAAAATCGAGCGTATTTGGTGCACTGATAAACATAACAAGCAAATTAACTAGGACTTAAAACAGTTTGTTGTTTTTCGTACCTCAAACATTTTAACAAACTATTTTAAGCCTGTTATTTGGGCGTTAGGTACCTTATCGTGGTCGAAGTTTTCAAATCCATGCCTCTACTATTGAAATTCATAACCGCGCATGGACTATTTTGCTTTCTGTTTTTTCTGTCGGCTGTTGTTCCTGGTTTCGATGTGAATTTCACCTATGAAGGCCAGCCTATGGGCTACGATGAAATTTGGCGAAATGGTTTGGGAGTTCACTTGATTTTAATAGGATCGCTTTTTCCTATTAGTGCAATTTTAATTTTAAAAAAATGGCAATATTGCCGCCAGTTTTATGCATTGGTTATTTTAGGAACTTTTATAATTCCAAACGTAAATGGCGATAGTTTTATCTATTTACCTTTTGCTTTAATAATGCCATGTTTGCTTATTGCTTACCTCTTTAAGTACGGCAAAGCCAAAGTGTACTTCGGTACCTAACAAGCTAATTAACAGGACAAAAAATAGTTGGTTTTGCTCCTGCGTCGCTTATTTTAACCAACTGTTTTTTGCCCATTATTAGGGCGTTATATGCCTGAATAATTGGGAGTGTTATTTGAGACCTGTGAAATTAATGAAGCTATATATTAAAGCCAAATGGGTTTGGCCTATAAGAGTATTTTGCTTATTAATATCAGCTCCGTTTTTGCACAAAGTTTATATTGCGTTTTCAACGGGTATAGCTGAATCGAGTAGATATACTTCTGTGCAAGGTGAGGATTGGGGCTTTTATGCTTTTGTATTTAAATATATGGCTTTTGCATTTTTATTTATCTGGCTGGGGACATTTGGCACAAATGAAAAACGTGTTGAAGGCGTCATATAACAAGAATTTAAAGCGGGACTGCTAACAGTTTGCTTGGTTTCGCTACGCTACACAATTTTAGCAAACTATTATCAGCCCCTTAAATGGGCGTTAGGTTACTAAGGAAAGTTATGCGTAAATTTCTAGCTTCATTACTTGCCATATTAGGTTTAGGGACTGTAGTTGCATCTGAGTTGACACCAAATATTGATGGGAATACCAAAACTATAAATGCACTAATTAAAGCGGGTTCAGATCCCAACAAGGCACATCCATTAGAGCACCACTTTTATTGTTATTCTGAGGAATGTTTAAATTCCTTAATGACTAAAGGTAAGTTAAAAGGGTATCTAGTCGCAAATACTGGCAATAATATTCACGAGGGTACTAAGTATTGGTATGGTGACTTAATTAAAGAAACTGTCTTGGATCTAAAAATTATTAATGAAGAAAACATTACTATGCTTAAGTTAGCTAACGAATTTAGTGCAGATTATGACGGTTGGGGAACACCAGTGGTAAAGTAACCTAACAAGAATTTAAAGCGGGACTGCTAACAGTTTGCTCGATTCCGCTTCGCTACACATTTTAGCAAACAATTATCAGCCCCTTAAATGGGCGTTAAATGTATAAATTTACGGAGATATAAATTGAGTTATCCAAGAAGTAGGCTTGATATTATTAATATTTTTTGCACTCTAATTATCGTAATAACTACATGTATATCTTCTTACTTTAGTTTTCAGTCAGTTCAATTAGCCACAAAGAATTCGCGTATTGCTGAGTCACAGGAAGATAGAGAGCAACGACAAGAAATGTACCAGTTATTGAAGTTAGCTCATGATGTATATAAAACAAAGCAAGATCAAGAGTCTTCAAACTAATTCAAGCTATACATTTAACAAAGCCTTTAAACGGAACAAAAAAACAGCTGGTTATGTTTCGTGCCTCAACAAGTTTAACCAGCTATTTTTGTCCGCTTAAGGCGGCGTTATATTTTATGAAAACGTTTAGCTCTATGACTCGAAAAAATATCGCAGCAAGTTTGATAGCACCTTTAGCTATAATCCCTGCTATTTTAGTCTTTATGTTAATAGCCTTCCTATTCAGTAATAATCATAATGCGAAATGGTTCGAGGGCTTAACATTTTTTATAGTGTTAGGTTTATATATGGCTTACCCTATAACTATATTTTTCGGTTCCAGTTCGGTACTAGTGTTAAAGTATTTTGATCAATTCACTTTGGTTAATACACTCATTATTGCAGTAATATTGGCTACATTGGTTTCAGCTGTTCTGGTACCGGTATTTAAAACGTGGATATTTATATCGTATTTATCATTGTCTATTTCTTGTGCCTACTGGTACGTGTTTCACCGAGTCGCCAATAAAATATAACAAGCTGTTCAACAGGACAAATTACAGTTGGCTTTTGCTCCTGCGTCGCTTATTTTAGCCAACAATAATTTGCCCATTAACAGGGCGTTATGAGGTGTCATGGATTGCGTAACTATAATTCCCTTTTGTTATTGTCCGGGCTGTTAATTCCTACGTTTTTGCTAATTGCTAAAGCCAGCATGTCACCACTCACATTATTGTTATGGCCCACTTGGTTTTTTCTTATCGGTTTGGGCGGGCAAATCAATGGAATAGGTGATTACGTATATATTGGTATTGTTATTTTACTTAATGGTGTTTTCTATGTAATTTGTGGGAATATATTGAGGTTTCTTTATTTGAGGTTTGTTGGGTCTCAAGAAAAGTAGCACACACCTCATAACAAGACGATACAGGAAAGACTCGTCACGGCTTGCTCGAGTTCGTTCCTCACTGATTGTAGCAAGCCTAAACTCGCTTCTGAACGAGGCGTTATATGTATTTTCAGTTTTGGTGAATATTGCAAATAAAGAGGGAGCTTTAACTTTGTTTCATAAACCTAGAAAAATTTATGTTAATAGCTCATTGCTATTACCATTAAAATTATTGCTTTTTTATTTGCTCTATATGGTTTGATTGATATCTACAATATTCTAGATTCAGGGAACGCAAAAGATCGGTGGGGTAATATCAGCACCTATAAAAGTGAGCCATTTAGTTACATCACTACTCTTTTAGTTAGCGTTACTATTTTTAGTGTTGGCTTTGTTTTATGCTTTTGGGGACTTAGTGCTAGTAAAGATAAGCCGCAAGCTGAAAACGTAGATAAATAATACATATAACAAATAAGGATAGGCCGCGCGTAGCCGCGTCCTTATCCCAAGTGTACTCTCAGTTATGAATCATAAGCCCGAGTGATACCTTTATAGTGTCCTCTATGTTACGGGAGTCCGGCGTAAGAACTTACGCTTTTTCGATGTATGCTGAGCAGTTACATTTTTTACTAGCCGCATCGATCCCTTAGTATCGTCAGCTAATTTCCTTATCTCAATTTATCAATACCTTAGCGCCTCCTTATACTTGTATTGTTCCGCATCTTAAGTGTTATTTTTTACCCTTCCGCTTAAACAGTGGCGTTAGCTGTCGTTGTTTTTTGCCTAAAAATGCTTGTCGGTCGCGGATGCACTTTCTCATCCCTTCGTTGCCAGCAACCCATAAATACCATCGGTTGTTGGCAACAGGGACAAGGTCGGACTGCTTGAGTTTTAGTGGTGTTTTCGAGCGGCGAAAACACGGTACCAGCAACGGCTAACATCAAGCGTATTCGTTGCCGTAGCCTGGCAGCACTTCCTCTGAGTATTCCACTCTCATTGTTAAGAGTCTCTCACTCGCCGTAAGCCTTTCGGCAGCAAATGTTGCAGTACCAACCATAGAAATTCGACAGTGGGTAAAGTACGTATTTCAGTGGCTTGGGTTTGGCTATTTTGCCCATGGTTTTCAAGATAGGCGAAGCTCACTTGGCCATCGATATTGCTGACGATATTTTTATCGGGTAATACGCCACGATAAAGGTATCGCGACAGGTACTTTAGTGCAGACAGCCCTTTGCCAACGTGTTGACAGTCAACCACCCACTTGCAGTGAAATCGCTTCACCGAGGCGCAATTCCATACTGTATAAGGTGTGAAAGCACACTTGATATCGAAGCTTATGAGTAAGACTAATAACGATAGAGACTTCTGCGGGCGTAAGAATATCAGGCAGTCTATTGATTTGTGGCGGCTTAACAATAAATATTAAGCCACTGCCAGTGCTGGGTCAGGACATGTCGATAGACCTATTTACAAGTAATTGAGCAACCCATTACGGTCAAGTTTCACGGTGCTCCATGAATGTGACTCAATCAAACTGGCAAAGTAGCGCTTCAAATCATCGATTGAAAGGTTATCAGGATATGCATCGAAATCAGCACTAATACGCCTGATAGCGCAGCTTCGTTCAACAAGAGCATTAATGATAAATCACAATCAATACGAATTATCGTACAGCTTATAATCTGCATATTAGTTCTGAACTGTAATTTCATTACATCATCTATTGGTAATACTTTCGCAAACAAATTGGTAATAACACCTTGTAAATTTGGAATAGAGCTGAGTCACTGACTTAGTTTGTTCTGTTATTTGGTAATGTTGTCATACCCATTGGTAGTGAATATAAAAACTATTCAACAATAATAGCTCGAGTTTTCTTTAAGTTATTGTTTATCAATTTATTTTTATTGTGTAAAAAATGCATCAAGCCACTACGTTAGTCTTTTTAATGTCATTGTTACTACCAATTTTTGTTTTTGGTAATGCTTGCGGCACTATTTTGGTTGACAATGATGTGTTGTGGTGGTTATATTTTGTTTAATAAAAAGTTACAGATGTGAGTAGATTGTTAAGTATGTGGTTGTGTTGGGTAGGGTGCGTGTGATTCTGTGCGTAACAATTAGTCATAGCTCTTTGAGCATATACAACAAAGAGATCGTAAATTATTAAGGATTCCAATATCAACACATATAACTCTTACCGACATATTCAAAAGAAAATGTGTGACGTTTTCACTGTGCTAGTTTTTGCTTTAGCTGTTTTTAGCGCATCACTCAATGCTCAGGAAATTGAGGAGAATACGCTTATTCCTAAGTCACACACTAGCCTTGCTGAAGGTGTTTTACTGGGGGATTTGTCAACACTCGATCCGCTTAAAAAGCCAGGTGAAAATTTTGACTTACTCGATTGGTCGTTAACGTTGCCAACCGATCTCAACGAAGATAAAAAAGCGGATACCGTCTATGAGAAATCATTAGGTAAAGGCTTTAACTTAAAGCCATTTTTTTATACAGCAGATGATGGTGGCTTGGTATTCGCTTGCCCAAACGTAGGTGCCAAGACCTCAAAAAATACAAAATATGCGAGAACCGAACTACGCGAAATGCTACGTAGAGGTAATGTTCGAATTAAAACCCGTGGCCTGACTAAAAATAACTGGGTTTTCAGCAATGCGCATGGATCGGCGAAAGCTAAGTCTGGGGGTGTTGAAGGCAGTTTGGAAGGGACCTTGGCAATAAACCGAGTATCTACCACAGGTGATAAAAAAAAGGTTGGACGCGTGGTCATCGGGCAAATTCACGCGACGGATGACGAACCTATCCGTTTATATTACCGAAAATTACCAGCCAACTCGAAAGGGGCTATTTATTTTGCCCATGAAATCAATGATGGTGATGATATTTGGATAAATATGATTGGCTCACGTTCACATACTTTGTCAGACCCTGATGACGGCATCGCCTTAAACGAAAAATTCTCTTATAAAATTTCAGTCGAAGATGAAGTGTTGTTCGTCACTATAATCAGGGAAGGTAAGCCTAATATTACTAAGTACTACGATATGAAAGATAGTGGTTACAGTGCTAGTAACCAGTATATGTACTTTAAAGCGGGTGTTTATAACCAAAACAATGGCGGCGCCGAAGGTGATTATGTGCAAGCCACTTTTTATCATATCCACAACATGCATAAAGGTTATAAGTTTTAGCGCAGTTAACACATCAATTTAAAATTCGTAACTCGTAATTCGTAACTACAATTATTGGTTATATTTTTATTTAAATTAATAGGTTAAAACTTTTGTTTGGGTTTCGTCTGTTGAAATTAATAACTCTAATTTAAATATAAGAATTTAATGGCAGTAACCTGATTGCAATAATAAATATAAGAACTTAATGGCAGTAATCTGCTTGCAATAATAAATATAAGAATTTAATGGCAGTAACCTGCTAGCAATAAAAAATATACCAATATATGGCATTAACATGCTTATTAAAATACTAAGGGGAAGTAAGGTATGTCGACGAAAATAAGTAAAAAAACAAAACCCATCCATAAAATAGGGAAGTTCAAGCTTTCACCTATAGCAAAATGGATGAAGCTTGCTGCATTTACTTCTGTAACCAGTTCTTTTGCATTTTCGGCATTAGCACAAGAAGCAGAAACTGAAAATCTAGATAAAGTTGATAATGATATAGAAGTTGTTGTAGTTACTGGCACACGTAGAACAATTCAAGACCAAATTGCAATAAAGCGTGACTCTACCACGGTTGTTGACGGTTTATCTGCTTCAGATATTGGTGATTTACCTGCACTTTCAATTGGTGAGGCGCTAGAAACATTAACGGGTGCATCATCTCACCGTGAAAATGGTGGTGCTACTGAAATCAGTATTCGTGGTTTAGGCCCATTCTTAAGTGCCACTAACATCAATGGCCGTGAAGCGACCAATGGTAGTGGTGACCGTTCAGTTAACTTTTCTCAGTTCCCATCAGAGTTGATGCAGAAAGTAGCTATTTATAAAACACAAGACGCTTCCATGATTGAAGGTGGGGTTGCCGGTGTTATTACCCTGGAGACACTTAAGCCTTTAGATTTTGGTAAGCAACGTTTTCAGGCTGAAGTGAAAGCTAACTACAACCCAGACCAAGCAAACGTTGAAAATTCACTTCAAGATGATTTGGGCTACCGTGGAACACTAAGTTATGTTGATCAATTTGAGTTTGATAACGGTCAAGCATTTGGTTTGAGTGTGGGTTTTCAGCGTCAAGATATTAGCCAGCCAGAAGCTGAATATAGAAGCTCAAGCCCAACGGGTTCATCTTTGTGGGCATGTTTGAATGATCCAACCGATACCAATACAGGCTTTTTCCGCAGTGAAGCGGGCGATTGTGAGGATGAAATTGTTGGCTCGAATAACCAAGGTTATAATAATAATGTTGATCCAGATACTGGTCTTGCAGTAGATGATGGCAGAGAATACGCATGGACTGGCTCAAGCCGAAGCTTCCGTCAAAATGAAACATCTGATGAAAGAGACGCTTTATTCTTTGCTCTACAATACCAACCCTCAAATAAATGGGATATCAATTTTGACGCGCAAATTTCAGATCGTACCCAAGCAGAAGCGCGTCATGATTTAATTTTCTTACAAAAGCGCGTTACACCGGGTGTAACGGGACAAAATCTGATCACAAACGATGTTGGCGGTATTCTACATTGGGAAGGTGAAGAACGTATTGAATCTGCGGGCGAGCAATTTTCGCGTGAAGAAAATTATCGTGGATATGGCTTGAACGTTGAACATTTTTTCTCTGATGATCTAAAGATTAGTCTTGACCTTGGCTATTCTAAAACTAGCCGTGAAGAACTACAAATAACAAACCGAGGAAGAACGAGCTCTCGTCCTTTCTTTTCTTGGGATTTAGGTGAACATATTCCTCATTTCACAGTGACTGATTTTGATGTGACTGATATTTCCAATTTTACTGATAGCCTTCGTACTCGTATCGACAGAGAAAATGTCCGCGACAACGAAATTATGGGGGCACGCCTTGATATTGATTATATTCTAGACGGTGATTTTTTCAGTAGCGTTCAAGCTGGTGTTCGTGTTTCTGAGCTAACGTTTGTTCAATTTGGTGGCACGAACGGTAATGGCTCAAGAACGACATATAATTTAGATGAATCTGCAACATCGGCCATCGATGTACTTGAAGGTTGCCAAATAGCCTTCCCTGAGACTGATTTTTTATCTAGTGTTTCCGACGGTGATATTATCACCCATGTTGACAGTTCAGGTAATGTTGTAGAGAGCGGTACAGGCGCTTCATGGGCAACTTACAATAACGAGTGTTTCTCTCAAGCAGTAGCAGCATCACAAGGCGGCGAATTCGCATACCCAGAGGTTACATACGAGAATGCGGGTACTATTGACGTAACAGAAGAAACTACCTCTGCTTACGCCATGCTTAATTACGACACTGAAATGTTTGGTAAATTTATTCGTGGTAACTTTGGTGTTCGTGTAGTGAACTCAGACATTACCTCTATTGGCTTTAGAGAAGGTTTCGACGTTGTCACTGATCCGGCGACAGGTATCGTCGAATTAGTACCAGACGGAAGTATTGAAAAGATTGTTGGTGGTGGTGATTACACTGAAGTACTACCAAGCTTTAACTTAGTCGTTGATTATAGTGACGATATTCTCCTAAGGGCCGGTATTTACCGAGGTATGTCACGTGCAGATCCATCTGATCTAGGTTATAGCCGCACATTCGTAACCGATGACTCGGATGACCCTGAATCAGTTGAAGATTTGTTGGTTGGTGTTAATGGTTCAGGTAATCCTGATCTTCAGCCATTAATGTCATGGAACTATGACGCAGCTTTTGAATGGTATCCAAGCGATGACTCTATGGTAGCGTTAGGTGTTTACTACAAGCAATTCAATGGCGGTTACCAACAGCAAACACAGTTAGAGAATTTTATCGTTGACGGTGTGGAAGTTTCTTTACCTATTACTAATTCAGTCACTACTGACGAAAATAGTGACCTTTATGGTTTTGAAGCGACATTCTCGTATCGTTGGGATTTAGGCATTGGTGTGAAGCTTGGTTATAACTATGCAGATACAACCTATGAGTTTGAAGATAGTAACTACGGTAGTACCTTTACTACTGATTTAGATGGTGTTGCTATTCAGGATACCGTAGGTATTGTTCCTCCTGCCTCAGTACCTGGGTTTTCTGAGCATGTATTCAATGGACAGGTTTACTATCAAATAGGCGGTTTTGATACTGCTCTTATCTACAAGTATCGTAGTGAATACTTCCAACCATACACTTCTAACGGCACAAGACTGCGTTATGTTGATGAGGCAGGTATTTGGGAAGCTCGTGCAGCTTACAAAATCAATCAACACGTTCGTATTAAAGTTTCAGCAATTAACTTGTTCAGTGAGCCTCGCAGTGATGACTTCTATACCCAAGGTAACTTAGGTCAAGTAAGTGATTACGGTCCTCGCCTGTTCGCAGGTGTCAGCTTTAAGTACTAGCCAAGTCTAGTACTTAAATAAAACAAGCTAAATTTGGAAAAAGAATCTTTTTGGAGTCATAAAAATGAATAATAAATCCTTTATACCGCTCATCATTGCGACAGGTCTATTAGGTTGTGGCGGTGATGACGGTGCTGAACTAGATGGAAATACTCGCGGTAGTATAGCAATAACCGGAAGCAATTTTATCGCTGGCGAAACAATCTCTGCAGCAGCTACTGATGCTGACGGAATTATAGCTGATACACTTACTTACGTATGGTCAACAGGTGTTATTGGAACATCCATCACCATTACTGAAGCTGATGAAGGTTCAGTCATTTCTGTTTCTGCTAATTATACTGATGAAGCAGGTTTTACCGAAGGTGTTGGTGCATCTACACCTGTTATCAACCCAACCTTAAATGTTTCAGCTAGCATTATTAAGGGCCCTATTGATGGTGCAACTTGTGACATATTTAAAGTTGATGATAGTGGTGCTGCGGTTCTTCCTGCACAAGCTGCTGCAACCTCTGATGTTTCAGGTGGTGTTTCATTTAGCGACGTACACTTCGAAGGTACAGGTTTAATTACATGTATTGGCGGTACTTATGCAGATGAATCAACAGGTTTAACCTTAGATGCTCCTCAACTAAGATCTGTAGTGAATGTAGTTGAAAATATAGTTCAGACTGATGAAAATGGTGTGGAAACTATACTACCACCACCTACCTATGTTGTTACTCCTTTAACCGAAATGGCTGTTCAAAACGCGGGTAGTGATTTAAACCAGTTTGCTGACGAAGCTGAAATAATTAATGCTCGTTTTGGTATTCGTTTTGATACAACAGAAGTGCTTCCTACTTTAGTTGGTATTGTTGAACTTGGTGCTGATGGTGCTGAAGATGCTGATAGATATGGTTCTGTGCTAGCGCTACTATCACAAGTTGATGCAGACAACGCAGACGCAGATTTATCTACCGTTATGCAAGATCTTGCTAGTGACGTCGCTGATGGTTCTTTTTCTGAAGAGTCTTTAGATACACTTGAGACAGCACAAATTAATTTGCAAACTACTTCACAAGTTGCTGATTCAGTTGATGAAGCGTTACTTGACGTCATTGGCGCGGCTGTGGGTTATAACAATGACCCTGTTGCTGCAATCATTGAAGGTGAATTTGGTGGTACTGTTCAAAATACTGCTACGGATCCATTAACTGGTTCATTAACCATTATTGATCCAAACTTTGAAGAAGATGCTTTTGTTGCGCAAACTGATGTGGCACTTGATTATGGTACATTTAGTATCAGCGCTAACGGTAGCTGGTCGTACACAGTTAATACTGCAAACGAAACTGTGGCTAGCCTTGAGTTAGGTAATTCTGTGAATGATTCAATCACTATTGTTTCTATTGATGGTACCACTGCTGAAATTAATATTCGTGTTGCTTCGCTTACTCAGGTTGTAAAAATAAGCGATACAGGCGGCGATACGGGTGAGATTAGATTTAGCGTTGATAACCTTCGTCAAGGTAAGCTGAGTGCATCTTTCACTAAAGAGGTTGCTCTTGGTAGTGATGGAAATAATAAAGATGCTTATATTACGCTTTATGGTTCATCTGGTAGTTCTAGTGAATCGTTAATAGATTTACGTATTCAAGGAAGTCAAACTGGAGACGACGGTACTATAATTGATCCACGTTTCTTTGTTCGAAATACTGACAGTGACGCTTACCCTGGAGATTTAATCACTGCACCATTTGTTGAAGACCAGTTTTATGATGTAGAAATCACATGGGACTTAGACGCAACAGAACAAATTACCGTGACTATTGATGGTGAAGTGATTGGTGGTGGTTCTTTCTCTACTGCCGCGGTTGTTGACTCTGATTATACAGGCTTAGACCAGTGGTTCGCTGATGGTGTGAAAGCTATCCAATTTAGATTCGGTGATAATGATAGAACGATTCCTTTTGGTTCTTTTTATGTTGATAACATTGAGGTATTTTCTGATACAGCTGGCACAACAAGTATATTTTCAGATGACTTTGAAGTTTATGATACAGGCGAAACTTTAGATGGTACAGACAGCAAGTATGGCTTAGCTATTTACTCAGAAGTTATCGTATTTGATGTAGGCGATGGCACAGAAGAAAATACGCCAGCAGTATTTTTTGATTTAACTGGAAGAATTGCTGCTAATGAAGCAACGTTAACAGGCGCTGTAAGTGTACTTGACCCAGATGATGGCGAAGATTCTATTGTTCAGTCAACCTTAACGGGTATGTACGGTACATTATCAATATTAGATGATGGCTCATGGACTTATACCCTTGATACCACGGATCCCACTATTGCTGCGCTTGTTGTGGGGGAAAGTGAACTCGATACATTTACGATTGAATCTTTTGATGGCACTACCGCTGAATTAGCAATCACAATTACTGGCACAGTTGTTGTTGCTACTGGAGATAATAATGTCGCTAGAATGGCTGATACCTCAACAGACGCTGATGCTGAATTACGTTTAACAACGGCTCCTCTTGCTGAAGGCTCTATTTCTGCAACCATTAAGCTACAAGCAATTGCTGGCTTTACTGCTACAGATGGTGTTTCTGAAGATAATACTGCTTATATTAGTGTCTACGGAGGCTCTGCTTCTTCAAGTAACTTAACGGGTGAAATTGTCTTTACTAATGATGGTACTGTTAAATACCGTGATGCAAATAAAGATCAGCAAATCATTGATGGCTTAACCTATACAGATGATACTGATATTGATGTAGTGCTTGAATGGACTGCAACAGGTTATTCTGTGTCAATTGATGGTGGCACAACGTTCTACGGTCCTTATGTTGCAATTAATACGGGTACCGCAACAGAAACCTATCAAATCCGTATTGGTAGCTCTTCGAAAGAGTCAGCAAAAGAATTACTCGCTGATGACATCGTCATTGCTGATGATACAGATTCGGCAATTCTATCTGAAGACTTCGAGATGTTTGCTGAAGGTGAAGATTTAAGCACGACTTACTCAAGCTCTGCTGAAGCAACCGTTAAGACCATAGCGGGAAGTAGTGTAAATAAACTTGCCAGAATGGCTGATACAACAACAGACGCTGATGCTGAATTACGCTTAACAACGGCGGCACTTGCTGAAGGCTCTATTTCTGCAACCGTTAAACTACAAGCAATTGCTGGCTTTACAGCTACAGATGGTGTTTCTGAAGATAATACTGCTTATATTAGTGTTTACGGAGGCTCTGCTTCTTCAAGTAACTTAACGGGCGAAATTGTCTTAAGTAATGATGGCAGCGTTAAATACCGTGATGCAAATAAAGATCAGCAAATCATTGATGGCTTAACGTATACAGATGATACTGATATTAATGTAGTGCTTGAATGGACTGCGACAGGTTATTCTGTGTCAATTGATGGTGGCACAACGTTCTACGGCCCTTATGTTGCCATTAATACGGGTACCGCAACAGAAACGTACCAAATCCGTATTGGTAGCTCTTCGAAAGAGTCAGCAAAAGAGTTATTAGCTGATGATATCGTTATTGATGATGCAACAGATACGGCGGTTCTATCTGAGGACTTCGAAAGTTATGCTGTGGGTTACGATCTCAGTACGACTTACTCTAGTTCTGCCGAAGCAACAGTGCAATAAGGTTATTCAAGTTGCAGTTGTAAATTAATGTTTTAAACAATGTGTTAAAAATGCCGCTTATTGATAGCGGCATTTTTTATTCTTATTTTGTATAAATGGCCAACAATTCGCTGCAAAAACAACCTTGAAAGATCAATAGGCCCTAGGAAATATGCTAAAAATGGAAGTTAGAGAAGCCACTGTTCGAGATTTTGATTCGATTTGGCCAGTATTTCGCGAGATTGCTAAAGCAGGTGAAACTTATGCTTTTCGAACAAATATCACTAAAGCAGAAGCCTTCAATATTTGGGTTGAATCAGCGCTGAAGACATTTGTGTTTGAAATAGATGGTGAAGTGTTAGGCACTTATTATCTTAAAACTAATCAAGCTGGCCCTGGTCAGCATGTTTGTAATTGTGGTTATATGGTCTCTGCTTCAGCTCGTGGTAAAGGACATGCCACTGCGATGTGTGAACATTCACAAGTCGTAGCAAAAGAGCTAGGTTACAAGGCGATGCAATTTAACTTTGTCGCCTCAACGAATGAAGGTGCTGTTCGTTTATGGCAAAAGCTTGGTTACGACACCGTTGGACGTCTGCCGAAAGCTTTTAATCATCCTGTAATAGGTTTTGTTGATGCTTTTGTCATGTATAAGTGGCTTTGAGCGTAGTAAAACATAAAGTCACCATTATGCTGAGTTAAATAGATTCAATATTAAGGAGCATATCTTGAGGTTATCGTTAGTTAGTATCCCTGTGAAAGATTCAATTGAAGCTCATGAAATTTACACATCAAAGCTCGGATTTATTACTAAAGAATTTAATCCAGAACATCATTTAGCCATCGTTGTTTCTACTGAAGAACCTCTTGGTGTGTCGTTCTTATTGGAGCCTTGTGAGGGTTCTTTTGCAGAAAATTATCAAGCTTCAGCGTACAAGGCTAATCTTCCGATTATGGTGTTTTCAACGCATAACGTAAAAGCTGAGTTAAAACGTTTACAAGGGCTTGGTGTAAAGTTACGTCCAGACCTAAATAACCCTGAATGGGGGTTAATCAATATGTTCGAGGATGGTTGCGGAAATATACTTATGCTGGAAGAAAAATCTAACTGACAAGCAGTTTCCAACTGGTTAGGAGAACGAATGTTGTTAAAGTTTGAGGTATTTGGAAAAGCTATGTCTGTTAAACGAGTCGACAATGAATGGCATTTATTTATAGATTCAAATACTGGCCTTCGTACTCGAGTTTATGATGTTGTGATCCCAAATGAATTGTTAGAAAGTGAGCTTGCTCGGTATTTAGGTGACATCTTTCATGAAAGTGCTAGGGGCGATAACACAGAGGTTGTTCGGTTAAATTAAACCTCGTTCAACTTTAATCAGTTCACTTTTTTATCTTAAACATTTTTCAGCGCTAATTTTTTCAAATAACTCCTAATAACTTCAAATAACCTCAAGTAATAGCAATACCGATTTCGTTATGAAATCGAGCTTTTTATACACGTTTTTAATCGAAATACATCATATTCAGCTATCCTATATTCAACTTTAAACAGATTAAACCAAGCTGATTGAGTCTGATAAACCTCATTTTTTATCGTTTATAACTTATACAAACCTTTGCTTGCTGTGTTAGATAATTGAACATACACTGTTATTAAAGTGTAACTTCAATATCTTGCTGTTTTCTAGTGTTTTTATGTATAAAAAAACAGCAAAGCTATCGCGCTCACCATAAAGGATTAGGTATAGATATGACCACGTTTTTCACACCTTCAGCATTATCGTTAGCAGTCATTATCGCCGCGGCATCCTTATCAGGCTGTGACAAGCCAGAGCCCAAAATCACCCCTAAACTCGTGGTGGTTGAAAAAGTAAATACTGCCACTGTGCCTTTATTTGGTAACTATGTTGGCGTAACCCAAGCGTCATTAGATGTAGAGGTAAGGGCGCGAGTTGATGGCTTTGTTCAAGATAAAAGCTTTATTGAAGGAAGTGCCATTAAAGAAGGCGCATTGTTATACAGTATTGATAACCGTCCTTATTTAGCTGTGGTTAACAGGCTAAAAGCCAATGTTGAATCCCAGCAATCTGTGCTTGATAAATCTAAGCGTGACGTTGAACGCTTAAAACCGTTATATGAACAAGACGCGACCAGTCAGCTTGATTTTGACAATGCGATTTCAGTTCTTTCACAAGCAAGATCGAGCCTTGCAGCCAGTAAAGCAGAGTTAGAAGAAGCAGAGCTTGAATTGAGTTATACCCAAATAACCTCGCCAATATCGGGCCTTGTGAGTCGTTCGGAAGTTGATATCGGTGCTTTAGTTGGCAGTAGCGGACAGTCACTATTAACCCGCGTGAAGCAGGTCGACCCTATTTACGTGACCTTTAATATGTCTGCACTGGATTATCTTAATGCAAGGCGTCGTATGACAAGCCATAGCGAGCAGCAAGAGGCAGAAGCAGAAGGCAAGGCGGTTGAAGGTTTTGTCACCATTACACTGCCTGATAATAGTGAATACCGTTATTTAGGTGATGTTGGTTTTACTGATCCATCGGTTAACCCTGAAACGGGTACATTCCAAGTGAGGGCTGAATTACCTAACCCTGATAGAGAGTTGCTTCCAGGCCAATATACCAATGTGCGTATTAAACTTAATGAAGTTAATAATGCCATTGTGATCCCACAAAAAGCCACGCAAGTTGAGCAAGGTGGGGTATATGTCATGGTTGTACTGCCTGATAATAAAGTGGAGCGGCGCTTTATTGTCATTGAGCATCAAGGCAATATGGGTGTTGTGGTTAAAAGTGGCTTGAAAGCCGGAGAATTGGTGATTGTAGAAGGTATGCACCGAGTTCGACATGGTCAATTAGCTGAGCCATTAACTGCTGAAGAATACCTTAAAAAAGAAGATGCAATTTCTAAAGAACAAGCGCTTAAGCAACAGGAGCAAGAACAAGAACAGGAGCAAAAATAATGGCTCAGTTCTTTGTTAATCGACCTGTCTACGCTTGTGTAATTTCAATTGTCATCGTGCTGCTTGGCTTAATTGCCATGTTTCAGTTACCGATTGATCAATACCCATACATTACACCTCCTCAGGTAAAAGTGTCAGCATCGTATCCAGGTGCGACTTCAACTACCGCAGCAGAATCGGTGGCTACGCCGCTTGAGCAAGAGCTTAATGGCTTGCCGAACATGATTTACATGAGTTCAAAAAGCACTAACTCAGGTAGTGCGAATGTCACGATTACATTTGATGTGGGAACAAACCCCGATCTTGCTGCCGTTGATGTTCAAAACTCAACTCAGCAAGCAACGGGCAGTTTACCCATTGATGTGCAAACCGATACACCTTCGGTTTGC
>NZ_VKHR01000095.1 GCF_009663145.1 Shewanella sp. TC10
TAATTGTGTKTATGGTGCTAGCAATTCCACTGAATAAGTTTCTGCATTCTCAAACTGGAAATGCTTTTATTCGCGTCATCGAATACATTACTAAGTCAAAATATGGGTTATTTTCGTTAGCGATTGCTCTAATTATCATTCGATTGAGCTGTAAGCATTGGATGCCTTCACAAGATCATAATATTGAAAACCTATCTATTTCTTTGTTTTATTTCTTTTTCTTTCTAGCAGGTATGTGTTTTATAAACAGCCCAAAAATATGGCAGTCACTACGCGAAAATCGAAAACTAAACTTAATCATTTTTATGTTTAGTTCAGTACTTTTCTATGGATACTACTATTCACCTGATCTCAGTGAGTACGCTTCAGTAGCAGTTCGCTGGCAGATATGGTGGTTAGTCTGCACTCTAGTGTCATGGTCGGGGCTATTAGTATTATTTGGCTATGCAAGCGCCATTTGTAATAGCACACCCAAATGGCTGCGTACCACTAACGAGTTGATTTACCCCTTCTACATTTTGCATCAAACCATCATCGTGATTTTTGCTTTCTATATCGTTCAGTGGGATGCTGGCATTGCTGTAAAATCAATATCGGTTTTACTTCTATCGCTAATAACCTGCAGCACGATTTGCTACTTCTTGATTAGGCCTTTTAACATCACACGCTACATGTTTGGTTTAAAAGTACCTAAATAACATAGAGTTGCCTACTTAAGGTTCATACGCTCCCATTGAAACGGCAGAAATGCACTGCAGGCTCTTTATGATAACTGCAGGCCCTTTATGATAAAAGTAGTGTGAGTCTGACGGATAACTAACAAGGCCACCTACCCCCTAAATTTCTACAGATTTCTTGATCAGTACTGCTAGTTTCTTTGGCGAGAAGATCGTCCCCTTTCTATACCTGGTTTCCTCTTCTGCATCTTCCTATGAATGTCGCCGTTTGTATCTGAAATCGGGAATATACTAATATTTAGAATGGTTTGCTCAAATCCTGCCCCACTTGTTTGTAATTAAATACCCTTTCGTCGCACATTGTAATTCTATTGTTAAATAGCTAGTATTGCCATCTGATGATTTGTCATCATGACGAATGGATGCACTTGAAGTAAAAGGATTTTATTATGTTAATCAGAATTTTCTGTATTTTTGTCACGTTTTTACTTGTGGCATGCGGAGGCGGCGGGGACTCTGAAAACTCTCCAACGACACCGACCACTCCAACTATCACTAACCATATACAAGGCAGATGGTTACTAAAAATTCCAGATACTGAATGTATTGAATCATTTATTTTCAATGATGATCTTTCGTCGGAAATAATATCTAATCAACAAGTAACAACCGCTATTTATCAATTTCAATCTCAAGTTAACTCTGGGGAAAAACACCCTTTAACAATTAATTTTACCCATTCAAACTTATTGCCAGATTGCGAGGGAAATACCCAAGATCTTGCAGGAAATAGCCTTTCCGTCTTTGTAGACTTTAATGATGAGTTCGAAATGGAGTGGTATGAAGATGCTGAACATAGTGCTCCGTTAGCTACATTTATTAAAGAGCCTGAAATTACACTTTCTCAGCTTCCTGAAATAGTAAACTATGGTGAAGTTATGAGTACTAAAGTCGAAACAATTCCCGATTTAGGTATATTACCCGAGCTACTTTACGGCCCCAATGGCATGACAATTTCTGCTGACGGCACTCTCAGCTGGGAGGCCCGTTCAATTGCATTTTCAGCAGAGCAAGAAATAAAATTTTCACTTACCATTCCCAATTACGGAGTCACTAAGCAATTCTCAATTAAACAAAAATCTGATGCCACATTAAATGTCTACTCAGAATTATCAACTTCTGGAGAGAAGCGAGATATTTCAATAGCTAACTTTTTGTCTGTAAATAAAAAACAAATCTTGATATTAAAGAATAATAAACAAATTACATTACTGGACAAAAATGGTGACGACTATACACAGCAGTGGTCTTATCCTTATCATCTAGATGCCTTAAAGCTCAGTCACTATGATTTTGAAGGTGATCAACTTAATCAAGTTGTGGTAATGAGCAGTGATCAAATTTTATCTATCGACCCAAATACAAACAAAAAAAGTGTCATTGTCGAAATAGAACAATTTGAAGAGGCTCATATCCAAAGAGACAAGAAGTTTGTCGACTTTTCAATTGCAGATTTAAATGATGATGGTCATGCCGAAATAGTTTTAATCGTAGCTTGTAAAGATTGTGGCAACGCACCCAATCACGACCTATGGGTGTGGGATACAGGATCAAACTCGATAAGCTCACTTTATGATCTGAATTCTCAGCCAACCGAGATTCAAATCGGTGGAATTATCGATAATAATTCCAAACATATTTTGTTAGATGACGGCTTAGTATTTGATAATGAACTCAAAAAATTAAACTGGATACATACTGACTCTGAAAATACTCTATTCACTCTAGCTGATATTGATGACAATGAAATAGAAGAGATCATTTCATACAACAAGCAAGAGCAATCTATTGAAATACTAAAATATGGAGAAAGCTCACCTATTACTCATTTAGTAATAGAAGAAGATATCTGCAGTCTGCATGTAACGCCTCTAAAAAGTATTGTTACTGGACCATGTTCAAGTTACGGCGAGAGAATGAACTCCTATTCAAGTGAAAATTTAGAACTTCAATGGAGTGAGTTATCGAACCACACAAACAATATTATTTCAGTAGTTACTGAAAACTCAGGTGAAGTTGAACTCGTGAGATCAGGTTATAGTTCAATTAGCTCATTTAAATTAACTCCATCTCCAGAAGCTGTATGGGGCTTCAATTATTCAACTGCTAGTACAAACTACCATACCGCAGGAAATATCGTAGAAGGTGGAAGCTTCAAAGCACTGTTTTATTCTCCTCAACACAACTGGAACCTATACAGTGTTTCTGAAAATGGTAAAAAAGAAAAAAATAACCTTTACAAGCTAGAGAACGGAATAAGTGGTTCCATCCATGCAATTGACATTTTTGATGCCAATTTAGACGGTGTTAATGAAATAATGGTTAATACTAAAAATGAACAAGGTTTTACTCTATTTGCACAAGAGCTAGAATCCGAAGTTTTACTCTGGCAGAAGTCGTTTAGTCAAAATTCTGAAAGAGATGTAAGCTCAGTAGAAATGGAACATTCTGATATTAACAACGACGGTTATAATGATCTAATTGTTGTTAACAGTGAACAACTCTATGTGGAAGACTTAGTAAATAAAACTGTACTCTGGGATTATAAACCTAAAGAAATGCCCACCATTTTAGATGCTGACTTTTCTAGAAATAGAGAAGGAACCTTGGTTGCAGTTGTGGCAATAGAAAAACGTGACTCGAACTACCACCTCTTCAATTCAACAGAACAATTCAAGTTTATAGATGGAGCATTCGTACCAGCAAGTACAGCATCACTTTTATGTAATAAAATAGTGCTAATTAATCAAGCGACTAATATAGCTTGTTTATCTTCACATGGATCACCATATGGTAATAGAACCGAGCTGTTAATACTTGATAACTCGCTAACTCAAATCAACTCTTTTCTAATTGATGGTGAAGTGACTAATATCTTACAGCCTCAAGATTCAGAGAATTTACTAATAAGTAGTTGTGATAGCGGAGAAACAGGCTTAAGTAGTAACCCCAATTGTACGTTATCAATGCGCTCTGTTAATTCAGGAGAAATCATTTGGCAAACACCAAGGTTGTTAAGTTCAATAACAACAAATTCAATAGAATACACGCCTTCTAAAGAGGGCTCAAAACCGCGCCTTAGTTTCGCGACAAAAAATGCTATGTATATGGTTGAGCTAACGTCTCTATAATTTACAAACTCGAAAGCTCACTCTTCTTTTAAGTAAGCGAGCCATAAAGGCTCGCTTTACTTAACTGATGAACAACTAGGAAAGTAAATTTAATTTGCCGATAAGTTTGCTCACCCAATGCCATGAATGTTTGGAACTTTTTCTATTTTTTTACTTAATTGATTTAAAATTAGAAGTTTAAAGTCGTAGCGCTTCGCCCACACCCGACCAAAAAGGAGTAACGGCAACTCCCTCTTTCTTTTTACTGTCATGCAATACCCACCCGCTCCATTGAAGTGTTATTTCTTCATCCCTTTACGTTCATATACTAACGCCTCAGATTCGCCATCCATGCCGAGATCACGCAAATGAACATAGCGCTTCAGGACACTTCAAACGGAGACTATTAAGTCTACAGCTTAATCGGAGTAAGCAACTTGTTTGAGTTTTTTCAAATGAAGTTAAATCGAAGAGATAAAATACCCAGTGCAGATGCAGCAGCGAGCTTCCAAAACATGGATGTTTTGGCAGAGCTTACATGGATGTACTTGCAGCGCCTCGCTGTTGTATCTGCACATAAGCCTGCGGCAGGCAATGGATTAGATTGAAGTTATGGGTTTAGATAAATTAGCCAATATTAAATGGGTTTCGTTATTGCCAGACCAGGCATGAGCGACTAAAAATCAATTGCTAAAACACTTCATCAAATCCATCTAGTTCAATCACCTCCCCTGCGTCCATATCATCAATATGGATATCCCCAATCCGTACTCTGACCAACCGCAGTGTTGCAAACCCCACTGCAGCTGTCATTTTACGTATTTGACGATTCTTACCTTCACATAAAGTGATTGATACCCAGCTGGTTGGCCCATGTCTTGGGTCGCGAATTTTGCGCCCTCGACTAGGCAATTCAGGATCGACTTTTAACTTAAACGCTTTGCAAGGTAAGGTGAGATATTTACTGCCATTTATGCCAATCTCTACGCCACTTTGTAACAGTGAAATCGCCTCGGGAGTAATATCACCATCCACCTGCACATAGTATTCTTTCTCAATACCTTTACTGCGCACTTTATGGCTCATCATCCCGTCTGTTGTCAGTAGCAATAGCCCTTCTGAGTCATGGTCTAATCGGCCAATTGCCATGGTTTTTTCAGGAAAAGAGTGCAGTTCGCCAAGTAAGTGCTTTTTCTTACGGGTTTCAGGCACAAACTGACTTAAAAAACCAAAGGGCTTAAAAATTTTGAAGTGATGATGAGTCTGATTTATCTCAGAATTTGAATCTTGTTCTACAACAAGTTCAGATAACCCAGCTTGGTTGATAGTCGGCATGTATCAGTGCTCAAATAGTGTGAACCACTATTATAAAACGAGTTATCACAAAATTCACAGCGCTAACAAAGCTTGGCGTCTGTGGCCCAAAGATTAAAAACAAAAAGGATTAAAAACAAAAAGGATTAAAAACAAAAAAGCTGAACACCAATGGTATTGGCGCTCAGCTACATTGAAGCTTTAGTCATTAAGCCTAAACGGCCAATACTCCATTTAAACCGTTTTACCTTGGTAAGGAATACGAAATGCCATAGTGTAAGTTACTGGCAATACGATAAGCGTTAGAATCGACGCAAAGCCTAGACCAAAAATGATAGTAATTGCCATTGAACCAAAAAACGCATCACTTAATAACGGCACCATACCCAACATAGTGGTAATGGCGGCCATCAATACTGGTCGTACACGGCTTACTGATGAATCAACAACCGCTTGATAAGGATCTTTGCCTTGCGCTAACTCCACATTGATTTGATCCACCAGCACGATACCATTTTTAATGATCATCCCGGTTAAGCTCAATAAGCCCAGCAATGCCATAAAGCTAAACGGTGCATCAAATAACAATAAACCCGATACCACACCGATTAACGCCAGTGGCACAGTAAACCAGATTACCAATGGCTGCCTGACTGAGTTAAACAATAGTACCGTAATCAAAAACATGAATAAGTAACCCATAGGTAGTGAGCTAAATACTGACACTTGAGCTTCAGTAGATAGTTCGTACTCCCCACCCCATTCAAGCTCATAACCTGCTGGCAGTTCGATGGCTTCTATTGCTGGGCGTAATTTACGGAACACTGAATCAGCTGTTTCATCGGTACCATTAATTGGGTCGGCAAGCACTGACAGCACACGCTTACGATCACGACGCATAATGATTGGGTTTTCCCATTCAGTATCAAAGCTCGACACCACTTGGGTTGCTGGAACAAAGGTATTGCTTTCGCTACTCCATACTTGCAGTTTCCAAATACTTTCAGCATCTAAACGCTCTGACGCTGGTGCACGAGCCACAATAGGTAACAAGTGACTGTTTTCACGGTACACACCCACAGGTTTACCACTGAAGTTAGTCAGTAACGCATTATCTAAGTCCGTTTTACTGATACCTGTTTCTCGAGCTTGAGCAAAAGCAAGTTGCGGGCGGATCATTTGTACTTGATTACGCCAGTTATGTCTTACGCCAACAGCTGTGGGTTCAGCATTAAAAATCGCTTCGGCTTTAACCGCGATTTCACGCAGTACTTTTGGATCTTCACCATAAAAACGCGCTTCAATTTTTGCAGCAGGGCTTGGACCATTTTCCATGTATTTAAAGCGATACTCAGCCTCAGGAAAACGTACACTCAGCTCTTTTTCCAAAATTCGCATATAGCTGTTTACTGTGGTTAAGTCGGTCATTTCAATCAATAACTGACCATAAGCGCTGTAGCCTTTTTCTGGTACATACGGCAGCACGTAACGCTGTGCACCTTGACCTAGCACTGTGGTCAAGTTGACCATGCCGACATCTTTTTCAGCTTGCTCAGCTAATAGATTTTGTTCAATTTTATGTAAGAAAGACTCGGTCGCTTTGATATCCGTTCCTTCTGGCATCCACACATCAACATAAAATATTGGCGTGTTTGACGCAGGGAAGAACACGTTTTTCACGTGACCAAAACCAGCAAGTGAGGTGATTAACGCTGCAATAATTAACAGTACGGTGACCGCTCTAAAGCGTATCGCTAGGTTTAATGTGGTGCGGTAAACCTGAAATAACCAACCTTTATACGGGTCATCCTCCGCATCTCCCATTGGCGCTTCACCATCTTTGAGCATCATATTGCAAAAGAAAGGTGTGAGAGTCATTGCAGTAACCCAGCTAATAAATAGCGAGATTAACAACACTTGGAATAACGATACACAGAACTCACCAGTAGCAGTGTCAGATAAACCAATAGGCGCAAATGCAATAATGGCAATAATGGTTGCGCCAAGTAGCGGCCATTGCGTTTGTGTGACGACTTCTTTGGCGGTTTCAAGGCGAGTTTTACCGCGCTTGATGCCAATTAATATCCCTTCGGTAACCACAATGGCGTTATCCACCAGCATACCGAGCGCGATGATCAAGGCGCCAAGTGATATTAACTGCAGCTCAATATTAAGCACTTTCATCATGATAAAGGTGCCAAGAATGGTCAGCAGCAACACCAAACCAATCAGGATGCCAGAGCGTACGCCCATAAACACCAACAGCACTCCAATCACAATCGCGATAGATTGAGCAAGGCTGACTAAAAAGCCTTTTACGGTTTGATCGACCATCTTACTTTGGTCATAAACCGTCTCTAGCTTCATACCAATAGGCAGTTCACCGTTAAGCTCAGCCATTCTTGCATTGACACTTTCGCCAACCGTTACCACGTTCACACCACTTGAAAACGAAATACCCATCGATAGTGCGTTTTTACCATTAGCGTGATAAATATTGCTTGGGGTTTCTTCTGTGTCTTTGTAGATTTTAGCGATATCGCCTAAGTAGACTAATTTAGTGCTACCAGGCGCACTCACTAGTAGGCGCTCCATTTCCGTTACGCTATCGAATTCCCCAGTTGGGTGAATACGAATACGGTTATCACCAACACGGATACTGCCAGCATTGGATACCACGTTCTGACTATTGATTAAGCTGTAAATATAATCTTGATCAAGGCCTAACGCATTGAGCTTTTGCTGAGACATCTCAACAATGACTTGCTCGTTAATTTTGCCTGCAATGGTGACCTTTTTGATGCCATCAACGAGAACCAGTTCACGACGTAAAAAGTCAGCATAATTTTGCAGTTCACGGTTGCTATAACCGTCACCGCTGACATTGAGTAAAATGCCGTACACATCACCAAAGTCATCAATCACAGAGGGTGTATTCACCCCTGGTGGTAACTCAGCAATCGTGTCATTGACCTTACGGCGCACTTCATCCCACATTTGAGGTAGTGCGTTTTTGTCATATTGCTCTACGATTTCAATTTCGATTTGCGATAAACCAGCACTGTTAATTGACACAATGTGCTTTATGCCATCAAGCTGTTGCAGTGCATCTTCAAGTGGTAAGGTGACTTCTTCTTCCACTTGTTCTGGCGATGCACCTGGGTAACTGGTAACAACTAATGCATTTTTAAGGGTGAACTCAGGAAACTCCAACTGACCCAAGCTAAAAAATGAAATACTACCGCCAACGAGTAACAATAGCGCGAACATCCAGCTGATCACCTTACGCGTGATCG
>NZ_VKHR01000021.1 GCF_009663145.1 Shewanella sp. TC10
GATTATTGCTCTTTGGAGTAATTTTGATTTGGTAATCAGCCATGCTTAGTAAGATAGGGGCACTTTTATCGAGCATGCCAGTCTCGAATTCACTGCTATGTAAAATACCTGCATCCATTAAAGTCAGGATACTTGAATAGGGTAGCCCGAACTTTGAAAGGCCAACATTAACACTAGAAGCCTTTCTGAAATACTGTTGTAAACCTCCATGGATACGATATCCATTAAGTAATTTATAACGAGATTCAGTATTGAGTTTTACAGACATTCCTAGTGCTTTTTCGAGTATTTGTGCTTCCCTTTGGGTTAGTTGTTTTAAAGTGGCTAATGTTCTGAGGCTAAACTTGCCAGGTTTAACTATTTCACTGGCAAGGATCCTTGCCCATAAATCCTGCATTCTGCGAGAACTAATTTGCTCAGCCATTTGGAAAAACTGGTAACTCCAGTCAGGATCTAAATCTTCACCAGTAACATCAGATGGGGTGTAATTGAGCGCGAGTGAAAAAATCGTTTCCAAATTAAGTTGATGTAAAACATGATTCTTTTGGAGCCTAAATTGCGCTCTTTCGCCAATAGAGGCTTGAGAGGGGCGATACTCATCTTCACTGGCTAAACCGAGCATTTTTCCCAAAAGAAGTGCTTTTTTTCGGGCTGACATACTGGTATTCGCAGTATTTTCTGTTTGATTAGGATGGTTATCTGTCATTGTTATTCTCTTAGGCTTAACGCTTTGTCCACATTACATCGTACCACTATTCATTTTAGTTGATTTGCCCCAATTTGTTTCGTGTCCAGGCTCAGGTTTTGAGGGAATATTTAACGAAAGCACCAGTGAACATAAGGCAAACAGCACACCGATCATAAATACCCATTGAGGAGAGCTTAACCACAAGACGCCCAGTAGAGCAGGGATGATGACTGCGGCAATATGATTGATGGTAAAGCTGACGGACATGCTTGCAGCAATATCTTTAGGGTCAGCAATTTTCTGAAAATAGGTTTTCATCGCAATGGCCATTGCAAACAGTAAATGATCAATAACATAAAGTGCAGCAGCGACTTCAGCGTGTTCTACCACTGCGTAGCTAGCAAAGACAATGATTAGTCCGACGTATTCAATTACTAAAGCATTTCGCTCGCCAATACGGCCAATAAAGCGGCCAATGGCAGGAGCAAAAAACAAATTCACCAGGTAATTTATCAAGAATAGGGCTGTAATTTCCGAAACTGAATAGCCAAATTTTTCGACCATCATGAAACCTGCGAACACCATAAAAATCTGTCTTCTTGCACCAGATAAAAATGTCAGCGCATAGTAAAGCCAGTAACGTTGTCTAAAGATGAGCTTTTTATGCTGAGGTTCTGCAATTTCAAATCTTGGATAGTAAATCGCCATGATACAAACTGCGATTAAGCCTAGCGTACCGATAATGCCGTACATCCAAACATAGTCGAGTTTGAACCAGCTCATAATGAGCCAAATACTGCCATAGCCCAGCAGGGCAGCAGCAGAGCGCCAAGCGAGCGCTTTACCTAGAAAGCTAGCGGTACTTTTTTTATCTACCCATTGTAAGGTTAATGATTGGTTGATGGTTTCGAAGTAATGGAAGCCAATCGACATCAATACAGTGGTGAGATATAAGCCCAAAACACTTGGGAAAAAGCCGGTAATAGCGATACCAATTGATAAAACCGCGAGAGAGATTAAAGCAAAAGTCTGTTCACGGATAAGTAGTAAAACGAAAATAGCGGTAAAAGCTAAAAAACCTGGCACTTCACGCAAGCTTTGTAACATTCCTATTTCAGCACCACTAAAAGCGGCTTTCTCAATAACAAAATTGTTGAGAAGCGCTTGCCAGACAGCAAAAACCATCGACATCACGAAGGTCATCCACAATAAAAGCTGCTGAGGATTTTTGCGGGAACTGACTGACATAAGGCGTTTTTCCTGATTTATATATTGTTTGTATAGTTACATTTTTTGGATTTTTAATCTAAGTGTAAATTTATTGTGGCTTAAAACGGAAAGTAAAAAGGTAAAACTAGTTATTACTTGATGTGTGAAGTTCAATTTTCATGATGGAGAATTTGCTAGTGGGTCAGGTAATAACAACTTCATAATCAGCAATTTTAAATTGCTGATTATGAAAAAATTAAGTGGATAACTCATCAGAGTTATCCACTTTTTTGTGAGCCACTCAAAAGTCTTAACTATTAATAGTCGATGTTGCTAATTTGCCGTGATCTGATTCATGTAATTATATTTCGCTTTCTATTAAGCTTAGATGTAATAGCATGGTTGAATAAAATCTTACTGAGTATTACAAAGGTTTAAATAATCGAACCCGCTTTTTCTTTATTATCATCGAGGTGAACGTGAGCAACATATTAATTATCTATTCAACTGTCCACGGTCAAACCCGCAAGATTTGCGATTACATGGAAGAAAAGCTCACAGCAGCAGGTGATACTGTCACATTAGCGCCATTGCAGGATAAACCTGACTTGAGTGGCTTTGATAAAGTTTTTATTGGTGCCAGTATTCGTCATGGTAAACATCGCCCTGAGCTTTATCAGTTTGTTGCTGATAACAAAGAGGTGCTTGATAGCAAGGCTAATGGTTTCTTTTCAGTGAGTTTAGTAGCAAGAAAGCCAGGTAAAAATACTCCAGATACCAATATGTATATGCAGGCATTTTTAAAACAAAGTGAATGGCAACCAAAGGTACTAGAAGTATTTGGTGGTAATTTAGATTATCAATATTACGGACCAATGGACCGCAATATCATTCGCTTCATCATGTGGATCACTAAAGGCCCAACGGATCCAAATACCAAAGTTGAATACACTGATTGGGCGAAGGTAGATAACTACGTTGCGCAAATTCAGTCAGCGTAAATAAGTTTAAGGCCAACAATTAACTTGTTGGCTTTATTGATTTTATGACCCAATTTCGTTTTCCTAACGCGCTGAACGTAAAGTAAGGAGCATTATGAGCCAGAGTTCACCCAAATTAATTCAGCTGATATCAGAGAAACTTCATGTCATTGTCGTGGCCTTGAGTGTGTTTCTAGTGGTGACTAGCCCATGGATATTAATCGGTAGCCGTTTACGTGCTAAAGCCAGTATTTGGGACAGTTTGCACGTTTATATAGGCTTGATAGCGGCAGTATTTGGCTTATTGTTTTTGCTGAAAAACTTACTCAATGGTCATTGGCGTCAGTTCTTTCCTTGGCTTAAATTAGACTTTTCACAATGTGTTGATGAAATAAAGCAATTGAAACACGGCAAGTTGCCAAGCTCTGGCGGCAAGGGCATTTTCAGTATTGTTGAAGGAATAGGCCTTATTTTGATGGCGTTAGTCAGTATTACTGGTATTGCTTGGTTTATTGTTCAAGGAACCAGTGACGCATTGATGTGGCGTAAGTATCACATTATGTTCGCTCAAGGTTTTGTAGGCTTTTTAATGATACACATAGTGTTTGCAGCATTTCATATTATCGATATGGTACGAAATTCTTAACTTACTGATATGGTTAGAATTGTCATTTATGAAACAAACAAAAAGCCCGACTTTAATTTAATAAAGCCGGGCTTTTTAATGTTCTTTATCAGCGCTTCAATATTTTAGAAGCTTGATGACATCATGTATTACTTCTTTTCTAACGCTAAGTAATTCATTACATCAATCAAGTCACCTAAGGTGCGCATTTCGCTCATGTTGATTGCATACTTATCGTTAACGATAAATGTTGGAACGCTTTGTACTTGGAACATCACTTGCTGTTGACGCCAAAGTGCTAGCTTCTTATCAGTTGCTTCGCTGTCTGCAATTTTGTCATAAGTTTCAGCATCAACACCGTTGGCTGCAAACACTTTTTTGATGTCGTCGCGGTTATTGATTTCAGGTTCGTCATGGCTGTGGCCAGGAGCGCTATGATCGTGATGACCGCCTTCGCCTTGAATCGCTTGAAACATCGCTGCGTTTAATGCTTTTTCGTTACCCACTTCATGGATAACAGCTAATGCGCGCATAACTTCAGTACCAATCTCGCTGTTCATAAAATCAACGTGCTTAGTTTCAAAGCCAATGTCTTTGTTCAAGTTACCTTTAATTTCTGGCAGGTACTTGGTTTCCATGTTGTAACAGTTATGACAGTAAAAAGAGAAGTACTCAGAAATCTTAGGCTCACTTGATGCAGGAGCATCAGAAATTTGAGTGTAATGCTGACCTTCAACAAATCTAGATGGAACTACAACTGCTTTTTCAACAACTTGCTCAACATTTTTTTCTGCAGAGACTTCTGTCGTTACGTCAGCAGGTTTGCCACAGCCCGTTAGGGAGAATGTGAACGCCGCAACTGCCATAGTGAATGCAATATGTTTAATCTTAATCATTTCAGCCTCAATAAAAGTGTCGCGTTACACTCTGGTGGTCGCGAGAAGTCTTAAAATAGTCTTAATTAAGACAATACTTAATTGCCTTAATGTTAACAAGAATTATGAACTAAACGATTAATTATTTCAGGGCTAAATATGTGATGTGATGCGGCTTTTTTGTAAATAATCCCCAAGATGAAATGTGGCGTTAACCTACTTTCGAGCGTAAAGTTTGCCATGCTTCACAAACTTGACGAAATTGCTCTGCATCTCCACCAGGTCTATCGGGGTGAAGTTTTAAGGCAAGTTTACGCCACTGTCTACGAATATCTTTATTGCTGGCATTCGCATCTAATTCAAAAACAGTTAGCGCATGATTGTCGTGCATTAATACTTGATTCACACCGATATATTCTTGATAGCTTGACCAGAACGATTCGAGCATTTCTTTGACCACATTGGCGCAGGTATCGTATTGCTGCCAATCAAGATAATACTCTTTTAATGCGGCATCATGGTGTTGTTGCTGGGCAATATCGTGAGGCAAAATTCTGAAAATTTGAATATCCATCGCTTGCACTTGAAGCCATTGGTTAGGCAACAACAAACTTTGCAATTCAAACAAGGCATTCATCAATAAGAAGTTGCGTTTAAAGAGGTCTTTTTCTGGCTCGGGATCAAGGTTATGCATTAAGCCTTTTTGCTGTAGTTCACTGGCTAAATGATGGACTTTCCAGCTCTGACATGAACTTTGCAGTAGGGTGAGAAGGGGCCATATCAGTGGATTATCACTTTTTAAAGATAATCTATCTGTGTCGGTCTGTTGACGAAGTCGTGCATCATTTGCTGCAAGCATAGTGTTGGTTTCGCTATGAATTGGCATTAAATTTACTATGCCACAGAGGATAAATGTGTCAATGATGTTTTTTTGTTCAATATGCGAAACAGTGTCAATGTTCATTTTGTTTAACAAATATGACGATAAACCGTATTCCTCACAGACAAACTATCCTTATTTGGTATAAAATTCGCCGCAATAAAAATGATAGGGGCCAAAACCAATGACAGATAAACATTACATCAGTGCACAACAGCTACTGGAAGATTCTTTTAAACTTGCAGCGCAGGTTTATGACAGTGGCTTCAGACCACAATTTATTGTCGGTATCTGGCGTGGTGGCGCTCCAATTGGTATTGCAGTGCAAGAGTTCTATGATTTTAAAAATGTAGAAACTGATCATATTGCAGTCAGAACCTCTTCTTACTATGGCATTGGTACCGACAAACAAAGTAAGAAAATCAAAGTACATGGCTTACATTACATCATTGAAAATGCCAACGCCGATGACGGTTTATTGATTGTTGATGATGTCTTTGATTCAGGTCGTAGTGTTGATGCATTAATCGATAAACTGCAAAAGTTCATGCGTAAGAATATCCCTACTGATATTCGTGTGGCTTGCCCTTACTACAAACCAAAGAACACCGCAGTAGATTTAAAGCCTGATTACTTCATTCACGAGTCTGAAGAGTGGTTGGTTTTCCCACATGAAGTATCGGGATTAAACCCGCAGGAAATCGCTGAAGGTAAAAGTGATTTTAAGAATATTCAGCATTTGTTTAAGTAAAAGCCGCGAAACTGGTTATTTTTTGCTAAACTAGCAAGCTGAACAGTGCGTCAATGATAGTGACATACACGTGAATTTAGTCCGTGTTTAGCTACTATCTTGATGCATTTTTTATTACCTAGAAAAAGATAAACATTCATTATGAGCTCTGTAGAAATATTTTCGCCGACACCAAGCCCAAGTAAGCCGACTGAAAAGAAACAGTTAGAGCTACTCGCACCTGCAAAAAATGCTGACTATGGTATCGAAGCCATTCGTCATGGTGCTGATGCGGTTTACATTGGTGGTCCAGCTTTTGGTGCACGCCATAATGCGGGTAACAGTGTTGAAGATATTGCACGGCTAGCAGAATTTGCTCATAAATATCACGCTCAAGTCTTTGTTGCATTAAATACAATTTTAATGGATGACGAAATTGAGCAAGCACAAAGCTTAATTTGGTCTTTGTATGAGGCGGGTGTTGATGCGCTGATTATTCAAGATATGGGCTTATTGCAATTGGATTTACCGCCCATTGCTATGCATGCCAGTACCCAAATGGATAATCGCACACCTGAAAAAGCGGTCTTTTTAGAGCAAGTGGGTTTTTCACAAGTCGTGCTAGCTCGCGAGTTAAACTTGCCACAGATTAAGCAAATTGCCGACACCACCAAGCTTAAGTTGGAATATTTTGTTCATGGTGCTTTATGCGTGAGCTACAGCGGCTTATGTAATATTAGCCATGCTTTTTCAAATCGCAGTGCGAACCGCGGTGAATGTTCGCAAATGTGTCGTTTACCATGCGATCTTTCAACCCGTGATGGTGAAGTATTAGCTGAAAATGAACATTTATTATCGCTTAAAGATAATAACCAAACTGAAAATCTAGAAGCCTTGATAGATGCAGGCGTGACATCATTTAAAATCGAAGGTCGCTTAAAAGACATTAGCTACCTTAAAAATGTCACAGCACATTACCGTCAGCAGCTTGATGCGATTATTGATCGCCGCAGCGATCTAGAGTCTATGTCCCATGGTCGTAGTGAGTTCACGTTCACCCCTGATCCTGAAAAAAGCTTTAACCGTGGTAAAACAGATTATTTTATCAATCAGCGCACCGCATTGATTGAGCACTTTAGTTCGCCTAAATACATTGGTGAAAAGGTCGGTACCATTGTGGGTGTTGGCCGCGACTTCATTAAGGTCGACAGTGCAAAAGCCGGTAAAACCATTGAGTTTAATAATGGTGATGGTTTGTGTTTCTTTATTGATGGGTACCAAAAGCAACGTTTATCAGATAACAAAACCAAAGGTTTGCGGGTAAACCGCGCCGATGGGAATACCTTGTTTTTAACTGATGTTAGTAAAGATCTTAAAGTGGGTGTTGAGCTTTTCAGAAACTTTGATCACCAGTTTGATGCCTTGTTATCAAAAGACTCTGCTACTCGTAAAATTATGGTGGATATGATCTTAGATGACACCGAGACGGGGATTTCGCTTACAGTTTCAGATAAGCACCAACATTCGGTGACGGTTGAACTTGAATGGGCAAAAGAGCCAGCTAAAGATTATGCCAAGGCTGATGCTAACTTACGGACTCAGTTAGCTAAACTGGGGAACAGTGATTACAGCTTAAATCAGCTTCAGGTAAACTGTGCTAACCGCTGGTTTTTACCCGCTTCAGTTATCAATGGATTAAGACGCGATGCGATTGCAGCATTTGATGAGGCGCGTATAAACGGTTATCAACGCCCTCTCAGAGGTGAGCATGATAAAGAAGCACGCTTCCCGCAGAAGTATTTAAGTTTTTTATCTAACGTGGCTAATGATAAGTCTCGTGAGTTTTACGAGCAGCATGGCGTCATTCAAATGGAAGATACTTACGAGAAAAACCAAGTATTAACTGATGCACCATTAATGGTGACAAAACACTGTTTACGCTACAGCTTTAACTTATGTCCAAAAGAAGTTGAAGGCATTAAAGCTGACCCTATGGTGTTAGATATTGGTAAAGATAGATTGAAACTGGTCTTTGATTGCCAGAAATGTGAAATGATGATTGTTGGCTCGAACCAATTAGTTAAGTAGTAGCATTATTTTTATATTAAACAGTGCTCAAAAGTGAGTGCTAAATAGACAATGTTCGCGTACACTGCGCGACCTGAATTTAAGCTGAGTATAGCTAGGAAAAACCGAATAATGAGCAAAAGTAAGAAGTACGATTTCAGAGTGTTAGCAGTTGGCGATACTTTTAAAGCAGAAATCACTCGTCGTATGAGTGCGACTAAAACCATAGTGTCAAAAAGTCATGATGGTTTTGCGACAGAAGATGAAGCTGTTGCATGGGGTCAAAAAGAGCTAACGGCATTTATGACCACTCAAGTTGAGCGTAACAAGCGTAAAACTGAAAAGAAAATTAAAGCTAAATCTATCGCTGACGCCATTGCTGCTGAAGCGCTAACTGATGAACAAAGTGAAATAGATCTGACTGATTCAGCGGATGAGCTTGAAGATTAACAGTTAAAATAATACAGTAATACAACATTTTGGTGACATAGTTGCTGTATTTCTGTTTGAATTAACTAAGTTTACCTTTCAGCACCAATACCAAGGATGATTTCGGTATGAAAGCTAGCGCTACCCTAATAATATCTGGGGGGCTGTTGTTATTGAGCCCTTCATATAATGTAGTGGCCACAGAGCCACCACCTCATATCCACACTATTACTGCAAACTCTGACGCAGATGGTGGTTCAGAACAGAAACAGTTATCCATATTTTCTAATAAAGTGTCCTTTGAGCTGCCAGTTGGTTGGAAAATGGCCTTTAATTCTGAACAAGGCACCATGTACAAAGCCGAGTTTGTTCCTGCTGGTGAAACCCTTAATGATTGGTCTGCGCTATTTTGTATTCAAGGGTTTGAAGGATTAGCTGCAAATATTGATAGCACTCAATTTCTGGATAGATTTGCCGGTACATATCAACAAGCCTGCCAAGGAAGTGTGACATACGAAAAACTTGGTATGACGCAAATTGGTGGCAAAGAGGCTTACCACGGCATCATTGGCTGTACTAATATGAAAAACTTGTATGGCGGTGGTACTTCCAGAACTCGTCAGGGTGAAATTGGCTATTACGCAGTACTTAAAGATACCGAAGATTTGTATTTAATTCATAAGTCGATGAGAGGCGAAGTGTTTAGTGAGTCAAACCCACCACTGAATGGTTCCAATCATCGTGATTTCATTTCTAAAATGCTGCAACTTAAATTTCAGCGTTAGATTTTTAGACCGCAAAAATCCCATTTCGCTTTGTTCATATTATTCAAGCCTTATAACTAAGAGTTGAATAATATGAATGATCCTTATTCTTTATATTAAAATGTGCCGTTAACCAGTTATAATGACGCCAATTGTTATATGGACTTGCGCTATCGCAATCGTAACAATGAAAAATATAGTCAATCTTTTGTGGTGCTTGTGGGAATTTGTCTATTTGATGAATTGTCACGAGATAATCGGGAAACTAGTGAAAATCTAGTGCTGCCCCCGCAACGGTAATGGTGAGAACTGAGTGCGCACTCGATATGTTGATATTAACCAGCATAAAGAAGCGTTAAAAATTCAGCTTCGTTTGTCATGTTTATGGCATCAACCTGAGTCCGGAGACCGGCCCAAAAGATGATTTTGAGATTTCGGTGGGCAGATCTCAGAATGTAGCCTCTCTTCATCATTGTGATAAACAAACCGTATTAAGGTTTTTTATTGCAGGAAGTTCTTTGCTGCGGCAACCATGCCCCATTTTTCCTTTTAGGAGTTAAAGGTAAATGGGTACTAATCCAACTAAAATCGCAACAGCACTTAGCCTTATTTTAAGCGTTTCTGCTGTCTCTTTTGTTTCAAGCGCAACTGCTGAAACTGCTAATACTTCATCAACGACTGACTCTGTTGCCATTGGCGCAGATACTGAAACCATTGTGGTTATTGGTCGTAGTGAAGCTAATCCATTAAATATTGCTGCCAATGTTAATGTTATCGACCAAATCGATATCGAAATGAGCGGGGCAGTAAGTTTAACTGACTTACTTCGCAGTCAGGCGGGGATTCAAGTTTCTGATAATAATTCAGGAACAACTTTCGCCATGCGCGGCTTTACTGCATCACAAGCTGCCAGCAATACATTAATCTTGATTGATGGCCGTCGTTTAAACAATATCGATATCTCAGCCCCAAGCATCAATGCGGTGCCATTAAACCAGGTAGAACGTGTAGAAGTGTTATATGGTTCTGCAGGGGTACTTTATGGTGACCAAGCTGTTGGCGGTGTGATTAATATCATTACCAAGGCGCCTAATGGGACTGGCGGCGGTTTTGCACTCAGTGGTGGCAGCTTTGATACTTATGAAGCCAAAGGTGATATCTCAGGAGCGATTAATGATGCATGGCGTTATTACTTAGCGGCGAGCTATAACCAAAGTGACAACTACCGTGACAATAATGAAAGTGAAACTGGCTCAGTGCTGGGACGCTTACAGTATCAGTCAGATAAGCAGCAATTTTTTGTTGAAGCAAACTACTTTGATGATAACCGCCAAGCACCTGGTGCGTTAACACTTGAACAGTTTGAACAAGACCCAACCCAGGCCGCACCTTTTACTGAAGGTGAATATACTCATGAAATGACCACAGCGCTTCGCAGTGGTTATGAGTATCAGTTAAATCAACAGTGGGCATTAGCCGCTGATTTAACCTATTCAGACACGTTAACGACTAACTTTTTATGGGGCAGCGCAGGCCGCATTGAACGCAACCTATTAAGTTTCTCGCCAAAAGCTACCGCTAACTATCAACTTGAACAAGGCGATTTAGATATTGTTGCAGGTATTGATTTAAGTGTAGGCGAGGCTGATTTCGATTTGGCCTATACCCAAAGAAATAATGAACAAAAGATGGCGAGTATTTACGCCCAAGCTTCAGTGCCATTAACTAAAACCTTATCTTATGTCGTGGGTGGCCGCTACAGTGAAGTCACCGATGATTTAACCGATCAAACACTTTACCCAAATGGGGTTGAGCTTGATAACGATGCCCATGCATTTGAGTTAGGTTTAAACTATCGCCCAAGTATTGAAAACCGCTTCTACATCCGCGCTAATGATAACTTCCGTTTCGCTAAAGTAGACGAGCAAGCTTACACCCCAGTTACAACACTTGGTTTAGATCCACAAACAGGCCGCTCTTATGAAGCTGGTTGGGACTGGACAACGACATCGCAAGCATTCAAATTAAACGCGTACCGTTTAGATTTGGAAGATGAAATTGTTTATGACGCTGGTCGCACTGACGGCCCACAAGGGGGCGGTGCTAACGTTAATGCAGATGCATCACGCCGATATGGTATCAACACTAGCTATGACATTCAGTTGTCGGCTGATTGGCTGTTAGGTGCGTCATACGAGTACATTGATGCAGAGTTCACTGAAGGAGAAAATGAAGGGAAAGCATTATCTTGGGTAGCGAAACATAATGGTCGTGCGCACTTAAGTTATGATATTGCTTCACAGTGGCAGGTTTTTGTTGAAGGCATATACACCGGTGAGCGATTCATCGAAGGTGATAATGCGAATGTCGATCCAAAATTATCTAGCTATGTACTGGCAAACTTAGCCCTTAATTATACTCGTGATAACTGGTCAGCAAGCTTGCGCGCAGACAACTTGTTAGATGAAGAATATGTTAGCGCAGGTTATTACTCAGCTTGGGGCAATGGATATTATTCAGGTAATGGCCGCTCAATTCGTTTAACTGCAGGTTACCGCTTTTAATGATTGACGATTTTGTGTGCAATGTTCCACTTGCATAGCAGTGAAAATGACTAAAAAACAAAAGCCGACAAATTGCTTGTCGGCTTTTTGTTTGATTACAGATTAATTACTTGACCTTAGTGCCGCTTATGTGGATAAATTCCCTACTAGAGATATAAAAATCATAAAAGGGAAGCTGTACAATATGACCTACCTTGAGCAACAGGTGCTAACTCAAGTCAAAGCCATTATCGGTAACGAAGAGCAAGTAATTGGTCGTCGTGGTATTTTGATCCCTTTAAAGAAAGCACTCATTAACGAAGCTGATATTCGGGTTTTAATCGATATTGTTTCAAGTGATCCCGCTTTGGCTGCGCATTTGTTATGGCGCAGCAATACCGCTCAAGCTGGTGGTATTATTTCGACCAAAAACCGCAGTATTAAAGATGCGCTAATCCGTTTAGGCCAAGTAAATATTTATCGTTATGCTTTTTCATTTTACTTAAAAGAGCGTTTAGATGAGTTGAAAGAGCCTTACAGCAAATTGGTTAAAGGTTACTGGACCTTAACTGAAAATATTGCAGTTGATGCTGTTCAGCATCTTCGAGATATTGAAGAGAGTGATCAACCGATTGATATTGATGCTGACGAGGTGCAAACGCTAGCTTTGTTTAGTGTGTTCGGGCAAGTGATAACCCTAAGTGCTTTTGCGTTTTTAAATGCGGCGTCGGAAAAAGCCATTGCTCTGCAAGTGATTAAAAACTTGATTGATACTCAGCAGCAAAGCTTATCCATTGAGGCCTTTGAAGCGTTAGGGTTAGATGACGACCTACGTAATGAGTTTATGGTCGCTCACAATATTAATCAAACAGATAATCCTAACTCTGCAGGCATGGTGTTAAGGCATGTGCTAGCAAAGCGCAACGTACTGATAAATCCACTTGCTGAATGTGAGTAGAGTTTATTAAACGGAAATGATTAGCTTAAATACAAAAATGCCACTTAATAAGTGGCATTTTTTATGTCTATAACATGCAAACTGCAGTCTTTTAAACGGTATTCATTTAAATGCAGTTAGATGAATACTGTTTAGATTAGTGTTGCTGACTTAAGCTTTGGAGTTTTAGTCCTTCAGCGGCCACTAAGGTTAACCACTTCTGTATTAAGTTAGTGTTTGCAGCATTACGACGGTATGCAGCAAATAGCGGCCGTTTCAGCCCTTCTGCGCCGAGTTTTACTGATGATAAATTTAAGCCGTGACTTTCATTTATTGACCAGCTAGGTAATGCTGCTATGCCATCATTACATGCTACTCGTTGTAATAACATTGCAGTTAAATCACATTGTTTTTGCTCACCAGCTTCAACACCAGCAGGTTCTAAAAAGTGCTTATAGATATCTAAACGCTGTAACGGCACAGGGTATGAAATCAGTGTTTGCTTTGCTAGTTGCTCAGGTTTGATAAATGCTTCTTTGGCAAGCGGGTTGTCATTGGCCACAACCAGCTTAACTTCAAAATCGAATAGGTGTTGATACGCTAAAGCATGCCCAGGCACAGGATCTGATGTCAGTACTATGTCCAATTCACCCATTTCTAATGCATTTAATGAATCAAATAAGTGGCGACTTGAAAGGTCAATTCTGCCATCAGGAGCAAGTTGTTTAAATGCTTCTGTAACAGGCATTAACCAGCGAAAGCAACTGTGACATTCAATGCCTAATTTTAATGATTGTGATTCTGCATCTAAGCCTTTTTTGAGATCCGATTCAGTGACCATCACTTTAGGTAAGATTTCTTCAGCAAGATTTAACAGTCTCGCGCCTTCTTGGGTGAAAGACAGAGGTTTACTTTTTCGAATAAAAATAGCCGAATTTATGCGGGTTTCTAATTCTTTAATCTGATGTGATAACGCTGATTGAGTCACGAAACGTTTTTTGGCGGCACCAGCTAGGCTACCACTTTCTTTAAGCGCCATTAGAGTACGAAGGTGTCTCAGCTCTATCATATTATCCTCACATGAATTTTGTTCAACTTTCGGGTGAAATCTATTCGATTGCTTAAACGCAGAGTAACACAATAAACTTCTAGACGTCCAGACGCCTGTGTAATTAATTTACAGAAATGTACTACAAATGTTAATTGGTGGCTTGTTTTGATATAGAAATTACAAGCTTAGGCCTTTCATCATACGAAGGACAATAAAGGTAATATATGAGTGAAGGGGGAGCTGTCAGGAGAAATTATTTACCTTTTATGATATCCATTCACCAAATATCGCAGTTGTTGAACTAATGATCACTTTAATAGATAAAACGGATGAAAAAGTGGCAGCTGAGCAAATATGGAACAATTTAGATAGGGAAGTCAGAGAGTTAAACCATCAATTCGCTGAGGTTTTGGGTCGCAAAGTAGCATTAAAGCATTTCATTAAAGCGCTGTATTAAAGAACTGGATTAAAGAACGGCATTAAATTCTTTTGCTTAGGGCACTAAGGACGCTTATAGAGCAGAGTGAGGTGGAGCTCTACGTGAGTTGTATTGATTCATTGTGTTGAAGTTACGCAGATTTTTGAAGCTTATCTATACTCAATAAATGTTTTACAAATACTGACGGAGTAACAATGAGCCATACCTACAAACTAATTGAATTGACAGGATCTTCACCTATTAGCTCAGATGATGCGATCAAAAATGCGATCGCAGCAGCCAACAAATCAATAAAGCATATGCGCTGGTTTCAAGTGGTTGAGACGAGAGGGCATTTAGAGGAAGGCTTGATTGCTCATTGGCAAGTAACCATTAAAGTGGGCTTTACGTTAGATCAAAGCTAGTTCTCTAAAAGTTAATGCTTTATAAGTTAATGCTTTAAAAGTTAGTGTGCTAAAAGCGAGTAAGATAAATCGTGCGTCGATAATATCTACCCTAATAACTTATATAATCAAAATGCAGCTAAAGGGATCTTCAGCTGCATTTTTGTTTAAAGAATACAGCTGAACTAAACCTACATAGTCGCAGTGCTATAGCGACTAACTCGCAGTGTTATTGCTACTAACTTGCAGTGCTATTGATATAAACCAACCTATCAACTTGAGCTAAAAAAGAACTATGCGTCTCTTGGTAACCCTTTCTCAATTGCTCTGACCACTCGTAGAGTTTTACGGCTGAGAAATTCAGTGTGCGCTTGCTGCTGGCTGATCGCCCAATCTATATGCTCCGAAACCATTTCATCCACTTCATCGGAGGCTTTTTTAGATTGCAGCGCTAGAATAATTTGTTCACTAAATGGTGCATTTCCTAATGCCACTGCGATATTTCTTAGCCAGTTTTTATGTCCAATTCGTCTGATAGGACTACCTTCAGTGAGTGATAGGAATTGTTTTTCATTCCAAGAGAATAGCGTTAATAACTCAGGTTGAATCAGTTGGCTGCGGGTATGAAAGTCTGTTTGCTCTGTTAACGGGGCTTTAGTATTGATTGGACACACTAATTGGCAATCATCACAGCCATAAATTCGGTTACCAATTGCTTGGCGAAACTCAACAGGAATAGCCCCTTGCAGCTCAATCGTTAAATAGGAAATACAGCGACGGCCATCAACGACATTGTCTTCAAGTATTGCGTTAGTTGGGCATGATTTTATACAGGCAACACATGTATTACAGCTCTGGGTAATGGGGATATCAATCGGCAATGGAATGTTAATTAACACCTCACCTAAAAAGAACCAACTACCAGCATCTGGATTTAATAAAAGTGAGTGTTTACCCGTCCAGCCTAATCCTGCTTTTTCTGCGAGTGGTCTTTCAAGGACTGGAGCGGAATCTACGAAAGGGCGAAAATCAACACCTGTGATACCAATAGAGTCACAATGCTCGACGATTTTATCGCCAAGTTTCTTAAGTTGCTTGCGAATTAACTTATGATAGTCACGTCCGCCAGCATAACGGGAAATATAACCTAAGTTAGGATCGGCTAGATTGGTGGCAAAACCAGCCTGTGGTGGCAAATAGTCCATTCTGGCACTTAACACTCGTACCGTACCAGGATGAAGCTCATGGGGGCGCGCACGCATCATGCCGTGATTCGCCATGTAGCTCATTTCACCGTGATAATCATTATCGAGCCATTGCTGAAGTTTGGGCTCTTCAGCGGTAAGATCGGTATCTGTAATACCTAACTGTGAAAAGCCTAACTCTAGTGCCCACTGTTTAATTTGACGCGATAAGTCTGACATTTCTTTGGATGTCATATCACGGCTTAAACTCGAACTTGAATCAGTTATTGAGTTTGTAGCAGGAGCTTGAATATTAGATTTAGAGTCTGGCATGTTTGGCTGTTACAATTCTTTAGAGTTTCCAAGCATAATTATACTCGTTAACGCCTTAAGCATCATCATGAAAGTAAACCACTTGGTTACGACCTTGATTTTTAGCTCGGTATAACGCTAAGTCTGATTTCTTAATTAACTCAGTTAGGCTTGCTTCATCTTTAAATGTTGCCACCCCAGCGCTGATGGTAACCGTTAAGTTTTCGCTGAAATTGCTAAACTCGAAAAGGTTGACTTCATCCACGATAGATTGGGCTACGTTAAGCGAATTTTGTGAGCGAGAGTTGGGGAGTAATGCTAAAAACTCTTCGCCGCCAACACGCCCGACTAGGGTGTTCTCTGGTAATTTTTTTCGACAAATATTAGCTACGATTTTTAACACTCTATCGCCAATGTCATGGCCATGTTGATCATTCACTTGCTTAAAATGATCAATATCAATTGAGATCACAGACAAAGGCTGTTGCTTTTCTGATAAGCGTGTAAATGCGTTTTGGGCTTTACGGTAAAAACTTAAACGGTTTGGTAGTTGAGTCAATAAGTCGGTTAGCGCCAGCTCTTTTAATTGCTGTGACTTTTTGTTGAAGTAAAGACTAAATAAAATCAGCGTTAAAACAGATGCAAACCCCAGTGACAATGCCAAGATCTGTAACCTTTCGTTGTCCTGTTGGATGCTGAGCTGTTGATCTTTTAATTGATGAAATGCCACTAACTCGGCATTTTCAGCTTCTATTTTTTCACTATCAAACTTCACCCGCATCTCAGTACTGGCTTGGTTTTCTAACGCTTTATCTAAAATAAGGTGAATGTCATATAGCTCAAGTTGAGCTTCATAAGCATCTTGCCATTGTTGTAAGGATTCATAAATTTCTACTTTGAGCTTGAGTAGCATTTCATGACCACGTTTATTGTGGTTTTTACTAAATCCAGCGGTCGCTTTTTCAAGGTGAATTAAGGCTTCTTCTGTTAAGCCTAATCCATGCTTAGCTTGTGCTTTATAGAGGTGTAAAAAGCTGTAATGCGTATCGACTGACGGGCTAATTATTGGTTCAAATTCATCTAAGTAATCAAGGGCTTTTTGATACTGTCCAAGCTGTATTAAGGCTGAAGACATGTCTACTGCAACACGAGCTACAAAGGTGGGGTCAGTATGTACCTCTTGGTAATAATTAAAAATAGCTAAGTAATAGTCAGCCGCTTTTTGATATTCATTTATATCCTCAAATGCATAGGCCATATCATTTTTCACTAACATGACTAAGGCTATTTGATCGCTTTGGCTGAAAGCAAGTTCAAGCTCTGAGTAATATTTAAGCGCCGTTTCTGTTTCGCCAAGTCTGCGGTAAGTGATGGCTAAATCTAATAAACCTAAACGTTCTAAGGTGATGAGCTCCAGCTGCTGATAGCGCTCAAAGGCTTGTAATAAATTCTTTAATGCAAAAGCAAAGTCACCGGTATATGAAGCTATTTGGCCTAACATTGAGTAGGCATCAGCAATGAGGCGCTGATGTTGAATTTTCTCGGCATCAACAAGTGCTTTTTGAATCATAGTGTTAGCTTCAGTGATTTCGCCTCGATAGCGAAGTAGTGTGGCTTCACAAAGTTTGAGCTCGATGTAAATGGCTGCTGGCATCTCGGAGTAGCGGGTAAATGCATTAGCAAGGAACTCTGTCGCATTCTGGTTTTGTTGCTGTTCTAAAAAGTTATAGGCCATACACTGTTTAGGTAATAAACGGTATGTGCGCTCAATATCACCTTCAGCAATTAATGACGCCATTTTCTCGATAAGAATGGGGTAGCGCTCATCATTTATATCGCCATTATCAATTTGTGCAAATATTTGCTCAAACTCAGGGTTGTCGAAGGCTTGAGGCAACTCTTCTGATGCGACTTCTTTTAATGATGCTTCTTGTGCGGATGTTTCTTGTAAAGGTGCTTCTTGTAAAGATGCTCCTTGCAAAGAAATGGGGGGTAACGAGGTCGCATGTGTTGGCAAGGAGAGTAATATCAATGCCGTTAAACATGGTTGCAGGACTTTGCTGATAAGTTTTGCGCTGATATACGATTTCATCAGTGACTCTCCTGCTCAGTCGCGAGCAAAGTGGAGTCATCTTGGCGCGTTTGTTGGTAATCAATATAACCATCTCTTCCCGCATTTTTAGCGAGGTAAAGTGCAATGTCTGCTTTTTTAAGTAGGGGAGATATTGCCTTTTCATTGGTGACTGTTGCAATACCAATACTGACAGTGAAGTTATCTGTCAGCGGTAAATCTTCGGTATTAATTTCTTTGACTTGTTGATTGATTCTGCGAGCTAAACTGACTGCATCGTCAGCTACAGCTTTAGGCATAATGACTAAGAACTCTTCACCACCAATACGCGCTAGCGTGTCCTCTTTTCGACATATTTCACTAATACTTTGTGCAATTAATTGCAGTGCTATATCACCAACATCATGTCCAAATTTATCATTAACCAGCTTAAAATGATCAACATCAATCAATAATACTGAGAAGTTACCATGCTTATTAAATAGGTCTTTAGCGACCTTATAAGCGAAGAGCCTGTTAGGGACGTTTGTTAACGGGTCAGTTAAAGCGAGTTGCTTGTATTGGATTGATTTTTTTATCAATTTAATAAAGAAAATGGTAAGGATTACCACCAGAATAAAGGTTAATACAATCGCAATATACTGCAAACGCTGCTTTGTCGATAGGGCATTTAGTTGAGCGACTTTCATCGCTTGATACTCAATCAACTGCTTTTGCTGTTCTTCTAACTGTTTAGAGTCAAACCTTATACGCATTTCTGAATTAAAAGTTGCCTGTGCGGCTTCATCCATTTGATTATGAATGATTAAAAACTCATGGTGCCAATGGTTAGCCGTTTCATAATCACCTTTTAGTGCGAATAGCTCGGCAATTAAAGGGTAAATAATAGTTAAGCCTTTCTTATTATTATATTTATCAAAGTTTTGTTTAGCTTGGTTAAAGTGATTAACGGCTTCTTCAAATCTTTGTTGGCGTATACGTAACTCTAAATAGTAACTGTGCATATAGCCAAAATGAGAATAATTGTTAGGGGTCATTAAAGGTTGAGCTTGGTCTAGCCATTTCTCAGCTTCGTCTAATCGGTTTAACTTGATTAAAGGAGCTGACATATCGACAGCCATTTCAGCTACGTAAACTGGCCGGTTACCCTTGAGAGCAACAGCATATATTTTTTCGAAATAATCTAGCGACTCTTGATACTCGCCATTATCTAACTTGATATAAGCCATTGATTGTTCGATGATAGCTAATAAATTGGGCTGGTTGTTTTCAGTGAAATACTTTTCAACAATACGATAATAATATATGGCTTTTTTATTATCTCCCAAACGACGATAGGCGCTCGCCAGAGAGATAATATTGATATTGGCAGCATTCAAGTAACCAAGTGTTTGGTAAAGCTCAAAAGACAGCGACATACTGTCGATTGCACTTAAAAACTGGTTTTCAAATAAGCTTAATTGTCCAATGGCAAAATAAGCATCAGCTATTAACTTGGCATCTTTTAGTGTTTGAGCATCCGACAGGGCTTGTTGGTTTATATGATTTGCTTGTTGCAGTTCACCTAAATACATCAGCGCTCTTGAACGGCACAAACTTAATAGTATTGGTGTGGATGGAGCATAAAATGTTTGTTGCTCAATGTCTGAATACTCATCAGCAAAGGCTTGTAACTTATCAATATCATTTGATGGAATTCGAGGGCATGTAAGGGTTTTCAACTTTTGTAATCGGGCAACGTCGTCTGTTGCTATAAGGGCTTTAAGCTCTAATAATTTTTCGCCTACATATAAGGAGCCCGTCAATTGATCGCTATCAAATTGACTGAATAATTCATCGGCTGCAAGGTTCTGTATCGTATTAGCTGAGGCATTTAAAGGTATTTGCCCTATAAGCACTAATACAAACAAAAATGTCCGTATGAGGTAGCTATATTCATCGTAGCAATAGGTTCGTTTTTGCAAGGTTATTTATACCGTCTTAACACAGTTTCTTCCGGCAGACTTTGCTTGATAAAGGGCATTATCGACACGTAATAGCAATGCTTCTAAATGACTGTCATTAGCAAACTGGCTAACACCAGCACTAATGGTTTGTTTAAGCTCTGGAGCTATTTCTTGCCAATCAGCATTGGCTATTTTACTGACTAATCTCTCGGCGATTTCCTGCGCTTGCTGCTCATTGGCACCGGGCAATAAAATTAAAAACTCTTCACCGCCTACACGACCCACTGTATCTGACTTACGCATTAATTTACGTGATTCTTCTGCAAGTTGTACCAGCACCTTGTCGCCAATATCGTGGCCTAAGGTATCGTTTACTTTCTTAAAATGATCCGCATCGAATGAAATTAATGAAAAACTTGTATTATCTTTGCGTGCTTGTTCAATATAACTCTTTGCCAAGTTATAAGTGTGACGACGATTGGCTAATTGCGTCAACTCATCAGTAAGTGCTAGGCTTTTGAATAACTGCTTTCTTTTGACTTGTTTGGCAGCGTATAAGGTCATGATGAGCAATATAATCGCGACTAGAAAGATAATCACTTGCTGTAATTCTTTGTTCTTTTCTAATGCTTTTAATTCTTGCTCTTTAATTCGCTGTAACGCTTGTAATGTCTGATTCTCCGACTCAATTTTATCGGTGTTGAACCTAGCTCGCATTTCACTGTTACGGCTAGTTAGACTTTTCTGATCCAGCTTATGATGCAAGGTTAGGTAATCTGTTAGCGCACTATGAGCAGACTGGTAATCTTCTAAGAATAAGAATATTTCGTTTCTAAGGGTGAAAACTTGACTTAAGCCACGTTCATTATTGCTCACGTAAAACGATGACTCAGCTTCTTGAACGTAATCTAACGCTTCATTGGGTTTCTGTTTGAGCAATGCTGCTTGCGCTCTAAACAGCTTCATAAAGCTAAACAAACCATCGAATTCTTTGGTGATTGTTTTTTCAGCTTCATTTAAAGTCTCAATTGCTGCATCCACTTGGCCTAATTTCAATTGAATACCGGCAATGTCAACAGCTGCGCCTGCTGCTGGTATCGGTTTATCTTGTTCTTGCCAAAAATGGTAACTCTTTTGGAATCGCTCAAGTGCCATTTCGTTATTGCCTAATTCTTCATAGGAATAGGCAATTTGAGTATTAACGTCTATGGCATCCAACTCTTGGTTATTTTCAAGATACGCTTGCTCAAGTTTCTGTTGATAATTTAACGCCATTTGCGGGTCGCCAAAGCGTCGAAAACTATTGGCGATTTCACTTAGATTGACTCTTGCCCAGTAATCTAGCTTGAGCTGTTCATACATAGATTGCGCAGGGATTAGATCTTCAAGCGCGCCAGTATAATCTCCCTCATAGGAGAGCATAGCGCCTCGCATGCTTCTTCCATCAGCAATTAAGCGCAAATTTTCTATTTGGTAGGCTTCTTGAATTGCTGCATCGTAATCTAATTTGGCTTGTTGGGGATTTCCGGAGTATTGGTAGTGCGATGCGCGGCAAAGTAATAAGTCTGCATGAAGTGCTGATGGATGACTTTTTTCATGGAGCTTCATCAGGTCTTCAGCGTGCTTAATTGCTTGCTTAAATTCTTCTGACGTTTCTGAAGGGTGATACCAACATTGCAATGGAATAAGTAGTGCTCTTTGTTTGGTATCTTCTTCTGGAATGAGGTCTTCTAACTCGGCTAAATAAGTAGCAAGCTTTTTAAGATCACTTTCTTCACCTTCATTGAATATATCAAATAATTGATCGATTCTTTGTTGGTTCGTTTGGTGACTATTATTGTCGTTTGTCGTGGCTGAAGCCGTAAAAACAGCAATCGCCAATATAATAGTTAATACAAACTGCTGCAGGGTTTTAATCGAATATGTCTCATGTGGATTTATTTGTCTGACATTATTATGACATATAATTTCGTTTGTTCAATTAAAGCGAATCGGTAAGTTTTATGTAAAAAAATGATTGATTATTTTAATTAATTTAATGGGTTGATGTTACTTAAATAATAATAACTTCGATACAAGTGTTAATTCTAAATGAATGAAAGTTAATGTGCTAGTCAGCTGTATAGTCGCTTGATATTCTTCAATCCGTGCACTTCTTCATATGTGAAATCTATTTTGTGCATTTAATAGGCCTCAAGTTTTGATTCTAAAATGCCTGTTTCTGTTTTACTGCCTTGGATAGATTCAAAGGTAACTGAAACCTGCTTATCTATTTATCACTTATGTCATTATTTTGGTTAAGCTTAAACAGTTATTTTGACTAAGTTTAAACAGTATTTTTGACTATTATTAAACAGCTAGCACTTCATTCACCTTGAGAAATAACTGAGCTTTTGTCGGTTATTTTGAAGCCTACAGTATGGTTAGCTTAGGCTATGATCTCTGAGAGTTAACTTGCTTAGACAATGTTACTTTACTGATTAGAGTGAAGGCATTAAGGTAAGCGCCTTTAATTAATACGCACAGTGGGTTTAACCATTAGATTGCGCTTAAAGTCCTTTAATACTTTTAAAAACAGAGAGAATCAAAATGAGTCATCTGACTGAAGAATATAAAGCAGTAGCAAAGCAAGTGTCTTTCAATGTTGCTAATAAAGTACTGCCAATGGATAAATTACCAGAGACATTACTTGAAGCTTACGAAGGCTTATTTAAAGAGCTAATTGAAGATAATGCTGGGTTATTCCTCAAAAGCTGGCAAGCAATGCCGGCCAGTGCGCAAAAGCTAATGCCTCAAGCAGAGTTTCATGGTTTTTATATTGCCAATGCGTGGATGCAATTAAGCCGTGTAGCTCAAGAAATTGCAGATGATGCAGACTCAGATGAAGCAATTGATGAGAAGGAGTACGACGGTGTATTCGGTCGTTTAGCAGAGCAATCACTAAAAGAAAGTATTAGAAAATTAAAGAAAGCACGAACAGATCGTTCGCTGTTAAATAGTTTTAAACAAGTGATGTCGGCTTAAAAACCGGTTGGCATCGTTTTGGGGAGTGTAAATGTCTTTTGTGTTAAGTAATCAAATCCATTGGCCTTGTGAGTTAAGTGACAACACTAAGTCTGAAATTATGGATTTGGCTATTGAAATTGATGGGATCGAAAAATATTCAACTCTCATCGATGGCGATCAGCAGCGCGGTATCTATTATTGTGTTCAAGGACTTGGAACATTTGCAACCACCAGTATCGATAATCGACCGTTAGCGAGCTTCATTTTTGGTAAAGAAATGTGGGTGGGTGCCGTCGCAATTGAGGTTTATCCCAAGATCAATCTTTATACTTGTGAACTTGAGCCGATTAAAAGTTTGTTCTTTCCGAAAAAAGGTCTCAACGAGCTGGCAAAAGTTAATCCTGAAGTTTACAAGCTACTCTACAGTATTATGCGCACGAACAGTCCTAAAATACTTCAGGGCATGCATCTGTCATTCTATGGTATTGAAGAGCGCATAGCCCATTTCTTACTTGAGTTAGTCAGAAGTAAAAAAAGCACTAATCTACCGAGAATTGAAATCAAAATTACTCAACAACAATTAAGCGAAATCGCTAATGTTAGTCGCCCGAGAGTAAACGAAGTTCTCAATAAACTGGCTCAAAAGGATATGATTGAGTTAGTGCGTGGCAAGCTCTATGTTAATGATTATGCCACTTTAGCAAAATATTTAGAATCGAGAGTTGTGATATAACGTTGGCAGACTGAGTGTTGGCATAAAGAAAAAGCCTAGCAATTGCTAGGCTTTTTCATGTCAATTATCCTTAGAAAGAAGTTCTTCTATAACGACGATATTCAGGTTCCCAGAAGTTACTGTCGATCTTCTGAGTCAGAAGATCATCTGGACAAGGTAGTGCTAATTCTTGTTCTATTGCTTTTTTCGCCACAGCAAAGGCAATGTACTTGCTGACTTCTTGAATGTCTTCAAGTGCAGGCAGTAAAGACCCTGTGCCATTTTTCCCTAATGGAGAACATTCTGATAATGCTCGGCTTGACGCCATTAGCATCTCATCAGATACGCGAGTCGCGCCACTGGCTAATACACCTAGGCCGATACCTGGGAAGATAAAGCTGTTGTTACATTGAGCTATTTCGTAAGACTCACCGTCAATAACCACAGGCTCAAACGGACTACCTGTTGCAACAAGGGCTTGGCCAGATGTCCAGTGCAGCACATCTTTCGGTGTTGCTTCAACTCGACTCGTTGGATTAGATAGTGGGAATACAATCGGGCGTTCGCAATGGCTGTGCATGGCGCGAATGATTTCTTCAGTGAATAATCCAGGTGCACCAGAAACACCAATCAATACGGTTGGTTTAGCGTTATTAACCACATCAAGTAATGAGATATGATCGCTAAAGCCATCCCATTGCTCAACGTTAGTGGTTTTTTGAGCGAGTTTCTTTTGGAAATCTAACAGTGTAGGCATGTTGTCGAGTAGTAAGCCCCAACGGTCAACCATAAATACTTGTGAGCGAGCTTGCTCATCAGATATGCCTTCAGCCACCATTTGCGCAACAATTGCTTCTGCAATACCGCAACCCGCACTACCTGCACCTAGAAAGGCGACGCGTTGCTTACAAAGTTGAGTGTCAGCAGCTTTACATGCCGCTAATAACGAGCCAACAGTAACAGCAGCCGTACCTTGAATATCATCGTTGAAGGTACAGAATCTGTCTTTATAGCGCTCAAGTAATGGCATCGCATTTTTCTGAGCGAAATCCTCAAATTGGATTAATGCATCAGGCCAGCGACGACTCACCGCTTGCATAAACTCTTCGATAAAGTCAGCGTATTCTTCGCCGCCAATACGTGGATGGCGAGATCCCATATACATAGGGTCGTCTAATAAGTTTGGATTATCAGTACCCACATCAAGGGTGATCGCTAAGCAATACGCAGGACTGATCCCGCCACAGCTGGTGTATAAAGATAGCTTACCTATTGGGATCCCCATACCACCAATACCTTGGTCACCTAGACCTAAGATACGTTCGCCATCAGTCACCACAATAACCTTCACTTTGTGGCGAGTTGAATTGTTTAAGATATCGTCAATACGATCTTTGTTGTCGTAAGAGATAAATAAACCACGGTTACGGCGATAGTTTTTAGAGAAACGCTCACAAGCTAAACCAACAGTTGGGGTGTAGATGATCGGCATCATCTCACTGATATGGTTACGCACTAATCGGTAAAATAAGGTTTCGTTGGTGTCTTGAATATTACGCAGGTAAATATGCTTATCGAGATCGTTACTGAAACTCTTATATTGTTCATAAGCACGAGAAGCTTGCTCTTCAATGGTTTCAATAACCCAAGGAATTAGCCCTTCAAGATTAAAGTAAATGCGCTCTTCTTCACTAAAGGCTGTGCCTTTATTTAGCAGAGGAGATTCAAGGATGGCTGGACCTGCGAAAGGAAGATAGAGAGGGCGTTTATTATCGTCCATTGGAAACCTTATTATCAGTGTCGAATTACTGTTATTTCTAGCTATGATTAGACGGTTATTACAGTCTAATAGTAGACGTTTTTTGTTATCGGTGAAGGTTAACACAAGTTAGATTTATTGTGGTCTGTTAAGTGAGCTATTTCACACTTTTTTTCTATTTGTTTGTGAGCTGAGAATATTGAATCGCTTTTACTATAATTTGTTTCATTCTCAATGCTAGCTCCACTCATATTAGGTACGTGATAGGAGGCCTCAATAGAGCTGAGTATGTGCAAATGAGTAAAGAATCGTAACACTTTAGCTGCTGATTTAACTCGAAAGAGACTCGATATTGGTTAAATTCGATGCCATGCTGATTATGTACGCAATTTTTATACAGTGAGGTGCAAATGGCTCTTCCTCTTTTCTGGCTTGGTACAGCTGCAGTAGGTGCAATTTTACTTGCCGATGATCGTAAGCAGCGCAAGTCGCTACAGCATGAGCGCCGTATGGGGCGTTCCCCCAAAGTGCCTAGTGAAAAGTCTGCGAGCCCGTTAACCCCAAGTATTTGGCATACCAGTGATGTACGCGTCGAAGCTGCACCTGGAGGCATTGTTTGTTGCTTTGTTTTTGGTGTCATTGAACATAGTGGTATTTGGGTGGGCGATAATCACTTAGTCGAGCTTCATGGCAGCGGGTTAATAAGGCCCGTATCAGCACAGCGATTTTTACAAGACCGGACAGGTAGACGCATATTTCAAGCATGTAATCATTTACATCAGCCTTTAATATCACCACATGCACTGCAAAGAGCGGAGCAGGCAATATATCAATATCGTGAATATGACTTATTTAACAATAACTGCCATCGATTTGTATGGTCGTGTGTTAAAGGTGAAGAAATGGCAGTAAAGAGTTTTGAAAAGCTTAATGAATTATTAGCCGAGGAGTTTAAACAGGCCATTTATTGGGATGAAGTGACATTGAGCGAGCGATAAAATGACATAAAAAAGCACAGCCATTGCTGTGCATTTACATGTTACGTAAGCTGGGTCATTACAGCTCAACACCACGGTGTTTAATTGAAAGTCCGTGTAAGAAGTTACGTAAAATCTGATCGCCACAGGTTTTGTAGTTCTTATGATCTGGATTACGGAACAAGGCACCTAACTCAGACTTACCGATAACGAAATCAGCTAAACCACAAATTTCAATAATGTCATCTTCACGAAGCTCTAACGCAATGCGCAACTTTTTGAAGATTAAGTTATTGGTAAGATTTTTAACAGGAGCTGGTACTTCACTGCCTGGGCGTAAACCACGTTTTTCGATAATAAGTCCGTCTAGGAACTGACACATCACTTTGTCATTACAGGCTTTATAGCCTTCTTCAGCTTCTTTTTTCAGTAAGCTAATGATTTCATCAGTGCTGACTTCAACATTGGCTTGAGCGAAAACTTTAATCATTTTGGCATTTGAATAGTCAAATACAAAACGTAGACGGCGAATAATATCGTTGTTAATCATATAAGTCTCTGGGCGCGGCTGCGCAGTTTTTAATCACAAGTTTAATTACCTGAGATTAAATAAAAATTGGACGCGGATTATACCCATGATACTTCAAGATGCAAAGTCAGCAAGGCAAATAGTGCCAAGATGCTAGGCATAAAATTGAAGTATAGTTATTCTACATCGATATTTTATAACAACGCAGATTGGTGCTATTTGCCTTGCCCTATGGGGCGCAAGCTCGAAAACCATTGCTTCGAAAACCATTGCTACGTTGTAAGCTTTGAAAAGTGAACAACAATTACCTCAGCTTACGCCTTGCATTGTTATCCGAGATTGCGCCTGACAAAGCATCTTGAGGTAACATGGGTATATACCTGAAAATGGAGTAATAGTTCAGATTATCTGCAATAAGCGTACTTATGTTGAGTAAGCTAAACAACTAGAGTGAGTATAGCTTAAGCACAAGCTAAGTTTGGTTTATTGTATTGCTAATTTCCAATAGATAAATAAGCCCGAAAATCCAACCAGATACACTAAACCTAACCAAGCCAGCATTTTCATTTTAGTGCCGTAACGGTGTTCTTTGGGCAGCGCATCGCAGGTCATTAAACGAAAGTTTAGCCAAGCGAAAACGACAGTTGTTAAAAAAGCCAATGTCATCACAAATTCAAGCAAAGGTAATAAGGCGCCTTTGAAAAATAAAATCAGCCCCAAACCCAATGCCGATATGATTAGCATCACTTTGGTTAATCGTTTCGAACAATCTTGTTGATTGTTGAGTAATTGCCAGCCGATATCTAAAGTGCGGCTGTAGCCATCAATCACAGTTACTGTGGTGCTGAAAATACATAAAAAAGCGACTAAACCAATTAGATAACGAGTTTCTTCACCCATCACATCACTGTATAAATCCACCAATTGGCTAGCAAAAACAGCGCCTGAATTTGAGAAGGTTTCACCGCTGCCATGCATAACGAGTGCGCCTAAAGCCAAAAACACCACAGCTAATATTGCGGTGACAATAAAACCTAAATTGAAGTCGAAAATAGCTTGTTTACTGGTCACTGTCTGTGTTTTTTTCTTTTCAATTAACCATAATGAATTCCATGCACTGACTTCAATCGGCGCTGGCATCCAGCCCATCATAGCCACCAAGAAACCAACATAAGCCCATTGCCAAGGGCTCTCAGCCGCCTCCGTTATAACCGGTGCTTGGTAATGCTGCCAAGCAAGTGCGACTGCAATCAAGGTGGTCAATGTTAAGGCCAGCATGATGACTTTGGTCATTTTATCTAGCAGTTGGTAGTGGCCTAAAATCAACACGGCTAATGAACTAACCAATACTAAGAAAGCCAGTACATCAATTGGTAAGGGAATAAATTGGGTCAACATTGCTGCAGTTAACATACACACCCCAGCTGTGCTGGCGATAGCTGCAATTGTGTTCAAGCAAGTAAACATTAATAAATAGCCGCGACCTTGCTTTAAATAGCCGTGGAGTAAACTTTCGTTGGTGGCAGCTGTGTATCGGGCACCTGCGGCAAAGAAGGGGTATTTGAGTAAGTTCACCAGTAAAACAACCCAAACAAGTTGCCAGCCAAATTCAGCGCCAGCACGAGTGGAAGAGACTAAATGCGATGCACCAATAGCGGCGGCAGCCATTAAAATTCCAGGGCCAAGGCTTGCAAACAATGTCGCGGCTGAGTAATTACTGCTGGTGGCGTTTTGAGTCGTCGGCATGATGTTCTTATTGTTTGAGTTGAGATGACTATTCAGTTTCAAGGTGATGTACGACTATGTCATATTTTGCTGAATGCGCAAAATAACAATTTGTTCATAAAAGTAAGTGGTAAAGCGTTCTGTTACAACTGTTTAAAAACTAGCCGTTGACTTCTGATGTGGATTATTTATGTTAGAAAAACATGATGCACTAATATAAGTGCGCATGGATGGCTTCTTAAGTTGGTAACTTGAATAAGTCATATCGATAAAAGGACTTATAGAGAAAGCTGATCTAAGAAGCTTTATTAAAATATTTTTTAGGCGTTCAGGTTTTAAAACGATGTAAAGCCTAGCTAAAAAATCAATTCATATTAGGGACAATTATGACACGACCTCAATTTTGGCAGAGCGCCTGCGCTGCTGCTGTTTCACTCATCCTCACGCCTACCGCTTTTGCCGCCGACCCCGAAGTCGAACGTATTGAAGTGACGGGCACTCACATTAAACGCACGGATTTAGAAGGCGCTTCACCGATGACGGTGCTAAGTGCTGAAGATATTGCCCGCTCAGGGGCGCAAGATATTTCGCAATTACTGAGCAAATTACCTGTGTCAGGGAGCGGCACATTTTCAACTCAAGGTAATAACTCAGATGACACTGCTAATGGTGGTGCCGCAGTATCGCTGCGTGGTTTAGGAGCTGATGCCACTTTGGTGTTATTAAATGGTCGCCGAATTGCGGTGTCATCATTTGCTAAATCGATTGATACGGCGTTTGTTGATATTAACTCGATTCCTATTTCTGCAGTTAAGCGAATTGATATCGTTAAAGATGGTGCGTCAGCGACTTATGGCTCTGATGCTATCGCGGGTGTGATTAACATCATCATGAAGAAGGATTTCGAAGGTTTCGAGGTTAATGGAAAAATTGCTGAAACCGTTGAAGATGGTGGTGGTCAGCAAGCTGGTTCTATTTTGTGGGGCACAGAAGGCGCTGATGGCAAATCTCACACGACAGTGATTTTAGATTACTTTAAAGAGCGCGAAACATTATTCGCTGATAGAGACTACTCAAGTTCTGCAGATCAAACTCCCAATGGCGGTGATGATTTTCGCTCATCAGCAGGTAATCCCGGTTCTTACATCCCAGCTACTATTGGCGCAGATGGCTCGATTACACCTAAATCAGATTTATACAGTTGGACACCAGATGTGAATTGTCCCGCTGGCAGTGTGAAAGGGAACTACTGTCGTTATGACTACGCGCCATTGATGACTTCAGTGCCAGAATCAACTCGAATGGGTTTATCGGTATTTCAAGATTACGAGTTTAATGATGATCTGAGCATGTTTGCTGAAATGATGTATCAGCATAACGAGAGCGTGATAAAAGGCGCTGCAAGTCCGTCTTTTGGTGAGTTCTATATGCTCAATGACAATCCTTTATTCACCAGCGGTGCAGCCACCAACCCCTTTCCTGGTGAAGATCTCACTATGCGCCGCAGGTTAACTGAAACTGGCCCTCGTCAAAAATCTTCTGAGTCAGACAGTGCGCGTTTAGTGCTCGGTTTAAATGGTATGTTATCTGATTGGGAGTGGGAGCTTGCTTATACCTATTCGTACAACCGAAATCACGAATATGGCGAACAAGGTTTTGTATGGACTCCAAGGCTGCAAGAAGCGATTAACACTGGAGAATTTAATCCACTTGCTACCACTCAGCAAGGCGATGTGATTGATGATATTAGTGTCAGTACCACGCGTAATGGTAAATCTACCACTAATGCGTTTGACGGTAAGATTGCGGGTGACTTGTTTGATATGCCTGCTGGAAGCGTAGCGATGGCAGTCGGGTTTGAGTATCGCGAAGAAGAGCTATCTGACAATCCTGATGAGTTATTTAAGCGAGGAGAGATTTTTGGCACCGAAGCCACAGAAGCTTATGGTGAGCGAGATCAAACCTCATTATTTATTGAGCTAGCAGTCCCAGTATTTGAAAAACTAGAAGCTCAATTAGCGTTAAGGTATGAAGATTATAGTGATTTTGGTGATACGACTAACCCTAAAATTGCTCTACGTTATACACCATTAGATAATTTAACCTTCCGTGCGAGTTGGGGTGAAGCGTTTAGAGCGCCTTCATTGGTGCAGTTAGGTTTAGGCCCATCTCAAGAGTCTCCAGGTTTGGTGGATGCAGTACGTTGCCCACTAACAGGACTTGAAGAGGATTGTACCGCTCAAGAGCGTACGGTTATTTTCTCGGGTAACCCTGATTTACAGCCTGAAGAGTCTACCTCTTATAACTTTGGCGGGATTTGGGAAATTACCGACGGGTTAAGTGTTGGGGTTGATTACTGGAATTATGATCAAGAAGGTTTGATTACTTCTGATACTCAATATTTGGTTAATACTCAAGGTGATGATCCAAGTGTTGTAAAACGTGAGCCTACCGATGCCAATGGCGTACCTGGACGTATTATCGAAATCTATGACCAGTTTGCTAACTTAGGTAGTCAAACAACTGATGGTGTTGACCTTGATGTGCAATACACCATGAATACTCAAAGCGCGGGTGAGTTTGGTTTTAATTATAACCTCACTTGGGTCAATAGCTTTGATCAGGTGCGAGAAGATGGCTCGACTCGAGAACTCGCAGGTGAGTATCAACATCCTGAGTATCGCTGGACGGGTGGCATGGATTGGGGCTATACCAATTGGCAAACCAGTGCGCGATTAAACTACATCGGTGAATATCAAGATAATATCGATGCAGGTGCCACAGGAACGATAGATTCAATGATGACTTTAGATTTAAATGTCACCTATATTGGTTTCGATCATTGGTCACTGACGTTAGGGGCTAACAATGTATTGAATGAAGAGCCTTCATTCAGTGCCGCTGATTTCATGGGGTATGATCAAGCGACTCATTCTGCCATCGGTGCATTATGGTACGGTAAAGTCAGTTATCAGTTTTAATTGACCGAACATATGTTAGGTTAACTCCTAACTTAAGACAAAAGGCGAGCTTTAGGCTCGTCTTTTTATTGATATCATTTTCGATGACATTCAATTTAAATCTGTTTGATTTTACTAAGTCTGGTTCAGTAGGTAGTTAATTAGCTAAAGGAAGTTAAAGCATGGAAATAGTAGCAAGCACAGGCATTACCTTATATGGCACGCCGCGCAGTCGAGCGTTGCGTGTTTCATGGCTATTGGAAGAATTAGGTGTTGATTGGCAGTTTTGCTTTCTTAACTTTGCCAAGGGCGATAACCGTTCTGAAGAATATTTAGCGCTGAACCCAAGCGGTAAAATGCCAGTGATTACCGATGGTGACTTGGTACTCACTGAATCTGCGGCAATTTTGCTGTATTTAGCCGAAAAATATGGCCAAGGAAAGTTCTTACCAAAACCTGGTACCGCGCAAGCAGGTCTGCACCATCAGTGGGTTAGCTTTGTTATATGCGAATTAGAGCAACCTTTATGGAGCATGGGTAAACATCGTTTTGCGCTGCCTGAAGAGCAGCGCTTAGATGAGATGCTACCGGTAGCAAAATTTGAGTTTGATAAAGCGGCTAAGATAGCTGAACAATGGGTACCAGAAACAGGTTATGTTTGTGGTGATGAACTCACCATTGCAGATATCTTGCTGGCTCAAACGCTTTTGTGGGCGACAGTGTTTGAACAAACTATTCCATCAAAACTGACAGCATATCGAGATAGAGTGAAACAACGACCTGCAATGACTAGGGCGTTAGAAAAGTCTGAAGCGATTGCGAAGGCTGCTCAAGAAGAGTAACGATTAAATCGTGAATTTTTGATATAAAAAAAGGAAGCTGACGCTTCCTTTTCTATATGTTTCATGAGCTTATTAAAGCTGAGTCGCAGCCCATTTCGCTCGGCTTTCGCGAGACTCACTCATACCATTATCAGCGCGGAAACTTTTGTAAGCTTCAACTTCAAGTGGAATAAGGCTGACTTCCACTTCTAATACAATTTGGCATTCTTTTTTGATGCGCCATGCTGCAGTATTGTATAGTTCAGTAAACGGCAGTGAGCTTAAAAACTCAGGGTTGTATTGCGTGTAAATAGCTTGAGTTGGGTAAACCACAAATGCTAAACGGCGCTTAGGCTCAGTTTTAAATAATGCTTCGATACCATCTGTGGTATTGAGCACTTGCATTTCAATGGTGTCTTCAATTTCAAGGAGCTTCTTTTGCGCCACTTCAGGCGCATCAGCTTCGCCAGCTTCCCATGCCGTCACTGCATCAGCTGTGGTTTTAGTAAGCTCGGCAATTTGCTCAACACTTAAACCCAAAGATAAGCGTAAACACTGCATTTCAATTGCGTTTAAGGTATTTGATTTAGCCATGGTTTTTCCTATTTAATCTTGTCGTGTTGTGGTGCAAAACATACGTGAATCAAATTAATTACTTACGTTTTAGCCAAATATCTTGAATCCAATCCCAGAGAGATTCCCACATAATGTCTGCCATGCGACCATTCTTAAAGAAGCGAATATTGGCCTCTTGATCTATGCAGTAAAAATTATCCCCTTGCTGGCAAATAGCGATATATTCTCTTGGCATACCGACTGACCATGCATAGCTGGTGACTTCAGGTAAGTATGTGTGCGAATAAGGATCTGATGCAGTGACCATTTCAATGGCACCATAAATCACATCGCTACCAAATAGCAGGTACTCTTTTAAATCGTTTGGCAGTGAAATTAAAATCTGTTCTTCAACTTCAACTAGTTGCTCGAATGTCGGTAATTCAAGTGGTACAGGGACCGTTTCACTCAATTCTTGAAGCATTTCGATGACATCATTCATCAGTATATCCAGTTATCGGCAATAATGGCGGGAGTATAGCTTGAATAGCGCGGTTAACCAATTATCTCACTGGCAAAAAAGTAAAAAAAAGCACCTTAAATTAAGGTGCGAAAGGAAGGGGGAAAACAATGAATGAGGAAAATAGTGGCTTAAGCCGCTTGGGTTTGGTCTCCTATTTGAGTGGTGTCAAATTGAGCAAGACTTTGGCGTTTATAGCTAAGCCATGCTTTGTGATAAAGCTTATGTGATGACTGACGTAACTTAACGATTTGCATCATTTCCATATCCGTTAAAGGGCGATGCTCTAGCTGAGCCACAGCTTCAATATTCTGAATTTGTTCATAAACCTGATGTTCTGGGCCGCTTTTTATGTCAGCAATCTCACTAAGGTGCAGTTGCACTTCAACAATCATCTTAGTTTGAGGTAATTTCACCAACAGATTTAAGTCTCGATAACCTGATGCTTTAGGCTCTGAAAAGCGGTTTTTAACTTGTACCACTTCAGTGGTTTCTGCCAAAGTACGGTAACTCTGCATTAAGGTTTTAACATCATCGGCGACCAAGGTTGCTCTAGCAATGTCGGTGATGTAGCTGGCATCGCCATCAAATTTTCGGTCAATCTTTTGCTGGGCTCTTTGGTAACTTTTAATATCTGGAATAAGTAAATGTGTATGGCTGTCTTGACTAATGTTTTCCAGCAATTGAGTCAGCTCAGTTTGAGCAAGTGGTGCTCGCTCAAATAGCTGGTTTAAGTCACTTGTATCTTGTTGAGGTAATCCACCCGAGGTACTCGCTAATTTAAGTAGGCTGTCTAAATCATCAACTAAGGTTTGGTTAACATCGTAAATCGGTTTAACAGGATTTGTGTCAACAGTAACGGCAACGGCATTACGGGTGGTGAGTAATAATAAAAAGATAAAAAAGGTACGAAAAATTCTGTTCATTTGCGTTACCACTGACTCTTTAAGTAATGAATGCATGAGTAATAAAGTATTCGTTATAACCCTTTTGGGATATGTGATTACTTTAGCTGGTGGAAGCTGAATCAATGCTGAATAATTTGACGAGTTTGGGGCGGTTTACCAATCTTTACAAAGTGATTATTAAGACTGTGATATTGAATATTGAGCTGGCTTTGATTTGCTAAATCTAGAATTTTAATAGCAATAAAAAAGGACATCTAAATGATATCCTTTTTAATCGTTTTACCCTTTAAGAGATAAAGGGGAATTTAAGTGAGTGACTACCAGATTTTTACGCGCTTAGCAGGCTCGATATACATCTTATCGCCTTCTTTCACGTCATAAGTTGTGTAGAACTCAGGCATGTTAGATAGGGCACCTAAAGCGCGGAAGTGACCAGGTGAATGTGGGTCTGTCGCAACGCGGTTACGCAATGCTTCTTCTTTCATTTTTACACGCCAGATTTGGGTGAAGCCCATAAAGAAACGTTGATCACCTGTTAGTCCGTCAATCACTGGTGCTTCTTTGCCATCCAGAGACATTTTGTAAGCTTTATACGCAATGGTCACACCCGATAAATCACCGATGTTCTCACCTAGTGTCAGCTCACCGTTAACATGTAAGTCATCAAATACTTGGTAACCATCATATTGGGCAATTAACGCATTGCCTTTTTTGGTAAAGGCGGCTAAATCAGCTTCAGTCCACCAATCTCGCATATTACCTTCGCCATCGAATTTAGCGCCTTGGTCATCAAAACCATGACCCATTTCGTGGCCGATTACTGCGCCGATGCCGCCATAGTTCACCGCATCATCGGCTTGCATGTTGAAAAACGGCGGTTGCAAAATTGCCGCTGGAAACACAATTTCGTTCATCGTTGGATTGTAGTACGCGTTAACGGTTTGCGGCGTCATGTGCCACTCGCCTTTATCGATTGGGCCGCCTAGTTTAGCAATATCTTTATTGTGGCTTTCAACGCTTGCACGCTGCGCATTACCGACTAAGTCATCGCCTTTAATCGTTAGCTTGCTGTAGTCTTTCCATTCATCAGGGTAACCAATTTTTGGATTGAACTTAGCAAGTTTGTCTTTTGCTGCGACCTTAGTGTCAGCGCTCATCCAATCTAACGAGTCGATGCTAGTGCCGTATGCGCCACGTAAATTTTCAACTAATACACTCATGCGATCTTTGGCTGCAGAAGTAAAATGACGTTTAACGTACACTTTACCTACTACTTCACCTAAAGTGCCACTGACTGTATTTACACCACGTTTCCAGCGAGACTCTTGCTCTTCTTGACCGTTTAAAGTTTTAGCGAAGAAATCAAAGTTTTCTGCATCAATGGTTTCAGACAAGTTACTGGCTGCGTGGGTTAATACGCTCCACGTCATGTAAGTTTTTAAGGTGTCTAAATCTGTTTCACCAATCACTTCACTCAAGCCGCTCACGTAACTAGGCTGGTTGATGATGATATCTTTTTGCTCTGCAACACCCATAGTTGTCAGGTATTGGTTCCAATCAATGTTCGGTGCTAGCTCTGCAAGCTCAGCTATTGTCATTTTATTGTAAGTTTTAGTGCTATCGCGGCTTTCAACAACATCCCAATGCTTTTCAGCAATGGCAGTTTCAAGGGCTAAAATAGACTCAGCAGCCGCCTTACCATTAGCAAGACCGGCTAAGTCATACATTTTTTCAATGTGCTCAACGAAAGCTTTACGAATATTAACGAAACGTTCTTCTTCGTTAAAGTAATAGTCTTTTTCTGGCAGGCTTAGGCCATATTGCCAGATATGAGTGGCGTAGCGGGTTGAGTCTTTAGCATCAACATTGATGTAAAAAGCCAGTGGTGTGCCGTAGCCATTTATCTGGCTATAAGCAAAAAAGTTGGTGAGGTCGGCTTTTGAATCAATAGCCGAAATTTTATCAAATTCGCCTTGAATCGGCGTGACGCCTAATTTGTTTAATGTCTCAACATCCATAAAGGCGCGATATAAATCAGCGACTTTTTGCTCGTCTGTACCTTCTGTGAGAGTAGGCATTGCTGCTACTTCTTCAATGATTGCTTTCACGTCTTCACGAGCATTTTCACGTAGGTCGTAAAAGGCACCAATATTAGTACGATCGCTTGGGATCTCAGCCGTTTTTAACCAAGTACCATTAACGTATTCATAAAAGTCATCTTGCGGACGTACTGATTTATCGATGTTTTGAAAGTCGATACCTGATGTTAGTGCTGTTTGCACCGCTTCAGCAGTGGCAGTTTTAGTGGTGGTTTGCACTTCATTATTACTACAAGCACTCAGGCCAGCAATAAGTGAGGCACATAGACCTCCAATGACAAGCTTTTTCATGTTGTTTCCCTTTGTATTCTTGAAATCAAGTATTAATAAGCTCTTCAATGAGCTTTAGATGCTGATTTTTCATTTATTCTTTTAAACAGCAAAAGTGTAAATAGAAAATCAGTCTTTATTGTTGTGAACCCCATGTTAAGTGCTGAAAAGGATATTTAACAAGGGGGAGAACTGTTTTTGTTGAGAAAATGTGAGCTTTTAAGAGGGAGATATGTAACTAAAAATTACCGTTTTAAGCACAAGGCTGAATATTTGATGTTCATTTATTCGCTGACAGCTCATAATAGCGCGCAATTAAGACAAAGAATTGGTTGTAGCAATGCGTTTAGATAAGTTTATCTGTGAAAGTACTGAGCTGACTCGCTCACTAGCGAAACGAGTTTTAAAATCGGGTGAAGTCACCTGTGATGGCGTGGTGGTAAAAGATGCCAGCTTTAAAGTCGCTGAAGATACTGAAGTGTGCATTGAAGGTCGTCAAATTCGAGTGATTGGCGAGCGCTACATTATGATGAATAAGCCTGTGGATACCATTTGTTCAACCATTGATGAAGAGTATCAATCGGTGCTGAGTTTGATGGACATTGAAAAGGTTGAGACTTTGCATATTGCAGGCCGACTTGATGTGGATACTACTGGGCTGGTGCTTATTACCAGTGATGGTTTATGGTCGCACAAAATCACTTCGCCTAAAAAAGATTGTGGTAAACGCTACTATGTTGAAGTGGCCGATCCGTTAGATGAAAGTTTAATTGAAACCTTTGCTGTAGGTGTGCAATTGCGAAATGAAGATGGGTTAACTAAACCCGCTCAGCTTGAAATTCTAGATGCAACTCATGCCCGCTTAACCATCAGTGAAGGCAAATATCATCAAGTAAAACGGATGTTTGCAGCTGTTGGCAACAAAGTGACTAACTTGCACCGTGAAGCCATTGGTACCATTGAAATGGAAGATGATCTTTTAGAAGGTGAATGGCGATTTTTAACTGATGAAGAAGTAAAGTCAGTTAAATAGTTTACGACCCCCACGATTGATAATCTGCCATAAAAAAGGGCCTTCTTTACAGAAGGCCCAAACACTAGTTTTGGAACGCTATATTAGTGTAGTTTACGACGACGTGCTGCGCCTAATAAACCGACTAATATCAGACTTAAGATCCCCATGCTACCGCCTGAATCAGATTTAGCAGGTGTTTCTTCTGGTGCTTCTTCAGCTGGTGGTGCAGCATCGATACCATCAGAATTAACCGTCAGCATAAAGCTTGTGCTGGCTTGGTCATGTTGATTAGCTGAATCCATCACTGTCACAGTAATTTCTGTTTCGCCATGCCAGTCAGTATCTGGAGTGATATTAAAGCTCATCCCGTCAACTTCAATTGACACGTTTTCACCTGAAGCCATCATGGCTACAGCACGGTTTTCACTGTGCATGTATTCTACTGATAATCCTTCCATGACCTCATTTTCAGCCATTGTATGGTTAGCAATATCGAATACAGTAATGTTACCACCAACTGGAACAGACGCTGTCTTCGTCACAGTATTTGAATTGGTTAGCTCTGAAGTTAACGTCACTTCATTATTACTTCCAATCGCAGCTGAGTTCACTTTAGCAGAGAAACGAGTCACCAAACGTGTACTTTCTGGCCCTTGATAGTTCGCACATATAACCATATTGCTGGCTAGCTTTTCAGGTTGATTAACCGCATATTCATCAAAGTGATAACCATTGACTGGGTAGTAGAATCCACGAACACCTTGATAACCTTTTAAGCCAACAGTGTGCGCGCCTTTATCTTGATTCATCTCTTCATAACTAAACATGATTTCGTAGACATTTGGCGTGAAATCAATATCTGCTGATGCCAGCATAGTGAAGTTATAATGAGTGTCTTTATCAACGGTAATACCAAACATTTCTTGAGTAGAGGCGTACATACGCTTCCATTGCACTGCTAGGTATTGGTTTTGATTAAGTGCTGCTGCATAAACGCCGTATTCATATGGCGTGAATGTAGCGAAATCAACCCCGCTTTCATTGATAGTGACGCCGCCTTTATGCCAAAACGGTGCAATCATTAGATCTCGTGCGCCATCCCAAATTAGTCCATCACCTGGTGTGGCAAATACGGCATGTGCATCAAATCTTAATAAACCATCACCTTGAATAGTAATAATATTGGTCGTGTCTTTACGTTCCACACCATATAAAGGAATGTGCGGGAAGTAGTTGTCAGCCCCAACAAAGTCAGGAATTTCGAACATTTGTGACCATTCACTATCAAAACCAGGTAATTGAGGGACCCCAATTGATGGTAAGTCTAAGAAATGAGTTGCGTCCGAAAATGGTAGACGACACATTTCGTCTTCAAGACTAGTGGTATATTCATAACGACGTTCTGCATCTTTTGATGAGGTTTGAAGACCGCTGATGACCACTTGATTACCATCTGTAGTGGTTTCAAGCGTTTCAAAGAACTCATTGCCGCGGACAGAGTCTGGCATTAAGGTCATCCCTTCAGGTAAAGCGATATTTAACGCCATTTCTCGTTCTAGTCCATTTAAGTTAGCACCATGAACTATTTCAAAATCTACAACGTCTCCTACTTTAGCGCCAGTATGACTGCTGGTTAATTCAACTTCGTCTGATGCGCGTGTTAAGCGAAGTGGAAGCAGGCCAATGTCTTCTAAATTAGCTGAATCTGTGCCTAATGCGACGACACCATGGTAGATATCACCTGATTCAGCGTCTGGCATATTCCAGTTAATGCCTAGTGAAACAGGGTCAAAACCGTTTGTGTCAATTGAATCAATGCTGACTTCAGAGCTCACATCATCACTGACCATCACCACGTTAGTGACTATGCGATCAGCTCTGTCATACGGATCTTCCCATTGAATTGAGAATTTAAGGTTAGACACCATATACCAGTATTGACCAGGCTCTGGATTATTGATGGCACAATAGTCACGCATTCGCCAATCTGAAATACAAATGGCTTCTTCTTCCCAATTAATATTACCATCGTTATTCACATCGCGGCCTAAGTCTAAACGGCTTGAGAATTTGGCAATATTATCTTCTTCAGTAATTTCAACAACTAACCTTTTCGTTCCTTCTGGTACCGTGAACATCCGGTAACCTATTTGAGAATCTTCGGTTGGAAGTGAATCAATGATATCCCAAGGCCATGCTTGGTTCTGACTCAAGTGGTACTCTTTCTGTTCACCTTGAGTTAATCCATATACGGTTGCGGATATTTCAGCAGAACTTGGCAAGATCATATTAGGTGTGACCATTGAACCTTGCTCACGGGCAATTTCTGCTTCCACAATCACAGGAATATCTGCTTTTTTATTGGTGGTAATCACTGGCAGAGTTTGAATAGGCTTGCTTGAATCTGTTGGAGTCAGATTTAATTTGCCATATAAAGTTAATCCATCAGTGTTACCAGCACCTAATGGTGAGTCAGACTGGTAGTCAACATCAGGCATTTTAGCTGTTAGCATAATGCGCTGGGTTTCGCCGGCTTGTAATGAGAAATTAGCTGGTGAAACAGTGAGCTCTAATAATGATGCGCCTGTATAACCAATTTCTTCTGCAGACACGTTCCAGCTACCATCTTCCGTTGCAGTGACGGTGCGGAACCAGTTACATGTTCCCTTACATTCTCGGTTGACAATGTATGGGGTGTTCAAGCTTGTTACATCCCCCCCAGCCATTGGGTTTGCATTAGTGTAGTTTTCGACACTTTCATCAAGCACTAAGGTTGCATTGACTGCTGCTGCGACGTTGATAACACCTGCGCCACCTTGATCAAAGGTGAATGGTGCTTCAGTCGTTGTAGTGGTTAGTGCTGATTGAATTTCTGCAGGAGTCCAATTTGGATGAGCATTTTTAATTAAAGCCATTGCTCCGGCAACATGTGGCGAGGCCATTGAAGTACCACTAATGGCTGCCCAGTTCATACCAAAGCCATCTAAGGTAAATATACGATCGTTAGCATAGGCTGCAAAAACATCGACGCCTGGCGCTGCAACAGTCGGTGCCATAACGTTAGGGTTAGTTGTACTTGGGCCGCGAGATGAGAAGTCAGCCAATAAATCACTTTCTCCCATTTCGGTAAACAAAGAGGCATCACTTAAGCTTGCTCTATGTCCAGTACCTGAAGATAACCATGTGACGACCTTGCCACCATCATAAGCGCCAATATGCGCTGTAGGTACTGAGTAGAAATCTTCAACCTTGACAACTTCAGGAGACGGGTATTCCCAATCTTGCTGAATGTTATACAAAATCATCCCACCAGCACCGCCAGATAGAATATTGTCAGCTTTAGCTGCGCGAGGTTGGTCGCTGCGTTGACAAACAACAATTGGCATTTCAGTTAATGGGTTACCATCTGGGTATGCTGTAAATGTATTTGCATCAAAAGGCGTGTCACAAGCTGCATTTTCGCTGTTGTAATCAGCAGCCAACACCACTGGAGCTGCATATGCGCCAGTAATTGATGCCGCTCTCATTGGCCCGTAAGGGCTTGGGTTTTCATCACCACCTTCAAAATTATCGATGGTTTTAGGGTTTGAGGTAATCACACGTCCATGGGTACTTGCTGCAACACTTGTTACCCAAGGAGAAACGTGGTCCATCCAGTATTCACCTGCGTTACCCGCAGAGGTTGCAACAGAAATACCTGCTTCACGAGCGGCAAGGAAAGCGAGCTCAGTTGGGGCAATCCAAGGAAATTGTTCTGAACCACCAATTGAATAGTTGATGACATCTACACCATCAGCAATAGCATCATCAATAGCTTTAAGGGTTGTTTCTTGCGGACAACCTGCGTAAGGATCGCCTTGACCACCAGCCCAACAAACTTGGTAAGAAATAATATTCGCGTGTGGTGCAACACCTGAAACACGTGGGAATACTAAATTGGTGTCGCGTCCATTAATTTCATCGCCGTAGCCTGCTTCAGAAACTTGGTAAGCCACATCAAATAATACGTTACCGGCAACCGTTGATGCTGTATGCGATCCGTGGCCATTATAATCTTCACCATTTGCAGGGCGTGCTCTTTCCCAGTCTGCCCACCAACCTTGCTCTCGGTATACCGGATCGCCATAGGTGTCAGTGATTTCAGCGTAAGAGCGAATACCGATCAATTTGTCATTACACATGTCGGTAAATTCTTCTAACTCACAATCACCGACAAAGTTACCACTACCTAGTGGGTTGACGATAGCGACGCCATCATCACCCATTGCTGTAAATGAAGGGTGATTTGAGTTAATACCGGTATCTAGAATACCAACTTTTATGCCTGCGCCAGTAAATTTTGTGCCTGCTGTGACATTACCGTTCCATATTTGATCTGCACCAATATGTTGTGGTCCTACATCGGTATGTAGCTCTAAAATAACTGAGCGAGTAACAGCTTTAACACCACTTAAACTGGCTACTTTAGCTGCCTGTGCCTGTGTAAGCTGCATACTCATGCCATTAAAAGCATATTGGTATGATTGACGGATATCTGCAGCAACGCCAATCTTGCTACTGATTTCTGATTGAATACTTGCTTGTTGAGTTTGAAGATAATTAACATAGCTTCGGCTTGCAGAAGATTGGGTATTTATTTTTGCTTTTGTTTGTTTCCCAAACTGCTGAGCAGAATTCACTGGAGCTGTAGCTGAATAACCCGCAATGCTACCGTCATAAGTTGCTACAGGTTGCTCAGAAAGCTGAATAATATAAGTGTGCTCTCCTGGAGCTAAATCAGTTTCTATATGAAATGGTGTTTTGGCATTGGTATTAATCGCGCGGTGTTGGTTTGGTCCTGTCGTTAAACCAGGGCGATTGAGTGCATTATTCTTAACGTCTTGCATGCGTTGATATTCTTCATTAGAAATATCAACAGGTACGATATCTATACCATTAAGTAATAATGGCCCATCTTGTTGAGAGGGGATGGAAGCAGCTCCAGCCCCCGCTGCATAAATTGCAGCAATCGTCATAAGACTTATTTTTTTTAGTTGCATTGAAATCTTCCCTATTATTGTTGTTTGAACAGGTCAAGCACAATCCTGCCTTCACCTTTTTATCTTTCAGAACAATTCACATCCAATATCTTTTGGCTATGCATAAATGCTCACAAGGAATGCATAAAGGGAATTTTTGATACAAGCTGGCTGCTGTTAATTTGGTGTTAATTCTTGGTGGGTGTATTTAACATCTTGTTTAATAGGATATTAAAGGGGTAGTGTATGTCTAGGTTTTTGGTTGTTACATTTTGGTTGTCGATGTTACTACTGGGGTGTAAGTGTTCTTTTTGATACAAATGGTCACAGCTTGATTCGTTGTTTACGATTGATTACTTATTTGCATTTGCTAAGGTCGTGTTACCTATATAACAATCAAATTAATACGCATTAGGCATCGATGAAGTGGTGTTAGTCGAACTGTGCAGGAGAAGCTAAAACATGGAGCTAAGGCATATTAAGCATTTTGTTTTGCTCGCAGAAGTTAAGCATTTCAACAAAGCGGCTGAAATTCTCAATATTACCCAACCTTCATTATCTAAGAGTATTCAACGCCTCGAAATGCTGATAGGCGGACAATTATTAAATCGAGATTCAAAATCTGTGTCGGTCACGGCGCTGGGACAAGTGTTACTTAAGCATGGGCAAAAAATTCTCAAAGAATTTGAAGAAATGGAACAAGAAGTCACTTTGTTTCAGGGCTTTGATGAAAAAGAGTTACGTATTGGGGCAAGTCCAATACCATCCAATAGTCTAGTTGGACCTATTGTTGGTCACTTCTTAAGAGATTTCGCTGACATTAGTGTCGAGCTCAAAGTGGCGGCTTGGGAAGAGCTTTATCAACAGCTTATTTATGGTGATATAGATTTTTTTGTTGCTGAAACTAAAGTCACTGAACTTGAGAAAAGTGAGCTAGTTACTGTTACCGAACTGCCACCATTTAAAGTTATTTTCTGTTGTAGGCCTGAACATCCGTTAACACAACTTCCACGTTTATATTTGCCGTCATTTAGAGATTACCCGTTAGCGATTCCTCGTCATTTGCCGAAATCGATTGCTGATGCTTTTGAAGATTTATTTAAGCAACAACGGGAGGACTTCTCTGGTATGGTCCGTTTTGATCAATTCCATCCGATTAAAGAGTCGATTATTAATGGCGATTTAATAGCGTTAACACCAGAGATATCAGTAAGAAGTCAAATAGAGAAGGGGAATTTAGTCGAATTATCTCCTTACGTTATGCCACTGATTTACGCACGATTTAGTGTGGTATCTTTGAAAGAAAAATCTCATTCGAAAGCGGCGGAAGGCTTCATTGAGTTTTTGGTTAATCGAGCTGAAACTGTGAAATTAGCATCGCCAGAGCTGACTTCATCAGAGATTTCAGCATCAGAGCGTGCTAAAACTGAAGCGCCTGTTGCAGAGTTAACAGTATAAAAGAGTCGTTAAGCTAATTAGCAAGTGACTGAGGAGGCATTTACATCAAAAAATTGATGTTAATGCCCAAGTAGTCTGCACAAAAAAAGGCCTTCATCTGAAGGCCTTTTGATTGATTATATTAATGATTTATTAGTGATACTTTTTACGACGACTTGCGCCAAGTAATCCTAAGAAAACTAACCCTAATAAACTTAAACTTCCTCCATCGTCATTATCTGGAGTTGTTTCAGGTTCAATTGGATTCTCTGCCGCTGGTGGAGTTGGCTCCACACCATCAGAGTTAACCATTAACATGAATGTTGTCGTGCTCATATCATTCGGGAACACATTATCAGCAACAGTCACAGTAACCATGGTTTCTCCGTGGAAGTCAGCATCTGGCGTAATATCAAAAGTTGAACCTGATGTATGGCCATTGACTACTGCAGTAACATTGTCGCCCGTTACTGTAATTGTATTAGCAGACATGCCGCCATCATTATCAGTATAGTGAACTGCAATGCCTGCTAATGTGGCATTTTCATCAATCATGTGATCATTAATTGACTGCATTGAAATATTGGCTGCAACGGTAACAGTTTGAGATGTGTTTGCATCCGCAATGCCATCAACTGTACCAGTAACATCAATTAATTGATTGACTCCAAGCGCTGCTTGAATGACTTCAGCTTGGAAGCTTACTTCAACACGACTAGACTGCGGGCCATCGATGTTATAACAAACCACTAATTCATCATGTAATTTGTCGTTAAGATCATTGTAGGCATACGATGCACCTTGGTGTCCATTAAGTGGCCAGAAACCAGCTCTTGGTCCATTGTAACCACGTACACCAATTGATCCAGAACCACTTTGGCTGCCAACATCAACATTGTTGTAAGCCATGATGAATTCATACTCACCGGCTTTATGGCTAGTGTATTCACGCATAAATACTTGGAAGTCGTAACTATCATCACGAGGAGTAATGATTTGATTCCAGTTTTCATCGTAACCAAAGTCATGGGTGGCTGCATTATCCCATTCAAGTAGGGTGTAGCCTTCATAGTAAGCAATCGATACACCTTTTTGTAATTCAGCATCCCAGCTAGGTTCATACATCGCTAGTGTGGTTTTCTGATTCCAGTTGATGTCTTGTTCTGCATTCCATAACGGTGCGACAATAAAGTCAGGTGGCGTTGAGTAGTTTGTTGCAGGTAACTCTAAATGCACTTGTTGCGGCATGATATCCCATGGGTTGAATTGTACGTAATCCAGTTGCAGCCAACCACGAGAACTCAAGACAACTTGGTCTGTCACAAAGTAGTCTTCATTATCAAACGGTTTCATGTCGTTATAAATTGTCGGAATTGTGACTTCGTGAGTCCAGTTACCCCAGCCCCATTCATTCACTTCATATATTGAGCCCCAAGAAGGCTGTATATCGAACTTAGCGAGATCAACATACTTACCATCAATTGGCGTACCATCCATATAGTCAATATTCCATGGGGTTCGACACATAGGGTCGGTTTCATTAGTCGTGACTACATAGTTAGTGGCTTTATCTGCAGTATTTAATTGACTTGTGGTCAATGTAAATCCGCTATCAGTTGCAGTGATGCCTGCTAAATCTACCAGTGAATCAGGGACAATACTTAGGCCTTCTGATAGTAAAGCTGTTAACTCTACATTACGGTCAGCGCCACTTTGATTCGCTTGCACAATTAAGCTTACATCAATAATGTCACCCACTCGTGCAGCATCTTGTGAACTGTTGATTGATACTGTGTTCACGCCACGTTTTATGGTCATTGGTACTAAAACTAGTGAGCCTTCCTCATTAGTACCAGCTTGAATAGCTGCTGCAGAGTAATAGGTTTTACCTTGCCCCATCATCATATTCCAATCAATATTTAATGATGAGTTTAGCTCCTCTGAGTCACTGAAAGTTAAGCTAATATCATTAGTTTGTTCTTTGGCAACTAAAGCATATGACATTTCATAAGTGTCGATATTCTCCCATGGGTACAATAGATAGTTTTGTACCATGATGATGTATTCACCTGCTTGTGGATTTTCCAGTGAGCAATATTCACCAATGGTCGTTTGTGGTAATTGCGAGCCACAAATAGCCTCAGAATAATGAAGCTGGCCGTCGTTGTTATAGTCTTGGAATATCATGATGTCAGCATCAGCAAACACATCATAAGCCGTATTCATCGAAGATTTTATACGGTCGGTTAATTCAGCTCTGAAAACAGCCGTATTCTGCGGAACCGTTACATTGAAGGTTTTGATATTGGCAAGTTCGGTATTCCAAAAGCCATTTTCATCAACCATTTGATCGCTAAATTGCAGTCTTGGTAAGTCAAACTCATGAACAATAGCTTCAACAGGCGCATAGACAAAACCTGAAAGTGAGCTCGCAGGTACCCCAAATGGCACATCCTCGATGGTATGAGATGCCATATCATCATTGGCTTTTACATTGATGGTATTGGGTAGTGTTGTACCAGTAAACTTGGCCGAGAATGGCCAATGTGAAGCTGGAATTGTTTCATCAGTAGCGATGAATTGAATTTCACCATGGGTTTCTGCCACCGTTCCATCGTACCAAGCCATGTCAGATTCTTCGAAAGAGCCGTTAATGGTTAAGGTGATTGACTCACCTTTTTTCAAACTAAACTCTGCCGGTGTTACCGTCATTTTTGCACTTGGATCTAATGAATAATCCCAGTACATAGGACCTTCCTGTGCTTGGTTAACTTCAACACTCCAAGTACCGTCTTTAGTCGCTGTGACGGTTCGTAGCCAAGTACAAGTTCGGCCACAATCATTGTTGATTAGCTGTGGTAAATTCAAATCACGAACTAAACCGCCATTTTGTGGATTAGCACGGCGAAAGTTATCAGCCGTTTCATCCATTAATAGACCCGCGTTAATAGCGCGTTCAACATTTGCTAAACCATGTCCTGCGCGGTAAACACCCGCAACCTTTGTTTCCCCCGTCATTGGATGGGGAGTTTTGATCGCCATACTATCAGCGGTCATTTGTAGTGCCGATTGAATTTGGCTCGCAGTCCAATCAGGGTTGGCCTGACGAATCAGCGTCATCATACCTGCCACATGTGGTGAGGCCATCGATGTACCACTAATAGTATTGTAATCTCGGGTATCACCTTGAGGGTTAAATGGGCTTTCATCATTCCAAGCGGCAAAAATATTCACCCCTGGCGCAGCAATGCCGGGTGAGAATAACTCATCAACTGTGCTAGATGGACCACGAGATGAAAATGAAGCTAACCAATCGGCATTATCTTCATTGATATCACGTGTAGCACGTGATGCTGTTATGGTGCCTGATAAGGTTTCACCATTGGCAGACATAAGCCAAGGCTGTAAACCGGTAACGTTCCAGCTACCAAAGTACTGGTTTGCAGTTAAATGAATACCAGGGATAACGTAGGCATCGTCAACGACATCATCACCTTCATCCCATGTGTTATAAAGAACAAAGCCACCAGCGCCGCCGGCTTGTACATTCATTGCTTTTTCGACGCGTGCAATATCGCCACGTTCACAAATAACAATGTCTGTTGCTTGGAAGGTATCGGCAGCAAATGGGCTGTTACAACGGGCATCACCAAAGTCGGCAGCGATAACAAAATCACCACTGAATTCCGCTGAGATGCCTGCGCCATCAAGTTGCTGAGGTGCTAAATTGCTGTCGCCACCCATAAGGTTATTAAGTGCTTTATCATGAATATTGATTGAGCGAGCATGAGTGGTTGCTGCAACATTGAGAACCCAAGGGGAGGTATGATCTACCGTGTATAGGCTATCTTCGCCATAGGCTGCACCAGAGTTGCCTGCAGAAAGTGCGACAGCGATACCTGCTTCACGAGCCGATAAGAATGCCATTTCAAATGCATCGTTCCATGGGAAGCTTTCACCGCCGCCAATAGACATGTTGATTGCATCAACACCATCCAGGATAGCTTGCTCGATACCAAATAAAATCGCATCGCCGGGACAACCATCAGAATCACACACTTGGTATGAAATTATATTTGCATGGGGCGCAACACCTGAAATCATTGGCATACTGACGCCAATAGGGTTACCCGCACCGCCGCCAAGTTCGGTGGTTACTACATCCACATCATATAAAATATTACCCGCAACCGTGCTGGCTACGTGACTACCATGGCCTTCATAGTCTTCACCAAATTGCATATCAGTTGGATAACTGCCAGTGATGTTTTCATGGGTATAAACCCCAATAAGTTTGTCATTACACTTATCTGCAAACTCGGCTTCAGCACAGCCACCTAAGTAATTACCACTACCAAGCGGGTTGGTATGCACATAACCATCACCACCCACAGCAGCGAAAGAAGGATGATCGGTATTAACGCCAGTATCAATGATACCTACCACCATACCCTCACCTTGGTATTTCATTCCATTTGAGGTTGCAGTTCCATCCCAGATCCCAGTTGCGCCAACATGTTCTGGTCCTATATCTGTATGTAACTGTAATTTTGTTGAACGCTGAATAAAGGCAACTTCAGACTGCTCAGCCAGGCGCATAGCCTGCTGTTGAGTCATTTTTACTGTGAAAGCATTAATGGCTGTAGTGAATTGTTTTTCCGCTTGAACACCTGCTGTTGCAATTACTTGTTGTTGTTTATTAAGCAAGTGAGTTTTATAGCCATCAATGGCTTGTTGATGTTGTGGCTGGGCATTGAAACTATTTAGGTTGCTGCGCTTTCGCTGTAGTGCTTGCTTAGTGGATTGCAATCCTGGAATAGTGCCATCGTAAGTGGCAATTGGCTTGTCATTCATTCTTACTATGTAAGTGTGCTCGCCGCTCAGTCCTTGTTCTAAATTAATCTTTTGTGTGGCTGATTTAGATTGATAATGAATATTTGCTGATTGCCTATGACGCAGAGGAGTTGACACTGACTCTACCTTAGATTGAGCCGCTAATTGTTTTTGCTTGTGTAGCTCCATCATATTAATTGTTGAAGGTATTTGCGGCTCAGTATTCAATTTAGACTGCTGATTAATATCAGCAGCTACATTGGCTACACCGCCTGCATAAATAGCAGCAAGTGTCATCAATGTCAGTTTTTTTATTTTCATGATGCTTCCCTATTAATTATTATTTTATTAACCGCAAATAATTTAATTTGGCAGTTAAATAGATATTGCAAAATTGTTAACTGATAATCCAATGCGAAATTAAGCATTGAACAATGCAATAAAACTATTAATTAAGAATAGTTTTTAAAATTTATTGATGCACTTTTTGAATTAATTTAATACCTATTGGTAATCAATTAAGTTAAAATTAAATGATACATTTTGATACGAATTTATTTTGAATAAAAGCCTTTTAATTCAGTGATTTAGTTATTTTATTTTAATCTGGTTTTATTTTATTGTTTATGTTTAACTTTAAAGTTAATATTCGGTTAATGCATGATTGATTTTATTTTTTAGCTTTATTTGATGTGTTTGTTGTTTCTGGTTAAGTTGACGTGATTGTTATTAATCTAGCTTTTGTTTTGTTTTTATATATTTGGGATTGTTATGGAGTTACGTCATTTAAAACATTTTTTGGTGGTTGCTGATTTAAAACATTTCCACCGTGCTGCACTAGAATTGAATTTAGCTCAGCCTTCGTTATCACGAAGTATTCAAAAAATGGAAGACTTATTAGGAGCCAAATTATTAGAAAGAACATCACGTTCAGTGACATTAACTCCATTTGGAGAAGTGGTTGTTGAACATGGTAGTCGGATTATTCGTGATGTGGATTTTTTAAAGCGTGAAATTAAAGCTATTCAAGGACTAGAAACCGGAGAGTTAATTGTTGGTGCCAGTGCAATACCTTTAAACAGTATTGTGGGACCTAGCATTGGCCAATTTGTTAATAGTTTTCCTAATGTAAATGTGGAGTTGAAGGTCGGCAATTGGCTGTCGCTATATCAGCAGTTATGCAAAGCTGAAGTGTCGTTGTTTATTGCAGAAACCAAAGCGACCGAGTTGGATCACAGAGAAGATATTGAAGTTATTCCATTGCCAAGCTTTCAGGCTATTTTTTGTTGCCGTGCAGATCACCCATTAACCCAACAAGATTCGTTATATTTGGATACTCTTAAGCAATATCCCATAGCGATCCCATCAGCTTTACCTAAGCCTTTATATGATCAATTTGGCGATCTGTTTTCAAAGTATCGAAACGATTTCTCTGGCTTGGTTAAATTTGAACAGTTTCAGGCCGTTAAAGAATCATTGTCTGAGTGCGATTTAGTGGCATTAGCACCAGATGTATCGGTTAAAAAAGAGATTGAAGCGGGTAGTTTAGTGGCATTATCGCTAGCTGATATGCCAGACATTCAAGCATCATTTAGCATTGTTCATTTAAAAAACCGCCGACTCACGCCAGCAGCAACAGCATTTATCAATTTTATTAATCCGGAGTAAACTTATTTAATGGTTTTTTCCGCTTGATGTTGATGGCTTATTATTTGATTAACAGTGTCAAATATCCATTGAAATAAAGGCTTGTTTCGATGCCGATAGTGGTGGCAAAAATAGCTGTTAAATTTTACAGGTTTGTTTTCTATTTGAATGCGCTTACTTAATACCTGAGATGAATCTACACCATGATACTCAGCACCTGCTGCATGTATGAGTTCAGTTTTAGCGACAACGTTTAAAATTGATTCAGGGTGCGGGCTTCTAAAGACTATTTTTGGGGTTAAGCCTGATCTTTCTAGATATCTTTCAACGAAAGTGGTGTTCTCATTCCAGCCTGGTACATGTAAAACTGCCAGAGGATAGGTTGCAAATGCTTGTTCATCAATGGCTCTGCTAGCAAGCGGGTGCTGCTTACTTAAATATACACGGGCATGTAAACTCGGCATTGATTTTACCGTCATTTCTTTAGACAATTTTGGTGAAAGTATCGTTACTGCAATATCTTGCTTTCCTGTTAATAAGTCCTCTTCAGTATCATTATTCCAAACTGACACAACCAGTTCGACTTTTGGTGCAACCTCGTGAAGTGCCAAAAACAACTTATCACTTATTAATCCTATTAGTGCTGGATGCAAGGTGACATTGAGTCGTCCTGTCAATTCTGACATTTCAAATTGATCGACATGATTAATAATGTCGGATAGCTCTTGCCAAGTATTAGGTAAGTGCAGGGCTAAATAGTGGGCTTTATCTGTAGCACTTAGACCATGTCTCGTTTTGACAAAGATAGGATCATTGAAAGCATCACGCAGCTTTTGTAAGGCGCGGCTCACCGCAGGTTGACTCATATTGAGTCGTTCAGCGGCTTTATAGGTATTAAGCTCTTCATACAAGATGAAAAAAACAGTGATCAAATTAAGATCGAGCATTTCAAATGGCGTTTTATTCATTGTATTTAAAGATAATTGCTCTGAGGTTTTTATAGTGTATTGCGGAACTGCTGAAATGTCGAAGCTGTTGTCATTTAGATAGCTAGACTTTAAGCCCACCAACTAAAAAGCCCTTAACACTTGAGTTAAGGGCTCTAGTTAAAGGCTTTAGTTAAAGGCTTTAGTTTAGCGCTATCAAGAAAATGGTATTGTCGCTATTTGACTATTGCTCTAATTTAATTTTTCCACTCACTGTGCTGGCATTAAAGCTGCCGCTTCCTTGTTGGGTTTTAAATTGAATAGACTGTCTTGAGGTGTACTTGGTTTTCATTGGTTTATCGTCAGTTAAACGATTTTCAATTCTTCCACCTGGGCCACCATCAATCTCGAATGCTAAATTTGGCATATTGGTAAACTTAACTTCAATGTCACCGCTGACAGTATCGAATAATACTTTAGTGATGGCGTCACTCAGTTTAACTTCAATATCGCCGCTAACAGTAACCACTTTAACTTTTTCCGCTGCAGTAAAACTGCCTTCAACATCACCAGAAACTTGGTCAATGCTTAAGTCAGTAACTTGGTTGTTTTCTGATTCGAGCTCACCACTCACTAAGCGATACTTTGCCTTTCCTTTTACATCTTTATCTTTGATGTCACCAGAAACGGTTTCTAACTCAATTTTACCGTTTAGCGATTCTGCTTTGATGTTACCTGATACGTTAGTAAGGCTGATTTTTCCTTCTATATCTTCGACTTTCATATTGCCGCTTACTAAAGATAACTCGACTTTGCCGGTGAGTTTCTCCATCGCATAATCAGCAGATACCCCTTCAGCTGTGATCTTTAGTTCTGATGGCACGTAAATCACTAAATTTGAACCTTGCTTATTATTACCACGGTAGCTACTTGGCATCTTATCTTCGATTTTAATTTCGTCGCCTTTTTGCTCCAAAATAAAACCTTCTGAAAGTTCATCTAAATGACCTTTTACACTGATGAGATCTTTATTCCAGCCAATAATTTCTACTTTTCCACGCTGAACTTTTAATTCAATCTGTGGGTTAGCTGAAACCGAAATTTCACGGTCAACTTGCTCTACAGCTAGGGCAATAAATGAGGTGAATAACACGCTAGAGCCGATAATGATGCGGCCTAGAAGTTGGCTAAATTTAGCGTTCATATTAGATTTCCTTGAGTCGATGGAGTCGTATTAATTGGAGTACGTTGCTGTTGTTGTAACAATTCAATTTCGCGTTTCATGATCCAAAGCCATAAATCCCACACCTGCTTGTTATTTGGATCATTTTTTAAGGCTTGTTGGATCTGTTTTGACGCAAGCTCTAGTTCTGAAAACCCTTTATTGAAAGGATTAGCTTGATTATCAAGCTGCATACCTACGGTATATTTGTTGTCGTCAAAGGCTGCTATCTGTTGTTGGTGGGTCTGAGCAATTTGATCCACCAAGGCTATTAAATCTTCAGTTGATTGACTCGATAAGGCATTGTTGACCGTCACTGGCTCTTGAATTGGCGTGACGGCTGGAGTTGATAGTTTCCAACCTAAGACCATTACAAAAGCGAGACTTGCAGCCATAGCAAGCATTTTCCAATGCTGTTGATGACTTGCTGAAACAGGCTTTGTCATTGAAGTATTAGACGTTGTTTTAGCACTTATTTGATCATCAATGTCTTGCCACAAATCAGCTGGAGGCGTTATCTCTTTTGGCAAGCTGGCAATGAGATCGTCAAGCTGTGTTGATTGCTTTTGTGGCTGTTCGTTTGAATGCGCCTGTAAGGGGGAGCGAGATTTTTTCATGACAGCATCTCCTGTAACATCTGTTTTGCTCTGTGGTACTGGGCTTTACTGGTACCTACAGCAATATTGAGTATTTCTGCAATTTCCTGATGCTGGTAGCCTTCAATGGCACTTAATACAAAAACCACTCGGGTTCTTTCTGGTAGCTTCATAATCAACTTATCTAAACGGTGATATTCATGGTGCTCACTTGCATGTAAATCTGTGTATTCAGCGACATCATTGCTGGGCAAGAATCGATGCCAAAAGCGCTGTTTTGCTTTCATGCTATTGATTGCCTGATGAACCGATAATTTATGCAGCCAAGTCGTAAACTGACTCTCTGCGTTAAATTGATCTAACTTTTGCCACAACCTTACAAAGCAGTCTTGGCAGATCTCGTCGGCATGATCGTGGCTACCACTTAAGCGGAAGCTAATCGCGTAGACTCGACCTTGGTGACGCTGATAAAGCTGTTTGAAAGCGGCTTTATCCCCAGTCTTTGCTTGGTTCACTAATGCCTCGTCAGACACTTGTCCGTCGAGTTGATCATCATTCAATCCAGCTTGCTGTGTAGGCTGCTGCATTTGATGATCATTATCAGTGATGTTATTGGAGTTCAGGTTCACCATTTTTTCCGTTTAGGTGTGAGTTACTAGATTAGACATTAGCAAGTTCATAAAAGGTTTACTCGGTTATAAAAAATATATTTAGATAATGCCCCTTTGGTCGATAAATATACAGGCGTAAGGTAAAGCTAATAAAGTAATAGCTTGTATTGCCTGCACAAATTTAGTTTGCTTAAAAATTGTATAATAATGAATTAAGCATCTATATTTTTAATGTACCTTAAGGTTATTAGGGATTTATATGCTAATTCGCACCAAATTAATGTTGAGTGTTGCTGTGTCTTTGGTGGCTTTTGTCGCTATGTTTTTATTACAGCTATACACAAGTGATGTGAAATCAACCTTGGCAGATGCAGCCAACAATATTACCGAAATTGAGCGTGAGGTTTTGCAGCTTAGAGTCACCGAGAAAGATTTTTTTGCTCGATTAGACGCTAAGTATATCGAACGTCACGATGCCATTTATGTAGAAATCAACAATACAATGGCAATCCTTAAAGAAGCACTCATCAGCCGAGGTTTATCAACTCAAAGTTTATCCAGTTTTGAACAAAGCTTAGATAAGTACAAAGCGATATTTTCCGAGTTAGTCATATTGCAAAATGAAATCGGTTTAACGCCTAAAACAGGCTTATATGGCGATTTACGTCAGTCGGTTCACAATGTTGAATCAATACTGAAAGAGCAAGGCCAAGCGGGTTTGTCTGTCACCATGCTGCAGTTACGCCGTAATGAAAAAGACTTCATGCTAAGACGCGCACAGAGTTATTTAGATAAGTTCGATAAAAACCTCAGCCTGTTTAAATCCCAATTACAAACTTCTTCACTTAACTCTCAAACCAAAGCACAACTAGTTTCATTAGCCGATGCTTACCAAGCTAGTTTTAAATTACTTACCAACAAAGAAAAACAATTTGGCTTAACGGCTTACGATGGTGACATGCTCAAATTGAGGGAGTCCATTCAACGCACCGATAAAGACTTAACTCAATTACAAAGCCAAACCAATATTGAAATTGAAGATGCAGAGAACAATGCGCTGATTTTAGGTGCGAGCATATTTGTCCTCATTACTTTGGTGTTGTCGGTTTGTGCTTACTTGATTTTACGCAGTATTGTTGTCCCAATTAATGACATTAATCGAGTGATTTCTGAGGTTGAAAAAAATAAAGATCTGACGTTACGTTGTGATGAAAGCAAAAATGATGAACTCGCTAGAATTGCCAAACATTTTAATGCCATGGTGGTGAGTTTTCAGACCTTGATTGAACAAGTTAATGAGTCTGTTGATGCGATGAACATCTCTTGTGAAGAGCTAACCCAGAATGCAGTGGTGGCATCAGAAGGAGTTTCAAGGCAGCTAAGCGAAACCGATATGGTGGCTACGGCGATTACCGAAATGGGCGCAACCATTGAAGAAATTGCCAGTAATACTGAACAAGCAGCCCTTAAGGCTAACGAGACCAACGATCATGCTCAGCAAGGTCTTGTCAGTGTTGAACAAACGATAGAGAAAATTCAAACCTTGGCGAGCCAGTTAAGTGATTCATCTGAAGTGGTCGGTGACTTAGAGCGTGACAGTGAAACCATTGGCAGTGTGTTAGATGTTATTCGAGGTATTGCCGAGCAAACAAACTTATTGGCATTAAATGCGGCGATTGAAGCGGCAAGGGCCGGTGAGCAAGGTCGCGGCTTTGCGGTCGTTGCTGATGAAGTGCGCAGCCTTGCTATGCGTACCCAAGAGTCTACCGAAGAAATCTCTAAAATTATCACGACATTGCAATCAAGGACGCATTCAATTGTGCAATTGATGGATGCAAGCCAGCAACAGGGCAGTGACAGTGTAGAGCAAGCTGCAGGAGCTGGGGATTTATTACAATCCATTACCCAAGACGTGCAAACCATTTCAGACATGAGTACCCAAATTGCCACGGCCATTGAAGAGCAAAGTATGGTGGCGGCTGAAGTGAATAAGAATGTGGTGATCATTCGAGATATCGCTGATGAAACCGCAAGCGCAACAGAGGAGAACTCTGCGGCTACCCAAGATGTCAGGCTTAGAGCTGAATCACTGCATGAAGCGGTTAGCTTATTTAAGGTGGGTTAACTTACCTCAGGTCGAGACAGTCTCAGGATGGGACAATCTCAGTAGGGGAGAGTCTCAGGACGGGACTATCTCAGGATGGGACAGTCTCATTACTAGACATCTTTAGAGATGAAAAAGCCCAATCAATGATTGGGCTTTTTTGTGCTTTTATCAGCATTAATCAATGCTTACAGAGTCAGTGCTCATCGATGTAAAGCTTACTGAGGCAATACCGTTTTAACACCGTCTGGTGAGCCAACAAGTAGTACGTCTGCGCCACGGTTTGCGAATAAACCGTTGGTCACGACACCCACAATGGCATTTAGCTGAGTTTCGAGTGCTTTAGGGTCAAGGATTTTGTAGTTATACATATCTAAAATAACGTTACCGTTATCAGTCACTACGCCTTCACGATATACAGGATCGCCACCTAGTTTTACCAACTCACGAGCAACATAAGAACGCGCCATTGGGATAACTTCAATAGGTAAAGGGAACTCGCCTAATACGTCTACCTGTTTAGTATTATCAACAATACACACAAACTTTTTAGCGACTGCAGCAACAATCTTTTCACGGGTTAACGCAGCGCCACCGCCCTTAATCATGTCCATATGAGCATTGATTTCATCAGCGCCATCAACGTATACAGATAAATCTGCAACACTGTTCATGTCAAACACTTCAATGCCTAATTGCTTCAGCTTTTCTGTTGACGCTTCAGAGCTTGAAACTGCCCCTTGAATGTCATGCTTCATGGTTGCTAATGCATCAATAAAGTGATTTACCGTTGAACCCGTGCCAACGCCAACAATACTGTTTTCTTCAACGTATTTAAGCGCAGCCCAGCCGGCAGCTTTTTTCATTTCATCTTGGGTCATATCAACATCCTAAGGTGGCAAGTTTGCAATGGTAAGTATTAAATTTGGCAAGAGTATAGCAAATGCCACGCTGTTCAAGATATGGCAGAAATTTAATTAATTGCCTCAGCGGTCTCAGAAGTTGACATAGAATAAAATTCTGCCTGTTTAAAGGCATTTAACACTCTAAAATTAATATCACTGGCAAACTTTCTCTCTAGTCTAATATCCATCACATAGGCTTTTATCGTTAACTGAATGAGGTGTTCGCCATACTGATAATCAGTCGCAATATTGACGGTAATTGGCTTATCTAAAAAAGTATAAGGCGAGCATTGAGTCGCCTCTTTTGCGAGAGTCATCGCTTTTAAATGGTCAGTGTTGATGGGGAGATTAAACGTCACCACCACCATTTCATCTAATGCACCACTGTTAGCATTCGACACCGCCGTTTTTAGCGCCTCCGCATTGGGTACCATTACAGTATTATCATCGAATGTTCTAAGCCAAGTGACGCTCCAATCCAGTTGAATGACTTCACCGTAATGGCCTGACAGCGTCACCATGTCACCCACTCGATAAGGCGGGGTAATCATAATGATAAGGCCAGCTATCATATTTTTGGCGGGCTCTTGGGTCGCTAAACCCAATACAATACCGATTGAACCAATAACCGCTAAAACCAGATTTTCATGGGGGTCTATGATCTCAGTGATGGTGTAAATGATCACGGTCGCCCACACAAACAGGCGAGCAAAAGGGTATAAACGACTCCAGAGTAATCGATATTTAGGCAGCTTTATCGTCAGTTGCTTCAGCGCAAATTGCACAATCACCATGATTACCCAAGCAAAAAAACACACTAAGGCAAAAGCAAATAATTTATCAAATGAGATGATATCTAATATGGCTTGTAAGGCTTTACGAGAGTCTTCCATATTGCGCTCCTACAAATAAAGCTTGTTGTGATTGACTAAATGGGTCGCAATCAGTCGAGTTAACGTGGGGGTAATAACATAGTTATGCTGGGCAAAATCTTGTTTTGAGTAATGTGCCTTTAGCAATCCTTGCCGTGATAGGTATTCAAGCTTTAATGAGCTTTGTTCAACGCTGGTGGCAAAGATTTCTGCATGCTGAAATATTCGCAGACCACCATGCACATATAACTCAGCTAAACTGAATAAGTCTTCATCTGAACATTGTTTGAGTGTGGTGGTATCGGGCGTGCAAATAGGCTCAATGGTTAACGGGTGGTTTGGATCTTCAGTTAACGCATTAAACAATAACACACAGGCCAATTTGCTATGGCCGCCACTGACTTGATGCAGCTGTTTAGTGAGTTGTTCAAATGCCGTTTTTTCAGCATCTTCGTCGCCATCATGGGTTAATCTAAGGCCTATGTTAGTGGTTTTGCATTGGATGACATCCCTAAGCTCTAGCAAAGAAAAGTAATCTAATCTGATGATTGTTTTGACAAAGTTAGTAATGGAATACTGTGATGATAAACGATGCCATACGTAAGTTTCGCAGCCTAATATCCAACAATGTTGTTGTCTTGTTTCCATAATCACAGTGGCGAACGTTACCAAGGCTTGATAATTGCCCATCATTCTCAACATCAGTTTGTGAAGGTCATCAATAATAATGACGTGTGACTCTTGCTGATTAATTAGTGTAATAGCTGCGGTGATTGATTTAGGCTCATCGGTAATATTGAAGCAATAACATAGGTTGGCGATCGCTTCTTTAGCCGATAGCGCAGCATGATAAAAGCTTAAATAAGTGACAGGCTCTTTTAAATGGTATTGGTAATGAAACTGATTCAGAAAAGAGCTCACCCCTGAGCCAAATGGGCCTATAACAGCCGTTAATTCTCCTTTGTTGTTTTGCCAGCGTGTAATCGCATCAATGACTTTTTGTCGTTGAGTATCACGGCCAATAAAACGGCTGTCATCTGTCAATGATGCTGCTGTATCAGTTACTGCAACTGTAACCACATGCTGGTTTGTCTGCTCTGAACAGATTTGAGGGCGTTGTGCCGACTCTGATTCAGCGCTTATTTCTGAATTAGACTCAGAGCGGGATGTAAGACTAGCGTCTATTTGAGGCTGGCGATCGGGTCTTATTGGATTATAAAGCAGACTTTTCTCCACTTCTGATGCGATCGGTTTAATACGAGGATAAAGCTGAGTGATCTCTTTGAGCGATAGCTTTCCTTCAATACTATCGCCATCTGGGCTAATGGGAGCTTGCCCTGAAAGAAGGCTTTTGACTGTTTGCCATGCTTTAGAAACGAGAGGGAGTTGAACATCCATTTAGTGGCAGCCTTCCTTTCGGCCTCTTGAGGACAAACGTCTTCAATAAGCTCTTTATTCCATTGGTATCACTTAACTCTAGCATAGTTAATAGTGGTTAAATTAGTCGCTTTATTTAATTCGGGTTGGTCTAACACAAGTCAATTTTGATTTTTTAGATGGATTCAAGAGGCATTTAGGGGGAGGTTGTAACTGTAATTGATGCTTTTTTGATACAAAATAGTGTGATCTAACTTGGTTGTAATCGGTATTTTTGATGCAGTTTTATTCGCTAATCTGTTATATGGGTAACCTACCTTATTTGTGATAATTTACAGTGATTTAAGTCTCATTTTTATTATCATAATACACGATAGACTCAATCGGATTTTGTCACTGTAACTAATAAAAAGTGGAGGATATGATGGCTGCAATTAAACCACATACACCATAAGGTTATTAGTTATGACAAAGCTAACCTCAGTTGCAATTTTGATTGCATCAATTTTTTCAATCTCTACCTCACAGGCTAGTGAGCCAATCGAAGTGATCAAGCCAGCTGTTATCACTGAGCCTGAAAAAGTTGAACTAGGCAAAATGTTATTTTTTGAACCACGTCTTTCTATGTCTGGTTTCATTTCATGTAACTCTTGTCATAACCTTTCTTTAGGTGGTGTAGATGCTCTGCCAACTTCTATTGGTCATGAGTGGCAAGAAGGGCCAATTAACTCTCCTACAGTATTGAATGCTGAATACATGCTAGCCCAGTTTTGGGATGGCAGAGCAGCTGACTTAAAAGAGCAAGCTGCGGGCCCAATCGATAATCCTAAAGAAATGGGCTACACCCATGAATTGGCAGTAGGCACTATTGCTTCAATGCCTGGATATGTAGAACGCTTTAAAGCAATCTACGGTTCTGATGAAGTGAACATCGACAGAATTACCGATGCAATTGCCGTATTTGAAAAGACATTGGTAACGCCTAACAGCCCATTCGATAAGTATTTAGAAGGCGATAAAAAGGCCATTACTGCTGATGCTAAAGCGGGTTACCAGTTATTTAAAGATAAAGGCTGTGTGAGCTGTCATAACGGTCCTGCGGTTGGCGGCACTATGTACATGAAAATGGGCCTAGTTAAACCATTCCATACCGATAACCCAGCAGTTGGTCGTAAAGGTGTTACAGGTAAAGAAGCTGATAAGTTTGTGTTTAAAGTACCAACGCTACGTAATATCGAACTTACCTACCCATACTTCCACGATGGTAGTGTATGGACACTTGAAGAAGCAGTTAACACTATGGCTGATATTCAATTAGGTCAGAAAATGACTGAAACTGAAACTAAGCAAATGGTTGATTTCTTGAAGAGTTTAACCGGTGACCAACCACAAATTATGTTACCAATTTTGCCACCATCAAATGAGAATACGCCGCGTCCAGTTCCATTTAAATAAGACGTTGAGCTCGCTGGTTAATCGAATGATTAACAGTGGAAAGCAGTAATTAGCTTCATCTCCTAATTGCTGCTCATTGCAACCTCCCTGACAAAGCCTGTTCAATTTATTGAGCAGGCTTTTTATTTTATTCTTATTAATCAATAAAAAGCACCAATATGTAACTATCACACTTTTAGGTGCTGACTAGGTTTTAATGGTGATTCAGCCTATGATGTTGCCATTAAGAAAAACGAAGAGTTGTGATGTTATGGATACTATCAATATGGACTTCACCAAGCGGGTGGTGATAAATACTCAGCAGCTTAAATGGGATAAAAGCCCTGCAAAAGGGGTATGGCGCAAACGTTTAGCCAGAGAAGAAGCGGAGCGTGGTCATGCAACAAGCATTGTTAAATACGATGCAGGCGCGAGTTTCTCGTCACATCCCCATCCATTAGGCGAAGAGATTTTGGTGCTATCTGGGGTCTTCTCAGATGAAACAGGTGACTATCCTGCTGGTACTTATATCCGCAACCCTGAGGGATTCAGTCATGCGCCTTTTAGTGAGCAAGGTTGTGAGTTATTAGTTAAGTTACATCAGTTTTTACCTAGCGATACAGAGCAAGTCAGAATCGATACACGGAATACCGATTGGTTACCTGGCCAAGGTGATTTACAAGTGATGCCGCTGCATCAGCACTTAACTGAATCTACCGCGTTAGTGTTTTGGCCTGCTGGTTGTCAATTTCAGCCACATCGTCATTTTGGTGGAGAAGAAATTTACGTGATAAGCGGTGAGTTTATCGATGAATTAGGTCGTTATCCTGCTGGCAGTTGGATCCGCAGTCCCCACTTAAGCCAACATAATCCGTACGTTGAACAAGACACTGTGATACTGGTTAAGGTTGGTCACTTGATGGTTGATGATAAAAATTAGCCTAAGTTAACTCAGCAGCGATTTGGATCGCAATTTGGGTCGTAGCAGTGGCAATAAGAAATAGTTTGGCAATAAGACATAGGGCAATAAGAAATAGTTTCAATTGACCTAGCTTGCAGCTCCCTTTAAGTTAATTATCTCAATAAGATAAGTTTATTTCTCAGTGAATTAATATTGCATAAGAGGTTTTAAAATAGTTTATGGCACAACAGACACTTAGTCAGTTTATCGCATCCTTAGCACAACCAGAACAGCTAAAATTTGAACAAACCATGGCAGTTATTGAAGCCAATTACGTTTATACCCCAAGTGCATTTACTAATGGCGCACAAAACAATGCAGAGGGTGAAAATGCTGGCTCTTGTAAGGTGTTTGCTTTTGGGATATTGCATCAGTTAAATGAGCAACAAACCTTGAATTTATTTGGTCAGCATTATCGAGATGTCGTGGCCACTCCTGAAGGGAATGACCACCAAAATATCCGTCAATTTATGCTTAATGGCTGGGATGGTGTTAAATTTTCAAGCGATGCATTAGCGTTAAAAGGCGCATAATCACCGCTAATTCGACTGTTAGAAGCCTTCAACTCCCGCCATATCTGGTAATTGATGAGCTATGCCTTTATGGCAATCAATACAGGTTTGTTCACCACTTTCTAAATAGGTTGAATGCATTTCAGCTGCGCGAGTTGATTGGCGAGTGAAATCCATATAGTCGAATTCATGGCAATTTCGGCACTCTAAAGAGTTGTTGGCTTTAAGGCGTCGCCATTCGTGTTCAGCTAATTGGCGGCGTTTAGCTTCAAACTTTTCAGGCGTATTTATCGAACCCACTAAATGCGCCCAAATCTCTTTTGAAGCTTGCATTTTTCGCGCTATTTTATCAGTCCATTTATGGGGCACATGACAATCGTGACAGGTGGCTCGTACACCACTACGGTTAGTAAAATGAATGGTTGGCTTCATTTCTTCATAGACATTTTGATGACAACTGCTACAAAACTCCTCGGTACTCGACATTTCCAATGCAGTATTAAATGCGCCCCAAAAAATGATCCCAGCAACAAAGCCACCAATTACCAGAAAGCCTAAGCTGTAATGGACACTCGGTTTTTTCATCACTTGCCAAACGGTGTTCAGTAACACGATTAACTTTTTCATATTTTACTCATAAACTCATTAGAAAGTCTGTTGTTGGCCCTCTAACTTGATGGGCGAATAACATCGTGGCCGCATTGGTATAATAATTAACCCGACTCAATGAGTATAAGTGGTATTTGTTTATCTGCTTGGATTGTTGAATAAATCCTAAATAAAGGTATCGATAGGATCTAGCTTCAGGAAGTAGGCGCAAAAGACTGATCATCAAATTAATAGTATTTAAGCGTAAAGCATCACTTTTGATGAGACTTGCAATAGTGAAGATGCAAGCTAGCAAGGGAAGTATCCCTTGCTGTGTGCTTGCTTATTGATTAAATCGTTAACGCAGTGAGCTTAATCTGGTACAAGTTACCTCTGCCATTTTCAATTCGAGTAAAAAACAAATACTCGCCGTTAGGTGAGATAATTGGAGTGAATTCATGGTCCGCTGTATTCACTTTATCGCCTAAGGTTTTAGCGACAGTCCACTCGCCATTAACACGGTTTGAAATATATAAATCGCCTTTTCCAAGACTATCTTCACGGTCTTTAATACTGAAAACAATCGTATTTCCATCGCGGGAAACTGCTGAATCTCCAATATTGCCATTGACGCCATAGATATGGCTTGGCAATGGTTTTGGCTGACTAAATCCATTTCCTTTTGGCTGAGCAACATACATATGGCGGCCATTATCTCTAAAGGAAGGGAAGTAAAGTTCGCCCTTATCTGTCAGTGATGGGTATAGATCTGCAGCATCTGAGTTTACATCCACTAAGTATTCAGGTGCTTGCCACTGACCATCAAGTTTGGTTGATCGCCATAAATTCACCTCTGCTGCTTCCGCCTCTCCTTCAGCAATAGGACGCTTAGAGACAAAATAAAGCTGAGTATAGTCAGGGCTATAAAAAGGATCCGCATCTAAATAGTCACCTGAAATTGCGAGCGCAGTGGGTTGTTGCCACTGCCCCGATACAAACGATGACTGCATCATAGTGCAGTGGCTAAAGTCATCTTTACATCTTGCAAAAATTACCTCATCCCCAGCCTTGTTGAACACAGTATTAATTTCAAAATTGGCTTTAGTTGAAATAATACCTGGTGCAAATTCTACCGCTTTATCTTTTGCTAACGCAGAGTGGTAAGGCGCAGCGTATAAGTCCTGTTGCGGAAACATGCTTGAGATAACTGCTGTGCAAGCCATTAATTTAAATATACTTTTCATCTTTTATAAAACTCCCTTTATATGCTTACTTGCCACTGATTAACGTTAAGTAGCTTAATTTTTGAGTAGAAATTTTGGCAATGGTATTATAAAAAACACAAAATGTGAATTTAGATTTACATTTTTGATTTGTTGTATAGCTTGCTAAATGGGTTCATTTATTGAATTTAAATTTAGGAAAAGAGGATGAAAAAGGAAAATAACATTTCGCTTTACGGGGGGATCTATCGCTTAATTAAGTGTAAATAAACTGTCATAATAGTTGGCACTGTTTTGTTAGGAAGATAATGTCGATAACGCGATATTTTATCTTTGATAAACATAACTATTCGATATTACTCAATATTATATTTACAAGGACTGAATATGAAACGTCTACTCGCCCTGATACTGCTTTGTCAGGCTCCTATTGTTGCTGCAAATGACGCTACTTCAACAGAGATAGTGCATTGGCAAGACAATAGCCTGTCTTACCTGTATGGCGATAATTTTAAAGTGAACCCAAAAACTCAGCAAACCATCACTTATGAACATGCCAGTGGCTGGAATATCGGTGACTTGTTCATGTTTGTGGACTTCACTAAATATAATGGCGAAGAAGATTTTTTAAATGGTGAAACAACCTATTACGGTGAGTTTTCCCCACGTTTTAGCTTTAGTAAAATGTTGGATAAACCTGTAGAAATGGGTTTTGTAAAAGACGTATTAATTGCGACTACTGTGGAGTTTGGTGAAGGCGATGTTGAGTCATTCCTAATTGGTGCAGGCTTTGATTTAGCGGTTCCAGGTTTCGATTTTTTCCAATTAAATATGTATAAACGCCTGCCTGATGGCCGTGATGGCGATACATGGCAAATTACCCCAACTTGGAAAATGAGCTGGCCTGTTGGCGAGTCTACTATAGTGTTTGATGGCTTTATTGATTGGGTAGTCGATTCTGATGGCAGCTATGAGAAAAACTTCCATTTTAACCCACAGCTAAAATATGACTTAGGCAAACAAGTAGGTTTAGGTGATAGCGCGTTATTAGTTGGTATTGAATATGATTATTGGAAGAATAAATACGGTATAAAAAGCAGTTCAGGCTTTAATACTGACCAAAGCGTGACGAGCTTATTGGTGAAATATCACTTTTAATCAGCTCAGCTTTAATGATTAAAGTATCATGAGTTGAAATACGGATATCGTTTATGTGCGGCATAAACGATATTCATTTTAACGCTTTTTTATTTAGGATCGCGTAAATAGGTTTTACGATGGGCAAATTGCTGATTAAGTCTGCTCACATCAGCTCGAGTCGGATCCAACACCTCAGTAGTACCATCATCATTAACCATATATTTATCAACGGTCTTATTAACAAAATCTACCACAAAAACTGAGCCTGCTTCTTGTTGAACGATAGAAGCATCTCGCTGCTCAGCAGAGCAATCATTACATTCGATAACCGCAGCAGAAGCGCTTGATGCCAAGAAGAATGAAGCTGCTAAAACACAAGTGGCAAAAGATAAGTTCATCATGACTTTTTTATTGATAGAAAGGTTATTAGCCGCAATCTGAGTATTAGCACCCTGACTCTTAGCACTCTGAGTATTAGTCCGCTGAGTATTAGAGAAAGTCTTCATAAAAACTCCTATCATCGATTTTGTTTAAACTGATTAACACCCAATTAAGTGTGATCTAGGTCACGCTTAAATCCTATTGGATAAACTTCTAACTGTCTAGCGTTAACAGAAAATTAACGATTAATGGCCAAATGATTGATAGCTCAATCTGTTGGCTTGTTAGGTGATAGACACACTAGAGGCACAAAACCTGCTACAGGCTCAAAACATGCTAAAGGAGCAAATTCTCCCTAAATAAGTACCCAAGCAGATTGACACCGCATTTGACCATATTAGTTTAGAGCTAATTTAAATTGATCAGGTTTAGATTAATTTTCTCTTGCTACTTACTCTACCCAGTTATTTTTGACCTTTTTTCATTAAAGTTTTATTTACTAATTAATTAATGAAATCAATTCTTTAGTTATGACTCGAAATGTAATGGTTAGCATTAATTTAGATTGAGGAACAAGGGCTTAAAAGCTTTTGACTTGAATTAAGCCTTTCCACAACCAATATATAATTTAAGCATAAACAAACAGGTGGAAGTATGTTTAAAAGGGTTTTGGAAAAACTGCAAAGGTCATCGATTGAATCCGACCTTAAACCGTTTAAGAGAACGTTGACACAAATAGACTCCTTCAGCGAGACATTGAAATCTCTTTGTGATGATGAACTCAAAGCGCAGCTGCAATCACTGTGTGCTTCTATTTCCCCACCAATGAATATACCCACTCAAGTCAAAATTTTTGCTTTTGTGTCAGAAGTATCAAACAGATTATTAGGCATGAGGCCCTTCGATAGCCAAATGTTGGCAGGGTTAGCATTACATGACGGTTATATTGTCGATATGAAAACTGGGGAAGGTAAAACATTAGCCGCAGCTGCCCCCGTTATTGTTAACGCGTTAGCTGGCCGCAAAGTTCACGTGCTCACCTTTAATGACTATCTGGCAAAACGAGACAGTCACTTTTTACAGCCCATTTATCAATTTTTTGGTTTGAGCGTGGGTATGATCCAAGCTGGCATGTCGGGTAAACAACGGAGAAAAGCTCATGCCTGCGACATTGTTTATGCCACAGCCCGAGAAGTTGGCTTTGATTATTTACGTGATCAGTTGGTGCATTACAAACAGCAAAAAGTATTGTCGGAGTTGGATGTTGCCATTGTTGATGAAGCCGATTCGATTCTGATTGACGAAGCCCGTATTCCTCTGGTTATTTCAGGTGATATTCACCAAAACAATGATCAACTGACGCGCATTGCGACGGTGATTAAACAACTAGACAAAACAAACGATTATGCGGTCGATGAATTTAGCACCTCTGTTCATTTGACGGACAGCGGCAGTCGTAAAATAGAGCAACAATTTGGCTGTAAAAACCTGTTTGATATCGATAATTTGCCCTTGCTGACCAGCGTCAATCTAGCACTGCACGTCGAGGTTTTGCTGGTCAAAGATATAGATTACATAGTCAAAGACAACTGCATCAAACTGGTTGATGAATTCACCGGCAGAATTGCCGAAAAACACCGCTGGCCTGATGGTATGCAATCGGCATTGGAATCCAAAGAAGGACTGCCAGTCAAAAAGGAAGGCCAAACGCTAGGCTCAATCACCTTGCAACATTTGATGTGTTTGTTTAAGAAAGTGAGCGGAATGACCGGCACCGCAGTGTTGGCAGCGCAAGAGTTTGAGCAGTTATATAAATTAAAAACCTGTGTTATTCCTCCACGTAACCCCTGCATTAGAATAGACAAGCCAGATCGAGTGTTCAGTACAAAAGCCGAAAAAATCAGTGCCATTTGCAATGAAATATCCTTGATTCAATATACAGGGCAACCTGTTTTGGTGGGCACGTCCAATGTCCGCGAGTCTGAAGACTTATATGCTTTGTTAGTCGAAAAAGGGATTGAGTGTTGTCTGCTCAATGCCAAAAATGATGAGCAGGAAGCCCAAATAATTGCTCAGGCAGGTGCTTTGGGGGCCGTCACAATCTGTACCAACTTGGCCGGACGCGGCACTGATATTTTACTGGGGGCAAAAGACACTGAAAGCAATATACAAGTAAAAAAGGCTGGTGGCCTACATATTATCGGCACTAGCCGATTTGAGTCGAGACGGATTGATGATCAATTACGGGGACGGGCGGCAAGGCAGGGCGAGCCTGGGTCTTCGCAATATTTTGTCAGCCTTGAAGACAAATTGTTTAATCACTTGGGGCAGGATGGCTTGTTGTCTGGCAAAAGTGACACTGGGGAGTTGCTATCCAACGCCCGTATCAGCAAAAAAATTGCCCATGGCCAGCGAGTGCTAGAAGGCGCGAATCTTGATAGACGCAAAGCGTTATACAAATACAGTGATTTGGTTGAACAACAAAGGCAAATGATCCACCAACTACGGAATGACATTTTACTGGGGGATGGGGCTGAACAGTTTAAAAGCAAAGTCACTCCGCGTTGGCAAAATCTCAGTACAGTCGTGAGTGATGAAAAGCTCAATGAAGCCCTGAATATTGTAGTTATGCACGCCATCGACAAACTATGGGTCCAGCATTTGTCTGAGATTGACTATATCAAAGAAGGCATTAATTTAGTGGGAACGGCGGGCTCCAGTTTTATGTTAAGTGGTAACGAGCCTTACCATGTGTTTATCCATCAGGTGCAGCAAGTTTTTGAACAATTATTGGCAGAATTAAAAACGGCGGTGGTTGATTTGTTCAATAACCTTGCCATAGACGAAAACGGGATTAATCCCAACAGTGAATTATTTGCAATGACAAAATCGACCTCATCATATGTAGTCGCTGATAATCCATTTGACGCTGTAGACAGACAGTTTATAGCCAGTATATGGAAGAAATTGAAGTTAGCATAAAAGTTATTGAAGGTAGAGAAACTAGCTCCGATTTTGGGAAAATGTTGAGGTAAATGAATATTTTGAGGTTAATGAATAATTTGTGTCAGAGTATACAAACCCAAATACCGCTGCATTCTTCAATATTCCCCATTTTAATGTGCGATTAAGTCCAGAATTCAGATAATAACTGCGACTCACTTATTAAAAGTCATTAGGTTACTTTTTAAAGGGGCGGCATGTTAAGTGTTTACGGGGGAGTAGTTAGCATCAGACTTTATTTGAATTTGAATAGCAAAGAGTCATAAAAGGTCATCGCAATCCAGGTAGGAGTTATTACTTTACTTTTTATCAATGAGTGGCGTGTTAAGTTATGCTGTTTCTCTCGTCATCTCCAGTGAAACAAACTCTTTGGAAACAGCATTGATGCTTCTAAATTGGTACCACTGCAACCCGCATATCAACAACGAACACACAATAAAGCTGATAACGGGAAGCAGAAGCAATGAGATTAATGGGTCTGCTAAATTAAGTAACATCATTAAATCCATTTATTAGTCCTTTTTACTTACTAATGCTGTATCTGACTCTGTTACTGATTCAGTCAACTCAAGAGAAGAACTTAGCTCAAATAGTTGCTCTGCGATGTGACTTTGCAAATTCAAAGTAATTTCTTGTGTCGCAGTTTGTAGCATTTCTGTGGTTGCTTCAGTAAAACGTGTTTCTAATGCACTTACGACATCAGCACTACTCAATTCGTTCGCTTGAGCGCCAACACTTGCTGTTGCAATCACGGCAATTAACGCTAATTTTTTAAATGTACGGTTAGTTTTTGTAGATGCTGAGCGAGTGACTAAATTTGTATTTGAGCTTGAGTTAAACATGGTGTCTTCCTTTTCAATTATGGGGTACACCTAGGTTATTACAAGCTGCGTGCCAAGTTTTGGGGTGGCCAATTAAGTGTCTGATTTAAAGTGTTTTTAGGTGGTTTTAATCAAAATCAAATCAGAAATAAATCAAAACATATTCAATTTGAACCTGTGTGATAAATAAACAATTAGTCATTTTAACCACCTAAGTAGTGAGTTTAGCTAACTCTTAATTAGCAAACCGAAAATACAAAAAAGCGGCTCTAATGAGACGCTTTTTTATGTTCAAAAATAACAAGTCGTGGCGCTTCGCCCACACCCGACCAAGAGGGGGAACAACAGCAATCCCCCTCTTGGATCTCCCATGCCGCCCCGACGAAGTGTTTTTCCTCATGCTAATTTAAGTGAATTGACTACCGCCTCAGATTCGCCATCCATGGCTCAACTGAGGCTATCTCGGCATCCATGCCGAGCTCACGTCAATTCACTTAACGCACTCGGACACTTCCAACGGGGAATTATCCAGCGTCAGACTTCATTTGAGTTAATGGTTTTTAGGTTTAGTTTATTCTGACCCCACTTATTCTATTGCAGGCTACTTGTTTGTTTTTTTGTAAAGACGGTGTATTGTTCGTGTTCGTTAACTCTTTAGGGAAAAAGTGTGCGGATAAATAGTGGTCAATTTTACGTATTATTGATATTGCTGATGTTAGTATGCACGGAAACAGTGGCATCAGGCTCTTGGCTAGAGAAAATTACAACGGGTTATAAAGAGGTTGAGACTAGAATAATAGATGGGTATTCAAAGGATGAACAACCCCAGCAGTTGGTTGCTGCTAAACCCTTGCCTACAAGTTCCCCAAATGATTGGTACTATTCCTATTTCAATGAACCTGTTTTTAATAGTCAAATTGTAGTTTTAGAGGCCGGTTCAAAGCATAAAGAAACTATTATGCTAGTGCATGGGCTGGGTGAGCTTGGAATGAAAGATTGGTTCGACGTTATTCCTTTGTTAACTACTGATTATAATGTGCTTGCTATCGATCTTCCTGGCTTCGGTTTATCGGGTGTTCCTAAAGGGCGTTACTCTCCTACTCATTATGCTGAAGTGCTAGAGGCTGTTTTAAACGAATATGTTGATAAGCCTATTACACTAATAGGCCACTCGATGGGAGGTGCAGTGAGCCTTCGATTTTCCTCCATATATCCAGAGCGAGTTAAGCAACTTATTTTAGTGGATGCCGCAGGAATTCTTGAAAAAACTGCATTTGTTAAACATCTTAGCTCAGTACCTTCTAATGAATCAGTCGTTCCCGACGTGTTTCAGAAAACCTTAGCGCAGGTAAATGATTTTGGTTCATCGTTAATTGAATTAGGAACACTCAATGATCCAGCATCCGACTTTTTACAAAGTAGCGATACGACTTGGAATTTGCTTCTATCAAACTCTCCTAATATGAATGCTGCACTAAGCTTAGTGGAAGAAAATTTTAATTTGGCTGTAAGGGAACTTGAGGTTAAGACAACCGTTATATGGGGGGAGAATGATCGGGTCGCTCCACTCAGAACAGCCAAGGTTCTATCAGCTAATATAGATGGTGCGACTTTAGCTGTTATTGAAGGTGCTGCCCATGTTCCTATGAAAACACATACTTTGGAGTTTATTAATACGGTAAAACAGGCTATTAACTCAAATGTTCCAATAGTTACTAATTATGAGTTTGAGCTTACTCAAGGTGATTTGGTTTGTAATGGAAAATCGAATGTCACCTATAGCGGTAAGTATGATGCAATAGTGCTTAATCAATGTACCAATATTAAACTGCAGACTATTACTGCTAAAAGTTTAGAGGTTAATGACTCGCTTGTTGAAGCTGAAAATCTCACACTTATGGGCCCAAATATAGCGCTGAAAGCTAAAGAGTCCGTTCTGCGAATTACAAATGGAACTATTAAGGGCAATAAGGCCATTTTACTGTCGGGTTCGCGATTAGATTTGGCTGGAGTTGATATCAGTGGAGATGATTACGCTATTTATTCAGATAAGCACTCTCAGGTGGTGCTGTCGATATGTAAGAGTGGAAGTGAGCTATATACTGGTTTAGCGCATGGTGTCTATGAAGTCACCGAGACAACGTTAGATGGGCTGCTTAGCTTATAAGTCAAAGAAGTCATTTGATAGTTTTGATAATACTTAATGGAGTAAGTTTTTTGAAATTGATAAAAAAAATAACGAACTGGATCACTCTTTTTGTTTCAGTATTGAGCATGCTTTCACCTGTGTATGCCAAATCGGAACAAGATAAATATGAAGATCTTAGAGATGGTTTTTTCTATAAGGCATATGGAAAATTATCCCGTGAAACCATTAGGAGTATCTCTGATACTTACAATAAACAGTTAAAGCAAGATGGTGATAATTCATTAAGTAGAGCCGAAATTCATTCATTGCTAGGTCTTATCTGGAGTATGGGGTTAGATAATGATTATGCTATTGCAGACAGCCAACTATCTCTGAATAAAGCTGATGAACCAAAAGACAGATATATTGCTATTAGTGCACTTTCACTGGCATTTTATAATAAAGGGTGGGTAAACCTCGCTCGGAAACAGTCAGCTTTACTTCAAGAAGGTGAGTTCGATGGCTTCGCTGATAAATTTAAGCATGAAGAATTAGCTGCCAATCTAATAGTTGGTTCTCTAGCTGTTAGAGAAGGTAACATTTTAGTTGCACAGGATACTTTTGGTAAAATAGCAGAGTCTACTGATAAACCTTGGATTAGTTCATTGGCCACAGCGGCTGCAATTACCATGAGTGGCTCAACAACTAATGTAACTTCACGATTTAGTTCTATTTTAACGGATCCAACATTAACTGGTCTTGAGAAAGAAAAAATAGAAGATATTGCTGGGGTTGTTAGACGAGATAGTCAGACAGATTTAACAATTGAGTTGACTAAAAAAGAGAAAACAGCAATGACTCAACAGGTGACAAATCTACTTTTTGAAAGTATCGAGCATCAAGGCAAGGCGACAACGCAAGCTTTAATAGTTGAATTGAAACGTTACGCTGATAGTGTTGATTTCTAGATAGTGATGAAGGCGCTTTTAAATGAAATCTCAATATTGAATCCATAATTCATTAAGGGTACTCAATAAACAGAAAAGCCTTCGAGTCTCTAATTCAAAGGCTTTTTATTCGAGAAAGTATTAAGTGGTCTTAATTATTCAATATTTTCTATTTAATTGCTTCTGTGCTCTGGCTTTCTTTATTCAGGATTTTTCTTACTCAGGATCATAATCCAATACTGGTGCCAACCAACGCTCGGTTTCTTCCAAGCTCATGCCTTTACGCTTGGCATAATCCTCAACTTGATCTTTACCTACATTCGTCACCCCAAAGTAGCGTGATTTCGGGTGGGCAAAGTACCAGCCTGATACGGCTGCGGTGGGGAACATGGCATAGCTTTCGGTGATGTTTAAACCTATGGTTTCATCGGGTTTAAGCAAATCCCACAATAGTCCTTTTTCAGTATGATCAGGACATGCTGGATAACCTGGCGCTGGGCGAATCCCTTTGTATTTTTCACGAATTAGCGCTTCGTTATCTAATACTTCATCGGCAGCGTAACCCCAAAACTCTTTACGTACCCGTTCATGCATACGTTCGGCAAAGGCTTCGGCTAAACGGTCGGCAAGGCACTTAAGCATAATGGCGTTGTAGTCATCATGGTTTGCTTCAAAACGCGCGACATGTTCATCAATACCGTGACCTGCGGTGACTGCAAATCCGCCCATGTAATCGGCAACGCCTGAGTCTTTTGGCGCAACAAAATCAGATAAGCAGAAGTTATCATTACCGACACGTTCAAGCTGCATGCGCAGATGATGGGTGGTCATTTCAACTGTGGTGCGTGTTTCATCAGTGTAAAGCTCGATGTCATCGTGGTTAACCGTGTTGGCTGGGAACAAGCCCATAACCGCTTTGGCGGTGAGCCACTTTTCACTAATGATGGTTTTAAGCATGGCTTTACCATCGGCGTATAGTTTGCGGGCTTCTTCACCTACAACCTTGTCGTCTAAAATATCTGGGAAACGGCCATGTAATTCCCAGCTTCTGAAGAACGGCGTCCAGTCGATGCGATCGACTAAGTCTTCAAGTGGGTAATCATCAAATACCTGACGACCTAATACATTCGGGGTAAATGGGGTGTAGTTGTCCCAGTCATGCTGGCAACGATTCGCGCGCGCTGCCTCAATGGATACGATGGTTTTACGTTTGGTTTGCGATAAGCGTTTTTCACGCATCACATCGTATTCATTATAGGCTTCATCAATGGTGGCTTGACGGGTGTCGTTATTAATCAGTTTTGACACCATAGGCACGGCGCGTGAGGCGTCGGCAATGTAAATTGCGCCAGTGGGTGAATGAGGCGCAATTTTAACGGCGGTATGAATTTTTGAAC
>NZ_VKHR01000109.1 GCF_009663145.1 Shewanella sp. TC10
GGATTAGGTGGAKTTCATATCATTTGTGATGCCACTAATGATATTGCAGTAAAACGTCTACGTCAGCGCAAACATAGTAAAGCTAAACACTTAGCTTTTATAGCAACCGATTTACGTAATGCTCGTCAACTGGTTGAAGGCACACGTAAAGAATGGCAAATCCTTASTTCAGCAGAAAACCCTATTACTTTAATGAAAAAGCGAAGTGATATAGAGATTGACCTAAGTCCTGCACTTGCCCCTGATATTGATACTTTAGGTATATTTCTGCCATATACTCCACTGCATCATCTACTAGTTGAAGCCTTTAAAAAACCGATAGTTGCAACCAGTGCTAATATTTCTGGCTTACCTATCATTACCGATGGTAATGAAATCAAACAAAAGCTTGGCGAGGTAGTAGACGGGATTGTTGATCATAACAGACCAATAGTTAATGCCTGTGATGACAGTGTAGTACAAGTCATCGACGATAAAATCCAAGTCATTCGACTCGCAAGAGGTTACGCACCACTTAGCATTCCTTTAAGCAATAAATTGCAGCATCAGCTATTAGCTGTTGGCGCTCAACAAAAAAATACCCAGTGTTTCGCATTTAATGAAAGTGCGTTTGTTAGTCCACATATCGGAGACTTACATAATCTAGAAACTAACCAATATTTCGAACAAACACTTAATACTTTTCGCCGCCTTTATCAATTTACACCCGAACAAATCATCGCTGATAAGCATCCTGAATATACTTCGTCACAATGGGCTGCGGCTATGGCTAATGAACAAAATCTGCCCCTTGCTAATGTTCAGCACCACTATGCTCACGTACTGAGTGTTCTTGCTGCTAACGATTATCACAAACAGGTGTTAGCGTTTAGCTTTGATGGCACAGGACTCGGAGATGATAATCAATTATGGGGCAGCGAATGTATGCTTGCAGATCCCCACACTTTTGAAATTAAATCACACTTTAGAGCATTTAAGCTGATTGGCGGGGAGCAAGCCATTAAGCAACCTGTACGTATTCTGTTGGCTTTATTATTTGAAACCATGTCAGTGGATGAAATCATGACATTGCCTATTAATGCCATACAGCAAATGGATAGGTTAACAGTTAATAATCTTCACAACATATGGCTTAATAACAGCGCTTGTATTGAATGCCGCTCGGTAGGACGTATTTTTGATGCAGTTGCGGTTGCCCTGAACCTTATCATAGAAAATGATTTTGAAGCGCAAGCTGGAATGCTGATTAGCACTCATGCAAATATGGCTATTGAAACAGCACAGTTTAATGATGCTAACAACCTAGTCAGTGGCCCATCTACCTCAGATAAATTATCGATAGTTTCAAATGAGACTGTTACTGATAATGCTAGTCGGCTTACCAATTCCGATAGCCATAGCCATAGCCATAGCCAAGCAAAAAGTGTTCAACTTTTTGAACCTTCACAACTTATCTATCAATTAATCACTCGTTTAGTCAGCACAAAAAATAGCAACGACCTAACAGACGTGACTAACCAACTGTGTTTAGAGTTTATCGAAAGTTTAAGCCAAGTAGTTTGCTACATGGCAGAGCAATATCCGAGTCATAAACTGATTCTATGTGGCGGTGTTTTTCAAAATAAATTGTTATATGAGATGACCTTACAATATCTAAATCGTTATTTAAGTTATTCACCAGATAAGGTGTTACCAAGCAAATTGGTTCCCATAAATGATGCCGGCATTTCATTAGGACAAATTTGGTATGCCTACCAACAGCTAAACAGATCACAAACACAGCATTAACTTAAATAAAAATATAACTTTGGTGATGTTAATCAAAGTATCAAATAAAACCCCTGTTAATACTGAACAAAGTCAGATGAAAGTGGTTTTTAAAGGAGTAATACGATGTGCCAAGAATGCGGATGTTCATTAACCGATCACTCAAATTTACACACTAATCCACAACTCAATGACACTAAAACATTGTCAGTCATTCATAAGATATTAGATAAAAATGATCATGAAGCGCAACATAATCGTGAGCATTTTGAAGCGAATAATGTACGTGCCTTTAATCTTATGAGCAGCCCTGGCAGCGGAAAAACGACCTTACTTGAGCACTTGCATGAGTATTTACCTAAAAAATATGCAGTGATAGAAGGCGATCTTGAAACCTCAAGAGATGCTGACAGATTAATCGCTAAAGGTATTGAAGCCTATCAGGTGCAAACAGGCTCAGCATGTCACTTAGATGCATTCATGGTACACCAGGCGCTCCACCATATTGACTTAAAGCCCATTGATGTATGTTTTATCGAAAATGTTGGTAATTTGGTGTGTCCGGCTAGTTATGATGTTGGTACCCATAAAAATATCGTGCTGTTATCCGTTCCCGAAGGTGATGACAAAATAGAAAAGTACCCTGTTATGTTCCGCCGAGCTGATCTTGTACTCATTACTAAAATGGATTTAGCAGAACACTTCGATTTTTCACTTGTTGAATGTCGTAAACAACTGGAAAAGCTTAATCCAGACGTCACCCTTATTCCTGTATCAGTAAAAGATCCACAATCAATTACTGCAGTGGCTAACTGGATCCAAAAGCATCAGGGAGAGATTTAGCATGTGCTTATCCGTCCCTTCACAAGTTACAGAAATACATGATGATGCCAGCGTCACTGTGGATACCTTAGGGGTTAAGCGTCTCGTAAGTTCTCACCTAATGGCAGAACCTTTAGCCATTGGTGACTTCGTCCTCATTCACATTGGCTTTGTTATGAATAAAATCGATGATACTGAAGCAAATCTAAGTTTAGCGCTATATAAAGAAATTGTTGAAAAGCTAGAAGCTGAGGAGCAAGTATGATGAAACTTGCTGATTTATACCAGCAGTTCAGAAACCCTGATACGATTAGAGCCCTATCTAATCGTATCAATCAACTTGCCAATGCCATCGATGTTGATATCAACATTATGGAAGTCTGCGGTGGCCATACCCATACCATTATGAAATATGGCCTTAAGCAATTATTGCCATCTAACATCAAATTTATTCATGGGCCGGGTTGCCCAGTGTGTATTATGCCAAAAGAGCGAATAGATCATGCCGCAACCTTAGCTAAACTGCCTGATGTAATATTATTGACGCTCGGCGACATGATTAGAGTGCCAGGCTCTAAAGGTAATCTAGCTAAGTTTCGCTCTCAAGGCGCTGATATCAGACCGCTGTATGACCCAATGGATGCCATAGGTATTGCTAAGCAAAATTCTGATAAAAAAGTAATATTTTTTGCTATTGGTTTTGAAACATCAACACCAATGACTGCCGTGTTAATTGATCAGGCTGAAAAACAACAAATTATCAATTTGTTGTTTTTC
>NZ_VKHR01000089.1 GCF_009663145.1 Shewanella sp. TC10
GTGACGATTTGAGCAATTAGCTAGTTTGTCTCAACTCATCATTAGCGGTTCAGGCAAGATAAGTCGCTTTARCTTTCGGCCCCCATCGAGAGTTAAGCAGTCAAGTTAGRYATTGATAGCGACTTACTTGTCAATTTTATAGTGACGATTTGRGCAGTTAGCTAGTTTGTCTCAACTCATCATTAGCGGTTCAGGCAAGATAAGTCGCTTTAGCTTTCGGCCCCCATCGAGAGTTAAGCAGTCAAGTTAGGTATTGATAGCGACTTTCTTGTCAATTTTATAGTGAAGATTTGAGCAGTTAGCTGGTTTGTCTCAATTCATCATTAGCGGTTCAGGCAAGATAAGTCGCTTTAGCTTTCGCCCCCATCGAGAGTTAAGCAGTCAAGTTAGACATTGATAGCGACTTACTTGTCAATTTTATAGTGATGATTTGWTTAATTCTTCTTGTTCATTTAAGTTAACCTCATTCGCTTTTTTAGTTATGTGGCGTTTATTATAAGTATCGCCAGATTTTTCACTTGAATGCCCCATTTGCTGCATTCTCATTTTCGCCTCTTTACCACTATCGATAAATTCGAAGCCCTCAACTCCCGCTGCCGCCAACTCATTATTTGCATCAATTTTTTGAGAGAAGCCTTCGTTCCAATCGTGACGAAAATAGTGTGGGTGTATATCTGAAAATTTTTCGTCCACAGATTTCATTGCTGGCACTATCGTATTATCAAATGTAGAACCAGATAGCGGTTGTCCTTGAGTGTCACCTTTTCGGTGAGCGACAAAGAGGTAAGAATGCTTTTTCGTGTTTGGTGTCTGCTTGCGGTATTGTAAAATATACTTATCCAATAGCTCCGCTGTAGTATCCCTTATCTTTAATTTCCGCTCTTTCGTTTTCGCAACTCTTTGCTTTTTCTTTGGATAATGAACATCATCATGAGTCCTTCTTACCCAAAATGATTTTCCGCTACCATGCACAGTGATATCTTCTAACTTCAGAGATAGTAGCTCTCCGGCCCTAATTCCGTGTTTTTCCATTAAATGAAACATGAGATGATTTCTAAACCGTATCACCTCGTTCTTAAAAGGGTTTTGAGGATTGTCATAATGTGCAACAGCAATAAATTCTCTAACTAGCTCCTCAGGTAACGTTTTACTTTCTGTATTATCAAGAACATTTTGGCCTTTTCCTTTAGGTCGAGCCGCCCTGAATTGCTTAGTCATTTTCTTAATTTTTGCATACAGTATCGAAGAAGCTTGCTCTTTTACCGCCAAGTTCGCTAAAAAATCTAAATACTCAATAACAGAGGTCATTCGGTTGTAATGGTGGTTACGACCAACAGAAGGAATAACATCAACTAAAGTTGGACGTTCAGCTAAATTGATGACTTTATTCCGGCTGCTATTTTTTCTTGAAGTACTTATTTTAAGTTGTCTGATATCAATGGCTAGGTGTGACTTAATACTTTGAATATCATCTGTATCTAAAAATTTACCTTGCTGAAATTCTGAATATAAGTCTCTTTGATTTTCAACTTGCCACTGAAGGAACCATTTCACATGTTCGAGTTTATTAGATATGGTGTTAAATTGTTTACCATTAGATCGCAGTTTAGTTGTTGTCCATAAGGTTATGTGAAAGTGTGGCATGTCATCGCTACCCATCAAAATTGGGTAACGCTCACCATTTCCAAACACCAAAGTATCAACACTGTAATCAACCATCTTTTTTTACACTTTAAAACTTACGTTAACCTAACTATAGTGTAAAATTCAAAAAATAAAAGTGTAAAAAATAAAAAACCCAGTTTTTACATTGGGTTTGGTTTAAAACTTCAATAAAAAATGATTTATATTTACACTTTTAATTTATACGTAAGCTAGAACGGGATATCGTCATCCCAATCGCCACCTAAATCAGGTGTAGTGTTCTGTGGTTGCGGCGTTGGAGCTGGACGCTGAGCAGGAGCTGACTGCTGCTGGAAACCACCTTGCTGTTGTGCAGGTTGTTGGAATCCACCTTGCTGCTGTTGAGCTGGGGCTGGGCGTTGAGCTGGAGCCGACTGCTGTTGACCATAACCGCCGCTTTGCTGCTGTTGCGCTGGCGCTTGAGGCTTAGGCGTATAAGCTGGTTTTTGAGCCGCTTGCTGTTGAGCAGGTTGCTGGTAACCACCCTGAGACTGTTGCTGTTGGCCGTAACCACCAGACTGCTGAGGAGCGCTTTGTTGCGGTGCATTGCCACCAAAGTTTTGACCTTGGTTCATGCCACCTTGCTGACCGCCTTGACCACGGCTATCAAGCATTTGCATTTCCATCGCATTGATTTCTGTCTTGTAGCGATCTTGACCAGTAGTCTGATCCTGCCACTTACTGGTTTGCAGTTTACCTTCTAAGTAGACTTTAGAACCTTTTTTCAGGTATTCGCCTGCTACTTCAGCTAAACGACGGTACATAACAATGTTATGCCATTCAGTACGTTCTTGCTGTTGACCTTGTTGGTCTTTCCAAGACTCACTCGTTGCCACAGTAAAGTTAGCTACGGCGTTACCATTTGGCATGTAACGAACCTCTGGGTCCTTTCCTAGGTTACCGACCAAAATTACTTTATTCACACCACGACTGGCCATTGAAATCTCCTGCGATTTACCATGTTCTAAATTTAATTACGTTCAAATTCTGTTGAATCAATTATGCCACTTTTATGGTCACCGAAGCATCAGCGAACCACAAAAAACACGAATTTAATTCTTAGCTGACAGAGCCTAACACAGCTCGGGCTTCTCTTAAATCGAATTGATCATCTACTTTTAAATAAGCGGCTTTCTCTTCAATCACCACTATCGCTTCTGCAACCCCAGCAAGCTGTGATAGTTGAGTTGCCATATCTTGGGCATGATTTCTGTCTTTCGCTTCTGCTTCAAGCGTATAGCTTTTAAGTAGCACTGGTTTTTCCATGCCTATAGTTAATAACAACCATACAAACATCAGCGCTAATGCCACAAAAAATACCCCTGAAGCACCCACTAACTGATAAGCACCGCCACCTAACATACCGCCGCAAAAAGCACCTAAAAATTGGCTGGTTGAATAAACCCCCATCGCAGAACCTTTATCACCCATTGGACAAAATTTTGCGATAAGGCTAGGTAATGAAGCTTCTAAATAGTTAAAACCAGTAAAAAATAATACTACTGCGCCACTGAGTACCCATAAGTTATCGGCATAAAATCCCATCGCCGCTAACGCTAGCATCATAATCAATAGGGAAATTTGGAACATGGTTTTGGTGTTATTGCGTTTCACTCCAATGATGATTAACGGCACCATCAAGAAAAATGCACCAATAAAGGCAGGGAAATACAACATCCAATGTTTTTCTTTCACTAAACCAGCGTCAACTAAGTCTAGCGGCAGTGCTACAAACACGGCAGTAAGCACTAGATGTAATATGAAGATGCCGGCATCTAATCTAAATAACTGAGGGTCCATCAGCATGCGTTTAAGCTTAGTTGGCGTAGCGACCGTATCGCCTTTAGGCGCTTGTGATACAGGATTAGGTACTAATACCTGCACAATGACCATACCAAGCACAGCCAAAATTGCTGTTAAAAAGAATAACCCTTCAAGGCCTGCATACTGAGCAACAATAGGCCCTGCTAATAAAGACAAAGCGAAAGAAAAACCGATACACATACCGATTATCGCCATCACTTTAGTGCGCTGTTCATCTCGTGTAAGGTCTGCTGCAAGAGCTAATACCGCAGCCGCGATTGCCCCCATCCCTTGTAGTGCTCGGCCAAACACCACACCATAAATATGATCTGACATAGCCGCTACGATACTACCAATAGCAAAGATGACGAGGCCACCAAGAATGATGGGTTTACGACCGTATTTATCAGACAACATCCCCATAGGGATTTGCAAACAGGCTTGAGTTAACCCATAGGCACCAATGGCGATACCAACCCATAATGGTGAGAATCCTTCCAAGTGTTGGCCATAAAGCGCAAACACGGGCATGATCATGAATAAGCCCATCATTCGTAAACCAAACACACTGGCTAACGAAAAAGCGACTTTCTTCTCAATGCCGGATAGTCCATTTTTGGCCATTAAATTGCCCTTAATTTTGTAGCAGTAAAAAATTTTGAGTTGCGCATATTATCACAGCGTCCTAATTTAGCTCAAAAGGAATAATGAACCAAGCCGCAACTGATTGTCGTATTTGCTAATGAGATTAAACAAACAGGTTATAATGTGTTTTATGTCCCAGTAAGATTTATTTCATTTAAGCCAGAAAATCTCGAAAACAAGGATCGATTTAATCCTATACAACACTGTATAAAATACTGTATAAAGACAGTGTGAAATCTAGACGCTTGTGGCATTTACTCAGTACGCATAGCGCTTAAACCCATTTTTAACTCGATGGCTCTGAGCCTTTTATATAGCCAACGCTGTCGAGTACAACATCAGAGTGAAGAATGGATACCATTGAAATTCGCGGTGCACGAACCCACAACTTAAAAAACTTTGACCTTAAAATCCCCCGTGACAAACTCATTGTCATCACAGGTTTATCCGGGTCTGGAAAATCTTCATTAGCTTTCGACACTCTATACGCCGAAGGTCAACGTCGTTATGTCGAATCGCTCTCGGCCTATGCGCGCCAATTTTTAAGTTTGATGGAAAAGCCTGACGTTGATCATATTGAAGGCTTAAGCCCTGCGATTTCGATAGAGCAAAAATCCACTTCACATAACCCACGTTCTACTGTGGGTACGATTACCGAAATCTACGATTATTTGAGGCTATTATTTGCCCGAGTGGGTGAACCTCGCTGTCCGACTCATGGACAAGCATTAGCAGCGCAAACAGTCAGCCAAATGGTAGACAAAGTATTGGAGCTGCCTGAAGGTAGCCGCCAAATGTTACTGGCTCCGGTTGTTAAAGCCCGTAAAGGCGAGCATGTAAAACTACTCGAAAGCATAGCAGCCCAAGGCTATGTCCGTGCACGTATTGATGGCGATGTATGTGATTTATCCGATCCCCCTACGCTTGATTTACACGTAAAACACACTATTGAAGTAGTGGTTGACCGTTTCAAAGTCCGTGATGATTTAAAGCAACGTTTAGCTGAGTCATTTGAAACCACATTAGAAATGTCTGGTGGTATTGCTGTTGTGGCAGATATGGCTGGTGAAGCTGAAGAAATTGTCTTTTCGGCCAACTTTGCTTGCCCTTATTGTGGCTATTCAATGGCTGAACTTGAGCCACGTATATTCTCATTCAATAACCCAGCGGGTGCCTGTCAAACCTGTGACGGTTTAGGTGTACAGCAATACTTTGATGCCGACCGCGTGATCACTAATAGTGAATTATCATTAGCTGGCGGCGCTATTCGTGGCTGGGATAAACGAAACTTTTACTATTTCCAAATGCTGAGTTCATTAGCTGAGCACTACAAATTTGATGTCGAAACGCCGTTTCAACAACTCACCGACAAAGTACAAAAAATTGTACTTCACGGTTCTGGTAAACAAAGTATTGCATTCAAGTACATTAACGATCGCGGCGATGTGGTTATTCGTAATCACCCCTTCGAAGGCATATTGAATAATATGGACCGCCGCTATCGTGAAACTGAAAGTAATTCGGTTCGTGATGAGTTATCTAAATTCATTAATACTCAACCGTGTAAAAGCTGTGGTGGCTCACGCTTGCGTGAAGAAGCACGAAATGTATTTATTGGCGATCTAACTCTACCTCAACTAACCGAGTGGTCTATTGGCGAAGCCATGGGTTACTTCAAAGATATTAGTTTTACCGGCCAAAAAGCGCAGATTGCTGAAAAGATCTTAAAAGAAGTCGGCGACAGGCTTGGGTTCTTAGTCAATGTGGGGCTTAATTATCTCAGTTTAGATCGTTCAGCCGACACACTTTCTGGTGGTGAAGCTCAACGTATTCGTCTAGCCAGCCAAATTGGTGCTGGGCTTGTCGGCGTTATGTATGTGCTAGATGAACCTTCTATTGGTTTACACCAACGTGATAACGAGCGCTTACTTAAAACTCTGATCCACCTTCGTGATTTAGGTAATACCGTAATCGTGGTTGAGCATGACGAAGATGCGATACGCATGGCAGACCATGTGATTGATATCGGCCCAGGTGCGGGTGTTCATGGCGGTGAAGTCATCTGCTCTGGCGGTCTAAAAGACATCATTGAATGTGAAGAGTCGATTACTGGCCAATATATTTCCGGTAAAAAGCAAATTCACGTCTGTGAGCAACGTACACCAATGGATCCGAAAAAGGTCATTGAGCTATGCGGCGCAACGGGAAACAACCTTAAAAATGTCGATTTAACTATTCCTATTGGCTTATTCACCTGTGTCACAGGCGTTTCTGGTTCAGGTAAATCAACCCTGATTAATGATACCTTCTATAAAATCGCTCATCGTATGCTCAATGGCGCGACTATAGATGAACCTGCTGCACATAAAAGTATTAAAGGTATGGAGCAATGCGACAAGGTTGTCGATATTGACCAAAGCCCAATTGGCCGTACTCCACGTTCAAATCCTGCCACTTATACAGGTATATTTACGCCAATCCGTGAGCTATTTGCCGCAACTCAAGAGTCGCGCAGCCGTGGTTACTTGCCAGGTCGTTTCTCGTTTAACGTCAAAGGCGGCCGCTGTGAAGCATGTCAGGGGGACGGCCTGATTAAGGTTGAAATGCATTTTCTACCGGATGTCTATGTCCCTTGTGATTCATGTAAAGGTAAGCGTTATAACCGTGAAACTTTAGATGTGAAATACAAAGGCAAGAACATTCATGAAGTCTTGCAAATGACCATCGAAGAAGCCCGCGTTTTCTTTGACCCAATACCAGCCATTGCTCGCAAGCTGCAAACTTTAGTCGATGTAGGTTTATCTTATATTTGCTTAGGCCAAAGCGCGACAACATTATCGGGTGGCGAAGCTCAGCGAGTGAAGTTATCTAAAGAATTGTCTAAGCGAGACACAGGTAAAACCTTATATATTCTCGATGAACCCACTACAGGTTTACACTTTGCCGATATCCAATTATTGCTTGATGTATTACATAGATTAAAGGCTAAAGGTAATACTATTGTGGTGATTGAACACAACTTAGATGTGATTAAAACTGCAGACTGGATTGTCGATTTAGGCCCAGAAGGTGGCTCTGGCGGCGGTATGATCTTAGTGAGTGGTACACCTGAGGATGTTGCTCAAAATACCGAGTCGCACACAGCGCATTTCTTGAAGCCATTGTTAGAGAAGATGCCAGCGTTAACATCGGCTAAAACTAAAAAAGCACCTGCTAAAAAGGTCACTAAAAAGCCTGTAGCCAAACCAGGAAATAAAAAGTCTGATTAAAAGGCAGTGTAGTTAAGGTTAAAGCTTATGGAAGACTAACCAAAGGATATGAAATGGGATTTCAGTTAACAGCGCTAAGTTTAAAGGCATTAATTATAAAGCTATTAAGCTTAAAGGTATTAACTTTAAAGGCTCTAAGCTTAAAGCCTTTAAGCCCAAGCGTTAGCAAAAACAATGAGCTTGTTCGCCATGGACAAGCTCATTATTCTCAATTAGTTAATCAAAAATTCTCATCTGTAATCTCTTCACCTAATGCTCACACTTTATCAGCTCTGTTGTTGTGCTTATTCTTATCTGGCTGTGCGTCGCAAAACTGTGGCAATTCACCCGTTAATCACTGGAGCAACCAAAGCCAGCTTCTTGAAGATATTCGCGTATTAAGTAGCCCTAAATTTGAAGGAAGAAAAACCGGGACTTATGGCGCTGAGCTCAGCCGAGAATACATTAAAAAACGCTTTACTGAATTACACCTTAGTCCTTGGCAAGATGAGTTTGAAGTGCCTTTTAACTACCGGTCTAGTTTTTCAGATAAACAAGGGATCAATTTAATCGCCACGATTAAAGCAAAACAACCTAGTCAGCGCTGGCGAGTCATCACAGCTCATTATGATCACTTAGGTAAAAAAGGGAATAAGGTTTTTGCCGGTGCCGATGACAATGCTTCAGGTGTCGCAGCCATGTTTGCTATTGCTGAGCAATGGCAACAGCAAGGGAATGAAGACATCAATCTCATGCTAGTGGCCACAGATGCTGAAGAGCCCGGTTTATTCGGTTCCTACGCCTTAGTCGAACAGGTACAAAACACACCACAGATGCTCATTGAGCTGTCACTTAATTTAGATATGATAGGCACCCCTTCTCGACCTAAAGCTATTTATATTGAAGGTGAGAAAAATTTAACTGAATTTAGTCAGCTTAAAACTCAACTCCAAGACTATAATCAATTGTGTGTGAGAGAGAGCCGTTCGAGAATGAAAAACGGCAGCATGGTTAAAATTGATTGGTTACGTGCATCGGATCATTATCCATTTCATAAAGCCGGTATACCTTGGCTTTATTTAGGGGTGCCGTCACACAAATACTATCACACGATAAACGATACGATTGATAAGCTTGATATCGGCTTTTTAGCCGCAGTGACTGAAACTGCTTTTGAGTTCATCACAGTGAATAAGCAGCAAATTGCTTTACAATAATCAGGCCAATTTTAAAAAATATTGAAAATATATAGTCATATGGGTGAAAGCTTGCTATAATATCGCCCCTTTGACGCGGGAAATCGACACGGGGTTGATTTTCTGTCTGTGAAACTTTAGCGCGAATGCCACTAAATTCGTGCATACCCACAAGGCTACAACTCAATGTCATCCGATGAAAGAACTTTCCGCGAACTTGGTTTATCCGAGAATTTGCTTCGTGCCCTTGACGATCTAGGTTACGAAAAACCAACTCCAATTCAGTCTGCAAGTATCGACCCGCTGATGGCTGGTAAAGATATTTTAGGTCAAGCTCAAACTGGTACAGGTAAAACAGGTGCATTCGCACTGCCTTTACTTAACAGTGTTGACCAAAAGCTGAATGCTCCTCAAATCCTAGTGCTTGCACCAACTCGTGAACTTGCTGTTCAGGTTGCTGAAGCATTTGGTAGCTACGCTAAACACATGAAAGGCTTCCATGTACTACCTATCTACGGTGGTCAAAGCATGCATCAACAATTAAGTGCGCTACGTCGTGGCCCACAAGTTGTTGTTGGTACGCCTGGTCGTGTAATGGACCACATGCGTCGTGGCACATTAAAATTAGATTCATTAAAAGCATTAGTGCTTGATGAAGCTGATGAAATGTTAAAAATGGGCTTTATCGATGATATCGAATGGGTATTAGAGCATAAGCCAGCAGAAAGCCAACTAGCCCTTTTCTCTGCGACTATGCCAGAGCAAATTAAGCGTGTTGCAAACAAGCATTTATCAAGCCCTGTTCACATCAGTATTGCTGCAAGTCACACGACTGTAGAGTCAATTGAGCAACGTTTTGTTCAAGTATCTCAACACAACAAACTTGAAGCATTAGTACGCGTATTAGAAGTAGAAAATACTGAAGGTATTATCATCTTCGTACGTACACGTAATAGCTGTGTTGAATTAGCTGAAAAATTAGAAGCTCGCGGTTATGCATCCTCACCACTTCATGGTGATATGAATCAACAAGCGCGTGAACGTGCTGTTGATCAGCTAAAACGTGGCAAGCTAGATATCCTTATTGCTACTGACGTTGCGGCCCGTGGTCTTGACGTTGAACGTATTGGCCACGTAGTAAACTACGATATTCCATATGATTCAGAAGCTTATGTACACCGTATTGGCCGTACAGGTCGTGCCGGTCGTACTGGTATGGCAATTCTTTTCGTAACAAACCGCGAAATGCGTATGTTACGTACCATTGAGCGTGCGACTAATAGTCGTATTTCGCCAATGAAAGTACCAAGCCCAGAAACGGTAGCAGAGCGTCGTTTATCTCGTTTAGGCGAGCAAATCCAAGAAACCATTAACGGTGACTTAGATTTCATGAAGAACGCTGTTGCTGAACTATGTCAACAACTAGAAATCGATACCGATTTATTAGCTGCTGCATTATTACAACAAGTTCAAGCAGAGCGTCCATTACAACTTCCTCCGATTCAAGAGCGTCAACGTGATTCTCGTGATAACGGCAGAGATCGTGACAATGGTCGTGAGCGTAACCGTCGTGATTCACGCGGTGGCCGTCCAATGCCAACAAGCTTTGGTAGTGCTGAAGGCTTAAAAGATAAGCCAGACGTTAAGATGTGTCGTTACGTAATCGAAGTAGGTCGTGATAATGGTGTTGGTGTAGGTAACATCGTTGGCGCTATCGCTAACGAAGCAAACATCGACAGCCAGTTCATCGGTCAAATCCAATTATTTGATCAAGTGACTTCAATTGACTTACCAGACGGTATGCCAAAAGATGTGCTGACTCACTTACGTAAAGTACGTGTATGTGGCAAGCCACTGAACATTAAAGAAGCGAGTGAGACGACTTTCCCTGAGCAAAGTGATCGTCCACGTCGCCCTCGTAACGACCGTCCTCGTGGTGACCGTTCTCGTGGTGATCGCCCTCGTGGTGACCGCCCTCGTAACGACCGTCCACGTAAGCCACGTGACAGCGAGTAATCGATCACAGTATCAACTTAATGTTGAATAACTGATTAAAAAAATGGAGCTTAGGCTCCATTTTTTTTTACCTTTTACTGTATAATCCTCGCCTCACCCGATACCTAACGATACAAATTTATATTTAATGTTACCCGCCATGCGCCTATTACCATGCTTCATCGGATCTATCTTAATCTTTAGTACTTCAGTTTTCGCAACTGAATCTAATAACGATTGGATGCAATTTACATTTGAAAATGATGCATTTGGCTTAATTAATACCAGTGATAATGGCTACAGTAACGGTCTGGATTGGAGTTGGGGTAAAAAAATAGCTGATGACTTTGACGAATTGCCCTTACCCAATTGGCTTGATGCGGTTTATGGTTGGAGTTATTTAAATCATGGCCACAATCGTAACTATCAAATCAGTTATAGCGTTTCTCAGCGCATGTACACCCCAGACGATTTACAACAAGAACAGTTACTAGAAACAGACCGCCCTTATTCAGGCACCCTTTTATGGCAATCAACACTACGAAGTTACGGCAATGGAGTTGCAGATAACCTCAGCTTTACTGCCGGTCTTGTAGGACCCGCTTCTTTAGCTGAACAAACTCAAAAACGAGTTCATAAGATCATCGATGCCAAGGAGCCACTCGGTTGGGATAATCAATTGAGTAATGAACCTGTCTTTCGAATTGAAGCCCAGCGACTTTACCAGCTGGCTTATACCCCTGTTTCAGACAACTTTGAATTTGATACCGTCATCCACGGTAATGCCTCAGTGGGCAATTTAATGAGTGATGTTGGGGCTGGAGTGACACTTAGAATTGGTAATATTCTCACAGGCAGTTACGCGTTTGTTTCACAGGCTGCGTCAAGAAGTAACAGCGGCTATATGGTTAAGCCAGCTGAAGAGTTGAGCTGGCAGTTCTTTGTCACCTTATATGGACGTTATGTGTTTAATGATATCTCCCTAGATGGTAATACATTCACAGACAGTCACTCAGTTCAACTCACCAATGAACAAGCCACTTTAAATATGGGCTTTATGCTTACCTGGCAAAACTGGGGATTAAGCTTTTCAGCCATTCGTGGCACCGAGCAATATCATAATCAGCCTAGTACCGCTAACTTTGCAGGTGCAAGCATCATCTACCGCTACTAGTTAACCGTTTTTTACTGTATTTGCTGCTCGTTTTTGTTGGTATAGGGGCCATATTTGGACCACAAAAACTGAACCTACAATCAAAACAATGCCTAATAATGACCAAGTATCCAGCGTGTCGGCACTGAAGTTACTTGGCCATAAACCTAGCTTTAGCACCATGGCATTCGCAGCGAAACTCAATACAGGTGTCAAAGCCAACATGGCGCTGACCTGAGCGGTAGGCCAATACTTCATTGATTGGCCAAAGCACCCATAAGCAATCAGTGTATTCGCGGCGCAAAAAACAATGACTATCCATTCATTATTGGTCATCGAACCAAAGTGACTAAAATCGCTAAACGGCGCCATCACCAAAATACCTAAACCATAAATAAACAGCAGCACATTATTCGGCGTAAGCTTGGCTATAAGTGACTTCTGCAACAGTGCATAACTCGTCCAAGATAACACTGAAAACTGCACAATTAAGACTCCAAAGCCAACTTGACTAGCATCGGCGGCTGACAAGTTTAAACTTGGGTGAAAAAACAATAATACCCCAAGGGCTAAAGTGGCAAAGCAAGTCAGCTGCAACGCGGTTAAGCGTTCTTTGAAAAATAGTGCCCCGCCAAATGCCAAGTAAAAAGGCGCGGTTTGAAAGTTAAGTTGGGCGGTTCCTGGTGATAAGTAATCCAGAGAATATACAAACGAGGTGTAGTTACACATCAACAAAATAGCGGCGGCAGATAACCTCAGCCAATCTTGTATTGCTAAATTTGCAAACTGCCTCAGTGCACCAAATCGCCACTGCAAAAAATACGTCACCACAAACGCCACCAAAAATCGAAACCAAGTGAGTGTAATAGGATCGATAAAGCCACCAGAGAGCTTTAAGGCAATGGGTAAAATGCCCCAAAAAATGACGGCGACGGAAACAAAAATAAATCCTAAACGGGTATGGCTCACTTATGTGCTGCTCAATTGAAATGTAGGTTAAATTTCGCAACATATTGCCTGAAAGTAATGGCGTTATAAACCAATAAAACGTGGAATCGCTAGACTCAGTTTTCGCTATACAGGATTAAGAGTTTAGCCGCCTGATAACCGTGGAAATCTCGATGAATACAGGTAAAATAGCCGCCATTAAAATACCTATATATCCTGCTTCACCAAGGATAGTCCCTGCACTTAACATCTAAGGAACACTGGTCATGAGTCTTGCTGATTCAGTTCTCGCAATTAACAATGATTTGCCTATCCGTACCGACAAACCGGTCCATAGCGGTAAAGTTCGCAGTGTATATTGGCTTACTGAAGCTGATAGCCGTCGCCTCATTAGTGACAAAGGTTATAATGTTCCTGCTGATACGCCGTTAGCCATCATGGTCATCAGTGACCGCATTTCTGCCTTCGATTGTATTTTTCATGGTGAAGGTAACTTGCAAGGTATTCCAGGTAAAGGCGCTGCGCTAAATGCCATTTCAAATCATTGGTTTAAATTGTTTGCTGAAAACGGTTTAGCAGATAGCCATATCTTAGATATACCTCACCCGTTTGTTTGGATAGTACAGAAAGCTCGCCCAGTTAAAGTAGAAGCGATTTGTCGCCAATACATAACTGGTTCAATGTGGCGCGCATACGCAAAAGGTGAGCGTGAGTTTTGCGGTATTACCTTGCCAGAAGGTTTACAAAAAGATCAAAAGCTACCTGAGCTACTGATCACACCATCGACCAAAGGGATTTTAACTGGGATCCCTGGAGTGCCTGAGCAAGACGATGTCAATATCAGCCGTAGTGATATTGAAGCGAACGTTGCCGCATTTGGGTTTGAGCAAGCTTCTGATATCGACTTATACGAAAAACTGCTAAAAGAAGGCTTTAAGGTTATCTCAGATGCATTAAGTGAACATGACCAAA
>NZ_VKHR01000005.1 GCF_009663145.1 Shewanella sp. TC10
AACAGAAAGAAGCTTGCTTCTTTCTGTTACCGCTCGACTTGCATGTGTTAGGCCTGCCGCCAGCGTTCAATCTGAGCCATGATCAAACTCTTCAATTAAAGTTTTGTTGAGACATAAGTCTCGGCTCAATGAATTCTGATTACATTATGCAGACTCGGAAGAATCTACATCCTGTTTGTTACATATTGCTATGAACACTCATCGTTACATTGATAATAATTTTGATTGCTTCATTCTTTACGAGAAAGAGTGAGCAATTTCGATTAACTCAACACCTGTGAGTGTCCACACAGATTACTTGATAAATTGTTAAAGAGCGTTAGCGCATCTCGGTAAGCCCGAGTGGCTAGGGATGCGTATTTTACGCAATTCCCGTTTCGCGTCAAGTCATTTTTAAACTAATTTAAAAACTCTTTTCAGCGTCACTTTACAGTGAACTGATTTGGCGTATACACCATGCTATTGCGTGGTTTGCCGTGTCAGTGGATGCGCATTATAGGCAGATTCTGAAACACCGCAAGGGCTTTTTAAAAGAAAACAGATCGAACGAAGATCTTTTGCGCAGATCGTTTTATTTTTGACTGTTATGGGTATTTTTGAAACGATTTTATTCTAGATTAATGTGGTACAGCGAAGTTTTTATTGTGTTTTGAGCTCATTTTTTCATCAGAGTATGGTGAAACCGCCAATAATTCATTACCATAGCTATGCTTTTTAACAGTTATTTATCATTTTTCATTTTTATCAGAGACAAACTTATGCAGAAGTCATTTGTTATTACCTTAGTTGCAGCGCTAATTGGCGCAGTCATCATTTATGCTCTTTCTACCAATGTTCAACTTGTTGTGTCTTTTATCGCAGGTGTAATGTTAGCAAGTCTTATTTTCACTTTCGTACCTTCTTCATCTGCTGCAGGTTCAAATGAACCGTATGTTGGCCCAACAATGACTTTATATGTTGGTAACCTTCCATACCGTGTACATGAGGGTGAAGTTAAATCACTTTTCGGTGAATATGGACCAGTTAATTCCGTTCGTTTAGTTCGTGATAGAAAAACAGGTCGTCGTAAAGGTTTCGGTTTCGTTGAAATGTCTGAAGCTGGTGCGAAGAAAGCGATGAACAAATTGAATGATTACAGCTTCCAAGAACGTACTTTAAAAGTACGTGAAGCAAAATCTCAAGAATCAGATCCTGCGGATCAAAATAAAGATAGTTAGCAAGACCTTATTTAGTTGGCTACGGCAATACACTCAAACTGTGTAAAACCGTAGTCGGCTAACGTCTCTTTAAGTCCTACATCAATTTCCTTCGTATATCCTGCTTTTAGCGTCCCTTGAACCTCAGTCTCTCCATTGCCTTTATCATCCATAAAAGACATGACTCTTGTGGCTATTGCATCTCCAGAATCTAACAACACCACTTTATGAGTCAAAGCTTCATCAATCTCTTGGCGTAACAATGGGAAGTGGGTACAACCCAAAACTAAAGTATCTAGGTTAGTATTATTAATTGGTGCGAGTATGCTGGCAATTTTGGCGTGGTTAACAGTTTGTCTTTTTGCTTTGGCTTCTGCTATGAGCACAAGTTCAGATGAACCCACTAAAGTCACTTTGCAACCACCAGCAAAAGAGCTAATTAAGTCTTGAGTATATTGTCTTGCTACAGTGCCAGGTGTTGCAAGTAAACCTATATGCCCAGTTTTTGATTTTTGTGCTGCAGGCTTAATCGCTGGCACAACACCAACAACAGGGATGGTTAATTGTTTTCTCAGTTCTGGCAAAACTAAAGTACTAGCACTATTACAGGCGACAACAACAATCGAGGCATTAATTTGTCGAACCTGTTCAACGATTAATTCAACACAACCTTGAATTAACTCTTGCTCGTTGAGATCCCCATAAGGAAGCCGAGCATTATCAAATAGGTAATAAATATCATGGTGGGGTAATTGGCGCTGAATAGGTTCAAATACTGATAAACCACCAATACCTGAATCAAAAATGAGTATAGAACCGACCAAGATATTCTCCGTTGTAAGTGGTTATTAATAAGAATTCGATTATATTTTGATTTAATGTTCGAAGAACACGCCAATCCACTGGACATCAGCGGTGTGTAGTATAATATTTGCGCCCTTAATTTACAGCCTATGGTGGAACAAAATGAATTTAGCTGCAATGGATCCTAAAAACTATGATGCGCAACTCGCTGAAAAACGTATCAAGCTTGAACAGGCCTTTGCCGAGTTTACTCCGCCTAGCTTAGAAGTTTTTGCTTCAGAACCTGCTAACTACCGCATGCGTGCCGAGTTTCGTGTTTGGCATGATGGTGACGACTTATTCTATTACATGTTTGATAAAGCGTTGAACGAAAAAGTACGTTGTGAGCAATATCTTCCAGCTGGAACCCTCATTAATGAAATGATGATAGCGTTAATGGAAGAACTACGTCCCAATCATGACTTACGTTTTAAGCTTTTCCAAGTTGATTTCCTATCTACGCTCAGTGGCGAAATTCTTGTATCACTGCTTTACCACCGCCAACTTAACGATGAATGGCGCGAGCAAGCAGAACTAATGAAGCAGCGTTTAGCTGAAAAGTTTAACGTTAACTTTATTGGCCGTGCACGTAAGCAGAAAATCGATTTAGATAAAGACTTCGTTGTTGAAACCCTAACTGTAGATGGCACCGAACTTAAGTATAAACAAATCGAAAACAGCTTTACTCAGCCTAACGCTAAAGTGTCTGTCAAAATGCTCGAATGGGCAATTTCAGCCACTAAAGACAGTACTGGGGATTTACTTGAGCTGTATTGCGGTAACGGTAATTTCACTATCGCACTTGCGCCTAACTTTGATCGAGTGCTTGCGACCGAACTTGCCAAGCCATCAGTTGATGCAGCGCAATATAATATTGCCATTAACAAGATTGAAAACCTACAAATCATTCGTATGTCTGCTGAAGACTTTAGTGATGCAATGGCGAAGAAACGTAAATACAGACGCTTGGAAGGTATCGATTTAGATAGCTATGACTGTAATACCATTTTTGTCGATCCACCACGTGCAGGGATCGACGATGATACGCTGTCATTAATGCAGAACTACGACCGTATTTTGTATATCTCTTGTAATCCGGAAACTTTGAAAGCGAACTTAGCAACGTTAAGTACAACTCATGAAATAACCCGTTTTGCTTTGTTTGATCAGTTCCCTTATACCAATCATATGGAATCCGGTGTGTTACTTGAGCGCAAATCGCAAGGTTAACTTGCTATTGCTGGTTAAACAGTAAGATCAAAAAGGCGGTGTTGTGATATCACAACACCGCCTTTTCTGTATTTATGTAGCAGCCTTTCTAAAATCTACTTAGTTTCAACCTTGTGCTGAAGGGCTTCGGCACCTTTTGCCACCATACGCAATTGAAGCACCAAGTGATCTGCTAACACCTTTCTATCTGCACGCTTCATATCTAATGCTGATGCTCCAGCATTAAACACTAAGGTTACTAAGGCTTCTGCCTGCACTCTTGCAAGCATTGGTGTTCTACCCGCTGTCGCTTCAGTGTAATGAGATAATTCTGAAATGAAATGCTCAATCTCTCTGGCTACTGCAGCGCGAAAAGCTGCTGACGTGCCAGAGCGTTCATGTAACAGAATGCGGAATACGTTAGGATTTGACTCTAATACTTCCACAAAAGTGTCAACTGAAATGCGAATAACACTACCACCAGCTTCAGCTCGTTGACGACCTTTACGCATCATCTGTCTTAATGTTAATCCGCCTTCATCCACCATTGTCAGACCTAACTCGTTCATGTCTTTAAAATGGCGATAAAATGATGTTGGTGCAATCCCTGCTTCCCTTGCAACTTCACGTAAACTCAAACTAGAAAAACTACGCTCAGCACTGAGTTGATTAAAAGCGGCATCTACCAATGCACGACGGGTTTTTTCTTTCTGTAATGCTCTTACACCCATGTATAGAATCCAATTAGTAAATGTTAGTGCACAGATAATACCGTTTTTATCAAAGAAACACAGCCCTTCAAAGCTTGACCATAGAATGAGTGTAAGTTAAATTAGCGTACAACTGTACGCCCAATAAGTTTTTTGGATTATCTTAATGAAAAAACCACCGATTATTTGGTTAAATACGTCTCTATTTGCACTCACTTTATTGGGTGCCATCACGCTGGTGCCTTGGCGTGGATTGACCCACGGCTTTGAAGCTATTGAGTGGGTTGCCTTTGTGGTGCTTGCTTTCGCCAGTGGCTTATCAATTACAGCCGGCTACCACAGGTTGTGGTCACATAAAGCTTATAAAGCTCACCCTGTCATGCGTTTTCTGTTCGCTTTAGGCGGCGCGCTTGCTTTACAAAATAGTGCTCTGCATTGGTCTTCGGATCATCGTATTCATCATAAGCATGTGGACAACAACGACAAAGACCCTTATTCGGCTAAAAAAGGGTTTTGGTACAGCCATATTGGCTGGATGCTACGTGAATACCAAGCAAGTCGTTATCATGATTACAATAACGTGCGTGACCTACAAAAAGATGCCATCGTCATGTGGCAGCATAAGCACTACCTTTCTCTAGTAGTATTGATGAATATTGGTTTACCTGCATTCTTAGGCTGGTTAAACGGCGATATTATTTCAATGGTGCTGATGGCTGGTTTACTTCGCCTTGTTGTTGTTCATCACTGCACTTTCTTTATTAACTCCCTTGCTCATATTTGGGGAAGTCAGCCATACACCAATAAAAATACCGCCCGTGATAATGGTGTTATTGCGCTATTAACCTATGGTGAGGGATACCATAACTTCCACCATATTTTCGAGAATGATTATCGCAACGGTATTAAGTGGTGGCATTACGATCCAACCAAGTGGTTAATTAAATCCATGCATTGGGTTGGATTGGCTAAAGACTTACGCGTTGTGCCGCAAGAACGTATTGAAAGTGCAAAGCTACAAATGCAGCTACTTAGAGCTCAAGACAAAGTCGCTCACTTACCTAACTGTGATGAAATCATTGCTAACTTCCAAGCTGAATATGATTTAATGAAGTTACACTTAGTTGAGTACTATCAAGCTAAAAAGAGCTTAATAGAAGCAAAACGTAAGCAATTAAGCTATCAGCAACTCAGCTTACAAGTTGAAGAACTAAAAGCACGCTTGTTAGCTCAAAAGAAAAATTGGCAAAACATTACTGCGGCTTATTAAAACCAGTCATTGTCATTAATGTGAATCGGCTACCTTGCAAGGTAGCCGTTTGTGTTTATGATGGATAATCGACATTAATGAGGATTATTCATTTCATGGCTGACACCGATATTAAGCTCACTGAATACAGCCATGGCGCTGGCTGTGGTTGTAAGATTTCCCCTCAAGTACTCAGTACTATCCTAGCCAGTGAAATACCTGCTTTTACCGACCCTAACCTACTCGTTGGCAACCAAAGCCGTGACGATGCAGCTGTTTATCAGCTCAATCAAGAAACGGGCATCATTAGCACCACTGACTTTTTCATGCCTATTGTCGATGATCCTTTTACCTTTGGCCGTATTGCAGCCACTAACGCTATAAGTGACATTTACGCCATGGGCGGTACTCCAATAATGGCCATTGCAATACTAGGTTGGCCGGTGAATACCCTACCAGCCGAAGTGGCGCAAAAAGTTATTGAAGGTGGCAGACAAGCCTGTGCAGATGCGGGAATTATGCTTGCAGGAGGTCATAGCATTGATGCGCCAGAACCGATTTTTGGTTTAGCTGTCACTGGGCAAATTCCTCTAGCCAAACTTAAACGTAATGACCAAGCTCAAGCAGGCGATAAACTTTACCTTACTAAACCCATAGGTATAGGAATATTGACCACAGCCCAAAAACAAAAAAAGCTTGCTAAAGAGGATAGCAAAATAGCCATTGATGCTATGTGTCAGCTTAATAAAGTGGGACAAAAAATTGCTAATATAAATGGCGTTAACGCCTTAACCGATGTCACTGGATTTGGCTTAGCAGGACATTTAATTGAAGTTTGCCAAGGCGCAAACTTAGCCGCAACCTTGTTGTTTGAGCAGATCCCACTTTTGGATAAAGCAGAACATTATCTTAATCTTGGCTGTATTCCTGGTGGCACCCAGCGAAACTTTGACAGCTATAAGCAACATTTAGGTTTACTTACTGACAAACAAAAAGCAATTTTATGCGACCCGCAAACTAGCGGCGGCTTATTAATATCGGTATCGGCAAATGCTGAACAGCAACTCATCGCTTGTTTAATTGAGCAAGGGATTAAACCCATCTGTATTGGTCAGTTATCCTCAGTTAACCAAACTGAAACAGATAAGCCTATCGCATTAGTGGATATCTGCTAATGAGTTCCAATATGATCGCCAGTAGCGAATATCAACGCATCTTTCTCGAGGATATACCTCTTCTCGATGTTCGCGCGCCTATTGAATACAGTAAAGGCGCATTTAATGATTCGACTAATATAGCGTTAATGTCTGATGATGAACGTAAGCAAGTCGGTACTTGTTATAAACAACACGGCCAAAATGCGGCAATAACACTTGGTCATAGCTTAGTAAACGGTAAGACCAAGCAGCAACGAGTAGAGGCATGGCAACAATACATCACAAAGCATCCTCAGGCTTATCTATACTGTTTTCGTGGCGGCTTGCGATCAAAGCTGAGTCAGCAGTGGATTAAAGAAGCGGGTAGTGACATCCCTTTCATCGAAGGTGGATACAAGGCGATGCGTCAGTACCTTATTCAAACTATTGAATCAGCAGCAATCGAACAACCACTGTTGATGCTAAGTGGAATTACAGGCAGTGGTAAAACAGATTTATTATTGCAACGAAATGAAGCAATAGATTTAGAAGGTCTAGCCAATCATCGCGGATCGAGTTTTGGGAAGAATATCGACCCCCAGCCAACTCAAATAAACTTCGAAAATAACTTAGCGGTTAAACTACTTAAACAACAGCGACTAGCATATCAATTTACCCTACTAGAAGATGAGAGTTATCTCATTGGTCGCTCCGCTATTCCGCAAGTTTTCTATCAAGCAATGCAGCGTAGCCAAGTTATCGTTTTAGAAGAGTCTTTCGATAATCGACTCTCTCGTATCCACCAAGCCTATGTCGTGGATAAAGCTAATACGTATATTAACCGTTATGGAATGGAACAAGGAAAGCACGCCTTTACTGATTACCTACTCAATAGCATTAACAGTATTAAAAAACGCCTCGGCGGCAAGATGCACGCAGATTTAACAGTATTGATTGAGCAAGCTATCAATTGTCAATTTATTCGAAATGACCTATCAGCACATTTTGATTGGATCTCTACTCTGCTGCTGCATTACTACGACCCTATGTATCAGTATCAGCTAGCAAAAAAACAACAGCGTATAATATTTAGTGGTGACCATCAGGCGATTAGTGAATGGCTAACAGCAAACAAAAAGCGCATTCAGTATTGAATGCGCCTCTCTAATCATAAGCTAAATCTAGCTAGATTTATGCTCAAATAACTCAGCAACACTTTTTTGTAAGCCGTGACGACCTAGCTCGACACCATCTACAGCTTCCCCAATATTCACTTCCACGTTTGACCAGAATCGTTTTGGAGGAGTTGTTAATGCATGACCTCCTTTATGGCTAAAGTACGAGCCCCATAAGCCATTCAACGCCATCGGAATAACAGTAACAGGATCGCGCTTTAATATTCGCTCAATTCCAGGTCTGAACTCAGCAATCTCACCATCTTTAGATAAACGACCTTCTGGGAAAATACATACCAATTCATCATTACTGAGCGCTTGATGTATTTGCTCAAATGATTCTTCATAGGTCTTTTCACATTGCTTAGGAGAACAAATAGGAATGACTCCCGCGTGACGGAATAAGTACTTAAGCAAAGGTATTTCACTAATTGATTTATCCATCACAAAACGCATTGGACGGGTTGATGACCCCATAATAATCAAGGCATCTACATAGCTGACGTGGTTACACACAATCACACCTGCCCCTTGAGCTGGGATCTGCTCACGGCCAGTAACCTTTACCCGATACATGAAGTGACTCAACAAGTAACTTATGAAACGCTGCGCAAATTCAGGCACTTGTGAATACACGTATAGTGCAACGACAGTATTCATCGCAGCCAGTAGCAAGAATAAGTCTGGGATGCTCCACTCTAATACGCCCAGTAGAATTATCGACAGTATGGCAGCAACAACCATAAATAATGCATTAATGATGTTATTGGCTGCAATGGCTTGCGCACATTCATCTTTAGCAGCTCTAGACTGAATGAAAGCATAGAGCGGCACGATAAATAAACCACCACTCAACCCGACCATAAATAAATCGCCCATCACTCTGAAATGCTGCGGATCAGTAATAAACGCACTAAAACCATAAACAAAGGTCAAGTCGGCCGGCGCTGGCGGTATCGCAAAGATTAAATCAACCCCAAAAACGGTTAATCCTAAAACACCGAAGGGTAAAACACCTAGCTCTACATGTCCGTATGACACTCGCTCACAAATCCAAGAACCAACAGCAATACCAATCGAGAACAAGGCAAGCAATAGCGACACTACAGTAGCATCAGCATGTAAGTGTAATTTGGCAAAGTTAGGAAACTGAGTAAGATAAGTCGCACCTAAAAACCAAAACCAACTAATCGCTAAAATAGCCATCCATATACCTGGAGTTTTTCTTACTTTAGCAATACTGCGCCAAGTGCCAGATAAAGGGGTAAATTTAATTTTTTCAATTTTTCCCTGCGGTGGTAATGCAGGAATAGCGCGACTTGAAAGATAACCAATAGCAGCTAATGTCACGACAATCGCCGCTGCGCCTATTAAACTATGATCACTGGCCACGATTAAACCAGCTGATAATGTTCCCACTAGGATTGAGATAAAGGTGCCCATTTCTACCCAAGCATTTCCGGTAACCAATTCATTTTCTTTTAATGTTTGTGGTAATAATGAGTATTTTACAGGCCCAAAATAAGCAGATTGACTCCCCATCATAAATAGCAGCAATAACATCACTAAATAGCTCTGAGATAGAATCGCAAAGGCTGCGCAGGACATAATGATCAATTCAAGTAACTTCAATCTACGGATCAGCATTGCCTTGTCCATATTATCGGCAACCATTCCCGCATGGGCAGAAAATAAGAAGAAAGGTAAAATAAATACCCCAGCGGCTAAATTAACAAACATATTCACACTAATAGGCAACTCACTGACCTGGCTATACGTCACAAGCAGCAATAAAACATTCTTATAAATATTATCGTTTAATGCCCCTAAACACTGAGTAACAAAATAGGGAAGAAATCGTTTAGTTAATAACATGAAGAGTCCTTTTCTTGAGTCATACCTGCTAAATACCCTCTTACATGACTACTGAGCATGGCGGGCAACGCTGCTTGTTCGGTAAAGAGTTTTCCGTCAACGGCAAGACAGGTTAAACCATGGATACCACCCCACAATACTCGGCTCATCAATACAATATCCTCATGATTCGTCTCAGCAAAAAGAACATTTAGCTGCTCGACAATTAAATTGAACAATGTATCAATAGCAAGCTTATGTTTTGATGACAGCTCGACTCCTTCTGGTGCAGACAACTCAAATACCAGTTTAAAACAAGCTGAATGGTCATTAGCAAACTGAAAATAACTGTGCGCCATTATCTCAATCGCTTCAATCGCCCTAGCCTTATGTGCTTCAGTGTTATGAACATGGGTTTTGTCAGTCATATTTACCGTTAACTGCTGATATAAATCCGTTAATACTTGTTCAGATACAGATAGCAATAAATGCTGATAACTACCAAAAATATTAATCAGGGTACTCGGTGCATAACCAATCTGAGTGGCGACTTTACGTAGGCTTAAGCTTTCAAGCTGGGCAGTTTGTAAGTATTCCATCACAGATTTAATGGCCATATCATGAATTTCTTCATGAGTATGTTCTTTCCTTCTCGCCATCAGACAGTCCTTTAAGATGTTTAAGTTTGTCTAAACTAACAATAAATAAAATAAAAAACAATGTTCATAATAAGTTTATTTTTACTCAGTCACTATCCGATAACTTAGCTGCACTAAAAAGCAGACACAAAAAAGCCCTCCGAAGAGGGCTTGTTTTTATTAATTTATTCAGCGAGTTAGTTACTAGGTAGTCAATATATCATCCCAAGCTAAACTAGGGCTGCCAACGACAATAAAATTAGGATTTTCTAGTGTTTCACGCTCGTTGTAGCTCATAGGTTGTAAGTTGATATCCATCAATGAGCCACCCGCTTCTTCCAAAATAATCTGCGCAGCGCCAGTATCCCACTCACCAGTAGGGCCTAGGCGGACATAACAGTCAGCCCGCCCTTCAGCCACTAAACAGCTCTTTAAAGCGGCTCCACCTAACACGACTAATTCGCAGCTATTAGGATGGCTTAATAATTTTAAAACCGATTGAGGATCTTGACGGCGACTAACAGCAAGCTTTAAGCCAGACTCTTCAATACTCTCAATTTGTCGGCTCATAATGCGCACTTCATTTTTACTATCACGCTTATAGGCACCTAAACCAGCAATCGCGTAATAACACACCTTGGTCATAGGAACATATACCACGCCCATTACAGGTCGATTATGTTCTACAAGTGCGATAATGACAGAGAAGTCGCCACTACCAGCAATAAATTCACCAGTACCATCTAATGGATCGACAAGCCAATATCGTTGCCATTCAGCGCGTTCAGAAAAAGGAATATCGGCAGCTTCTTCACTAAGAATAGGAATATCAGGAGTCAGTGCAGCAAGACCTGCACATATAATTTCATTCGCGGCTAAGTCGGCAGAAGTTACAGGTGTATTATCTGATTTTATTTCTCGATCAAAATCACCTTTGACATAGATGTCATGAATTTTTTGACCTGCCTCTGTGGCAATAGTGATGACTTGTTCAATAATTTCTTCTGGCTTCATAACGACTCCAATCGCCAAATAATACGCTGAATACTGTCAAGTTAGACCAAATTAAGGATTTTTTGTAGTTAACTTAGGCTAATATTTTGTTTTTATTTTAATTTATAACGACTATTTTGCTAAAAACTGCTGTGCGAGGAATAACGCACTGACACTTCTCGACTCTGAAAAGTCTTCATTCTCGAGTAAAGTTTGCCATTGCTCTAACGGATAAGGAATGACTTCTATCGGTTCAGGTTCATCGCCTTCAAGGGTGCTTTCATACAAGTCTTCAGCGATAAATATTTGCATTTTACTGGCAAAGTAACCTGGCGCTAAACTGAGCTCTTTTAGTAAAGTTAGCTTTTTACTGGCAAAACCTATCTCTTCTTGAAGCTCACGGTTGGCTGCTTCTATGGCTTCTTCACCAGGATCAATCAAGCCTTTAGGAAAACCAAGCTCATAATTATCTGTGCCAGCGGCATATTCTTTGGCTAATAACAACTTGCCTTGATGTACAGGAACTATCATCACCGCACCACGACTACCGCCACTCATTCTTTCATATTGACGCTCTACTCCATTAGAAAATTTAAGATGGAGTTGCTCAATCTGAAATAAACGACTTTTTGCGACGATTTCACGATGCAAGATTTCAGGCTTTTTATGCCGAGTTGTCATTAAGGCCTCATATATGACGAATTTACGTAGACGAGTTACAATCTTACTACCCTAGCTATATTCTACAACTGGAATTTTCATGTTTCCTTGGCATAAGATAGACACTGTTTTACTCGATATGGACGGCACTTTGCTGGATTTGCATTTTGATAACCACTTTTGGTTAACCTTAGTGCCCCAGCAGCTCAGCCAACAAAGACAAATTTCTGTAGCAGAAGCACAGCAATTAGTGGAGCAGTCGTATCACAAAGTAGAAGGTACGTTAGATTGGTATTGTATTGATTACTGGCAGCAAAAATTAGGCTTAGATATTTTAACCTTGCATTACTCACTCGTTGAGCGTATCCAAATGCGCCAAGATAGTATGCCTTTTTTACAAGCCCTACATCGAGCTGGTAAGCAGCGTATTTTAATGACCAATGCTCACCCAAAAAGCCTTGAGTTAAAACTAGAACATACCGACCTAGCCCACGGATTAGATGCCACATTTTCAAGCCACGAAACAGGTTACCCTAAAGAGCACCCGTTATTTTGGGAACATGCAATTAAACAATTTAACTTAGATCCTAGCCGTTGTTTATTCGTTGATGACAACGAGCATATTCTAGAAGCATCTAAAAAAGCAGGTATTGGTTTTCAGCTCGGTATTTCTAACCCTGATAGTCAAAAACCTCATAAGGAATTTTTTGACTTCCCGGCCATTCACGATTATCAAATGCTACACCAAGATTTATTAACCAATATAAAAGCCCCTTAAACGCTACGATCAAAAAAGGCATGTTATCCACATGCCTTTTTATTAAATCACAACCTAAACTGATTCAGTTATAAACCAGGAATCACCCCATTATAATTAATTGGGTAATAACCTTGGCTATCTTGTTTACCCAAAAAAGATAATGCTTGAGTTAAATCTTCAGGCTGTTCTGGTGTCGGCTTAATCTTAGCGCTAACAGAAAAACGATTATTCTCGCCAAGTGATGCTACACCTTCAATGCCCATGGTATTCATGGTGTCATCAGTGTTTAACTGCACCATGCCATCGACACAGCTCAACCCAAGGGCGATATCACCTAACGGATATTCACCAAACTGATTTTTCACATCAATACGGTTTAAAAATAACTTACCACTTAACTGTTCACACCAAGGTTCACCTTGCTCAAGACGTTCGACAATTAAACTGACATCGCCTTCTATCTTGGTTCTAAAAGGTAAACGAGCATTACCCAATAAAAATTGATTCGGTGCTTCGAAGCGTAGATTCTCTGCCGAGATACCTGACATAGACCAGCTAATATCACCTTGACCACTCACTGGAGTCGCACGACTACCGATTTGCAGATCAACATTGGCAGCACCGATAAGTAATGCCCAAGGATTTAAATCCCACTTCACTTGCTCTATCAAACGACGGTCAACAGACACAAGATCGGCACTACCTTGCCATAAAGTGCCAGTAACGCCACTGATTTTGATGTTGTTTGGCAATGGGGCAATGCCCACAACCCAATTAGCAGGAATATAAACCACCATAAAAATAAGGTAGATGAATACACCAATTATAATTTTCTTAATCAAACTCACTACAATACCTGCTTACTTAGACAGCTGAATACGACGAACTTTGACAAAACCAGCAATATCAGACTCTGATAAATCGACACTTTCCAGTGTTAAGCCTTTCTCTTCTACCAGTTCGTGTAAATAATTTAATAAACTGTCGAACGGTACATCGTCCATCCACAATTGGATTTTATCCCCTTGTGGTTGCATACGAGTAATCTCTAGTTTGTATTGTCCAGCCAACTGATTCACAACCGAGCTCAAACTCCCGCTGGATGTTGGTCTAGAGCCAGACTGCTTCAAACCCGCAATTTTATTTGCGGTCTGTTTGACATAGTTTAAAGTTTGTAATTCCGATTGATGCCTCATCTCTGCATTTTCAGCAGCTTGAGAAATCGGACTCCAAATGCCCCAATACAAAATACCAATGATGACAAACACACCACAACAAGCAACGAGTTGCTGCTCACGAAGGGCTAAGCCTTTCCACCAGGTCTGCAAATTTTCCATCTTATTTGCCTCTCAATGTCAGGGTTGTGTTCACTTCATCTTCACCACTGTTAATTGCACCCATATCGAGGTCATAACGCGTTTCAACGAGTTCTTTAAACTTATCAACCTGATCGTAAGTCTTAGCAGTCACTTGCATTCGAAGTTCATTTCTATTGGCATCAAAGCGTAACGAGTTTGGTTTCAGATCTGGCACTTGCTCAAATGAACCTCGTAAACCATCAAGCATTTCAAAAAATGCAGCTCCACCGCCTTGACCCTGCATACCGCGTAATTGCGAGTCCATTTGACTACGGATATTAACGATACGGCTTACATTGGGGATCACACGCTTAAATATGGCTTCACTCTCTTGCTTCACTTCAGCTGTTTGGCTTTCTAGCTGATGAATTGTAAGCCCTTTATTAACCAGAGAAAGTACTATGGCGACGGCTGCAATAATCGCAACGTTCTTCCACAGCATGAGGTGTTTACTATATTCACGCTTAGGTAAATAAACGCCGCTCAATAAATTAACTGGGGCTTGTAATATACCTTTCGCCAGCACCATCATAGGCAAATCTAATGGTTTTGGTTCAACCTCTGCATCCATAAAGACTAAATCTTCACTATAGGCAGCAATATTTAACGGCGCTTCATCTTCTTGCTTTTCTGGCATCAGTTTTGGCAATGCAAAATCTAACCAGGTTTTGGGTAAGCTAACTCCGCTACCTTCTCCGGTTCTAAGTAATAACTCGTCGCCCATATCAAGAGCTGCCCAGCGGCATTGCTCTAATGGTAATGCTAAACAATCTGGCACGATGCGTTTTACTTTAATGCCCGCTTCAAGTAACCAAGACATCCAATCTTGCATTTGGTCATGAGCTACCGCAACAACGTTAAGTTTCTCGCCATCTCGAGGACCAACCACAAAGTGCATGTCTTCGACATCGGATGCAATGGTTTCTTCGAGCATAAAAGGCAATGCTTTTAACGCTTGGCGCTGATTTTTTTCAGGCAAATTAATTTGCGTCAATGTCATGCTAGATGCAGGCACTAAAACATCAACCGGACGATTACCGGCACGCTCAGTTAAGCTAGTCAAACTAGCAGCATCGCTTAACTCACCTGAGGCAATGATTTCTTGCTCCTGTTCTGACCACACTAGCCAAGAACAAGGGCTTTCTGATGTTTTTCCTAATCGGATAAAAAGCCGTTCAGACACTGTTATTCTCCACAAGCTGCAATGGCGTCAATGCTAATTGCAGCGGGTTGTTACGCTTGTTCATTATTGCTGACCGCCATATTGGCGAGAAAGCACTTCAAAATTGGTGCCGCTTCGCTGTAATACGCTATCCATTCTAAAGGTTGCGTTATCCACTCTAGCGCCAGCTTTAAGTAAAAAGAAATTACTATCTACAACAATACTCGATTTCATATTGCTTTCTATGGCCACACTGGCCAACGTATTATTTTCCCAAAACTCTGCTGCAGTCTCAAAACCATCGGCAGGTCTTTGGTTAATTAAGCTTTCAGCATCGCTTTGGCTAATTTTATTATCTAGCATGCCAACCAGTAATGCCGCCTGCTCAACCTCAATGGTGTTCACATTGAGTAATTGCTGATTATTTCCTGGAATGGCGCAAATATAAGGTAATAATGTCAAATACACCTGCTGGTTGTAACCCATTACCGATCTGAGCTCACTGCGATGGTTCAATAAAGTGTTTCCAGTACGATATGGCACATTGCGAGATTCATACTCAGCATCTTCCGCGCCATAAGGCATCGATGTCGTATCATCATCAATGTAATCAATTAATGTATGGGTCAGTCTTTCTGCACCAAAATCATCCATACCTAACGCTACTAATAAGGCTTTATATTGCATTGCTGCGACAGTTAATTTCGGCTGACCATTTTCTAAGTCTGACGATGTCACCGATAGCGCATTCAGATTGAAACAGGAACGCATATCCATCATCTCACCACCAATTTCACCAAATTCAGCGGGAAAAATAACATCAGCAAGTGCCCAGTATTGCTGGAGATGTACCGTGCCGTCACTGTCTTCCATGTCTTGCTTTAATGTCTTTTTTGCCAGCTCTTCGGCTGACATCGCATACCAATAAGCCTGATCATACTGAGCTAGGTTCAAGGTTCGGCGCATTGAAAGCTGGTTTCTGCTAGTGATATTAGTTGCAATAATAACGACCAACGCCACTATCAGCAGCACAACTAGCAAAGCGACGCCTCGCTGCTTACGAATACCGGGTAATTGCTGCTTCATCATGTGCCATTACCTGTGCTACCAGAGCCATTATTGCCAGAGCCACTGTTGCCGGAACCATTTCCATTATTGTTGCCGTTATTATTACCGTTGCCATTACTGCCGTCGTCACCAGAACCACTACTGTTACCGCCTTTTGGCAATAAGAAGCGTCGCTCGATAATACCAAGCCCCTCAATTTCTACTTCCATGGCAATCGCTAAAGGCAAAGTAGACGCATCGACTTCAGTTTCCCATTTCTCTCCCACAAAAAAGGAGTATTTAATATCAATGACGTCTTCGATGATTAAACTTTTCAGCGGTTCAGCGCCTACTACTGGTTCAGGGTATGGGTAATACCAACGCTCTAATCGACCATCTTGTACAATATAAGCAACAGACTGCAGGCTACCACGGGGCAGCATGCCATCAGGGTTAAGCCAGCCTAAGCGAAAAAATACTAGTGCTTCAGTTTCAGAATCCAGCATATTGTCGCCAGTTTGAAATACCGAGCTAGTGCGCTCTCCATCCAAACCACGTTGTGTTCTGGCGACAATCTGACCTAAGTCGCGTTCAATTATTCCAAAACCTTGCTGCAATGCTTTTAGACGAACCGAGAATTCTTTAGTTGCTTCGTCATTTTTCATCACCGTTGATAGCACGGCATTTGCCGCCAAGCCTATCATGGCAAAAATCGCAATTGAGATAAGCATTTCCAGCAGGGTAAAACCTGCTTGGCTGCATTGTCGAGAACTAGCCTGCGTTGTGAACATAACTACTCACTTGGGCAACGATTCGGTTAAACCTATCTTCGTCGCTGACTAAAACTCTTATCATTCTAAAATTGTCGTCAGTCGTTTTAACCACCTCTTGACGCCAATACCAATCTTTTCCAGCCAATTCAACTTGGCCATTTTTAGTTCCAAGCTCCGGGAACTGCTGTATGAGTCGCGCTTCAACCATCTGATTGCTCGCGACCCATTGAGCTAAAGTACGTTCTTCCAAAATGGGTAAATTCGCCATTTGGTCGCCAATACTCTTTGTTACTGCTACAGCTGCGATGGAAAATACCGCTAAAGCAACAATGACTTCGAGTAAGGTCATGCCTTTACTGATCTTCATCGAAACTTCCTATAGCTAAACGCCCTAAAGCATCACCGACTACCAAGACTTCGACTTCTTTACCGTTCTGATCATCTGTTAAGAAACTCAGCTCAAACGTCGTCATTTCGCCACTTGGAAATAGCAGGATTTGTGGTTCGGGATTTTTCTTCTTGTCTTCTTTTGATTCTTCAATCAAAGGTTCATCGAACCAAGACTCATCATCTTCATCATCTTGTACTAAAGGTAAGCCATCCAACAATAAACTTAACTCCACCCCTTCATCCATTTGCTGTGGAGCAAGCTGGCGGTCACCGGTTAATGGTTCCCACTTACCTTCTTTGTAATAGACAAATTCATATTCGTCTTCTTCAACGACAATACCTAAAAATTGGCCACTTAGGATGGTTTCCTCAATGACCAGTTCAGTGGTAGCAATAAACTTTCTTGCCGTTTTTGTTAACGCTTGCTCAGGTCCCGCAGTGCTAGTGGTCATGGTCACAGCTGCGGCTGCTAAGCCCATCAACAATGCAACAAGTAACACTTCTAGCAGTGTGAAGCCTGATTGGCGCTTAAAGTTCATGATGCAATATCAAATCAAACTTCCATTACTGGAAGTTCTGTAGGTTCCAATTACCGATATCATCTTCAGTACCAACTTGACCGTCAGGTCCTGCACTGAAAATATCAATACGACCATTCTCACCTGGACTTAGTAAGAAGTAATCATTGCGCCAAGGATCCTGAGGTAAACGCTTAAGGTAACCATCTGGACGATAGTTGCGTGGCTCAGGAGAAGACGTTGGCTTTTGCACTAGTGCATCTAAACCTTGATCTGTTGTTGGGTAAACGCTGTTATCTAAACGGTACATATCAAGTGCATTTTCTAATGCAACGATGTCAGATACCGCTTTTTGTAAATCAGCTTTATCTTTGTTACCCATTAAGTTTGGTACCACCATTGAGGCTAAAATACCTAAAATCACGATAACTACCATGACTTCTAATAGGGTAAAACCACGTTGTTTACGATTCATTTGCATTGACGACTTCCTCCGATACGCACCCAATAGTGCGTGACAAAAATAAGATTAATAACTTACTGCGCTTAGCCGCTGATTAAGTTATTCAATTCTAAAATAGGCTGTAAAATGGCCATAACGATGAACAACACTACTGACGCCATACTGACGACAAGCATTGGTTCAAATACGCCAAGGGCAATATTCACGTTTGATTCAAATTCGCTATCTTGGTTATCTGCAGCACGTTCAAGCATTTGCTCCAACTGACCACTTTTTTCACCTGATGCAATCATATAGAGCATCATTGGCGGGAAAAGTTTAGTATTTGTCAGCGCCGCGCCTAAACTCGTACCTTCACGTACACGTGCAGTAGCATCATCAACAGCTGCTCTGACCTTCACATTAAGCAATACTTCACTAGCAATGCGCATCCCTTCAAGTAAAGGCACTGAACTAGCCGATAAAATACTTAAGGTTCTTGCAAATCGTGCTGTGTTAATTCCTTTACTGACCTTACCGATAACTGGCGCCTTTAGCAGCCAAGTATCAAACAACATTCTAAATTTAGGTTTTTTAAGCATTTGTTTAAACAATACAAATGCAGCAAATAACAGCCCAAGTACCACCAACCCATAAGATTGAACAAAGTCAGATGCAAGGATCAAAAACTGAGTTGTACCAGGTAACTCTTGGCCCATATGCTCAAACTGACCAACCACTTTGGGTACTACCGCAGCAAGCAGCACTGCAATAACACCAATCGCTACAACTGTCAGTACAATGGGGTAAATCATTGCTTGAGTCAGTTTTGATTTGAGTTGTTGACGACGTTCGGTGTAATCAGCAAGACGATTCAATACCACTTCTAAATGGCCAGATTTTTCACCTGATGCCACCATTGCGCGATATAAATCATCAAAGACGTGAGGATATTCAGCAAGAGAATCTGCAAGGCTATAACCTTCAACAACTCGAGAGCGCACAGCCATAACTAAACTTGCAAGTCTATCTTTCTCACATTGTTGACCAACAGCCTTTAACGATTCTTCAATCGGTAAACCTGCCGCAACGAGTGTTGCAATTTGACGAGTAATCAATGCCAGTTCGGCCACTGAAATGCCGCGTTGGAATAATTTTAAACCGCTACTTTTGGCTTTTGCTTCCTTTTCTGCAACGGGTTGCAGCTCGAGTGGCATTAAGCGTTGTTCGCGTAACTGACTACGAGCGTGGCGCGCTGTATCAGCTTCGATGACACCTTTTTGTTGCTTGCCATTGCTATCAAGGGCTTTATATTCAAACGCTGCCATTGATTATTCCTCGCGAGTCACACGCAGTACTTCTTCTAAAGTTGTCACCCCAGCAAGCACTTTGCTCATGCCATCATGGCGAATACTTGGAATAGTCTGACGCACGTATTTTTCAATGGCTAGTTCACCACGGCCGCCATGAATTAATTCACGGACATTATCATCAACCACGAGTAGCTCATGAATACCGGTACGACCACGATATCCATTATTACCACACTCTTTACAGCCATTGGCACGATAAATCACTCGAGTATCGTTGGCAGTAACGCCTAGTAATTCGCGTTCACGTTCATCTGGTTCATGGGGGATCTTACATTCATTACATAAAGTACGAATAAGGCGCTGTGCTAATACCCCTAATAAACTTGAAGAAACAAGGAAAGGTTCAACACCCATATCTTGCAAACGGGTAATTGCACCCGATGCAGTATTGGTATGCAGAGTTGAAATCACTAAGTGACCCGTTAACGAGGCCTGAACCGCAATTTGCGCGGTTTCTAAATCACGGATTTCACCAATCATCACCACATCTGGATCCTGACGCAAGATGGCACGTAAGCCACGAGCAAAGCTCATATCGGCTTTCATGTTCACTTGAGTTTGACCAATACCTTCAAGTTCATACTCAATAGGATCTTCAACGGTCAAAATGTTGGTATCTTTTGAATTAATCTCAGTTAAGCCAGCATACAAGGTGGTACTTTTACCTGAACCTGTCGGGCCTGTTACCAAGATAATGCCATGGGGTTTACGAATGATGGCATCAAATTGTTCGCGAATGTCTAGGGTCATCCCGAGTAATTTCAAATCAAGATTACCAGTATTCTTATCTAAAAGACGCAATACCACACGTTCGCCATGGCTTGACGGCATGGTAGATACACGCACATCAACCGCACGACCAGCAATACGTAATGAGATACGACCATCTTGAGGTACACGCTTTTCAGCAATGTCCAAACGCGCCATAACTTTAATACGAGATACGAGTAATGAAGACAGCTTACGATTAGGTTTTAGTACTTCTTTTAGTACACCATCAATACGGAAGCGAACGATCAATTGCTTCTCATAGGTCTCAATATGGATATCTGAGGCTTCTTCTTTAATCGCCTCTGACAATAACGCATTAATTAATTTAATAATTGGCGCGTCATCATCGCCTTCTAACAAATCTTCAGTTTGCGGAAGTTCTTCGGCGAGAGTGAATAAATCCATCTCATTGCCAATATCTTCCATTAGCTGTTGAGCCTCTGAAGAGTTAGCTTGGAAAGTTTGTGTCAGCTTGGCTTCAAACTCTTCCACTGGCAATTTACACAGCACTAACTCTTCGCCAGCGTAGCGACGCACTTCTAGCATCGCATCTAACGGAGTTTCACTGGTGTAATATAACTTTAGCGCATCAGTTTCTTTCGCTAATGCCAAATTAAAACGATGAGAAAAAGCAAATGGCAAACGCTCGCGACTGGTGGAGTGAAAAACCTCATCATTGAGCTCTTCTGCTTCCAAGCCTAAGTCGGTTGACACTTGTGCCAATTGCTCAGTCATTTCTGCTTCACTCATTGGCATCATCTTCTTGTTCTTCAGCAGCAGCTTCCTCTGCAGCTTCATCAGTTAATTGATTGTCTTTATCTTTACTTTCACTGATGTGTTTCAGTGCAGGATCTGTTTCGCGCATCTTAGTTTCTAAGTTTTTACCTTCTTTGTAGCGATTCAATACTTCGTTCACTTCATCTGGTAAGTATGCGTCTTGATCCCACTCTTCAAGAATAGGCACATCAGAATTTGGCATTAAGTTCACGCCACGCTCTTGCTGTTCAATTTGTAGAGCACGGAAGTAGTTATATTTACGACCAGCGATGCCTTCCATAGTAATGCCATCACGAATAATCGTAGGCTTAATAAATACCATCAAGTTTTTCTTCTTCACACCACTTGAAGAAGACTTAAATAAATGACCAATAATCGGTAAGTCACCTAAGAATGGTACTTTCTGAACCGACTCTTGGGTTTCTTCGTTAATCAAACCACCTAAAACAACAATTTGTCCTGAATCCGCCATTACGGTAGTCGTTAAACGACGAGTCGCAAAGGTAACATCGACGCCGGTTTTACCATTAATACCTGATACTTCTTGTTCAATGGTTAACTTAACAGCATTACCTTCGTTCACTTGAGGAACAACTTTCAGTTTCACACCCACTTCTTTACGTTCAACCGTTTGGAATGGGTTAGAGTTACCGTTACTTGAGTTTTGGCTACCCGTTAGAATTGGAACTTCGTCACCGACAATAAATGATGCTTCTTGGTTATCAAGAGTAGTAATAGAAGGAGTAGCAAGTACGTTTGATTTAGTATCGCTAGATACTGCTTGAACTAAAGCGCCAAAATCACCAGCAGCAATACCCCAAGCCATACCATTAACTTTACCTAACGCTGATGCAAGTAAGGTAATATCACCATCAGTATCTGGGTTTTCTGTACAAGTACCATTCTCAGTACAAACAGTAGTCCCTTCTTGACCTTGAGCTTCCCAGACACCTGCGCCAATCTCGCCAATGGTTGGACCTAAGTTATTAAACTGAGTACCACCACCCGATGCTGATGCCCATTGAACACCGAAACCAACATCATCACCTTCTGAGACTTCAACAATAATCGCTTCGACTAACACCTGCGCTCGGCGAATATCTAATTGGTTAACAACACTTTCAATCGTGCGCATCTGATCAGGCTCAGCGCTGATAACTAATGCATTAGTATCGACGTGCGCCATGATATTAATATCTTTACGGCGTTTGCTGCCACTTTGACCAGTATCTTGATCTGATTGTAATTGCTCAGCAAAACCTGTTAATACTTCAACTAAATCTTCTGCTTTTGCGTAGCGTAAATATCTTACTTTAGTGTTACCTGTTGTTGCTTGTTCAGCGTCGAGTCTTCTTACTAATTCAACAACACGTTGACGGCTTTTCTCATCACCACTGACAACGACAGCATTGGTGCGTTCATCAGCAACGACTTTAGGTGCTTGACCTGGCATTTGTGCTTGGTTAGCTGTTGAGCGGTATAAGGTGTCGATGATACGAACAATTTCGCCTGCTGAGGCAAATTCAAGTGACACCACTTGAACTTCGGTATCACCTTGTTTATCTACACGACGAACAATTTCAACTAGCTTATTTACTACCGCGGCGCGACCAGAAATCATCAATACGTTTGATGGGTCGTAGTTAACAACGTTACCACCGCCAGCGTTATCATTAAGCTGACGTAATAACGGCGCGAGTTGCTTAGCTTCGGTGTTATAAAGGGCAACAATACGCGTTACCATTTCATCGCCTAAACCAGGGGTATTATCATCAGCAACACGGATAGCGGCAGTTTTCGCATCTTTATCCTTAATCACTTTAATGACACGGTTTTCCATTTCAACAACGGCATAACCATATACTTGCAGTACATTGAGGAAGAATTGGTAGTACTGTTCATCGTCTAATAAATCGTAACTGCGTACGTTAATTTTTCCACGAACAGTCGGATCTACGATGATCGTTTTATTGAGGTTTTTACCTACAATATTAATGAATTCTTGAATGTCGGTGCCTTTAAAGTTGGCAGCATATTGCTCCGACCAAGCAGCTTGAGAAGCAAGCATTGCGATACCTGCAACCATCCCAGCTAATAACTTGCGTCGAATTCCATAACTCTTCATTATTTTCAATCCTCTACTGCCAGTACTATTCTGGCAAACTAAAAATTATTTCTACTAACTGTCCATCACGTTCAACCATGACGCCGATTTCTGTTAATTCTGGTAATTGCGCCATAACTTCTAATGATTGTCCCATGTCGGTTAAATCATATCCGTTAATGGATTTGGCTAAATCGTTTGCTTTAAATCCTGCAGCCGCAAATAAAGTTCTATCTTTACCTGGGTTGAGGCGATAGCCGCTGACACCATCGGGGCCGCGGACTGGAGAAATGGCTAGATAGTCAGTCAGCTTTCCTGGATCAGCTAATAACTCATCACGTGAATCACTGATTTGCTGGGCAACTTCAGCATTGAGTCGACGATCATCCCGTTGTACTTGTCGATCTTTCTTCGCTTGTTGCAGAGACTGGTTGGCTTGGCTTTGCGTGGTATAGCTTAAGCCATCCAACATCAAGGTTTCATAACGCCCAGCATTAGTAATAATAATTCGATCGGCATAAACTTCTTTTAGCGACGCTGAAGTGCCTTTGATTTTGTCACCTAAACCGTAGGTTTCTTGATTGCCTTTAGATTCAATGACAGCAAGACCATTAGTGTCTGAAGTCGAAGCCACTACACCAGTAAGCAATATAGATAGATTGGTTTTAGGAGCATCGGTAATTTGTTCGACTGGGGCAGGTTTATTTGGTCGACCATCAGCGTTGGCGTCTTTTTCGCCAAATAATGACAATTTCTGGACACTACTTAGCTCAACCCGCTTAGCTGTTGCTACCGAAGTTGGCGAAGGTTGCCATGCAACTGCCTGGGAATTTACTGGCATTAACTTCCAAGTAATCTGCGCTGTCAGTAATAGCACAATCACTAATCCTAACCAGAATACAGCTGTGCTTAACGGCTTTTGGGGGATTCCCGCGGCCTTAGTTATAATTTTATCTAATACATCCATATTCGGCTTTGACCCTCTAGCAGGTCGCTGTTCTAATTCTGTTAATTTAGGAAATACTGCATCATGCTAACTCACCCAGCTTATTGCAACAAGCCCGTAGCATATGGATTGGCGAAATTGCACTGAATATGCTACATTTGCGCGCCTAAAAAGGCTGTGAGAAACGCCACGATATTAGGCTCTTTCCACCATTTTATATATGAAAAATGTCAACGGTGTGAAGTCATACCACTTTTGGGGGTGTTAAATGAACCAAGCTCCATCTAAAACACTGACAGTTCGACTTGATAAATGGTTATGGGCGGCACGTTTTTACAAAACACGCTCATTAGCAAAAGAGATGATCAATGGTGGAAAGGTGCACTATAACGGTCAGCGGGCTAAATCTAGCAAACAAGCAGAGATTGGTGCCAAGGTTCGTTTACGCCAAGGCCATGATGACAGGGAAATAATTATTGCTCAGTTGTCGGAACACCGACAAGGAGCTGCTGTAGCGCAAACACTATATGAAGAAACAGCCGAAAGCATTAGCAAGAGAGAGTTTAATGCCGAGGCGAGACGTTTGAATATATTAAATAATCCCGCTCCAGAAAATAAGCCGGATAAAAAACAACGTCGCCAACTTATTCGCTTTAAAGATCTATAACGATATTTACGGCACAACAAACGAGATTAAACATGAGCAAAGATATATTACATCGCTACTTATTTGATAATGCCGATGTCCGTGGTGAAATGGTTCAACTTGAGAAAAGCTATCAAGAAATTCTTTCAGCACATCAATACCCAAAAGCGCTGCAACTGATTATGGGTCAGCTTATGGCTGCTACTTCATTATTAACTGCAACCATCAAGTTTACTGGTGATATCAGTGTGCAATTACAAGGTGACGGACCTGTTTCTGTTGCTGTGATTAATGGTACAAACTTACAAGCACTGCGTGGTGTAGCGCGCTGGAATGGCGAGTTTGCTGACGATGCATCACTAACCGATTTATTCGGCAAAGGTGTCATGGTGATCACTTTGACTCCTGATGAAGGTGAGCGTTACCAAGGCATTGTGTCATTAGATCATGAGAACTTATCTGGATGTTTAGAAGAATATTTCAACCAGTCAGAACAGCTACCAACGCGCATTTCATTATTTGCTGACGGTAAACAGGCTGCAGGAATGCTGTTACAAGTATTACCGACTCAAACTGAAGAAAATGAAGACTTCAATCACTTATTGGCCCTAACTGAAACCATTAAGCAAGAAGAGCTATTTACTTTAGAGGCTGAAGATATTTTGCATCGTCTTTACCATCAAGAAGACGTTCGTCTTTTTGATCCTGTTGAGGTGAGTTTCAAATGCACTTGCTCAAGAGAGCGCAGCGCTAAAGCACTGGCAACAATTGAGCAAAGTGAAGTTGAAGAAATTCTAGCGGAAGAAGGCAAGATTGAAATGGGATGTGAATACTGCCCTAAAATGTACACCTTCGACACTATCGATATCGCTGCTATCTATGCCGGCAACCTTGACGCTGGACAACAGCAATAACTGTTCGATGCAACATTAAAACTTTCATAAAAAAGCGCCTTTGGCGCTTTTTTTGTGTAAAAAATCTATCTTAAAACTAAATAACCCATCAAACTTACAAAAAAGTTACCAAACTGTTAGTTACCTGCCTTATTTATTACGTTACAATGACATTGCTAAATTAGTTTTAGCACAAGCAAGCGAGAACGTAAGTCATCCAAAATATGAATCGGCAACAAAGACCGATAAACGACCTATTTTAAACGGAGAAGCACCGATGACAGATGGAACCAACAGCGTACACTTTAACCTTACTAGCGCTGAGTTAATTGAACTTGCTTTACAACGTAATGAAGGGCAGTTAACCGCCAATGGCGCATTAGTAGCTAAAACAGGCGAGCGCACTGGTCGCTCACCCAATGATCGTTTCATTGTTCAAGAGATTAATACTCAAGATGAAATAGATTGGGGATCAGTCAACAAAGGTATTGCAGCAGATACCTTTGATGCACTGTGGGGCCGAGTTGAAGCTTATCTTTCTGAGAAAGACATATTTGTATCAGAACTTGAAGTTGGTGCTGACGATGCGCATTATCTTCCTGTTCGAGTCACTACCGAATATGCTTGGCATCAAGTTTTTGCCCGCAACTTATTTATCACCCCAGAGCAATTTAACCGTGGTGATAAAGACGTGTGGCAAATCATGAATGCGCCTGAGTTCGTTTGTGATCCTGCCCGTGACGGTACTCACTCTGATGCTGTGGTCATGATCAATTTCGAAGCTAAAAAAGTCCTACTCGCTGGACTGAAATATGCTGGCGAAATGAAAAAATCGATGTTCTCGGTGCAAAACTTCCTATTGCCAGCCAAAGGCGTATTACCAATGCATTGCTCTGCAAATGTGGGGCATGATGGCGATACAACCTTATTCTTCGGTTTATCTGGCACAGGTAAAACAACCTTATCAGCTGATCCAAAACGCTTCTTGATTGGTGATGATGAACACGGTTGGGCACCAGGCGGCGTATTTAACATCGAAGGCGGCTGTTATGCAAAATGCATCGACTTAAGTCAGAAAAATGAACCAGTGATCTGGGATGCGATTCGTTTTGGTACTGTGCTTGAAAACGTCATGTTAGACGAAAACCGTGTGCCTGATTACAGCGATACGACACTCACAGAAAATAGCCGAGCAGCTTATCCTCTTGAGCATATTGCTCAACGCAAAGAAGAAAACCGTGGTGCAGAACCAAACTCTGTGGTGTTTTTAACTTGCGATGTGTCAGGTGTATTACCACCAGTGTCAGTGTTAACTAAAGAGCAAGCGGCTTATCACTTCTTGTCAGGTTACACAGCAAAAGTGGGCTCAACTGAAATGGGGTCAACTTCAGCAATTCAATCTACATTCTCTACCTGCTTTGGTGCTCCTTTCTTCCCTCGCCCAGCTGGTGTTTACGCTGAGCTATTGATGAAACGCATTGAGTCATTTGGAAGCCGAGTTTACCTAGTCAATACCGGTTGGACAGGCGGTCCTCATGGCGTTGGTAAGCGTTTTGATATTCCTACCACTCGTGCAATTGTCGATGCGATTGTGAGTGGCGAGCTTAAAGATGTTGAAACACAACATATTGATAAGCTCAATTTAGCGGTACCTGTTGCGGTATCAGGTGTAGATACTCAGTTATTAAACCCAGTTAACACTTGGGCAGACAAAAATGAGTATGCTAAATATGCCCAGCAACTAGCAGAAGAGTTCACAGCAAACTTTGCTAAGTACCAAGTGTCTGATGCCATTAAAGCAGCAGGACCTAATAGCTAATTGGTTAAGTTAGCGCCTAAGTTAACGCTTATGCACAAGCGTAATTATATTGCTGCCTTAAAACAAAGCCTCAAATGACATTGAGGCTTTTTTATTTGTTACATTTTAGGTTCCTTTAAACCCAATAACCTCGCTTTTCCCTCTTGTCTCATACTCGATTTAATTTATGATAAAACAACACTTTTGCTCATATCATAGGGATATCTATGCGGCGCGCTTTTCTCGCAAGTTTGATTATTAATTCAATGTTTTCGTTTGCTAGCGTGGCAGCAACTGAAGAGCCGCAAGCAATAGATTCAAGCATTGCCGAGCCCAGAAATACTGAATCAGTCTATGCCGAACCTGTATTTATTAATGATGACATTCTCCCGCCAATTCTAACTTGGCAAGGCGCTAGTGAAGCACTGATAAAACCTGCTGACTCCCCATGGGCGACACCATTCGAGCAACAAGCATTAACCCAAAGCCCTAATTATGATGACACTCATCAATGGTTAACAAACTTAGTCGATAACAGTGCCTTATTAGCGCAAACATCTTTGGGGAAAAGCCCTCAAGGACGTGATATTTGGATGGTAATCGCATCTGAATCTGGCGCGACAACTCCCACGGAGTTATCTGAAAGCAACAAGCCAACGGTGTTAGTTCAAGCTGGTATTCATTCTGGTGAAATTGACGGTAAAGATGCCGGGATGATGTTACTGAGGGATATTACCCAAGGTGATAAACAGGCATTACTCGATAAGGTAAACCTATTATTTGTGCCCATTTTAAGTGTCGATGCCCATGAGCGCAGCACTGAGTTTAACCGCGTAAATCAACGTGGACCTGTGGATATGGGGTGGCGCACTAATGCTAGAAACTTAAATTTAAACCGTGATTACGCCAAGCTAGATACGCTAGAATTACAGCATATGATCCGTGCCATCAATGTGTGGCAACCTGACTTATATATTGATGTTCATGTCACTGACGGTATTGATTACCAATACGATGTCACCTTTGGCTACAACGTTAAACAAGGTTATAGCCCTGCAAGTTTTGACTGGCTAGAGAAATACTACCGCCCCGAAATTGAATCTGCGCTCACAGATAATGGACATGTTCCAGGGCCGCTTGTATTCGCTTTAGATAATACCGACCTTTCAAAGGGGTTATCTTACTGGAATCCAAGCCCTCGATTTTCAAACGGTTATGGTGACGCTCGTCATTTGCCGACCATTCTCATTGAAAACCACAGTTTAAAACCTTTTAAGCAGCGTGTTCTCGGCACATACGTCATGCTTGAACAAACCTTAAAAACAGTAGCAACACACGGCACCAAATTAAAAGCCGCCATTTATGAAGATAAATACCAACGTCAGCAGCAAGTTCCATTAACTTGGAATACAGTTGAACAAGCAGGGTGGGACTTTAAGGGCATTGATTATATCCTTGAGGCCAGTGAAATTAGTGGCAATGATGTGGTGCGCTGGAATGGTCAACCTAAGCTATATCCTAACCTACCAGTGATGGGAAATACTGAACCCAATATCATTACCCAACGCCCCAAATTTTATTATGTGCCTGCTCAGTGGCAACAAGTCATTGACCGCCTTTCGATTCATGGCGTTAGAATGAAACCACTGACTGAACCTAAAACGGTAAAGGTCAGTCAGTATCAATTTTCAGAGCCGCAATTTAATCTTAAGGACTATGAAGGCAGGCAACGAGTTAAGGCCACCAGCAACAAGGTAAATATCGAAACGACTTTACCGATTGGTACCATACAAATTGCCACGAATCAGCCATTAGGTGATTTAGCTATTTTATTACTCGAGCCTCAGTCTGCAGACTCGTTTTTCCAATGGGGCTTTTTTAATAGCATTTTCACTCGTACTGAATACATTGAAGATTATGCGGTAGAACCATTGGCAGCCCAAATGCTCAATGAAGACGAGTCACTAGCTAAAGAGTTCAAACTGGCATTAGAGGACGAAGCCTTTGCTAATGATCCAAAAGCAAGGTTACGTTGGTTTTATGAAAGAAGCCCATACTTTGATGAGCAATATATGAAATACCCAGTATTGCGATCTCGTTAGTGGCTTAGGTATTGATCTCGAGTTAAGATTCATTTTGTTATCCCGAGTTCAGGTGCTGGTGCTGGTGCTGGTGCTGGGTTCAGTTTCAGTAGCCAAGTTCTCAATCGTAAAGCCACTCTATGCTTATACCTCAGCTTACGCCTTGCATTGTTATCCGAGCTTGTGCCTGACAAAGCACCTTGAGGTAACATGGGTATTGAGTGGCTTTTTATTCAGGTTAACTTAATGCCTTAACTTAAGCATGACATAAGCTTCAAAGGCACTATATTAGAGGTGCTATATTAGAGGCTCTTTATCAGAGAAACTAAAGGTGATACTCGTCATATTGGTCATGCTTATCATCCTGATAAGAAGCAATTAATGCCAGCTTCTTCACTCTAGATAGTTTTTTCACCGCGACTTCTCGTTTTGACGCTAAACTTCTGTCTGCAACACTTTCTTGGTAAACCAAGGTCAATGGGCCTTTGCCTTTGAGGTACTTTGCCCCTTTAGCACCACCAGCTTGATGCTCTGTAAAGCGCCTTTTAACGTCAGTAGTAATCCCTGTATAGATATGTCCGTTATGGCACTTGATCATGTAAAGAAACCAATCGACATTTTTAGGTGATGACTTACTGGATTTCTCGCTCACATCGTCACTTTTACTAGTCATAGATATAAAAAACCTTCGGTCTGATCATAGTTATCTGTCGCTATCATGGCATAATGCGGTATCAAAAATGAATCTTATTATCTAAGTCAATCTTAGATGAACCACAACATGGCAATGTCATGTGAGGAGCAACGATGTCAACAAAATCTGATGCCTGTGCACAACCTGGCTTAATGGCGCCTGCAGATGCAATTAAAGCGCTATTGGATCAAGTCAGTGTTACCGAAAACAGTGAAATGGTCGGCTTAAATGAAGCTGTTGGCCGCATTCTTTCTGAAGATTTGGCATCTTGTATTGATCTACCGCCATTTGATAATTCATCAATGGACGGCTATGCATTTAAGTTTGATGAACTGACTGGTGACAAGGCTACAACATTGACCTTAGTCGGTACTTCATTTGCTGGACACCCGTATCAAGGCAAAATTCCTGCAAATACTTGTATTCGTATTATGACAGGTGCCCCTGTTCCAGAAGGTTACGATACAGTTCAAATGCAGGAAAAAACCACTGCAGATGGAAATAACATCACCATTGAACACCCTAAAGCCAAAGGCAATAGTATTCGCTACCGCGGTGAAGAGCTTGTCGCAGGCACTAGTGTTTTAAAAAGTGGCACCCAAATTCGCGCTGCCGAAATGGGCGTTTTAGCCACTATCGGTATTAGCCAAGTACGTGTTAAGTCACGCCTTAAAGTGGCTTTCTTCTCAACAGGTGACGAGTTACGCCCTGTTGGAAGCGACCTTGCCCCTGGACAAATTTACGATTCAAACCGCTACTCAATCAAAGGGCTACTGACCCAAGCCAATGTTGAATGGATTGACTTAGGCGTTATCCAAGATGATAAAGAAGCCATTCGCGGTGCATTTAAAGAAGCAGCGGACAAAGCGGATATGGTGCTGACCTCTGGTGGCGTTTCTGTGGGTGATGCCGATTACACTAAACAAATTTTATCTGAAGAAGGTGAAATCACCTTTTGGCGTCTAGCGATTAAACCTGGTAAACCTTTTGCTTTTGGTAAATTAGGCAAAGCAGTATTTTGTGGCTTACCTGGTAACCCAGTATCTTCAATGGTGACCTTCTACAAGCTGGTTTGGCCGATCATCAATAAGATGCAGGGATTAACCGTTAAAGAGCCACTCATTGTTAAAGCCACTCTATCTAGCCCAATTCGTAAACAGCCTGGTCGCGCCGAATACCAACGCGGTATTTTGAGCCGTAATGAAGCTGGGGAATTGGTCGTCGCCACCACTGGCGGTCAAGGTTCGGGGATGTTGACCTCAATGAGCTTAGCCAATTGCTTTATTAACTTAGATCAAGAACAAGGCGACGTTGCATCTGGCACTACAGTTAATGTTGAACCGTTCAACAGCGTATTGTGTTAAAGGCTGAGGAAGTATCATGAGTGATTTAACCCCAAATGCGCTTGAAGCTGATGATGGCGAGATTCTATCTGATAACGAAATGCTGCGTTATAGCCGTCAAATCTCCATTAAAGCAATGGATATCGAAGGCCAAGAAAAACTCAAGCAAGCTAAGGTATTGGTTATCGGTGCTGGCGGTTTAGGTTGTACTGTGACTCAATACTTAGCCGTTGCCGGTGTAGGTGCAATGACCATTGTTGATTTTGACACGGTAGAACTGTCGAACTTACAACGCCAAGTTCTACATCATGATGAAAACATCGGCCAAGCTAAGGTTGATTCAGCTAAACAGACGTTAGCGCAACTAAATCCGCTGATAACCATCAATACCATCAACGAATTCCTTGATGAAGCACGTATTGAACAGTTGGTTTCTGAGCACATGTTAGTACTAGACTGTACTGACAATGTGCAAGTCAGAGAGCAACTTAATAAAAGCTGCTTTAAACATAAGGTCAGCTTTATCTCAGCTGCGGCTATTCGTATGGAAGGCACTGTAACAGTCTTTGATTATCAAGCATCTTCACCTTGTTATCATTGCTACAGCAGCTTATTTGGCGAGCAGCAACTCACCTGTGTCGAATCAGGGATTCTAGCGCCTGTTGTGGGCTTAGTGGGTTGTATTCAAGCAACTGAAGCCATTAAAGCCATTAGCGGTATGGGACAAGGTCTGAATGGACGCATCCTGATGATTGATGCCATGACGATGGAGTTTCGTGAAATGAAACTTCCCAAGCAAGCCAACTGTGCTGTTTGCTCGAACGAGGCGTGAGCTATTGGTAAGAGCTATTTCTAAGAGCCATAGCCAAGCGCTATGACTTAAGTCTGTTTCAACCAAACTGACTTATCGATAAGCTATTTTTACCAAAACCTTCATTATTGGCTATAGTTGATAAAAGAAAAACTGCTGAATTATCAGCACTCTTTTATAAAGCTCTTTCATAGTTATTGTTAACGGAACCCTGTAATAGGAATTCACTATGTTTGCTCAATCGACTATAGCCAGTAACGCCATCTACAGTAATAAAAGCCAGTTAGTAAAATTCAGTAAGGTATTTTTCTGCTGCATCCTTCTGAGCACCCTCACAGCTTGTTCAGGTGATGACGTTAAACAGCTCAATATGACCAATCCAGCGGCTGATTACTGTATAGAAAAAGGCGGAACACGAGAGACTGTTGAGCATATCAATGGGGATGTATCGCTTTGTACATTGGCTGATGGGGAAGTCATCGAAGAATGGGAGCTGTTTAGGCGTGACCATCAAAAAAGCTAATGAAATAACTGTACAACGACTCTGTTAGACTCATTTTATAGCAATGTTTCTGTTAAAAAATTCTGTAAAAAATGAACTAGACACGTCAATTAATCTGCTTGCTCGCCGGTAACAACGGTTTCAATCGGTTGATTTTGATTGGCATCGCTTGTTACTGCTTGGTTCTCTAATGCCCGTTCCGCTTTAGAAACGTATTTAGGCTTATTGCTGCCCGCCTTTTTTGCATTGGCTTTCTTTGCTTTACCTTTGAGTGTTTGGTTAATCTTTTTACGTCTATTCATGATAATTTCACCTTTTACTCATTGATGTCGCTACTTTGCTCATGACCATTTAAGCAACAATAATCGGAGTGCGATTCTACAAGCCTAGACATAAAAATACCAATTCCAAATGACATCAGAATCGGTATTTATCATCTTACTCAGACATAAACTGTGGAAGTGTTGTATTTGCAGCTAATTCCTTACTAGCTAACAACTAGTCTTGAATCACCACCCAAATCGCATGGATTAAGCCCGGTACAAAGAAGAGTAAACACAAAATAATATTGATCAATAAGTCTTTTCCCATGCCTTTTTTCAAAAACACAGCAACTGGTGGTAGTAAAATTGCGATGACAATAAGTAGTAGTTTATTTGTATCCATAATTGTTTATTTTCCTTTTAACTTTAAAAAATTAATCAATCAAACCGCGCTACGAATGCAACAATTTGTGAAACAGATCAAATATTATTATGATGTTAGACACAATCAACTTATCCTGAATTTTTAATCATTTAATGCAGGTTTAATGATAGAAAACAGCAGTAGTCTCATTTTAATTCAAGTGATTTGTATCTTGTGCTTAGCAGGAACAATCGCTTGGACTGTAATGGTCGTTCCTATGCGGGTAGCACCCAGTGCTAGCTGGCGCTTTGCGCTTGCTAATTTCTGCGTTTTGTTAGGCATGCTGCTCTACACCCAACGTACTCAAGAACCAAGTTACCTGCATTGGCTAGTTGCTGACAACATAATTCTAGTCGGTTTTTGCTTTTTACGCTGGGGAGCTCAGCGTCTTTATCATTTAAAATCCAGTCATCGTTTTGATATTGCAGTTATTAGTATCTCAATCAGCTTAATGTTACTGGCAAAGCCTCACACGGCGAATGCGGCATACTTAATGATAATTTTATCGCTCGCTGCTGCAGTTTGTTTCTTCATGCTGGCTAAAGATCATTATATTGCTTTCAAAGCAAACTTTACCGCCTACGCCACTTATTGGTTGGTGATCCCTATAGTACTCATCGGGATGATGTTTTTGGTAAGAGCGTTCATACTTTTGCTGTTCCCTGAGAAAGTGGCCACTTATGCCGCCTTTCATACCGAAGAATCTTTGCCGATTTTATGGGTCTACATTGTATTAATTCTATTAGTGAACATTCTCATTATTGGCAACACCATCAATCGCCTTGTGGTAAAAATTATGACCTTGGCAAACAAGGATTCCCTTACAGGGCTTTGGAACCGTAACGCCCTTCAAAGTAAATTAGCTTTAGAGCATGCGCGTTGGCTAAGAGATAAGGTCAGTTACAGTGTGATACTGATTGACTTAGACCACTTTAAACAAATCAATGATTCTTATGGTCATACTGCTGGCGATGAAGTGCTAAAAGTCGCCGCGAAACAACTTAATAGCGTAACCCGAAAAATAGATTACTTGTGCCGTTATGGCGGAGAAGAGTTTGTATTAATACTGCCGCTAACGACGGAGAAAAAAGTACTTTGCGTTGCTGAAAAACTACAACAAATCTTATCTGAAGTGAGCTTCGAATGGCAAGGTAACCCTATTGCCATTGAGGCCAGTATTGGTTGCGCCACTATTAAAGAAGGTTTACCTGTGGAGGCTTTACTTCATTTAGCTGATAAAGCCATGTATGAAGCTAAAGCAAGTGGACGTAACTGCATTAAGATTGCTAAAACTGCACAACCCGAATAAAACTAAACATTACGCCTGCGGCCATCTAAGCTCTACAGGGTTTTGCCAGTCATCGTGTAACAGCTGCCCAACTAACGGATTGATAAATGCGCTACCAATTTCTGGAAGTTGTTTAAATTGGTAATGTTGCCCTTGATATTCAAAGTCCAGCATCATGGCATGTAAGTAACATCTATCAGCAACCTCTCCACCATAAAGCTCATCACCTAAAATTGGCACGCCGATACTGTTTAGCGCAACACGCAATTGATGGGTTTTACCACTTAATGGCTTAAGTAAATATAACCGTTCACCATCATCGATAGACTGGGAAAAGAACTGAGTAATGGCCGGGTTAGTCTTAGTTCGCAGTAACTTATACATACTACGACGTGATTTAGCCATATCACCGATTACCCAACCCTGTTTCTTTTTGGGCTTACCTTTAGCAATAGCCAAATAAAATTTCTGTATTTTATGTTCACTAAACAATGCAGTGAATTCAGCTGCCGCTTGAGGAGATTTAGCTAGAATAAGTAACCCAGAAGTGGGTGTATCGAGGCGATGAACAGCATACAGCTTAATCCCTAAATCTGCTTCAGCCTGTGCAACCACACCAGCACTGCCGTCTTGGCTATGGAAATGCACTTTGGGAGACTTATTGATAACGATGAAGTCTGGGTGCTGTTCTATTAGTTGGTACATATACTCGATTCTAGTTAAGTCACTGACTGATTTTAGCAACTAGGGCTAGAATTGAATATCAACAATTAAGCCTGGGTGATTGTCAATGAGCTCAATTTTAGCCTGGTGGCGAGATAAAATCGCTTTAACCATTGATAAGCCAAGCCCTGTCCCTTTATGGTGACGACTTGGATCGAGGCGCACTAAACGATCAAATACCCTTTCCTTATCTTCATCGCTGATGCCTGGACCATTATCAATTATTTGGATCGTTTTGCCTGATTGCACAATTTGAATTGTCGCATCTTCAGGCGCATATTTAATCGCATTATCCACCAAGTTAAACAAGGCTTGGAATAATAGGTATTTATCCCCAGATATGGTCACGTCTTTCTCAACGGTTAAGGTTAAACTTTGCTGTTTTGATTCAGCGACCACTTCTGCCATCTCAAATAAGTCTTCACACAAAAGCTGCAAACTCACAGGTTGCTTATCTAATGTTTGCTGACCTTCTTCGATGCGCGTTAAAGATAACATGGCATCAAAAGTTGCTAGACAATGATCTAACTCTTCCAGCAGCATTGCAGTCTGCTCAGGAACTTGTTCGGTGGCTTTATTGGGTAATTGTTCGATACCTATGCGCAAATGCGACAACGGAGTTCTTAAATCGTGGGCAATATTGTCAGTCACCCCGCGAACAGACATCAAATTGTGCTCTAAGGTATCAAGCACCCGATTGAACTGCCCAGCCAACATATCAAATTCATCTTCATTATGGCTGACAGGCAAACGCGTGTTGTACTCGCCTTGCTCAATCTTTTCACACAATAAATTGTACTGGACTAACCGTCTTAAAATCGCTTTAGAAAATATGAATCCGACAGCTAAAGTGATGCCAAGCGTGAACGCCACAGCCCAAAAGGCGGCATTAATGAATTTATCAATTAGCGCCGCTAAGTTATCGGTTCGAGTGGCTATCAATACCGGCCCATAATGCGTCATTACGATGCCACCAGTAAGAATATGAAGCTTATCGGGACCACCGGTTAAGATAGGGAAGTCTCGAGTTTTCGGCAACACAGGCATATTGTCAGGCACAAAACTGAGTGCGCCCACCATATCGACACTGTTACGCCATGCGATAAGGGCTGTTTTAGGATCTGCTGCTCGAATTTGCGCCGCGAAACTACGTCGGTCAACGGTTAATGCAAGCTGTTGATAGCGTTGCATTTCAGTCGCAAGATGTTGCTCAACCTGATTCTCTTGTTCAATGACGAGTTGGCGGTATAAACCAAATACCAACATCACGATCAACAAGGTCACCAAGGTTGAGAAGATCAGCGTTATCCGCCAAGCACTACTTTGGTAGGGTTTAATTCCCTTTGCAAAGGCGATATCCAGCCCCTCGAACAGTTTCGATGATTTCTGGATGGCCTAGCTCTTCAAATTTGCGACGTAACTTAGCGATATGCACATCAATCACGTTAGTGCGAGGATCAAAGTGGTAATCCCATACTGCTTCAAATAACAAAGTACGGCTTATCACTTGATTAGGGTGTTCCATTAAGTATTTCAGTAACTGAAACTCTTTAGGTTGCAGCAATAACTCATGCTCATCTAAAGTCACTTTACGTGTCAGCAATTCCATTCTTAAATTGCCCACTTCCAAATCGGTATTCGCCGCAGAAGGTGCATTACGTTGAATAAGCTTTTCAGCGCGCACTTGCAATTCAGCAAAGGCAAAAGGCTTAGTCATGTAGTCATCGCCGCCCGCACGTAAGCCTTTCACACGCTCATCAACGTGGCTAAGTGCCGATAGAATTAATACAGGGGTTTGGTTGCCATTATTTCTCAATGCAGTCAGCAAAGTCAGTCCGTCTAACTGCGGTAACATGCGGTCTAAAATAATAATGTCGTATTGATTATGCTTGGCTTGGTGCAGGCCATCATGGCCATTAGTCGCAGTATCAACTTGATATTGCTGCGCGGTAAAACCTTCGGCAACGTATTGTAAAGTAGTTGCGTCATCTTCAACGATTAATACTCGCATAGTGCTATTCCTTAATGCTACAGCCTTCACTGCAAAGATACTTATAGCCCGCTAAAGCTAATCCCATTGTAATAATGGTAACGGACGTAATTCTTCAATATCAAAAGCAATCGTATGCTTGCTAGAAACATTGAGTAATTTTAACTCTAGATAACTGATCGCTAAGTCATGGTCTAACTCAGCTTCGATTAAATATCCTGTTTGGTCTTGTTGCGCCATTCTGACGAGTTCAGTAAAGGTCATTTCTTTTTTTACTAAGACTTGAGCAGCTTTGACTTGATCCAAATCATCAGCTTCAAATACAGATAACTTTTTAGTGACTAAGCTGCCATCAGAGGCGTCAAATGAGAATTCGGTGACTTCACTATCATCAAGATTTAACAGGTCAATTTCATAAATTAGTTGACCGTTTTCAACATCCATATCAAACGATGAAACAATACCGCTGTATTCTGCTTCAACTTGTTCAATCACGATAAGCGGTTGTACGTATTCTCCCTCCGAAAGCAATGTATGCATACTCGGGGTTGCCATAACCATTGATGGGAATACGACTAACAACGACAGAACGATACGGAACATGAAAGCCTCAAGATGAGTATTTGAATAGTGCTACTTTACCTAAGCCCAGCAAAAGACCCAAGCATTGTAAGATTAATAATTGATCATGATTCTAGAATATGAACTTGTTCAGATTTAAGCGCAATCGTAGTCTCAAGCCCAGACTTTAATGAGAGTTTTTCAGCTAAGTGTGAAGGTATATCCATATTGAACACCTCATCAACATCAGCCATTCTGGCTTTTACTCGCACTGACTCACCCATGATAAGCATAGACTCAATGACAATATCGAGTTTATTAATACTACGACATAATCGCCCACTGGTAATGGCATTGAAACGGATACCTTGGTTAGGAATAACCCAGCGCACTTGCTGCCCCACCACTAACTCTGGCGCACTGTCGCTAGCAATAATTTGCTCACCCATTTTAAGCCAGGTGATATTAGCATCAGCATCTCGGCCGCTCACCTCAGCATTAAAGATGTTTCTCAGCCCCATTTGTCTAGCGACAGTTTCATTGCGTGGGTGAGATAACACCTCAAAAGGCTCACCTTGTTGCAGCATTTTGCCTTGGCTGATTAAAATCATTTTGTCAGCAAGTAACAAGGCTTCATTCATATCATGGGTCACCATGACAACAGGAATAGAGAGTTGCGACTTTAATCGGGCAAGCTCAATGTATAAGCGCTCTCTAGTTTCTCTATCAACCGCCGAAAAGGGTTCATCAAGCAATAACACTGAAGGCTCACGTGCTAATGCCCTCGCTAAGGCCACACGCTGACGCTGACCGCCAGATAACTGTGCAGGCAATCTAGCAGGAAGCCCATGTAAATTAACTCGCTCAAGCCAGTCTAAGGCTCTTGCTTTACGTTCGCTCTTAGGAATATGGTCTAAGCCTGAAATGACATTTTCTAGCGCCGTGAGATGGGGAAATAGCCCAAAATGTTGCGGCACATAGCCAATATGACGTTGCTGTGGTGACAAATGAATATTTTGCTCATCGTCAAACCATGTCTTACCGCCGCATTCTATCTGGCCTTGCTCAGATGAGCTTAATCCAGCAATCATCCGCAGCAATGTTGTTTTACCGCCACCTGATGGTCCAACGACTGCCAATACTTCCCCTGCTTTACAACTAAATTTAGCTGTTAAAGGGATTGGCGACTGTTGTGAGATTTCGCAATGTAAATCAGCGTTGTTGGTTGGCATGTTGCCCCCCTAAACGCTTCGACAAACTGGTCGTAATGGCGAGTACACTCACAGCGAATACCAACAACACCAGCGACATAGTGCCAGCCGCTTCAAAGTCGAAGGCTTGTACACTGTCATAAATGGCAATGGAGATAGTTTTGGTTTCACCCGCAATATTGCCACCGAGCATTAATACCACGCCAAACTCACCCAATACGTGAGAAAAACACAATACCACTGCCGTAAGGATCCCCGGCCAAATCATTGGAAGTTCAATTTTTAAAAAAATCCGCCACCAACTCATACCGCAACACGCTGCCGCATCTGGAATATCATGGGGAATGGTTTCAAATGCCCGTTGGATAGGCTGCACCGCAAAAGGAATATTGACCAAGATGGACGCGATCACTAAGCCAGAAAAATTAAACACTAACTGAGTACCAGTAAATTGCTCAACCCATTGGCCAATCAAACTTTGGCTACCTAAGCCCACCAGCAAGTAATAGCCAATCACAGTAGGTGGCAGCACCAATGGCACCATAATGAGTGCTTCAACCCATGATTTACCGCGAAATTGTTTATAGGCCAGAAAACGGCCCGCAAAAATAGCCATAGGGATCAAGATTAACACTGTAACGGTACTTAATTTGGCGGAAAGCCACAGTGACTGCCAATCCATACGTTACTGCTCCGCCACTTGTTGTCTTGGTCTTGGAGTGCTGAGTTTAGGTTGATGTAAATGGTGTTTATCATCGGCGTTGGTCGGAAAACCGAAGCCATAACTCTTCAGTACTTGCTGCGCAGCACTGGTTTGCATGTACCGATAAAACTGTTTGGTTGTATCGCCAGCTTTAGGCGTCATAACCATGCGTTGATTGATCGGCTGATATAAAGATTGCGGGATTTCAACATAACGTCCCATCTTGGTAAATTGCGGCGCCGAAGCTAACGACAATGCCACGATGCCACCTTGTGCTGAACCACTTAAAGCAAATTGAGCGGCTTGAGATACATTCTCGCCCATGATGATAGTTGGCAGTAACTCAGACCATAGCTCTTTGTGCTCCAGTAGCGCTTGAGCACGTTCGCCATATGGTGCATGAGCTGGGTTGGCAATAACAAATCGCTTAATTTCACCTTCAGAGACGGCTTCAGCTAGGCCTGTTAATTGGGGATCAAGTTTAAGTGAAGAGTTGTTAGGAGCGACAATGGCAAGCTTGCCAATGGCGTAGATATCACCATCAGAATCCGTTTTACCCGCCTTGTGTAACTGCTGCACATAAAACTCATCAGCGCTAAGCAACATTTCAAATGGAGCACCATGCTGAATTTGTGCAACAAAATTTCCTGAAGAGCCGTAAGATACCCGCAATTTCAAGCCAGTTTCTGCACTAAAGTTTGCCACAATTTCATCTAAGGCAAACTTAACATTAGCTGCAGCTGCAATGGCTGGCGGTTTAGCCGCAAATGCAGAAAACGAAAACAAAGAATAAAGTCCTAACAAACTCACAAGTAAAATACTTCGAATCTTTAATGCAACTCGACGACTAGCTGTCATTGGTAAGCATCCTTTGCTATTTGGTTTCGTTCCACATTGACGCAGCCTGCTCATCTGAATCACGTGCTTCGACCCAATTATTGCCTTCTTCACCCGCTTCTAGTTTCCAAAATGGCGCTTTGGTTTTTAAGAAGTCGATTAAGAATTCACAAGCTGCAAATGCTGCTTTGCGATGCATGCTAGTAACGCCGATAAATACGATTTGCTCACCCAACTCCATACGACCCACACGGTGAATGATGGTGACGTAATTTAATGGCCAGCGCTCATATGCTTGTTCAGCTAATTGCACTAGCACAGCTTCGGTCATACCTGGGTAATGTTCTAGGGTTAAATCAGTGACTGCACTACCATCATTGAAGTCGCGGACTTTACCAGCAAAGGTCACCACTGCGCCGTCGCTATTATCATTGGCTATGGCCGCATATTCATCAGCAACACTGAAATCAGCAGTTTGAACACGTACCACTTGTCTTGGGTTGTTATTAGCCGTTGCCGTCATAATTTAGCCACCTGTTACTGGTGGGAAAAAGGCAACTTCATCGCCATCAACAACAGCCGCATCCCATGCACTCATCGTTTGATTCACGGCTACCAGCAATTTGTCTGACGACAATACTTTAGCCCATTTATCATCTTTAGCGGCTAATGCTTCACGCAGTTGCTCAGTATTGGTAATACCCTCTGCTGCAACTTCAACTTTAGCGGTGCCGAGTAACTCTCTAACTTGTGCAAAAAATAGAACTTGGATCATGTCGATGTCTCGTATTGAGTTGGTCTTTCAATTAACGTTGAACTCTTGGTTGCGCTCAAATACCAGCAAAAATTAATCTTCTGCTTGGAAATGACCTGATTTACCGCCACGCTTTTCAAGTAAGCGAACGTGGGAAATAATCATGTCTTTTTGAACGGCTTTACACATGTCGTAAATGGTTAACGCCGCGGTTGAAGCTGCAGTTAATGCTTCCATTTCCACACCTGTTTTACCAGAAAGTTTACATAAACTCGTGATACGAACACGATTAAGCTCAGGCTGAGCTTCAAGGTCAACTTCTACTTTGGTCAACATTAATGGATGACATAAAGGAATTAAATCTGAGGTCTTTTTAGCTGCCTGGATACCTGCAATACGTGCTGTAGCAAATACATCACCTTTGTGGTGGCTGCCACTCATGATCATCTCAAGCGTACTAGGCGCCATTTCAATAAATGCTTCCGCACGGGCTTCACGCTCTGTGACATTTTTTTCAGTCACATCGACCATGTGGGCGTTGCCATCGGCATTGATATGGGTAAAACAATTGCTCATGCTAACTTGCCTTCTTAAGTCTTAATATCAGTCTGGGGCTAGTGTGGTAAATCGCGACTAAAGCGCACTGAGGTGCTAACCACCAATAGAGGCTAAATGCTTCGTCACACCGGTTATCCCTTGATGTAAATAATGCGTTTCTTCTTTCTGTGCTAATTGACTGTGTAAACGTTCAATAAGCTCTGCACGTTGAGATTCATGTTGCAATAAATCACGCAAATCAAGGCCATTTTCGGTAAACAAACATAAATGTAATTTACCTTTTGCAGACACTCGTAAGCGATTACAGCTGGCACAGAAGTTTTTGGCGTACGGCATAATCAAGCCGATGCGCCCCTGATAATCTGGGTGACTGAAGTTTTGAGCAGGACCGTCATCAACACTCGGTAAGTCATATAACCAACCCTCTGACTCAAGTTTTAGCTTGATATCAAGGCCAGCTAAGTGATGGGCATTAAAGTAATCATGACCTAGGCCTGTTTCCATTAACTCAATAAAGCGCAAATCTATCGGTGTGCTTTTGATCCAATGTAAAAAACGTGGCAAATCTTTGTCATTTAAGCCTTTAAGCAGTACTGCATTGATTTTAATTCGCTCAAAACCTGCCTCAAGCGCTGCGTCAATACCACGCATTACTTGATCAAACTTATTCTCGCCAGTGATTTGGTAAAACATTTTAGGGTCTAAACTATCAACCGAAACATTAATCCGGCGTAGACCCGCGTCATACCATTCTTTGGCGTGTTTCTCGAGACGATAACCATTGGTTGTTGTGGCAACAGTGTTGATGTTGTCATTATCAGCAACGACACGAATGATATCGGTAAAATCTTTTCTAAGGGTCGGCTCACCACCGGTGATGCGGATTTTTTGGGTACCTACTTCGCCAAAAGCCGCCACTAAATTTTCTATTTCATTTAGTGTGAGAAACTTAGGCTTGCCATCAGGTCTATAACCGTCAGGTAGGCAATAGGTACATTTGAAATTACAAACGTCAGTGACTGACATCCGCAGATAGTGAAATCTTCGACCAAAGCTGTCTTGTAGTTGGGACATGTTAACCTTTCCAAGTGTGGGAGGTAAGTGCATTTCTTTACTCACCCCGGTGGCATTATTACCACGGCTAAATACCCATATCTGTGGACGTAGGATATAAAGCTCGGAGAACCGTCAACCTTGATTATAGGCCTAAAATCACTCGAATCAGTACCTTTTTATGACAATTTGTCCCAGTTTGAACAAAATCTGTAAAGAATTGCGAGCTAGCTCACGAGCTCAAAATCGCAGTTGCTACTGTGACCTAGGTCATTTTTGAGGTAAGGTGAGTAAAACAATAAAAACAACAAACCCGCCAAAAATGGGAAACGAAGATCAAAGGTGAGATGATGGAACGCGAATCTATGGAATTCGATGTAGTAATAGTCGGTGCAGGACCAGCCGGACTCGCTACTGCATGTCGATTAATGCAAATATCACAAGATGCAGACAAAGAAATGACTGTCTGTGTGGTTGAAAAAGGCTCTGAGGTTGGAGCGCACATATTATCTGGTGCGGTTTTTGAACCTAAAGTATTGGATGAATTGTTCTCTGATTGGCGCGATTCCGATATCCCACTCAATACCAAAGTGACTCATGATGAGATTTATTTACTCAGCTCAGAGTCAAAATCTAAATTAATGTCTAACAGCTTAGTGCCTAAAACTATGCACAACGAAGGTAACTACATCATTAGTGTAGGTAACTTAACCCGTTGGTTAGCTGAAAAAGCTGAAGGTTTAGGTGTAGAAATCTTCCCGGGATTTGCTGCAAGCGAAGTGTTATTTAATCAAGATAATAGCGTTAAAGGCATTTTGATTGGCGATATGGGCGTTGGCGCTAATGGCGAAGAAAAAGACAGCTACATGCCCGGTATGGAATTACATGCCAAATACACCGTTTTCTCAGAAGGTTGTCGCGGTCATTTAGGCAAAGAATTAATTGCTAAGTATCATCTTGATAATGGCAAAACGCCGCAGCATTACGGCCTAGGCTTTAAAGAAATTTGGAAAATTCCAGCAGAGCAACACCACGAAGGTAAAGTGGTTCATACTGGTGGCTGGCCGTTAAATCAAGGCACATCTGGCGGTGGCTTCCTTTACCATATGGAAGATAACCAAGTCGCTGTAGGTTTGATTATTGACCTGAATTACAAAAACCCTCATGTCAGCCCATTTGACGAATTCCAGCGTTATAAGCAACACCCTGTGATTAGCCAAACCTTAACCGGTGGTGAGCGCTTAACTTATGGTGCCCGCGCCATTGCTAAAGGTGGATTAAATTCACTCCCTAAAATGAGTTTCCCTGGTGGACTGCTTATTGGTTGTGATGCTGGCACATTAAACTTTGCCAAAATCAAAGGCACGCATACCGCAATGAAGAGTGGTATTGTGGCAGCGCAAACCTTAGGTGAAGCTTTAATGGCAGGCGTTGAGGCGGGTAAAGATCTCGATTGTTTCCAATCACGCATTGAACAAAGCTGGCTTCATGAAGAGCTATTCCAATCACGTAATTTTGGCCCAGCTCTGCATAAGTTTGGCACTTACTTAGGTGGCGCATTTAACTTCATCGACCAAAACTGGTTCGGTGGAAAATTCCCTATTACCTTACGTGATGAAACACCTGATCATGCTGACATGGGCTTAGCCAAAGATTTCACCCCGATTGAATACCCTAAGCCAGATGGTAAGCTCAGTTTTGATAAGTTGTCATCAGTGTACCTATCAAACACATACCATGAAGAAGATCAAAAGTGTCATCTGCAGCTTAAAGATACCTCCATCCCTATTGCAGTAAACTTAATCAAATACAATGAACCAGCACAACGCTATTGCCCTGCTGGCGTATATGAAGTTGTTGCAGAAGGCGCTGAGAATAAGTTTGTGATTAACGCGCAAAACTGTATTCACTGCAAGACATGTGACATTAAAGACCCAAGCCAGAATATCACCTGGGTTACCCCTGAAGGCGGCGGTGGACCAAACTACCCGAATATGTAAGTTACTCATTAAATACACCAATAACGCACCTATCTAGGTGCGTTTTTATTTCTATTACATCACAAAAGCATAATCCCCCTCAGATGAAATAAAATCCATTCATTTATTCTGGCAGTTGCCGATATTACAGATATCGAACTAAATAGGCTGTACAAATGAATCTGTTAAAAAACCTAACCATTAAACAAAAAATCTTATTTTCGGTGATATTTGGCGTGGTATTTTCAACCATGCTTGTCGGAGTGCTTAGCCAACGCAGCGCAAAAATGGTTGTTGAACAGCGTATGGTAGATTCAGAGCTGCCTAGCTTATTGATGCAGATCCGCCATAAAATAGAACTTGATATAAACAACTTATTGAATGCTGCCGAGCAACTAGCCAAAAGTCGTATGCTACTTGATTGGATTGAACAAGGTCGTCCGAGTGATAAAGAAGCCGATGTTGTGGCTCAGTTAGGTGATATTCAAAGTCAATATCAGTTGGTGCAAGCGTCTTACGCCGATAGAGAAACAGCAGCATATTACACACAAGATGGATTTCTTCGTGTTTTGACCTCAGCTCAAGATAGTTGGTTTTTTGATTATCTTAATAGTGGTCAAGAGCGGATGCTAAATGTATTTACTGAAACCAATGGTGAAGTCAAATTGTTCATTAACTACCAGCAACCTAATGGTCGCGGGCTAGTGGGTTTGGCAAAGTCTTTAGATGATATGGTGCAACAATTAGCATCATTTAAAATTGAGGACAGTGGTTTTGTCTATTTGGTTGATGCAAATGGTGATGTAAAACTTCACCCAGAACCTAATAAAATAGGCAAAACGAACCTTAATGGATTTTACTCTGGAAGTAATACTCAGTCTTTACTGACCCAAAATGATTTCAATTTAATGCGCATCGAACTCAATGGCGAAAGTACCATAGTCGCTAGCAGTTATATTCCGGCGATGAATTGGTATTTAGTAGCCGAGGTACCTGAGTCAGAAATCTTTGCTCTACTCGATAAAGCGGTATATCAAATTGTCCTTGGCACTATCGTTATTGCCATCATTTTTATTGTGATAGCGAGCGCTGTAGCATCGTCCGTAAGTCGCCCAATTGCAAAGGTCGCTGAATTATTTAAAGACATAGGTGAAGGTGAGGGTGACTTACGTCAGCGCTTACCTGTAGAAGGAAACGATGAATTAGCCCAACTTGCCAAAGGGTTTAATAGTTTTATTAGCAAAATCCAAGAATCCGTTATTGAAGTCGCCCGTACCAGTGAGCAACTAAGCTTATCTGCGAAAGACGTATCCGCTCAAGCAAATCAAACTCTGGACGATAGCCAGCAACAAAAAGACCGTACCATTATGGTTGTGACAGCGATTAATGAAATGGGCGCAACGGTAAATGAAATCGCCAGTAATGCTGCACAAGCAGCTGTGACAGCAAAAGAAGCTGATACTGAATCTTCTGACGGTCAACAAGTAGTAATGAGTGCAAGAACAACGATTAATCAATTATCTAATGACGTTGAACAAGTCGGTGAAGTGATTGAGTCTCTGGCAACACACACTAAATCCATTGGCGGTATTTTAGATGTGATCCGCGCTATTTCCGAGCAAACCAACTTGTTAGCACTTAATGCTGCAATTGAGGCTGCCCGGGCAGGTGAAGCTGGACGTGGGTTTGCTGTAGTTGCCGATGAAGTTAGAAACCTTGCTTCTCGAACTGCTGATTCAACGAATGAAGTACAAACCATGATTGATAAGCTGCAATCTGAAGCTAGCCGTGCAGTTGTAGCGATGGAAACCTCTCGCAACCGTTCTCAAGAAGGCGTCAATGCGGTAGATGAGGCAAGCCAATCACTGAGTGGTATTAGCCAACAAATTGCCTCAATAAGTGATATGAACATTCAGGTGGCAGCAGCAACTGAAGAGCAGTCAACCGTTGTAGAAGATATTAATCGCAATGTTACTGAGATTAATGACATTACTCAGCGCACCGCTGATACAGCACAAGCTGCAGCTCAAGCAAGTGAGTCATTAAATAGCTTGGCCGGACGTCTAGACGTACTTGTCGCACGCTTTAAAATAGAATAAATGCATAATTAACAAACAAAAAACGCACTTTAACAAGTGCGTTTTTTATGTTCTTTGCAAACCTTACCTGCACTACTTGATAAAATTAATCGTTAACGGATAACGATATGCCACTCCCTCACCCGCTTTAATTATCGCGATGATAGTAAAGATAATGTCAGCTAATGCTAACACCATGAGTAATAGCACCCCAATACCAACAAAGATTAAAATGCTACTGATAATCACATAGATAAGTAAGCTCAGCTTAAAGTTAATGCAGTTTTTGCCACATTCATTAACGAATTCAAATTCATCTCGTTTCATTAGCCACACGATAAGTGGGCCAATAATACTGCCAAGCGGAATGATGTAACCTGCAAAACTTGCTGCGTAAACCAGCAGCCCCATATCTCTGGCTTCTTTTTCTACCGTTTCAGTCATTATGCATCCTTGTCATTATTCGTTTAACAAAGCGTTAAGCTGGCTCGCCTTCTGGGCCATACAATCGATATTGCCAATTCTCAATTTGCTGAGTATCAATCCGTTTTTGCATACTGGCAATCCAGTTTTCAGCTAAACCTTCACATTGCATCAACTGCTGGTATTGTTCTGGGTCTACATCAGCTATAAAGTATATCTTCATCGCCTGAGCAATACTGATATCGGTTTTTCTTTCAATCAATACAATGCTATCACTGGCTTTAATCTCACCTTCTTGGAGTACTTTATAAAACCAACCACACATACGACTTTCTTGCATTGCTAAAGCAAATTTAGGATGTCCAAACTGCAAATTAAGTTTAAAGCAAGGAGAGCGCGGCTGTGTGACTTGCAATAACACCTCACCGATTTGAATGATATCGCCAATATTGACTTGAGATTCATCTAAGCCAACAGTACTAATGTTTTCCCCCATCGCGGGAACATCCTTAAAGTTGGTGATTAAATCCCAGCGACGGTATTGGCCATAGTGCTCCCGTGGGAAGTGATGTAAAACACGTTCTTCGCCACCATGATGAATAGGGTCAGCTTGGTTGTCGCCCTCTACCCTACTTTTAGTCACCTTAAGCGTTTGTACTGGAAGCTTATTGTTCATGGCACTATCAAAACCCTTAATGGCGTCAATTTGATCTCCACGAAATAAACCTGAGATTTTTTTTGCTAAAACATGGCCAGCCATTAATACTCTCTCGTTGATGTATGATTAGTCGTGTATTTTCTTATCTTGTTAATAGTACAAGTACCAATTAATAAGACAATACTACCTGATTTCGGCCTTGTTCTTTCGCTTGATATAATGCGATATCAGCCCGATGAATGAGCTCTGTTGGCGTTTCAGTTTTACGGTATTCGGCAACGCCGCAGCTAATCGTAATATTAATATCGTTGCCATTCACCTTGATATTTCTTGCTGCTACCGATTCGCGCATTTTATCTGCTAAGTCATGTGCTTGGCTGGTATTTACATTCGACAATAACACCAAAAATTCTTCTCCGCCCCAGCGACACAATAAATCTGCTTCTTTGAGGTGAGATTTAAGCACATTCGATACGGACTGAATCACCAAGTCACCGATATTGTGACCATATTTATCATTCACTTGTTTAAAGTGGTCAATATCGAGAATGATTACAGCCATTGGGGTCGATTCAATTACCGCTTGAGATAATGCACGAGTATAGTACTCTTCAAATGCTTGCCTGTTAGCCGCACCAGTTAACTTATCGGTAGAGGCCATGACTTCGAGCTTTCTTTGATATTTGCCTAGGGTCATATTGGCAATAAATAAAATCCCTAGCGTCACCACTAAACTCAGCGCAATATTGACCCAAAAGGTGGTTAGTAATTTCTGCTCAGCCAAAACTTCGTCTTGCTCTACCATCAAATACCACTGGAACTCCTCCACTAAACGGCTATTTAAATAGATAGTTCGGTTATCACGTTTATAGGAGAAAGAAGCACTTGGGCTAGTTAAGATTCGAGTGGCAAGCTTTTGTAACCCTTCAGTAGACTGTAGAGTCGTCGCACCATCAAACCCTTTGCTGCGCAAAGTTATATTGCCCTGTCGGTCTGAGAAATACACCTTACGGTTATAGCGAGTTTGATAAAGCTCTATCATTTTTTTCACGCTTTCAACGGCTAAACCAACCCCTGTCACGCCAATAAAGTTTCCATCAAAGTCATATACCTTGTAATTGACATAAATGACGGTGCGACTTTTATCAGCAGTATCGGTATCTATATTGATTTCGTAGTCTTCAGATTTAGGCAAAGAACGCACTCTAAAATACCAAGCATCCTCATTGGAGACATCTTTGATTTTTCTTAATACGCCACTGGAGTGGTAATAGTTTCGGCTAGCTTCAGAGACAAAAAAACTCGTAACGGTATCGTATTTTTGTTGGATTTCATTGAGGTAACGAACCAGTTTTTCGGGTTGCTGCTCATCATTAATCGTCCAATCTCGCACAAAAGTGTCTTGGGCCATTAACGAAGAAATAAAGATAGGTCTTAGCAGGTCTTGCTGAATTTCAGAATAGATATTGTCACTGGTGAGTGGCAAGGTATTGTCTTCGATTTGTTCACTTAAGGATTCATGAGCGACTTGATAACTGATACCACTGGTGACAATAAATGCGGCTAACAGCAATATGGACAGCATCCAAATAAAGCGCTTTTTATCATTCCAAACTTTATTTCCCATAACGCCCCTACTAAATCTTAGTTCTTCAAATTAACAATAGAAAATTGCCTCTAAGAGAACTGGTATATGCGAACATGTTAAACCAATGTAAATACTAACTGAAAAGCATTAAAGACGCATCGACTTTTACCTACAAGGCTCAGTATTTATAGGCTTAGCTTGTTTTGAATGTTTTTTTGCAGACAAAAAAAGACCCTGTAAATGGGGGATACAGGGTCATAAATTCAAACAATTAAAATAGGGTTGTAATTAACTCCCAGGAAGTAGGAAGATTTAAATGAGACAGATCTTTAGCGGAAAAGATTTGGCTTTCAATAAATTACGGCGAAATTATAGATTTACTTCATGACAGATTAGCGACAGTTATATGACGTAAAAATGAAATAAAACAAAAACAGATGAACCTCATTTTTCTAAGTAAGTTTTTAACCCTTCTCCAGGTACTGAGCTTGGTGTGGCAACAGCAAAAGCCGCCCACCTTGCACCTTCTTCCATCGCTTCGGTAATGGTTTTTTGCTCACACAGAAAGTGAATTAAGCCTGCTGCATATGCATCGCCTGCACCTGTAGTATCCACCACCTCTGATAGAACAGCAGGCACATGTACTTGATCATGCTTACTGTAAGCGATGGCTCCATTTTCACCATCGGTTACCACAAAGTAACGTAATGACTCACCGGCTATTTGAGTCGCAAAGCGCCATTTGTTTTCATTGCAGCGCCCCTCCATATCGGTAATAGAAGCAATGAGAATATGACATGGGCGCACTCGTTCATCTTTGGCTAGTTGCGAAACCACAAGGCAAGAGTTTAAAGCTGATTCGGTCCAACCACTGATCCCTTTTGCTGAAGAGTTTATATAGAGAGCATCGAATTGCTGCCAATTAGGTGGAGAGGGTAATTCAAATATTGGCCGTTCTGGGCGAATAATCGTGCGCTCACCATCCGGCGTCATCACTAACAACATCTCGCAAGTATTGCCATTAAATCGCTCAACTAAGCGGCAATCAAGACCTTGAGTGCTAGCTTGAGCCAATATCCAATTGCCAATTTTATCATTGCCAACTTGGCTCACTAAAGACACAGAATGACCAGCCCAAACCAGCCCAATCCCTGTATTTGCACCGCCACCACCTAGCCTTAAGCCACCATCTTGATAATGAAAGCGCCCGCCAGTTTGTAGCGGTTTATCTAACCGAAGTAGTCGGTCACAGTTAATATTGGCAAGCAGTAAAATATTGGCCATAGCAGTCTCTATATTCAGCATTCAATCTCAATGACAAGTTATCCACTCTGCCATTTGGGTTGATATCAAAATCAGTATACTGCAAAAAACAAAAAAGGCAGTTACTATGGTCACTACCTTTCATTAACTTATTTTTTAAGCGTTAGGTACTTATTACATATCAGCGGCTTGTAACGGTTTACGTAGTTGAGCACGAACATTATCCATTCCTGAATAAAATTCTTTCATCATTAACAAACCCATCATTTTGCCGTTATCAGTCCAAATCAAGTTGTCTGGGTCATTCGGGTCATTCTTAATCGCACCAATTGCTCTCATTGAAGCCATTTCTTTAAATAATGCGGTATCTAAGTTAACGCCAAATGTGTCTCGGAAGTATTTACGCGATAAACGGCCTGAGAACATACCCAGCAAGAAGCGGTATTGCATCACTTCTTTTTTACCGTATTGCTTTTGCTGCTCAACACCCATTTTGCCATTGGCAATTCGTTCTTGGTATTTTTTCAACGAGAACGTGTTCACATATAAAGTGTCATCTAAGAAGCTGAATGAGCCAGAACCAACACCTAAATACTCATCAAAATCGATAACGTATTCATCAAAGCCTTCGTTATTTGCTTTACCAAATGCCCAACCTGATAACTGAGTGTACTGGCCATTTAAGCTATTTAGAATTTGACGGTATTGACGCGCCATATCTCCGTGCGGCGCGGCTAGTTTGCCTTTAACACTCTTACGAGTTTGATGGGTTATCATCAATGGATAAGTGGTGATTTGTCTTGGGTCTAATTTTGAAGCCATATCCAAATCGTGCTGGATAATTTCATCGGTTTGACCACGGAAACCGAAAATCAAATCAACATTAATAATTGGGAATAACTCTTTAGCCGCCATAATTCGGTCAAAGGTTTGCTGACCGTTACCAAATTTTTCAATTCGGTCAGTCATGGTTAAAATGTCATCATTAAAGCTCTGCACCCCAATCGACATACGATCGACTAAGCCTTCTAACTGCTTAAAGCCTGGGCTGTCTAAATGTTGAGGATCTGACTCACATGACACTTCTTTAATACTTGGGAACAGCTTTTTAGCATGTTCAATGGTGCGTGCCAGTTCATCTTCAAGCACTGTTGTGGTGCCACCACCGATGTACATAGATTCGAAATCGTAGCCGAGATTTTTAACCATATCCATTTCTTTACGTAAAGAAACGAAATAGCGGCGTGCTTTATCTTCATTAAATAGGAAGCGGTGGAAAGTACAATAAGAACACAGAGTATGACAAAAAGGCACGTGTGCATATAGCATGTACTTTTTGCCTTCTACTGGGTTTGGCATCATTTCTGCGGAAACGGTATCTAAGCGCAAATTACGATCAACGTAAAACTGCATCACTTTTTCCATAGCACTGATCATCCAATCTGGGGTGGTAATATTCGCTTGATAAGGCGATTGGATAATTTTATCTGATGGTTTAATTATTGATGACATAGCACTTCCTATCTAAAAATATATACACAGTAGCAACGCTAATTGATTGCCGATTGAGCAGAGTACTCTCAATCGAGTAACCATTATGTGAACTATCTATAACTTAAGGGTTAATCACAACTATGACAGTTGATTTTTACCAAGGAGATCACAGATTAGCAGCCATTAAATAACCAACACCTAATGTACACTATCCGCATGTTAAATATAACAAAGATTAATGTTAACGGTTTGAGTTCCATATTGCAGATATAAAAACACCCTCAAAAGCAGTGCCTTTAAGGGTGTTTACGACTTAAAATTAAGACTAACTAGTCTTTATATTTAAGCTCGCCTTTTTCTTTGATTTCATCATACCAAAGGTTGTGATGTTGCTTAGCCCACTGCTCATCACAGTAACCAGACACCATACAATCCATACCACCTTCAGACATAGCTGTTGCCATGAAGATGTGCACGATAGAGAAAGCACAGATAACGATTGCACTCACAGCGTGAACCACTAAAGCAAGTAAACTTAGGTTACGGCTAGGTTCAAATAAGTTCGGGAACAGTAATAACATTCCTGATACTGAGATGAATAGTCCGAATAGAGCAAATGCCCAAAACCACATTTTCTCACCTGCGTTAGCAAAGCCAGCGTCAGGGTGCTTACCTTTAAATGGACCGAAGTTAATGTAACCACCAACCACCATCATCCACTTAAGGTCATACATTTTAGGCATTTGGTTTTTAGCCCAAAGTACCGTCATTAACGCCCAACCCAACATGAATGGGATAGCCATATAGTCATGAACTTCTTTGGAAATGTAAACCAAACTAGACCACATTCCTTCACCGATATACGGTTGGAAGAAGAAACGGCCAGCAAGCAGTACTAAACCTGTCAGGATCAATAACAAGCAAGGAATCGCACCTAACCAGTGAATTGATACATCAAATTTAGACCAGCGATACACCATCTTACCGGTGAAACCACCGTGTAATTTTGAAATACCGTTTATTTTAATAAACAGTAAGAAGATGATGATCATGCCAAATAGCGCTGCCATTAAAGCTGGCGCTAATAAGTCACTACGAAGTTCGAATACACGTAAATCATAAGTATTGATTGGTTGTGCATGGAACTCACTTGTGGAAGTCGTACGTCCCTCTACACCGTCTTTAAGCTGTGCCCATAATTGTGCATTGCCATCTTGAACGGTTAGAGACTCTTCAACATTTCCACTTGCGTGTGCGAAAGTCATAACACTGAACATCAGTGCGATAACAACGCCAATTTGTTTGAACCACTTGTTCATATTACATCCTCTATGCTATTCGATGCCTAGGTTGCCCTAGGCATCATAGCTAAGCTGACTAACTCAGGCGGAGATTAACCCCAAACACCCTTGTTAGCACCGCGATAAGCAACACGCTCACGGAAGATGGCAGAAACGATTTCTGCATCACCAGCAAGTAGCGACTTAGTTGCACAAAGCTCAGCACACATTGGAAGCTTACCTTCAGCTACACGGTTAGCACCGTACTTCTGACGCTCTTCATTAGAGTGATCAGCTTCTGGGCCACCAGCACAGAAAGTACACTTGTCCATCTTGCCACGGCTGCCAAAAGCGCCTGACTGAGGGAACTGTGGAGCACCGAAAGGACATGCATATAAACAGTAACCACAACCGATACAAGTATCTTTGTCGTGAAGAACGATGCCGTCTTCTGTTTTGTAGAAACAATCTGCAGGACATACAGCCATACAAGGTGCATCACTACAGTGCATACATGCAACAGAGATAGACGCTTCGCCTTTAACACCATCATTGATGGTTACTACGCGACGACGTTGAATACCCCACTCTAGAGCAGAGTCATTTTCGTTTTTACAAGCTGTGACACAACCATTACATTCAATGCAGCGCTTGGTATCACATAAAAATTTCATTGTAGCCATTTGGCAATTCTCCTAGCTTAAGCTGCAATTACGCTTTTTCAATTTGACAAAGCGACGCTTTGGTTTCCTGCATTTGAGTCACAGGGTCATAACCATAGGTCAGTGCAGTGTTAGCTGATTCACCTAATACGTAAGGTACAGTGCCTTCTGGGTAGTTAGGCGCAAGGCTTTCGCCGTGCATTTCACCCGCGAAGTGGTATGGCATCCAAGTTACACCAGGCTTAACGCGTGGAGTGACCATTGCTTTAATCTTGATGCGTCCACCTTCAGCACCTTCTAACCAAACTGTATCGCCATCACGAAGACCACGATCAGCTGCGTCTGCAGGGTTAATTTCAACAAACATTTCTTGTTGAAGTTCTGCTAACCAAGGGTTAGAACGAGACTCTTCACCACCACCTTCGTACTCAACCAGACGGCCTGACGTTAGTGCAAGTGGGTACTTAGCAGAGTTGTCATTGTCTTGAATTGACTTGTACAGTGTTGGTAAACGATGTACTTGCATATCAGCGTACGTTGGGTACTTAGATACTAAATCACGACGAGGCGTGTATAACGGCTCACGGTGAACAGGTACTTCATCAGGGAATGTCCATACGATACAACGAGCTTTAGCGTTACCGTAAGGGATACAGCCGTGCTTCATTGCTACGCGTTGGATACCACCAGAGATATCAGTCTTCCAGTTTTTACCTTCTGCATGAACTTTTTCTTCAGCAGTTAGTTCGTCAAACCAGCCAAGCTGTTTAAGCATGTCTGCAGTGAACTCTGGGTAACCGTCTGTGATTTCAGCGCCTTTAGAGAAGCTGCCTTCCGCTAACAAGTTCTTACCTTTGTATTCAATACCGTAACGCGCACGGAAGTTACCGCCGCCTTCAAGCACGTGCTTGTGCGTGTTGTATAGAATTTGAGTACCTGGATGCTTCTGCTCCGGAGTACCCCAACAAGGCCAAGGTAAACCGTAAGTTTCGCCTTTAGCAGGTCCACCAGCAGCTTCAAGAGTCTTGTTGCTGAACGTGCCCCAGTTTTGAGTGTGTTCTTTAATACGCTCAGGGCTTTGACCTGACATACCAATAGTCCACATACCGCGGTTAATTTCGCGAGTGATGTCTTCAATAACTAGAACATCATTTGCATCTTTAGCGATACGTTTAGTGTACTCATCAGCAAAACCAAGTTTTTGAGATAGACGGTACATAATCTCAAGGTCAGTTTTTGATTCAAATAATGGCTCAACAATCTTTTCACGCCATTGTTGTGAACGACCAGAGTTAGATACTGAACCTTCAGTTTCGAACTGAGTACAAGCTGGTAGCAAGTACACGCCGTTTTGACGACGGTGCATAACACCAGCCATTGTTGGGAACGGATCCACAACAACTACTGTGTCCATCTTGTCTAGTGCTTCACGAACATCATCTTGACGAGTTTCAGTGTTAACTGATTGACCCCAGAAGAAGCCCATACGTACACGGTCTTTTTGCGCTAATTTTTCAGGCGTTTCTAAAACACCGTCATGCCAGCGAGAACAAGGGATACCAGGAGTGTTCATTGGAACACGGCCAAGGTATTCATTTTGGTCAAAACGACTAGAAACCCAATCTCTATCTAGATCCCAAACATTTGTCCAGTGATCCCATGCGCCAGAAGTTAGGCCGTAGTAACCAGGTAAGTTATCGAATAATAAACCTAAGTCAGTTGCGCCTTGTACGTTATCGTGACCACGGAAAATGTTTGTTCCGCCGCCTTTAACACCCATGTTACCTAGTGCTAATTGAAGGATACAGTATGCACGAGTGTTCGCGTTACCGACGTGATGCTGAGTACCACCCATACACCAAACAACAGTACCTGGACGGTTATCTGCCATTAATTTAGCAGCTTGGTAAACTTCTTCTTCGCTACAGCCAGTGATATCTGCAACTTCTTTCGGTGGGAACTTCTTCACTTCTTCGCGAATAGTTTCCATTTCGAAAACACGTTCTTGGATGAACGTTTTGTCTTCCCAACCGTTTTCAAAGATGTGCCAAAGCATACCGTAGATGAATGGGATATCCGTACCAGGACGCAGACCACAATGTAGGTCAGCATGCGCTGCAGTACGTGAGAAACGAGGGTCAACAACGATAATTTTAGCGTTGTTTTTCTCTTTCGCGATTAAGATATGCTGCATTGCAACTGGATGCGCTTCAGCCGGGTTAGCACCGATGAAGAAGATTGCATTTGCATTCTGGATGTCATTGAAAGAGTTAGTTTGCGCACCGTAACCCCAAGTGTTAGCAACACCGGCTACCGTGGTAGAGTGACAAATACGTGCAGAGTGATCGACGTTGTTCGTGCCCCACATAGCCGCAAACTTACGGTACATGTAACAGCCTTCGTTCGAGAACTTAGCACTACCCATGAAGTAAACTGAATCAGGACCTGACTCTTCACGGATATCTAGCATCTTGTCACCGACTTCGTTGTAAGCCTGCTCCCAAGATAGTTTCTTCCACTTGCCATCAACAAGCTTCATTGGGTATTTAAGGCGCTTTTCACCGTGACCATGTTCACGTAAAGCAGCACCTTTAGCACAGTGACCACCAGCATTGAATGGGTGATCGAAAGCTGGTTCTTGACCAGTCCAAACGCCATTTTGTACTTCAGCGTATAAACCACAACCAACAGCACATGCAGAACATACAGTACGTTTGATTTCAGTTGGCGCATCATGCGGTACATCTTTAGCTTCTGCTCTACGCATCATGCCAGTGCCCATTAATGAAGCAGCGGCGATACCACCAGTGGCAATACCTGCATTCTTCATAAATTGACGACGGTTGATACCGAGCGACTTGGTAGCAGCTTTAGGCGCTGCGGTAGACTTGCGAGTTAACTTCATCGCTTATTTCTCCTGAATTATCCGCGTAAGCTGTCGTAGTAGCTACGAATATGCGCAGTTTCTTTGTAACCTTTAGCATTTTTGCTACTAACGTTACTCTCGGTTGCTTGAGCCACACTCACACCTGAAACAGCAATTGCTGCAGTAGCAGCGCTACCTACGGTGATGGCTTTCAGCAAAGATCTGCGGTTCAGATCAGGCTGTTGCTTCTTCATCTTTACTCCCGGTTTAAATCACATCAACTCTTTGGTTAATGCCCTCATAGGCCTTTTCGATTACCAAAAACCAGTTGTTAACAACAAGTTAATAAAAGTAGACCAAAAAGGTAAAAACACTTCTAAATGAATAATGTTCACAAATTAACGGGGCTAATATATAGAGAGATAGGCTGAAATAAATTGATCTGACCCCAGTTCACATTCCAAAAAATACGACAAAATCGACAAAGCGTTAACTAGGTCATACTTTAAAATGAGTATCTGTTATTAGTCATCGAATGTGCCTTAAAGCAGGGAGGAAATGATTGTTAAAAACCTTAACATCTCATTAAGTTAGCACTGTTTGTAATACTTAATGAGTAGTGATAATTCTTCTTATTCACTTATAGCTTTTGGTGATTAAAACCAGTCACGGTAGTACTTTTAGCTATTAAGGATGTGAGTAATACAAGATTAAGTTCCATTCATGAACTCATTAACAATCAAATGACTTTACGAGCATCTGTTAGGCCAAATTAAGAGCCTTATCAATCTGTGGATTTAAGATTTAGAGGGGTAAATATAGGGATAGCTAAACCAAAGTAAACTCGGTCAAAGTTACCTCTTCGAACTCGAGCTAACGAAAGGTATAACTAAACTCAAACTTAATGGATAGTTTGGCTTGTTAAATTAGCCAATGAACAGTCAGTCTATTTACAAAGTCAGAACTTTAACCCGCAAAACTGAGTGTTAAAACTTATTTGGTAAATTGGAAAAATCGATTAAAAATAAAAACACCCCAACGAGATAATCTCAGTTGAGGTGTTTTTTCACAGCGTAAGCTAAATTGCTTTTGCTAATTTACTTTTGGTATTTCAACGTACCGTTGGCTTTGATTTCATCGTACCAAAGATTGTGATGCTGGATTGCCCAGTTCTCATCACAATAACCTGAAACCATAGATTCCATACCACCTTCACTTAATGCTGTTGCCATCCAAATGTGTACTATCGTGAATGCAATTAAAATTGCAGCACTAACACCATGAACAAGTAACGCAAGCATTGAAGCTTCTCGCGGTAAATCTAAGCCAGGAAGCACTAACATCATGCCTGATACGCTGATAAATAGACCAAAGAATACTAAGGTCCAAAACCACATCTTTTCACCAGCATTAGCAAAGCCACTGTCTGGATGCTTGCCTTTGAAAGGACCAAAGTTGATGTAACCACCGACCACGAGGAACCATTTCAAATCGTACATTTTAATGGTTTGTAGTGGCATCCATTTAACAATACATACCAACCAAGATACGATGAAAACAGGACCTGTCCAATCATGTACAAACTTACTGAAAGCAATGACCCCTGCCCAAATACTGCTACTCACATAAGGTTGTATTACAATTTTACCTAATATGATTACCAGACCTGTCAGCATCAGAGCTAAACACGCAATTGCCATAATCCAATGCAACACAATATCTGCTTTAGACCACCGTTCAACCATCTTGCCTGAAAAACCTTTGGTTAATCTTGCTGGGCCATTGACAAAATAGAATGCTAAAAATGCACCAAATACACCTACTAGAGCTAACGCTACAGCCGGAGTAATATAATCATCTCTAATTATTCTACCTTCATTGCCGCCAACATTAATCAGCACACCCGGCTCGATGCCTTGTGCGGTAGTACGGCCAGCTTCACCGCCTTTTACTGCCCGCCATAACTCAGCTGGATTATCCTTCGCTGCCTGCTGCTTACTTGATTGTTCATCTGCTGCTAAAGTTGTGGTTGAAAACCCTAACCCCATCACCAGAACCAACAGAGCAAACAAGCTACGCAGTGATTTGTTTAACTGTTTGTTTAACATTGTCACTCCTTGCTTGGTAACGGACAAAGTCCGTTACCTTTTGCACTGCCTAAACCATATCACCCGTTTTTGGGTCATAGCCCCAAATCACATTCGGGTTACCGCGTTTCGACATACGTTCACGGTAAATGGTTGATACGATATCAGCATCACCAGCTAACAATGCTTTAGTTGAACAAAGCTCTGCACACATAGGTAATTTGCCTTCAGCAATACGGTTTGCACCATACTTCTGACGCTCGGCATCTGAATGATTCTCTTCTGGGCCACCGGCACAGAAAGTACATTTATCCATTTTGCCTCGGCTACCAAATGCTGTCTTTTTCGGGAACTGTGGAGCACCGAAAGGACAAGCATAGAAACAGTAACCACAACCGATACACGTATCTTTATCATGCAATACAATGCCGTCGTCGGTTTGATAGAAACAATCCGCCGGACAAACGGCCATACAAGGTGCGTCAGTACAGTGCATACATGCAACTGAGATTGACGCTTCGCCTGGTTCACCATCATTGATAGTAACCACACGACGACGTTGAATACCCCACTCTAGAGCGGAATCGTTTTCGTTCTTACAAGCTGTGACGCAACCGTTACACTCGATGCAGCGTTTTGTGTCACACAAAAATTTCATGACTGCCATAGTGGCTTATCTCCTCATCAAGTTAATTAGGCTTTGCTGATCTGACACAAGCTAGACTTAGTCTCTTGCATCTGAGTCACAACGTCATAACCATAGGTCATTACAGTATTGGCAGATTCACCAATAACATAAGGAACCGTGCCTTCTGGGTAGCTCTTCTCTAGGCTCTTGCCTTCGAAAACACCCGCGAAGTGGTATGGCATGAAACATTCACCAGCAATGACTCGTGGAGTCACCATTGCTTTAACTGTGATTTTAGCGCCTTCTGGACTGTGAACGAATACGTCATCACCATCACGTAAGCCGCGATCTGCTGCATCAGCAGGGTTAATCTCAATAAACATTTCTTGCTGTAGTTCTGCAAGCCATGGATTTGAGCGCGTTTCTTCACCACCACCTTCGTACTCAACTAAACGACCCGTTGTTACAGCTAATGGGAAGTCTTTTGCAAAGTCTTTATCTTGAATAGACTTATACAGAGTAGGAAGACGTGCAACCATGCGATCTTCGTAGGTTGGGTACTTAGACACTAAGTCACGACGAGGGGTATATAATGGCTCGCGATGGATTGGGATATCATCTGGGAAGTTCCAAACAATAACACGCGCTTTCGCGTTACCGTAAGGGATACAACCGTGATTAATCGCAACACGTTGGATACCACCAGAAATATCTGTTTTCCAGTTTTTCCCTTCAGCATGAACTTTTTCTTCAGCGGTTAAATCATCCCACCAGCCAAGCTGTTTAAGCATGTCTGCGGTAAATTCAGGATAACCGTCTTGAATTTCACTGCCTTTAGAGTAAGAACCTTCAGCAAGAATGTTGTTACCTTCATGCTCTACACCATAACGTGCACGGAAGTTACCGCCACCATACTTAACTTCACGTCCAGTGCGGTACAGAATTTGTGTACCTGGATGTTTGTTTTCTGGTGTGCCCCAACAAGGCCAAGGTAAACCGTAAGTTTCACCTTTAGCTGGGCCGCCTGGTGCTTCTAAGCTTTCAATATCGAAAGTGCCCCAGTTTTCTTGGTGCATTTTCAAACGCTCAGGGCTTTGGCCTGTATAACCAATAGTCCACATACCTTTGTTGAACTCGCGAGTCATATCTTCAATTAATGGCTCATCGCCATTCACTTTAATATGCTTACAGAATTCAGCTTCGATGCCCCATTTTTTCGCCAGCTTGTACATAATAATGTGGTCAGCTTTTGACTCAAATAAAGGCTCGATAACCTGTGTACGCCACTGTAGTGAACGGTTTGAAGCCGATACAGAACCGTAGGTTTCAAACTGTGTCGCTGCTGGTAGTAAATACACACCATCAGTACGTTCGTGCATAACACCTGCCATTGTTGGGAAAGGATCCACAACAACTACTGTGTCCATTTTGTTCAATGCTTCACGCACTTCACGGCCACGAGTTTCAGTGTTAACTGATTGACCCCAGAAGAATGACATACGGATGTTGTCGTTCTGAGCAATCTTAGATTTGTCTTCAAGAACACCATCATGCCAACGTGAACATGGGATACCCGTTGAAGTCATTGGATCTTGACCTAAATGTTGAACTTGGTCGAAACGGCTTTTAACCCAATCGAAATCAAGATCCCATACATTACACCAATGCTGCCAAGAACCCGTTTTCAGGCCGTAGTAACCAGGCAATGTATCGAACAGTAAGCCAAAGTCAGTTGCACCTTGAACGTTATCGTGACCACGGAAAATGTTAGTACCACCACCTTCAACACCCATGTTACCAAGGGCTAATTGGAGGATACAGTACGCACGAGTGTTAGCATTACCAACGTGATGCTGAGTACCACCCATACACCAAACCACAGTACCAGGTTTAGTTTCTGCTAGTAATTTAGCTACACGATACATTTGCTTCTCAGGTACACCAGCAACATTTTCAACTTCTGCAGGGTTCCACTTCTTCACTTCCTCACGGATACGTTCCATACCGTATACACGTTGGTCGATGAAAGTTTGGTCTTCCCAGCCGTTTTCAAAAATATGCCACAACAAACCATAAATGTAAGGAATATCCGTACCAGGACGAATATGCACGAACTCGTCAGACTTAGCTGCAGTTCGGGTGAAACGAGGGTCGACTACGATAATTTTCGCGCCGCGCTCTTTACCTTCAAGGATGTGTTGCATTGAAACTGGGTGAGCTTCACAAGGGTTCGAACCGATGAACATCATCGCTTTCGATTTACGAATGTCATTAAATGAGTTCGTTTGCGCACCGTAACCCCAAGTGTTTGCAACACCGGCTACAGTGGTAGAGTGACAAATACGTGCAGAGTGGTCGACGTTGTTCGTGCCCCACATTGCCGCTAATTTGCGGTACATATAAGCTTGTTCGTTAGAGAACTTTGCACTACCCATAAAGAATACTGAATCAGGACCAGACTCTTGACGGATATCTAAGGCTTTTTGGCCTACTTCTTCAATGGCTTGTTCCCAAGAAAGTTTCTTCCACTTTCCGCCTTCCAGCTTCATTGGGTACTTAAGACGTTTCTCACCATGACCGTGCTCACGCAATGCAGCACCTTTAGCACAGTGACCACCAGCGTTAAATGGATGATCGAATGCTGGTTCTTGACCAGTCCACACACCATTTTGTACTTCAGCATAAATACCACAGCCCACTGAACAGTGAGAACAAATAGTACGTTTTACTTCTGTTGGTGCATCATGTGGTACATCTTTGGCTTCAGCTTTACGCATCATTCCAGCACCAAGCATTGATGCCGCTGCAATTCCGCCGGTAGCGAAAGTTGCTGACTTCAAGAATTGGCGACGATTCAGTCCAAGTGCAGGTTTTTCTGCTACTTCAACTTTTTCTGTTTTGCGGGTTAATCGCATCACATATTCTCCTTAATTTACTTACTACGTAATGTGTCGTAGTAACTACGTACATGGCTTGTTTCTCTGTAACCATCACTTTTACCCACAACTGGTGTGGCTTCTGGTGAGGCAGCAAGAGCTTGTCCGCTAACAGTCGCAACTGCGCCAGCGGCACTACCGACGGCCAATGCTTTTAGCATTTGACGACGATCCATGACGGAAGCTTGCTTCTTCATAGTCTCTCCTTAATGTAACGCTTGAATAACAGGGTTCTAAGGCCCTAGATTGAGTGGGAGTTGCCTCCCTTTTCGGTCTATGCCACTGAATGAACATCCAGTGGCATAAATCTTTGCACCTGCAATAACTGTGGCTAAATTAAGATGCCAACTCGTTAGTTGAAGGTTCAATTTTTTCCGCACTTTCTGAAGCTGCAGCTTCTGCTTCACTACCTGGGCAGTTCACAGGAATATCTAAGCTTAATTGCTCAAATTCATTCGCTTCAATTTCAAAAAATGCTTTTGCTAACTGTGCAACAGGTGCGTAAAACGCAGCACTTGGTGTCTTTTCTAATGTGTCACAGAAACGGGCAATCCAGCTGCCAATATGGCGTTGGTAAAACGCTAACTGACGGTAACCTGGTGCTTCTAAAATCAGCGTACCCATCACTTCACATAATGCAGCAACATGATCTTCAGGCTCTTTGACTTCATCTTCACGAGCAAAGCCTAATTGCAGTAGATCTTGACGCAACAATGCTAAGGGCTTGTCCATCAATGAGCCGGTCATGAACCAGCTACCGTATGGCAATACTTCACCTCGTCCTACACCATAGAAAATGTTGAAGTACTCTTCTTCAAGTTCTTTTTCTGTGTATTTGGTTGCTGCTACTTTCAATGCAACCCAAGCGGCAGTGATGTCATTTTCTTCTTCTGCATCAACTTCAAGATCGGCTAAAAACGCAAGTAATTCAGCACTTGGTTGACGACGTAATAAGGCTGCCAATATTTGGTAAATATCTGCCCGTAGCTGATCGTTTTCTGAAATTTCTCTAACTAATTCGGTCATATCGGGTCTCTTATCGAAGTTGCTTCTCAGGGTCTTCAAGAATGTCTTCAAACATATCTTTTACGCGGCAATCACCACACATTTTTAAACGCTCTATGTTGGCGTTAAATGCTGAGTGACCTCCAATCATATCTATCATGCGATGAACCATAGATTGAGTCGCAAACGCTGTACCACAGCGAATACATTCAAAAGGAGGCTCTTCTTTTAAGGTTTGACGCTGCTGACGTGATGCCTGTTCTAGATTGATTTGCGAGGTAATACTAATCACATCTTCAGGACATGAGCTTTCACACAAACCACATTGAACGCAATCTTGCTCAACAAAGTGAAGCGCAGGTTTGTCACCACCATCAGTTAATGCTTGGGTTGGACACGTCGCAACACATGACATACACAAGGTACATTTATCAGCGTTTACTTCGACTTTACCGTAAGGCACATTGCTAATTGCAATGCTAGTGTCAGTCGCTGCAGCTTGTTCATTAAGATGATCAATCGCAGCATATAAAGTGTCACGTTTAGTCGTTGGAGAGAAAGCTGCTGGCACAATTAATGGCCAATCTAGGCTTATAGCCAGCTTGTCATTTAGTGATGCCAAAGTCTGTGTATCAATCAAGCTAATACGTTGCGGCTGACCCATTTCATCTAGAATAGTATTCGCTAGTGACAATTCGCCATTTAACATTTGCGTCAATGTCGGCGCTGTAGCATCAGTATTTAAAATTAATACCTGACGAGCACCCCAAGCTAATGCAGACATCCAGTGATCAATACTGGCGACAGTAATTTCTTCCAGTTCAACCGGAATAATGTCACCCACTAAATCAGCGGTAATGTGCTCTGCACCAACAGCGCTATCATGGAATAAGATAACTGGCGCTGCTTGAGCTTGCTCAAGGTAGCGGCTAACTAACTTTTGAATATAGCTGTGAAGAGCTTGCGGCGTTGGTAAATCAAAAGCGATTGCACCTGTTGGACAGGCATTGGTACAACTACCCGCGCCATGACAAAGGTATGGATCGATTTCAATTTTCTGCTCGATACTGCTAATGGCATCTGCAGGACAGAAGTTCAAACAACGGTTACAGCCATTAACGCCATTACGGTTGTGAGCACAAATATCACTATTCACTTTTACATAACGAGGCTTATCGAACTCACCGACTAGATCAGGAATTTGATCTAATGCATCCGCTAATTTCTCAGCATCTTGGCCGACGTAAAAGTAACCAGGTGGAAGCATTTCAAGGTTAAGGCATGGGCTCATGCTTAAGTCTAAAACGATATCAAAGTGTGGCTTGCGAATTGCCACTAAGCTCAATTCAGCAGCATTGCTGTCTTGGCCTTCACTTTCTACCGTCACTTGGAATTGGCCTAAGAAGCCTTTAACCGAGATAAGTTTGTTGTAATAGCTTTCACTATTAACTGCAGCATTCATTACCGCTTCAAGATGTTCTTCATCTTGGCTAGTAATTGCTTCGTTAGCCAAAATTACGGTATTGGCCATAGTAGACAGTTTGTCTGCAGCTAATCGAGCCAAATCTTCTGGGCCGATGACTAACACATTGCCTTCAGTCGTGTAACTGACTGTTGGCGGAATCAAGTTTTGAATCACTTGAGTCTGTGCTAATACCTGCTGACGAACTTGTTGTAGTTCAAGCGGGGTTTGACTATTGCTCACATTGCGTTCCTGAACAGTTTTTAGCATGTGGAAGACTTATTCTGTGCTGTAAATCCATTAGTCATTGAGGCTTTCATCTTTAAGCATCAATCACATCAGCTCGAAATCTATAAGTTCTTCACCTGACACACCAAAATAGTGGACATAAAATTATTTGCTGATAATTAAGCTTTAGTTTGCTCTTGAAGCGGTTGTTCCGCTTCCTGTGCCATAACCAGATCATCACTCTGATTAACTAAATCTGTTTCAGCGACTAATTCACTCTTCTCATTTAATACTTGCGGGGCATCAGTTGCATCACCAACTGTGTCATCTCCCTCGCTTGCTAATAACGTTTCATCTTCAGCAGTTTCTTCTTCGTCTTTCATGACGTTTCGGAATACTTTTTTAGCCAACTCAGCTGAGACTTCTGGACTCAATTTAGGTTGGTTGCTGTAATCAAGGGCATACTCAAGTAGGCCATCAATTTCGTTATACTGTGGTTGTTTCCATAACGCTTTTAACGCTGCTGATTTTGCTTCGGGAGAAACATTGGCTCCCATAAACGAAGCAAAACTACCACCAACTTCAATTTTATCTGGATCCGGTAAATCTTCAGCTTCAAGTAACTTGTCAGCTTGGTCAGCATCTGTTGCGACCGTTTGACTCTCAAGATGTTCACTGTCATCTGCTGACTCAGCTTGCGTTGCTTCTGCGAGTTGCTCTTTATCAGCTAACTCTTGTGCCGCTTCTGCTTCAACTTGTTCTCTACGTTCACTCCAACGCGAGAAAAAACCTCTAGGTTTATCGCTCATTAATGACTCCGAAGATGATCTACGCTTGGGCCTTGCCCTTTACGACGATTAACATGTCTACGTCGCTTAGCTGATATCTCAACTTCTCCATGACGAGTAATAAATGCTTCTACCCAACAAGCCAACGCTTCTGGCATAGGTACATTAAGCACAGGGGTTTCTGACTCTAAACAGCCTGCAGCTACGTTTTGATCACAAGATATTGCTGCAGGAACGAGCGTTTCATCAGCTAATTCATCACAAACGATATATAACATGGTGTTATCCATATCGAGGTTGATACGGTAGCTACCACGCTCATCTTTGTGCAATTCAAATAGCACTAACTTAGCCCCTTCAGGCGCTTCGTGAGTTGCTGGAACCATTTGATCGACTTCCCATGTCACAGAAGGCCAGCGACCTATCATCTTTTCCACTTTCTTCAATGAGACGTACATTGGCCAAACATTTTCAGTATGTTGCATAAAAACTTTGCCCTTAAAACATAAACCAACGAGGAACCAACAAAAACACAATAAATACATAAAGTTGATTAACAATTGTGTGACCAAAAATATTGAGAATTACGGTCATATTCCTCTATATGGTCATTAATCTGCAATAATGATGCCAGATAAAATCAAACCAAAAATTTGACCTAGATCGCTTAATTAACTCTAAGAGTAGGACAATTTGTCCATATTGCTAATTTTACTAGGACATAAGGCTACGTTAATTAGCTGTTACTGATTAACTTTTGGGTTAGATCACGCATTTACAATCTACTTACTATTAGAGGAACAAAAGTTGCTATGCTGATATGCAGTTAGTTTTTATCACGATTCTCATCTTCGAGCCGATGATGGCTATGGATGACACAATCAGAGGCCTCAATATCAATGACACAATCCAATACCCGTGCCAGTGCTCCACTTAAGCTAGTCAAAACACAAGCAGAAGTCCCATTAACTCTACCTGTTAAAGCCATAAACGAATTAGGTGAGAGCATTGATAAGTTTGTCGCCTGTGAACGTCCATTGACGGTTTATTTAAATTGGCAGCCCATTGTTACCCTAATGACCTTAGGCGCAAAGCCTGAGTCGTTAGCACTTGGCTATTTAAAAAACCAAGGATTCGTCAGTGATGCTAACTTGCTTAAATCAATCATTGTCGATTGGGATGTCAACTCAGCGGCAATCTTAACTCAAGAAAAAACAGCGGATTTAGATGAGAAACTATCTGAGAAAACAGTCACATCAGGTTGCGGCCAAGGCACTGTTTATGGTGGTTTTATGCAAGGGCTTGATGACATTAACCTGCCTAAACCTGAGCTCAAACAATCGACCTTGTATAGACTGTTAAAAAATATTAACGCCTACAATGACACCTACAAAAATGCAGGTGCTGTTCATGGCTGTGGTATTTGTAAAAACGACCAAATACAAGCATTCATCGAGGATGTGGGTCGCCACAATGCGGTGGACACTTTAGCGGGTGATATGTGGCTTGAAGGTGAAAGTGGTAACGATAAAATCTTTTACACTACGGGTCGTTTAACCTCAGAGATGGTGATAAAAGTCGCTAAAATGGGGATTCCAGTATTATTGTCTCGTAGCGGTGTAACCCAAATGGGTCTTGAACTAGCTCAAAAGATGGGAATTACTATTATTGCTCGCGCCAAGGGTCGTCACTTCCTTGTTTACCATGGCGCTGAAAACATTGAGTTTGATGCCAATAAAGATAAGTAACATTTCTCAATAGATATATGGTTAACAACCTCCTAAAAGAGGCTGTTAACCATCATTGCATATTTCTAAATTTAGCCCACTGCTCTCGCTGGGTTTCAGTTAAAAAACTCCACGCCAATACTCGGGTAATCTTGTTACCTTGTTGCATTTCAATGGTTTTAACACTGTTTGCCGATAGTTTTTTTAGTAAGGCATAACAAGGCTTTAAATTCTCTGATTTAGACACCAATGAACTAAACCACAGACACTGTGAAGCAAACTGCTGACTTTCAGTAATCATATTTGCTAGAAACTGTTGCTCTCCGCCTTCACACCACAATTCAGCTTTCTGGCCACCAAAATTCAAACTGCTTGATGCTGATTTTGCACCATATTCAGAAACCACAGACTGTGGTTTTTTGGTCGCTTTTTTAGCGCGATTAGCGGCTAAATTGGCATTCTTTTTAATGCTACCTTGCGTTGCTTCTTCCAATGAACGATGAAATGGAGGGTTGCAAAGCGTGATATCAAAACGCTCATTTTTAGCAATAATCCCGTTAAAAATGTGGTTAGCATTTTGTTGAAGCCGTACCGTCAGCTTTCGACTAATCGCCTGATTTTTCTCAGCAATACTTGCTACATTGGCAATAGATATAGGGTCGATATCGCTGGCAACAAATTGCCAACCATAAGACTGAATGCCAAGCAGAGGATATATACCGTTTGCTCCTGTACCTATGTCCAACGCTTTGACTTTTTGCCCTTTAGGCACTTTGCCATTGGTAGCTAGTAAGTCCGCAATGTAATGCAGATAATCAACTCGACCAGGAACTGGTGGGCATAAGAAATCTTCAGGTATATCCCAATGTTCAATTTGATAATCGGTTTTTAAAATCGCTGCGTTGAGGCATTTAACAGCTTGTGGATCAGCAAAATCTATCGATAAGTTACCGTAAGGGTTTGGTTTTACAAAGTGGGACAATTTGGGACACTCTGAAATAAGCTTATCAAAATCATAACCTTGGTTGTGCTTATTTCGAGAGTGCAGCTTCTTTGAAGTCGCTTTTACTGTGTTAGCCTTGCCTGAGTGTGCTTTGTTGGTTGCCGTTTTCACTTGCTTAGCACGCTTTACCTTGTGAGCTGATTTACCTGCAGTGCTTGTCGTTTTAGTTGCAGATTTAGCTGCTGATTGAGATTTATTCTGTTTCATTAATCGTATAAATATTTAGTAAACAACAAATTAACCACGATTTGTTGTCCTGTTTCTTCTTCTAATAGTCGATTGACCGTTTCGTAGCACTCACGGCGAATGTCTTCACGACCCGTTAATGACTTCACTTTATCTTCGGCTTGATTCCCTAGCACTTCTACAATTGCTGAACGTAATAATGGATCATGATGTTCAATAAGCAATAAATGGTCTGGGTCTTTTACCATCAGCTCAACACTGATTTTTACGAAGCCTAATTTTTTACGGTTTGAAATGTAGTTGGTGACAATATCGGGTTCAAAACCATAATAAGCAAAGTTTTCTAGCGCTTTTTCATCGGCACTATGTACATTCATTGAAAACATCATTGAAAGTAAAATTGCGTATACGTACTTTGCCATAGTTAATCAAACTCCATTATTTATATATGCGCTGTCGTGATAAACTGCCCCCGTTTTGTACATTGTAACGAGTAATGAATGACAGTGACCAGCTTAAGCTTTCCCTACGGTGAATCAATCCAGTGGTTTTCACCTGAGAAATTCCATTCTATGCCAAAAACAGCCCTAAAAGAATGGTTACTTGCTACGGGCAGTTTAACTCAAAAATTAAGAAGCTGTTGCCAAGATTTTGAAGTCAAAGTCTTGGGCGAGCATCTCACAACGCCATTAGCCGGAGAGTGTCCTCACCAAAGCCGTGTTTGGGTGCGAGAGGTTTTACTGTGCCTTGATGGGGAACCTTGGGTGTTTGCTCGAACTTTAATACCAGAAGACTTAACCTCTAATCATCAACATAACTTTAAAGGCTTAGGAACCAGACCTTTAGGTGAGTTGCTGTTTTCAAGTAATGATATTGTTCCAGGAAAAATCGAAGTTGCTGAGTTTGAAAGTTGCAGTAAATTAGCCCAGCTTGCTACCAGTTTATCTCAACAAGTAAATGCGCCTTTGTGGGGCCGCCGCCGTTATTTTAATTTAGCAGAGCAAGACATTATCGTCAGTGAAATATTCCTGCCTGCGGCTGTAACTAAAATCAATATGATGAGCGAGCTTTGCCATCAAACAAGCTGCAAAAGCTAAATCCAACCTCTTTGAAGATAATAAAGGCATGATTTTTACCATGCCTTTATCTTGATTACTTTGCTGCCATTCGACAATAAGATCTATCTTTTAGATTGATTTCTACTGCGTGCCAATAAGCCCAATATCATTAAGCTGAACCAGCCAACGCTACCGCCGCCACTGCTTCCACCACTGTCGACGCTCTCTTCGACATTGTCATTGGTAGAGCTAGTGGGAATAGTAAAGCTCACAGCATAAAGGTGCTGATTGCTTTTTTCATCCGTCACTGTAAGTAAAATGGTATAACTTCCATCTGCAGCGTAAGTATAATCTGCAGGGCTTTCACCCGTTACCGTATTACCATCACCCATATCCCATGAATAGTTCAAATCCCCAAAGCCACCAGTGGTATTATTAGTTAATCGAACAGTCCTTTCATTATCACCCGAAATAGCAATATCAAAGTCGCCAGCAATCGATATAACAACCTCAACGATACGGCTGTAGGTTGCAGTCTCGCCCGTAGAATCGGTCACTGTTAATGTGACAACAAAACCGTCAGACGAGCTATAGGTATGTGTGGGATTAGCAACCAAACTCGTTGCGTTGGCTTCACCAAAATCCCAAGCATAAGTGTAATCACCGTCGCCACCTTGCACGCTGGCAGTAAAGTCGACTTTATATTCGCTGACTACGGCGTCAAAACTTGCTTCAAGCGTTGTTTCAACAGGGGTGGTAATAACAGAGTTGCGTTTAAACTCGACTGTTGCAGTATCACTATTAGTCGATTGTGCTGTGACGCTCATCGTTAAACCAAGTTCGCGAAGTTCAAGCCCTGACTGAGGCTGTAATGGCGAACTATAATCTCGGCTGTCATCAAATAAACTGACATTACTTAAGTGAGCATCAGACTGATAAGTTGTTTGAGGATATAAACTAAAGCTGGCATCACGAATTTGCACGTCAGTTGAACCATTACTGATTATGTTTTGATCAGCATCCACTAAGCCAATTAAGCCATAACCTGCATGTTCAGACACGTTATTGTCTTCATAGTTTTCGTTTTCAAGCCAAAGTAAAACACCCGGCTCATAGCCTATGTTTTCTAAGCCTTCATCAATACCTTGATAGTTACGTAGTTGCACAATATAACGTTGTGGTTGTCCAGGTAAGCTATCGTCAATTCGTGCAAAACCATCAAGAGCTACAGTACCAGCAGTTTCTGCACCGTCTTGGTAAACCACGCTAGCTTGGTGAGTAAGCGCAATATCATCAATGGTAATGCCGTAACCACCTACTGCTTCATCGGTAATATAGTTTATTTCAACTTGGACATTTTGACCTTCATATGCAGCTAAATCATAAGTCAGTTCAACCCAAGAGTCGCTACCACTAGCTGAGCTGATGTCACTCGACAAACCTGAAATATAATGTGAAACCCCGCTATAAAGCGGATTAACCGCTGAGGTATGATTACCAGCAATTGCGACACCATTAATTAATACTTGGCTGTAATCATAGTCAACTTCGATATCCCAGTGAGCTTGAAAAGATAACAATAAAGGCACGCCAGTCGGCACATCGAGATTGAAGCTCATGGAATTGGTCATCATATGACCCTTACCAGAATGATATTGATATTCACCTGAAAGTGGCTTTTTAAACTCAATGGCAGCAGTCGGCAGTGCAATAGATAACTGATTCACTTCTTCAGTATTAACCGCAGATACTAGATCGACAGATAAGCCAGCTTCATCAATGTCTTCCCAGGCAATTGATTGCTCGTTAACCCAGTTGCCTTTATAGCGCTCTTGTAAATATGAACGAGCATATGGGCTAAAACCTGAAGGTCTGGTACCCGCAATATAGTTACCATTTGTCGCTTGCCCAACCCAAGAGCCACCCGACATTAAAGACCAGCTTCCCACAGGCGAACCTTCACCAACGCCACCAGAAGTATCATATTCATCAGGTAAACCAAGATCATGACCAAACTCGTGAGTTATCACACCTGTCGCGGAATCAATCGGTTGTACGGTATAGCCATAGACCTTCATTGAAGTACCTGGCAAGGTGCTTCCAAATGAGCTTACGCCAACATAGTAACGATGTGACCAGATAGCATCAGTACCCAATACCCCACCACCGGCTTCTTCACCAACGCTTGAATGAAACAGAACAATATGGTCAATGATGCCATCGGGCTCATCTAAATTACCGTTATTATTGATGTCATAAGGATCTTCAATATCATATTCAGCTAGCTCAGCCGCAGTCATTCCTGCCACCGCTTTGGTCACTGCTTCCATGACAAGCTCTGGAGCGGCTTTATCATTGTCGTTAAAATTAGCGTCGTTACCACCATAATAAGCAGCATTATTATCAGCTGTAACCCAGCCTTTAACTTCACCGTTAAAGGTAAAGGTGTCACCTGATGCTTGCTTGAAATACTGGTAAGCGGTTTCTAAATTCTCACCATTTGGCCCTGCAAAACCTGACGTTGAAAACAAAATGTCTTCATAATGTTCCACAGAATAATTGTTGTAGTACATGCCAGTATCAGCAGCAGTCAGTCTATTATTGTCATAGGGCAAATCAGGGAAGTCGACTAACACCGCCAGTACGTTAACGCTCTTTGTAATATCGCTATCAGCAAAAGCAACCACTGACGCTGCATTCTGTTGCTGCTTAGTACGAGCTATTTGTTCAACTCGTTTGGTTTGCTCAGCGGGTACCGCATGATTGTTACCACGGGCTTTGCTAGTATAGTTAGCAACTGCAATTTGTTTTTCTGCATCAGTTGCATCCGCACTTAATTCACCGCGTTTAGTAAGCCAATATACAATTTGGTCGGGGTTGATTACCCCTGCATCTGCTGGTGATGTGTGCTTTAAAGGAGCAGCCCAAGAAGGTACGCTTAATATTGCCGCCAAAGTAAATGCTAAAGGAGTCATAACAGATAATTGGGTTTGCATAGATTTAATAGCCATAACTACTTCCCTTGTTTACATTTTTTGTAGGCATTGTTGCGTTTAGCGATGTATTCACTAATGACTGTTTGCTGCTGCGCCTCTGTCATCTCAGGTGTGATATCACCACGCTTAAGTAAATTGTTTCTTATCCCTTGAGTGTCAAGCAGAGGAGGCATTGCACCACACTGCACCTTTGGAGGTTTCATATCTGTAGGTGAATTTTGCACTGCAGTCTGATGAGTGCACGCCAATAAAGAACCACTAAAAAGTATTGCTAAAATCCGTTTCATTATTCAACTTACATCAGTATAGATTAACCGAACATTAACAGTTATCACTGATGAGTTACAATTCGTTTGTACGCATTTATCTCAAGATTTACAGCGTCAATGTTTGCGTATGTAAACGATATCCATAAAGTGTGCTGAAAACATATATTTGGCAGCAAGTTAACCTCAAAAAATAAACACAAAAAAGGCCGCGATTGCGGCCTAAATATACGAAAAATGCCCTAACAGGGATCATTTATGTGTTTATGCAGTACTTTTCATATAACTCGAAACACCATCGAGGAACATTTGTACCGAAATCATTACCAGTACCATTCCCATTAGCCGCTCTACAGCAGTCAGGCCTTTTTCTCCGAGTATGCGTGTAAACACTTTATAAAATAGCAGTATGATTGCACTCACTCCCCAAGCGGCAAAAAGCGCAATTGTCCAATCAGCCATCCGAGAGCTATCACTATGGGCAAGTAAAATGAGTGCGGCTAACACAGATGGACCAGCCATTAGCGGAATCGCCATTGGCACAATAAATGGTTCCTCACCCGCTGCAAGTCCCACTACGCCACCTGGTTGCGGAAATATCATCTTAATCGCGATTAAAAATAAGATAATCCCACCGGCAATGCTAACTGACTCTTGGCGTAAATTTAGGAAGTTTAGAATAGCTTCGCCAGCAAATAGAAACAGCAGCATAATAGCGAGCGCAATCAATAACTCACGAATAAGCACTCGACGACGTTTTTTAGGTTCGATATGTCTCAAAATTGAGGCAAATATCGGTAAATTCCCTAAAGGGTCCATGATCAAAAATAACATCACGGCTGCTGAAAATATATCCATTACATTTATTCTATTAATGATTAACAAAGAAGCGCTATTGTATACTTAATACCGCCATTTAGCAGGTATGAGCAGTTTAATTTATGTATTTTATCTCACGCTTTACCGTGTAAATTATCATGATGATGAATAATCAGGCTCAGCAAGTATTAAGTTAAATGGAATACTAGGATATACTTGATTGTTTTTTCCCGTTTCTTAGATTCTTTGGATTTCATGCTCTATCTAGTCGCTAGTTGTATCGCACTTTTATTCGGACCGCTTTTTTATCGCTACTTCTCATCGGGAAGTGGGCTACAAAAAGGCCTGGATGGATTTATCTTCGTCTCTTTAGGCGGATTAGTCCTTATCCACATTTTGCCCGAATTACTTCAGCATGGCGGGATCCTCACCTTATTATTTGTGGTTTTAGGCCTTTGGGGGCCTACTGCCAGCGAACGCTTGTTCCACCGTTACTCGGATATTACCCATAACGTCACCTTAACCTTAGGAATTGGCGGGCTACTGCTGCATACCATCACCGATGGCGGTGCAATGGTAATAGCGCAACAAGAAGATACCTCTATTTTACTCGCTCTTGGGGTCATCATGCATCGCTTACCAGTAGGCGTAGCAATTTGGTGGCTACTCAAACCTCAAGTAGGTACCCGATGGGCTAGCGCTGTACTTGCTGCCATGATGGTATTAACAGGTGTAGGCTACTTTGCTGGCGAGCAGCTTCTGCAACACATCAGTATCGACAATACCGTTTACCTACAAGCTTTTGTAACCGGATCAATCTTGCATGTTGTCTTACACCAGCCCCATGGTAACTCCGATGATGATCAACAAGGGCGTTACCAATATCAAGCTGGGATCGGTAGTTTGTTTGGCGTTGGGTTACTTGCGTTATTATTGCTTTTTGATACTGGCGGGCATGACCATTCCCATAGTCATGGTTCGGAGCAGTTTCTAACATGGTTACTGACCGTTTCACCTGTTCTAATCATAAGCTATTTAGTTGCTACTGCTCGGTTTAAAATGGGTTTATCACCGCAAAATCACAGCTTAGCGAGTCGCTGGTTGCAACGTCTTGCTGGTCCTGAAGCATTATTTATCACTTTGCTATTGCTAGGCCCTTGGTTTGCATTGTATCAAGCAATAGGTTTGCTATTTGTCGGCGCATTATTGAGCCTTGGAAAAGTTGAGCTGACAGATCCCCATGAGAATTTACCGACATCAAGTTGGCGCTTTGGCTTTGCTCATCTTGTAGATAGAAGCGCACCTTGGGTTGCTTTAAGCCTTATTTTGGCTAATTTAATTGGTCATCCATCAGTGCACTTCGAACACCCTGTACTGCAAGTGATGATACTGATAGCTGTATTTTTACCAATGCGTTTTTGTAACCTTGGCGCAGCAGTGTTAGCTCTGTCTTTAGCCTATAGTGGCTGGAGCAATGTAGCAGTGGCCTTTGTTTTAATTGCGGCGCCAGTGCTTAGCATCAGTCAGCTCAAGTTAATGAATTGGCCAATGAGAGTGGCTTTATCTGCAGTATTGGCAATCGCATTGTTGCTTGCTTATTACTTATTAGGCGAGTGGCATCAAGTATTAACCTTGCCTAACAGCGTGAATATTGCCGCAGCAGTGATTGTTGGCTTGATCTTTAGTGCCAGTTTATTACGCTTAGGGCCAAGAAAATTCCTTAGTCGACTACTGATAAAGTTGAAAGGTCACAGTCATGAACACGATCACACTCACGATCATGGCCATAGCGATAGCCACAAGCACCATCATTAAAGCCGATGACATTTCGCGTTGTCGCAATTAACCTTGCGACAACGCTCTGCTCTCCATTTAATAATAACCGCAACTTATAGACTTATAGCTCCAGAAACCAGTGCCTGAAACTAGCACCTGAAACCGATTACCCCTCTCCCATACTTAGCCGATAAGTTTTAGGTTATGATGTTTTATCATCCTATGCTGGTAGAGCTTATGTGCATCTTATTTATCGCTGTCGACATGCATCCCAAATGGCCTTTGATCGTCTGTGCTAACCGAGATGAGTTTCATCACCGCCCTACTGACCCCGCCCACTTCTGGCCTGTCATGCCCAATTCAGCTGAGCAAGCTAACTTTTCATCACAAGTCCTTGCTGGCAAAGATTTACAAGCAGGTGGCACTTGGTTGGGGATAAATAAATTGGGGCAGTTTTCGGCACTGACCAACATCCGTAATCTATCCGATAACGAAGGTATGCGCAGCCGCGGCGAATTAGTTCTAAAAGCATTAGCAAACGACGGCAGCTTAACCGAGCAATGGCTTAAGCAACACTGCAACAACTACGGCTCATTCAATTTGGTGTATCAGCAAAATGAGAAATTATGGTGTTTTAACAGCGCAACAGCTGAAAACTTACCATTAGAAAAGGGCTTTCACGCGGTCAGTAACGGTGCATTAGATGATGTTTGGCCTAAAATGGCCAAGGGGCAACAAGCTTTAGAGCAACATGTTTTAAGTCATACAGAGCCTGATGTAGAAGAAATGCTGGCGTTAATGCGTGATGAGTCTGAAGCTGACGATACTAGCCTACCCAATACAGGGATTGGTCTCGAATGGGAAAGGTTACTTTCTGCGATTTTTATCAAACACCCAGAGTATGGCACTCGCTCAACCAGTATTGTAATGCAGGATGTTCAAGGCAATATTGAATTTACCGAGGTGCGTTACGATGGTAAAGCAAGGAATTTAGGGCAACAACGATTCAGTATTAAAGCTGAATAGCACTTGCCCTAAAGATCGTATTTATTCACTGAATTAATCAGAAGAATGATCGTGGGTAATAACCCATTTGTCGTCAATGCGTTCAATTAACAGCGTAAATACACCACTTGGTTTGTCTTTCGCACGCTCTAATGCCCAGCGTCCAACGACTAACGCTGAGTAGTTACTCAACATTTTGATTTCACGTACATTAAAGCTGAGTTTTCCCATACGCTGCGAAGTTGGGTAACTGCGTTTATAGCTGGCTAATATTGAGTCCCAACCATAGTTGTACTTACCATTTGATACAAAACGCAGCTTGTCGCTTTTCCAATAACCTTCCATGTAAGCTTCGATATCACCGCTATTCCATGCCTTTTCTTGATTTGAGATCACTGAACGAATTCGGTCTGTGGGAATGGCGCTGTCAGCATTAACTTCATCTAACGAAATTGGCGCAGCATCCTCAGGATTAATATCAACGGCAGCAACCGGTGTGACTGGTGTAAATGTATCAGGTTGCTTTTTGACTTCCTCGGCCGTGCTATTTACCACATCTGTCACACTGGCATTCTCAGGTTTATCAGGGGCGGCTGAGCTTGAAGCCTGAGCATTAGCATTAGCATTAGCAGCGACAGGATTAATTGACCCCAGTTCAACTTTCTCAGCAGATACTGGCTTTAGCGGTACTGATTTTAATGCTTGTTCAGTTACTGTTTCTGCTGATTGCTCATTAGTTGGTGCTACAGTGGAGTCAGCTTTTTCAGTCAGCGTTTCACTGATTTGGTTATTATCAGCTGCAATGCTCACCATTGAAAATAACAGGCAAAATACGCTAATACCGATTGTTGTAAGGTGCTTCACACACTCTCCTTGCTGATTGCGTCTTAATTTCCCAATAAGAAATATAAAATTGGTACTTTTGTATTACGGCAATGAATACGATAGGTTAGTTAATTATCGCAGCATTGGCGTGTAAACTTGGTTTATAGATCTGACATTTTACTTGTCGCTCGTCACTGTACCAAAGCAATATTATTTAGCTATTAACACTGGTTTAAATAATATTCGTAAAATATTTCATTATCTTATCGTTAGATTCTAGCGTATCAGATTTAAATAAACTGGAAAATGATCCATGTTTGGTAAAATTAGCTTATGGCTTCTTAAAATAATGGGCTGGCAGTTTGAGGGCAACGTATCTGCTGATGGACAGTTCATCATGGTTGTTGGACCTCATACTAGCAACTGGGACTTTATCATTGGCATTATTGCCCGCTCAGCATTGGGAATGAACATCCACTTTTTGGGTAAACATCAATTGTTTATTCCACCTTGGGGCTGGTTTTTCAAATGGTTAGGCGGCAGCCCAGTTGATCGCAGAAAAAACAATAATATGGTCGATGCAGCGGTGCAGCTTTTTGAAACCAATAGTCAGTACAAATTGGCTTTAGCACCTGAAGGAACCCGCAGTGCAGTCACTCGCTGGAAAACCGGCTTCTATCATATTGCTGTCAAAGCTAAGGTCCCCATTGTCACCGTTGGACTCGACTTCGCTCGTAAAACCATTGTCCTCAATACACCTATGAATACCAGTGATGATATGACCACAGATATGAACGCGATAATGGACTTTTTCCGTGGCATAACAGGTCATCACCCTAAGGTGATTCCTGCATATGAGCCTGCCAAAATTAAAAAGCCAAACTAAATCGGCTTAGTGAACCTCAGGACCACTTTTAATACTGCGGATATCATTGCCCGTTGGGTTTTGAAATGCTTTTAAGCCAAACTCTGGCAAAATGGCAAACACATGGTCAAAAATATCGGCCTGTATTCCTTCATAAAATGCCCAACGAGTATCATTAGTAAACACATACAATTCAATAGGTAAGCCTTGAGTTGTAGGTGCAAGCTGACGAACCATTAGGGTCATGTCTGTATGTAGCTTATTGTTGTTTTTTAGGTAAGCTTCTAAATAAGCCCTGAATGTACCGATATTAGTCATACGACGACCATTAACAGGCATATCAAAATCACTCACTTGTTCATTTGAATGAGTGATTTCAGAGATTATCTTAGGGAAATAATCTTTAAGGTAATTGACCTTCGATAGTCGAGTCACTTCGTCATCAGATAAAAAGTGAATGCTATTCACATCGATATTAATAGAACGTTTTATCCGACGTCCGCCCTTTTCAGACATGCCTCGCCAGTTTTTAAAAGCATCTGATACCAGAGCGTAGGCAGGGATCATCGTAATGGTGTTGTCCCAATTACGCACTTTAACTGTATTGAGTGACACTTCATCCACAGCACCATCAGCGCCGTATTTATCCATCTGGATCCAATCGCCCTTACTGACCATGCGGTTAGCCGCTAATTGAATACCTGCAACAAAGCCTAAAATAGTGTCTCTGAATACCAACATCACTAAACCGGTTGCGACACCCAAGCCACTTAAAAAGTAAACTGGTGATTGCTCAGCAAGTACAGATACAGAAATAATCGCTCCGATGAAAAACAGGAACAACTTAGTTAATTGCACAAAGCTTTTCACAGGTAAACGGCGGCTAATGAGTTTTACATCAGCAATTTCGTTCACCGCATCAAGGCCGGCATAACATGCACGGATGATAAATATCACCACCATGACACTTAAGCCTCGGTCCAGAATAACTCCCAAGAGTTCTTGATGGGTTAACACAATCGGCACTAATAGATCGAGAATAATGGCTGGTACTAATAAGGCGAGCTTTTCTAGCACACCGTAACGCATGAAAATATCATCCCAAGTCACGGTGGACTTGCGAATAACGGCATTGACGGCTTTAACGAATACTTTTTTGGTAATGTAATACGCAATCGTTGCGATCACTAAACTGGCGAATAGCAAGATAGAGGTCGCCACACCATCAGATGGCTGACTATTCACTCCAACTTCTAACAACCACTGAGAAATATCTGCGCGTAATTCGTTATCCACTCTTTATTCCTTATTTACCTAACCTTAAATGGCCAAGCTAATGCACCTAAACTTAAGCGTTCTACATTTAAGCGACCTAAACTTAAACGGCCTAAAATCATTGGCTAAGATAGCATATTTATTGTTTTAAACGATGACATTCAATTATATGACAAAAACTCAGTAAGCCACCCACCGACATAAAACAATCCCATAACATCAGGGGATCATTCAGCGACTTCGATAGCAAAAACACGAGCAAATATTGACCTCTGATTTTCAAACCCTAACAATAGCGCCATCCAACCAGGTAGAGGTATTCATGAAACAAATTTTGCTAGCCACCGTTCTCTTTTTTAGCTTAGTGACTTTCAGCCAACAAGCTCAAGCAAACATCGATGAAGAACAACAGAACTTCAAACCTTCTGTGGCTTTACTGGTTGATTATATTGATACCCGCGGCGACATGTTTGGTGTCACGATAGCCTCAAGACACTTTGATCCTAGCTACGCTGACTGGGGTTACTACATTGGTTATGCATGGGGCAGTGAATACGATATTGAAGTACCAGAACCTGGTGAAGGTTATGCAAAAGAATACATGTGGCGCTTTGGCTTAAGCTACAGCTTAACCCAAGATTTAAGTGTTTATGGTGGTGCTACCGTATTCATTTATGAAGAAAATACCACAGATAATATCGTACCATTAATCGTAGGCGCTGAACCTGTATGGGAACGTGATCGCCAAAAAGAATGGGGCGCAGAATTCGGCGTTCGATACACCTTCATGGAAGGTTTTGTGATTGGTGCAGGTTATGACACCGGTGCAGAAGCGGCAATAATTTCATTTGGTTTTACGATGTAAGTTTATTCAACTTAACCCGTTTACAAAAAAAGGACCATAAGGTCCTTTTTTATTGGCTAAGCCAAGATTTTTTTACCGCTTATTAGGGTCTATTGATCTTTCGAGGTTGTTTTTGCAGTGAATTGTTGGTCATTTGTACAAGGAAGAGACTTTGTGGTGTAGTTATTCTACATAAAAAGTCGATAACGCAGTAAAAATGACCAACAAACGCTGCCCGAAGGGTTCGACTAAAAGCGTTTTACTCTTTGTTGAATGAACTTTGCTTAGATGACTAGGCATCAATTCATCCGCCTCGATTAAAACGCTTTTATTTCGAACAAAACTTAACCTGCAAAGATCAACAGGCCCTAGAAACTCGGTAATAACCCTGCTGGCAAATAGCGATTAAAGCTCGCGCTATAAAGCAAGTCAGTCGCATTATCTATATCAGGGGCAAAGAAACGGTCTTTATCATAGTAATCAACCACCTCACGTAACTCAGCTTTGGCACTAGCCACAGCATCACTTGGCGCTAAAGGCTTACGGAAATCGAGTCCCTGCGCAGCTGCAAGTAGCTCGATAGCTAATACTCCGCGAGTATTCTCAGACATATCACGTAAACGGCGCGCAGCAAATGTCGCCATAGAGACATGATCTTCTTGGTTTGCCGAAGTCGGTAGACTGTCTACTGAAGCTGGGTGAGCATAAGTTTTGTTTTCAGATGCCAATGCTGCTGCTGTCACTTGGGCAATCATAAACCCTGAGTTAACTCCGCCATTTTCAACTAAGAATGGAGGCAGCTTAGACAAGCTAGAATCAATTAACAATGCAATTCGGCGTTCGGCAATTGAGCCAAGTTCAGCAATGGCTATCGCTAAGTTATCAGCAGCCATTGCCACAGGTTCTGCATGGAAATTACCACCTGAGATAATATCGCCAGTATCTTGGAAGACTAATGGGTTATCAGTCACACCATTAGATTCCACCGCCAATACTTCAGCAGCATGACGAATTTGAGTCAAACATGCGCCTAACACTTGTGGCTGACAACGCAGTGAATAAGGGTCTTGCACCTTTTCACAGTCAACGTGGCTTGCACTGATTTCAGACTCATCGCCCAGTAAATTACGGAAAATAGCGGCTGAATCAATCTGCCCTTTTTGACCGCGAGCAGCATGGATACGTGCATCAAATGGACTACGACTGCCCATAGCAGCTTCAACACTCATTGCACCCACGACTGAACTTGCAGCAAATAAGTCTTCAGCATGGAATAAGCCTTCAAGCGCTAACGCCGTCGATGCTTGGGTGCCATTTAATAACGCTAAACCTTCTTTAGCAGCAAGTTCGATTGGCTTAAGGCCAGCAATTTCAAGCCCTTCAGCTGCGGTGATAATTTGCCCTTGGTAGCTCATTTCACCTTCGCCCAATAGTGGCAAACACATATGAGACAGTGGCGCTAAATCACCAGATGCTCCAACCGACCCCTTCTCTGGAATACATGGATAAACACCCGCATTGACCAACTGGATCAAAAAGTTAATCACCTCTAAGCGAATACCTGAAAAACCACGGCTTAATGAGTTAATCTTTAACACCATCATTAAACGCACTGTCGCATCTTGCATATATTGACCAGTACCTGCGGCATGCGACAAGACAATCGAACGTTGCAGTAACTGTAAATCTTCAGGGGCAATTTTGGTGTTAGCAAGTAAACCAAAACCTGTGTTAATGCCGTAAACGGTGCGACCTTCATCCAATACCTGCTGTACTAAACCAGCGCTGGTGTTGATGTCTGTTTTGGCTTCATCAGCTAAGGTAATATGTACTGAACCACGACCAATCTTACGTAGTTGAGCTAATGATAATGTGCCCGGTGTTAGCAATAATCTATGTTGTGTCGCAGTCATTACTTCACTCCTTGCATTGGTAAATCAAGACCTTGCTCTTTAGCACAGTCAATAGCGATATCGTATCCAGCATCAGCATGGCGCATTACGCCGGTTGCAGGGTCGTTCCATAACACTCGACCTAATCTTTGAGCCGCATCATCACTACCATCAGCGACAATTACCACACCAGAATGTTGACTGAAGCCCATACCAACGCCACCACCATGGTGGAGCGATACCCAAGTGGCGCCACTTGCCGTATTCAATAGTGCATTCATTAATGGCCAATCAGATACCGCATCAGAGCCATCAAGCATTGACTCAGTTTCACGGTTTGGACTGGCTACAGAGCCTGAATCAAGATGATCTCGACCAATCACGATCGGCGCTGACAGCTCGCCATTTTTAACCATTTCATTAAAGGCTAACGCTAAACGAGCTCGGTCTTTCAGTCCTACCCAGCAAATACGTGCAGGTAAACCTTGGAATTCGATACGCTCACGCGCCATGTCTAACCAATTGTGTAAATGCGGGTTATCAGGAATAAGCTCTTTAACCTTGGCATCGGTTTTATAAATATCTTCAGGGTCACCAGATAGCGCTACCCAACGGAATGGGCCAATCCCTTCACAGAATAACGGACGGACATAAGCTGGAACAAAACCCGGGAAATCAAAGGCATTTTCAACGCCTTCTTCAAGTGCCATTTGACGAATGTTATTTCCGTAATCGGTTGTAGCCGCGCCTGCAGCTTGCAGCGCGAGCATGGCTTTAACTTGAACAGCCATTGACTGTTTAGCCGCTTTAATCACTGCTGCTTCATCAGTGTTACGCATTTCAGCCGCTTGCTCTAACGTCCAACCCTGAGGTAAATAACCGTTTAATGGATCATGCGCTGATGTTTGATCGGTGACCACATCTGGCGTTACGCCGCGCTCAACTAATTCTGCAAAAATATCAGCAGCATTAGCTAATAAACCTACAGATACAGGATTGCCTGAAGCATTAGCTTCATTAATCATGGCTAATGCTTCATCTAATGAAGTGGCTTTTTTATCGACGTAACGAGTACGCAAACGGAAATCAATGCGAGTTTCGTCGACTTCACATGCCAGTACTGAGTAACCCGCCATGGTGCCAGCAAGAGGTTGAGCACCGCCCATGCCACCAAGGCCGCCGGTTAGAATCCACTTACCAGCAGAGCTGCCATTAAAATGCTGCTTAGCCATGGCAACGAAGGTTTCATATGTGCCTTGCACAATCCCTTGTGTGCCAATATAAATCCAAGAGCCTGCGGTCATTTGGCCGTACATGGCCAAACCTTTCTTATCTAGCTCATTAAAATGCTCCCAATTAGCCCAATGTGGTACTAGGTTTGAGTTAGCAATAATTACTCGCGGCGCATTGCTGTGAGTTTTAAATACACCGACAGGTTTACCCGATTGCACTAGCAGCGTTTCGTCGTCTTCAAGGCGCTGCAGTACTTCAATAATTTTGTCATAGCACTGCCAATCACGAGCGGCTCGGCCAATACCGCCATAAACCACTAAATCTTCAGGTCGCTCAGCAACGTCTGGATGTAAGTTATTCATCAACATTCGCATTGCCGCTTCAGTTAGCCAGCTTTTACAGGCGAGTGTCGTACCATGAGGCGCAATGATATTGCGGCTAGGGTCGTGTCTATTATTCATGTTTTTTCCTTTTATAAATCTTCAACCGCAGCACCATCTGATAACTAATACCTGACGGTTTGTCGGTTTGACTTTATTTTTGTTATTAAACTCTTGTTATCGATTAAAGGTTAAGTGACCACCTAAACTGAATTTACTGCCTGGATGGGTTAACCGGGCAAAACTCACCACACCTTTACGAGACCAGGTGCGACGTATAATTTGTAAACATGGCTCGGTTGCTGTTATCTCAAGTCGTTGCTGGGTTTGTTCACTGGCAATAACAGCCTCGACTGTGTGACGAGCCTCTGTTAGTGGTGCAACCTTAGATAAATATTCATGGGGAGTGAGCTGGTTGAAATCTTGCTTCAAGTAATCTGGGATCATTGCAGGATTAACATAACGTTCTTCTACTTGTAAGGGCTTGTCTTGTTCGCAATGGACTAATACTGAGTAAAATACTGGACTGCCTTCTTCTAAGCCCAGTGATATCGCAACTGCGCCTTGTGCACTCACTTGTGATAACTCTAATTGCTTAACACTGTATCCATGGCCACGGTCTTTAATCTCATCGGCAATATTACGAATGGCCAATAAAGAGGATTGCGATTTAAGCCCTGCCACAAACGTACCTAAACCTTGGCTTCGTTCTAACACGCCGGACTCGACTAACTCTGTTAATGCACGGCGGGCCGTCATGCGGCTGCAATCCATTAATTCTGTTAATTGATTTTCTGATGGCACGCGGTCATTCTCTTGCCATTCGCCAGATTCAATTCGCGCTAAAATGTACTGCTTAATTAATTCAAATTTTGCTAGTGCCATCGTCTTATCCATTGGTGGTTATATCATTCACCGTCATCGATGAACTTGTTTGTCACTGGGCTTTATTGCTGTAAACAACATCGATATCATGGAGAAATTGATGTTTTATACCACTGAGTGACTAAAAACTCGGCTTTAACCTTACCTTGTATATACAAGTAAAAACAAGTATTGTTTTGTCACTTTAATTATAAAGATTTACAGAGAACGGAGTTGCCATGTCGTGGGATCATGTTTGGATTGACGTCAATATTGCTACAATGGATCCAACGAATTCAGCCGCTTATGGTGCAATTACCGACGCCGCATTAGCAGTAAAAGATGGCAAAATTGCTTGGGTTGGACCGCGTAGAGATTTACCTGAATTCGATGTATTTGATATCCCTGTCTATCGTGGTAAAGGTGGCTGGTTAACCCCTGGATTAATTGATGCACACACTCATCTAGTGTTTGCAGGCAGCCGTGCCAATGAGTTTGAAATGCGCCTCGAAGGTGCTAGCTATGAAGATATTGCTCGTGCTGGCGGCGGTATTATTTCTACGGTAAAAGCGTGCCGAGAAGCTGACGAAGCAGAGTTATTTGAACTTGGCCGCCAACGCTTAAATGCACTGGCCAAAGAAGGGGTTACCACCGTTGAAATCAAGTCAGGTTATGGCCTAGATACTGAAACTGAAATCAAACTTTTAAAAGTGGCCCGCGAACTTGGTAAACATCATCATGTTGATGTGAAAACCACCTTCCTAGGTGCTCATGCGATTCCACCTGAATTTAAAGATAATGTCGAAGGCTATGTTGATTTGGTCATAAACCAGATGCTGCCAGCTGTTATCGAGCAAGGTTTAGCTGATGCAGCTGACGTGTTTTGTGAAAATATCGCATTCAACTTAGACCAAACTGAGCGAGTTTTAACTGCTGCGAAAGATGCAGGGCTTGAAATCAAACTCCATGCAGAGCAATTATCCAATATGGGTGGCTCAGCTATGGCAGCAAAGCTTGGCGCTAAATCGGTTGATCATATTGAATACCTAGATGAAGCTGGCGTAAAAGCATTAGCAGCCAGTGGCACTTGCGCGACGTTATTACCTGGCGCGTTTTACTTTTTACGTGAAACCCAAATGCCACCCATTGAGTTGCTACGCAAACACCAAGTGCCAATCGTAGTTGCTAGCGACTTTAACCCTGGCTCATCACCCATTTGCTCTACTTTATTAATGCTAAATATGGCTTGTACTCTGTTTAGGTTAACTCCTGAAGAAGCGCTGAAAGGTATAACGATAAATGCAGCAAAAGCACTAGGAGTTGAACAGAATCTAGGGGTTATTGCAGCAGGAATGCAAGCAGACTTCTGCCTATGGGATATCACCACCCCAGCGCAGCTTGCCTACTCATACGGCGTGAACCCATGCAAAGAAGTGGTTAAGAATGGCCAACTGGTGCATCAATAATATTGGTTCACCAGCAAATATGGAGTGTATTCACACTCCATATTTATACATGATGATTTAACTTAAACCGTCTTTACAAACACGCCAATAAATTTGGTTTTCCTTTTCTAACGAGCCAACAAAAGCACCTGAATAATCAAGGTAAGTCGCTTCAATGCGGTCAATAATTTCAGCATCACTAAGCTGACTTCTGTCTTGCTTAACGGCGATGGCTTTTTCAATGAATATCTGGCCATTTTCGGTATCTTTGATACTGCCAATATTTGCCAAAACAGCGCAAGAAACATAGTGATTAACCAATACATTGTATTTGGCGCCGCTGGTTTCATTGGCGAGTTCAGAGTCCATTGTTTGAGTTTGAGTTTGAGTCTGAGTTTGCGTTTGCGTTTGGGCAAAAGTAACTGGTGAAAAGATTATCGCTAAAGCCAGAACATATTTTCTCATTTGTTATCCCTTTGACATTATTTTGACCAGTTTCAGCCGCAGCTCTGGTACAACGGAATAAAATGAATATTCTATTCACGAAATTGACTGTCAGTATCGGCATAGTTGGCTAAATAAGATATGAGCTTTTACGTGCAAAAGAAGAATATGTGAGCAGCTTGGCAATGTTAACTTTACAAAAATTATGCCCGCTATAAATTACTAATGCTCCATTTACATTGAGCAACATTTCCTCACTTTTGCCTAGGGTTTATCACCTAGCTGCTTTCGTTATAAATCTTGAGTTTCAGAGGCTTTCGAATTGACTAAGCAAGGCAAAAATCATAAGGTAGCTCAAATTTTCAATCATTATGAATCATGACTTCTCAGCTCGAGCCCATTAGCCTTTTTAAATCCTTAACAGACCCAATTCGTCTGTCTATTGTCATGCTGTTAATTGCAGAAAAAGAGCTCTGTGTTTGTGAGTTTACTGAAGCGCTTGATGTGGTTCAGCCTAAAATATCTCGTAATCTGGCGTTATTAAAGACAGCGGGAATAGTAGTGAATCGACGTCAGGGGCAATGGATTTATTATTCGATTGATGAGCAGCTTCCTGACTGGGCCAAACAAGTGTTAGTTGAAACCTATAAAGGTAATAAAGCCTTAGTTGCTGACGCCTTATCAAAGCTTAACTTGGTAGGTGAGAATCAAGACCGCCCGATGATTTTATGTTGTGACTCGTCAGCCAAATAAAGACGGTTTGTTCCCATGTTACCTCAACAATCCTTGTCAATCACTTTTCTAATAGCCATAAAAAATGAGATGCAGGATTACCCCGACATCTCATTTTAATCACTTAGCTGTCATGCCTTTTACAACATCATTTAGTAAAGCGTTTTAACGTTAAAGCTGCGAATATAGTAAACATTCGGCTTAGTGCCAGCATCAAGGTTTAGTTGCTGCGTCTTATGCATTTTAACTAAACGTGATGCTTCACTGTTTGGATCGTCAAAGTCACCAAATACTCTCGCGCCAGACGGGCATGCCGTAACACAAGCAGGGCTTAAACCTTGATCTAAACGATGATCACACAATGTACACTTTTCAGTTGTTCTTCTTGGGCGAACTTCAGGGTAAGTATCACCGCGTTCAGGGTTCATGTAAGGGAATGTTTTAGTATCCACCTTCTTCAATAAAGCATGCGGTGAAGCTGTCGCACCCGCCACAATTGCTTCATCATCTTGCCATTCACGATGTGGCACTTGTCTGTTATAGCTGATCACACCATACGGACAGGCACGGTCACACTTTCTACAACCAATACACTTATCATTGTCTTGCAATGTTAAGCCGCGCTTGTCTTTGTACATTGCACCAGTTGGACAGACTTCAACACAAGCTGCATTGGTACAATGGTTACACATTGTTGGGATATAACTGTACTTCACATCAGGAAAACGTCCTTCAGTTTTAGTAATATGATTTGACCATTTAACGCCATCAGCAGTGTTATTTTCAGTTTTACAAGCCAAATCACAGCCACCACAGCCTACACATTTTTGTAGGTCAATTACCATTCCGAGTCTCATAATCTCTTACCTCAGGCTTTTTTTACGTTAATGCGAATATGACCATAAAACGCTGATGCGCCACTCAATCTGTCATATCTATCTGCGATGATGTCGTTGTTTGAACCGCCTCGTGCTTCTTTACCAAACGATTTACTGGCATAGCGACCATATGCCCAATGTCCTTGGCCAAAACATTTCGCGACAGTGCCAGGTCTCACACCTTCCCAAAGTGCGACAGTACAAGTCAGTTCACCAACAGGGCTAGTAACCACAATGGCATCACCGGTTTTTAGTCCCAATTTTTCAGCATCAATTGGGTTAATTTTGGCGGTGTCTTCATTGGCAATATCCCCAGGATCAACATCTTTGAATTCATAGAACCATGGCGCATTGGCCGAGCGGCCTTCTTTACTTAAACGAGACTTTTGATCCACCAGCAGTAATGGGTACTGTTTCTCGTCACCAAAGCGGTAAGGATCTTCGTAATGGGGTACGAATACCTCTTTTCCTCTTGCATGGTAGTCACACGCTTTCATCACTTCATCGACACTAACTTGATGATTTTTCGCATGCTTATTAAGAGCTTTCTCTAGGGTTTTACTGTAAAACTCAAACTTATGGGTTTCAGTTTTAAATTTACCCCAGCGGCTTTTCAGTTCATAAGGGTGACTATTCCACACGCCTTTATCAGTAAACTCTTGCCAAGATGTCATGTTGTCGCCATATTTGGCTGCACCGTCAGTCCATAATGGCGAGGTCACGTATTTCACCAACAGCTCACCAAAGTCTTTCTCGCTTTTCGCTGGCTGCTTAGTTTCTGGGTCCAGTAACTGCTCATTGATATAACGCCAAGGCATATCAAACCCTTTATCAGCTAACTTTTTAGCTAATAAATATGGGATTTCTGATTCATCATCTTTGGTATTCCATAGACGCTCAATTGATGGCTGCTGTACAGATACTTGATGTACACCGTTACCAATTGAATCCAGTACGCCCCACTTTTCAAACATGTGGTGATTTGCTGGCAATACAATGTCAGCAAACCAAGTAAATTCTGAAATGTTAGTGGTGACATGGGCCATAAAATCAAGCTGGCTTAGTGCTTCATCCCAACGACGGCCTTCAGGTGAAGAGAAGTTAAAGTTGTTGAAGTAAGCCAACATCACTTTAATGTCATAAGGATCGGCACTTAACATACCATTTGGCGTGTTACTGGTGACAACGCCGCCACCTGGCTTGCCTTTTTTAAGTGCTGGGAATGCTAAGGTGCCACGTTGATCAACCTTAGGATGCTTCACGCCTTTTTTAGCAACCTTATCAAGGTAAGGTTTTGAATCAGGGAAAGACTTATTCAATTTAATTTTATTGGCAGGGAATAAACCGCCTTTATTATCAATACCACCGAACAGGCCATTTAATGCATGACAAGCAAGTGAAGTATAAGTACCACGGGTATGCATAACCGCACCACGTGATGTCCACACTTGTACTGCAGGCGCAGCTTTACCCATATCGCGAGCAATATTAATAATGGTATCTGCAGGAATGTTAGTCACTGACTCTGCCCACTCAGGGGTGTAATCTTTTAAGCTAATGTTCCACCAATCAACCACGCCATGGGTATGTAGCTCGTTAAATGCTGCAGTATCGACTTCTTGACCCGCGATGAACTGGTTTTGCTTATTAGCAAAATCACCCACAAATGGTTTATGCCAAAGGCCTTCAACCAAGGCAACATGAGCAATGGCTAAGGCTAAAACACTGTCTTGTGCAGGCTCAATTGGGATCCATTTATGTGCCTTACTGGCTGATACTGATAAGCGAGGATCGACTACCACGACTTTAGCGCTATCTAATGCTGCGCCCCATGTCTTTGAGTAGTATGAAACTTGACGGTTACTGGCAATAGGGTCAGCACCGAAAGAAAGAATGAATTTGGTATTTTCAACATCGTACTGGTTATAGCCCCAGTTACCATCTTGATAGTAAGGCCCCATTTTATGGGCTTCTGCACAAATTGAACTGTGAGAGATATTATTCGGTGAACCGATCATCTGAGTAAGATGCTTATACATCAGTTCATTGATGTGAGAGTAACGTCCACGAAGTAAGGCGTATTTATGAGACTCGTCAGCAGCTCGAAGCGCAAGAATTTTATCAGCAAGTAAATCTAAAGCTTCATCCCAAGAGATAGGCTTGAACATTGGATCATGCTCTTTACCTTTCTTTGGGTTGGTGCGGATAAGCGGCGTTTTAACTCTATCTGGATCGTACACTTGCTGAAGACTTAAATGCTGTCTCGGGCAACTGGCTTCGCCATGTACTTTAGAATTAACATTGCCACGTAGTTTAATGGCTCTGCCATCCATTACGTAAACTTGCTTTGCACACCAAGAAGTACAACCTTGGCACGTAGTGCCGACCCACTGACCTGTGCCAGTGACGGTATCTTTACTCGGTAACTCTTGTTCAATCCCCTTCATCACAGGTTCAATTGAACTTGAACTACTACAGCCTATTCCAGATAGAGCTGCGCCAGCTACTGAGGTTTTTAATAACGCTCTTCTACCCGTATCAATTTTATTGCTCATCTCAACACCCCTTGAACATCACATACAACCAAACGCATATACACTTAAACGTATATATACATTTGTAAATATTTGTTGGGAAGTTATATCTAAGGGTGTAGATCACAGTTTTAAAATTAATCAATAATAATGCGATCTGGGTAATAAAATGGTAATAATTAACTGAATGTCTTTTTGAAAGTGAGAGCTAGGTAGTATCAATATTTTAAATGTTTATTATCAGTAATTTAAATATAAAACCATCAATATCCACATCTATTAATGACATCTAAACAAGCTATAAATGATGGATTAAATCAATATTATTTGTATATAAAACCACCTATTTACTGCTCTACAGCCCAGTAATAATGCAGAAATCGATATATTCCTAAAGGGTTAGTTTGATACCGTTATTTGGTTGTAATATGGGTAATTAAAGATTATTTGTATCAATCAAAAACAAAAAATCGCCCTGAGGCGATTTTTTATTGGATATTTAAATGCTCAATTAATCATTTTTTAGCGCATCAATAGGGAGCCAATTCACTTTTACACCCGCTTGAAGAAACATATCTTGGCTTATTTTGATTTTATCGCCCCAGCGTGACAAAAAGTCTTGGCTTTGCTCTGGACAAAAAACCGCTGTTATCCCAGTTTGAATGATTTTGGCTGCACAGTTAGGGCATGGAAAATGAGTAACCCAGATATCACAACCATCTAAGTCTCGCTTCGCAAACAAAATGGCATTTTCTTCTGCGTGCAATGTTTTGAGTAACTTCATATCTCGATCATCGGTTTCTGCGCTATCCGAAATTCCGTGAGGATAGCCATTAAATCCCACAGACACGATACGATTATGCTTAGTAATAACAGCGCCGACTTGTGTTGATGGATCTTTACTCCATGAACCGACTAGCTCAGCCATCTGAAAGAATCGTTTTGCCCATTTTGAAATCATAGAGTGTCCCTTTGAGTTACTGTTTCAGTTATCACGACATCGTTCATTCATAATACCTAAACTGAGCGCTATTGGCAGCTATTAACAGTGCAATATCATTGATTTGAGTAATCCTCATCTTTGTTGTTCAAATTGACTAGCCATCAGACCTAATAAAGCTTAGGATCTTGGTTAAGCACATTTAAGGATTGGAGTACGTAGACATTATGGGTATTAGAGCGATTATCGTAGATACAGCTGGCACCACGACTGATCTAGATTTTATTCAAGATGTACTATTCCCGTATTCAAAAAAAGCCATGGGCGATTTTCTTGATAAAAATCAACATAACCCATTAGTTGAATACTGTATTAGCGACGTTCGTGACCTTGCCCTAGAGCAAGATGCATCTATTGAACGCGTAACGGAAATCCTATCTCTTTGGATTGATGAAGACCGTAAAGCTACACCGCTAAAAACCCTTCAGGGTCTTATTTGGAAGCAAGGTTACGCAGCTGGCGAGTTTACTGGGCATATTTACCCAGATTTCATCGATGCGATTCCACGTATTGAAGCGGCGAACATTCGCATTTACAGTTTTTCCTCTGGCTCAGCTGAAGCGCAAAAAATGCTGTTCAGCCATAGTGACGCAGGTGACTTAACCCCTAAATTCAGTGGCCACTTTGATACTCGTACGGGTAACAAATTAGATAAGCAAGCCTACTGCAATATTCTGAACACCATCAGTTTAAGCCCAAAACAGGTTCTATTTGTATCTGATGTCGTAGAAGAATTAAAGGCAGCTGATGCAGCAGGATTACATACTGTCCAGATGGTGCGTTTTGATAATCAGAAAACCGCTAAATTCACTCAAATTAGTGATTTTTCAGCACTGAAAATTGATTAATCAACACCATTAATTTGCATAAAAAAACGACCTTTATGGTCGTTTTTTTATGGTCTATTGTGACGTTGATAGTGATATCGATAGTGGCATCTAGAATTAAACCTAGAATTAAATTTAGACTGTCATCTAGAGCTAAGCCTTAACCCGACTAGATATCCTCATTAAACAGTAGCACCACACTACCCCCACTCAGCGCACTATCAATATTGACCGTGATACCAATTCCTACATTCGTCAGCCAAGACGATAGTGAAGGGGTTTCAACTATCCAGCCCAAACCCGTTTCGTAATAGTGATAAGTGTTCATCGTTGCTACTGCATCACCCGTTAAATCAATCCGTTTGAATAAAAAACGCATTTCATTGCGAAGCTCCATCATTGGCGGAAGTGCATAATGAAAAATAAAAGCATTACTGAAACGACCGACTTTAGGTGAGCCATCTTGCTGCGGGGAGTCGGTGTCAAACAGTTGCCCAAAAGCATAGTTATAACGACTGATGAATTGCCACTTATTACCCCACAGCGTATCTTGATAGTGCAACTCAATTGTAGGGTCGATCATCCAGGCTGCATATGAGGTATTAAATAAGCTGCCATCGAGCTCATCTTGAAAATCAGCAAACTCGCTGCGATAGTCAAAGTCATTTTCATAGCGAATCAAATGCGCACCCACACCCAACTGTAACCACCACTTGTCTGATAGCAGATACTTCCAGCGCTGCTCAGCAAACAGTAAATAGCTTTTCTCATCAAGTTTATCAACGAGTGTTATATCATCTGATAGCTGTAATGACTGCTTAGAATTGATATAAGAAAATTTTGCAAATGTCGCTCGCTGCCATTCATCTTCTTTACCTTGCCAGTCACTTTCCCAAGGTACTGAATAAACACTAAGTTCTTTTCTACGCTGTATTGAAGTCTCTGATCCTGCATCGAATCGGTCAAAGCTGACAATATTATTAGGGTCAAAATTAACGACGCCCAGTGAGATTAAACTTGCATCAGATAACACGATAGCTGAAGCAATATTACCTTTAGCAATATCGCTGATACTTTGCTCAATTACAGGTGCCGACATTGAAGCCTTTGCCAGCAACATAGATAAGCCGATAACGATGCTATGACGGATCATGACTCCTCTTTAGCAGGAAAAGCCGGTGACACGCATGCTTTCACATCAAATGAATAACCATATCGGCTTTCACCTTCTGCCATGGGCAATACTTGTAAGATCTCATAGTCATTGAGTTCAACAACTTTACTATTGGGTTCAGATTCACAACGAGAAAACTGATTGCCCTCAAAATAATAAATAAAATTGGCAATCGTCATTCTGACCATCAAGCGGTAGCTTTCACGGATAATATCGTAACGTCGCTCAGCCACTTCATCCGCCCCCACATCCAAACGTGTCACCTCGTGTTGCTGTACTTGTCTAATAGATTGCTGAACCGCATCCTCAATCACCTTTTGAGTACTCGCGGCGATATCAGGAGAAGTCACGTCGTTAGCACTCGAAATCACTGGCTCTGGAGCAGGCATTGGCTCAGAAGCGTTAAGGTTTTCTAAATTCTCAGCAGCTAAAATTGTCTCAACGCCAGTCTCAGACCCTGTCTCAATTTCAGTTTCAGCCTCTACATTAATTTTGGCAACTTTCGCACCAACGGCTGAGAGCTTCTGCAAACCAGCATCAATATCTTCAGGCTTTTCACCCGTTTCCTCTTCTAACAGTTTGATCATTTTGGCTCTGGGATCACTGGTTTCAAAGGTGTTTTCAATATCACTTAATAAATACAGATTAGCTAATACCACGTACGCCAATATCATTCGCAGCAATATAGTGCGTTTTCGGTAATGTTCACTATTAGTAAAGCGTATTGATTTAACCCCAAGCAAGCTAAGTAGTGGCATCAATAAAAAGTAAATTGGGATGACGGCCTGCAGCAGCATTAGGGCGAGTCCGCTAACCAGTACGAACCATACTGGCATATAAAGCAGAATAACGAGATTGTGGGTATAGGTTAAATGATCAGCATTAACGCCTGAAACTTCATTAACTACAGAGGCTGCCCACACCAATGAAAAGTTAGCGATAATGGCGTAAAACAATAGCAGAAATGCTTTACCCGCTAAGCTATGCCAAGTTTTAGTAAACAATGGCCAAAATTCAATCATCATTGCAATCATGGCAATGACCCCTACCATCGTCACTCCATCAGTGGTAAACATCAAAAGAAAAGCGATGAAATACAACTTTTGCGCCACGGTCAGCTTACCGATGATGGTCTTAATATAACTGAGTATCACTCGAGGCAAGGCCGATACACTCACAACAGGGCGATAAAGTAATTGCTGTAAACGAGGGTAATTAAAAGAGTTCAAACCGTGCATTCCATAGCAAATGATTGATTAACAATATCAAAACATATTGCCCAATCGATAGCAAAGCATTCCCTACTTGTTGAAGTCTGATTTGGCTGTTACTCTGGACAAAAAATCAAACAAGCGTTTAATTTTTATCAGGGAGTAAAATTTATATGGAACAGTTCATCCAGCAGCATTCAATTATTGCCGAAATACCTGTCGCTTGGGGCGAAATGGACGCCTTAAATCATGTCAATAATGTGGTGTATTTTCGCTACTTTGAAACCGCTAGAATTGATTTCTTTAGCCAGATAAACATGATGGATGACTTAGAAAAAACCGCTGTTGGCCCTGTATTAAGTGAAACCCACGCGCGCTATAAGCGACCAGTGACATTCCCCGATACTTTATTAGTCAGCGTCAATATCAGTGACGTAAAAGAAGATCGCTTTATCATGCATTACCAAATTTTCAGTAAAGCCCAACGAGCTGTGACGACCACTGGCACCGCCAATGTGGTGATGTTTAATTTTAAGACAGGCCAAAAAGCCAAGCTGACACCTGAACTACTCGCAGCACTGGAACAGCATAAAGTAGCCGAATAGCCACTCAATAAAAAGCCCTGTATTTTTGCATTCAAAATACAGGGCTTTAAAAAGATAAGAAACCTACCTCTATAATTTACTCAATCTCACCGGTCAGTGCAGCAAGTTGCGCTTTTACTGCATCAGACATAGGTTGGCTTTTTTCAGTTTGGTAGTTGTAATGCACCATGGTGGTTTTGGCCTCTGCAGTTTGGCGGCCGTTTTGCCAGCAGCTTTGTGCAATCTCGAAACTGCTATTGCCGACACGACTGATATAGGTTTTAACCGTCACTTCTGCGCCGTAAAAGGTTGGTGCATTAAAGACAATATTAAAGCCTGCAATGATCATGTTCCACTTGGCTAAGTCTTGTCCTGGATTCACTATCTCAAAAATAGGCTCTCGCGCCGCCTCAAACCACACAGGAATAACGGTATTATTGATATGACCGAGTGCATCTGTCTCACAAAAACGTGGCGTTAGGGTTAAGCTGAACTGGGTGTCTTCCATGCTGACCTCTTGTTATTATAGATAATATTCATTGCCCACTTAGTTTGAGGGCTTTATAAACTGCCCGCAGTGTAAGTCAGTGTCAGCCTAGGGTCAAAATATTAGATTTCATCAAAGAAGTCTTTATTGCGAATGTATTTATGCATGTAATGAAACGCAAATGGTGACACTATCCAACTGAAAAAACTCAGCACAAATCGTTTTACCGGTGAGGTATTTTCATAAATTCGCTCATTGTGCAGCCACAACATCTTACCCACATGAAAGAAAATCCCAGGCAATGGCGGCAAAAATGTCACCACATCAATGTCACAGCAAATACGATAAGTACGTCGATGCAATAGGTAGGCTTTTTGAAAGCTTTTAAACCCTGGTGATGGTTGGCCAAATGTCACCACGCGTTTAATTGAGTTGGGGTACAAACGTTCTAATCTGTCAGCGGCTAAAATCGCCATCGAGCCGCCTGAAGAGTGTCCAGTCAGGGATATTCTTTTACCCGCTACAATGAGTGGGTATAACACCATCTGCAATTGAGAAAATAAACTCACATTGGGATCATAATGAGGCGGGATCGGATTGGTTTTCTGCTCTAATAAATAATCATATCCGGCATGGACATTATACTTAATATCAGCAAACTGCTTGCTTTTAGGCCAACACTGGCAGTTTATCAGCCACTCGTTCATGGTTTGTGATCCGCGAAATACCACTAACACTTCTTTTTTATCTTCACGCCACAAAATACGAGCACAAACGTTGCCCCAACGATTGGCGATCTCACGATAATGTTCAGGGGAAAAACCTAATTTCTCTGGTGCAAAGTCAGCGCGGTAAGTCACTTTGCACAAAACAGCATAACGTTCGTATTGATAGCGTTTAAGTTTTTTCAAAAGTAACGGGTTCAGTTAGGCAAACTGAATTGAGGATAAAGCCCTTTTATGACACTACTGTGATGCTATCTTATGCTTTCGGGATTATCGCTGGTAAGGCTGTCTAATCACTGTTTTCCAGTTCTCTGGCGCTGCGCGGCGAATATCTGACAAATAGATTTCGTGATGTTTTCCCGCCAATTGATGTCCAGAGGACTCAATAAAGTCATGCACTTTCGCTACTGTCGGGCCTTCTTCAGAAAAAGGGCCAACATGAAGAATTTGCGCACAGAGCCCTTCACTAAATGATTCATATCGCACTAAATCAATCGCATCCAATGACTTTTTAAGCTTTACTTGGCTTATTGCCTCTAACACTAAGTCTTTATCGACAAGTTCTGGCTGCATGATCATCATAGTCCATTGCCAATTGTGTTTATTGTCATTAATAAAATCACTCATGTCATCGGCCCACCACAAGCCTTCAAGGGGTAACACTCCGTAATCAAGCCCTGTCTCACCTTTTTTAATCATGAACTTGATGGTGTAAGCGACAGAATATAACGCTTCAATGGCTTGCTGATATTGCACACTCCCAGGCTCGCCTTTTCCATCGACCATTAAGTAATTCATTAAAGGCACATCAAGGCTAACCACTTGCTTTTTAGAGGGTAAATACAGATTTTCAAGCTGTTTTTTATAATCAATTTTAGACATCAGCAACTCTTTATTTTATACAAAAATCGAATGACTTATTTGACACTTTAACGTCATTCGAGCCCATAAAAAAGGACACCATAAGGTGCCCTTTCATCTGCGGATCTTAGTTAACGTGCATATTACTTAGCGTACATTTTACTTAGCGTACATATTAATTAGCGTACATGGCATCAATTTCATTCATGTACTTAGAGTATATCTTCTTACGGCGCAGCTTCATGGTTGGCGTAATTAAGCCTGATTCCATCGAGAATGCTTCAGGCAATAAAGTAAACTTCTTAATTTTCTCAAACCCTGCAAGTTCATGCTGCAACTCTTTCAAGCGTTGTTCAAAGTGTTCCACAACTTGACTGTGACGTAACAGATCCATTGGATTTTCAAACTTAATCTCATGCTCTTTCGCCCAAGACTCAAGTGACTCAAACGCTGGCACAATAAGCGCTGATACATAGTTACGCGCATCTGCAACAATAGCCACTTGCTCGATGAACGGACAACAGCTCACCTTGCCTTCAACACGCTGTGGCGCAATATACTTACCGTTTGAGGTTTTCATCAACTCTTTAATACGGTCGGTAATGTATAAGTTACCTTCAGCATCTAACATGCCCGCATCACCAGTTTTTAACCAGCCATCTTCAAATGCTTCTGCTGTATCTTCAGGGCGATTGTAATAGCCACGCATCACCGTTTCGCCGCGAACGAGAATTTCATCATTCGCACCAATTTTCACTTCCATGGCGTGAAGCGGCTTACCGTTTGAACCAGAAACACGGTTATCAAGGGTATTACAGGTGACGGTTGCACAAGTTTCTGTCATGCCGTACCCGCAAAGGATTGGCACACCAATGCTATGGAAAAAACCACCAACATTCACATCTAATGCAGCGCCGCCCACTGGCATAAACTTGAGGCGACCTCCTAAAACATTTTGTAATTTACTGAATACTAGCTTGTTGGCTAGTTTCCATTGTAGCGATAATGCAGTGCTAGCTCTTTTACGGCCTTGATTAACTTCAAATTGACGCGAACCCACACCAATAGCCCAGTTAAATAACTTTTGGCGAATTGCTGGGGCACTATTCACTTTGTCATGAACCGCGCTATACACTTTTTCTAAGAAACGTGGCACAACACATAAGGTGTGCGGGCGCACTTCTGCAATGGCTTCTTTAACGCGGTTAGTGTCAGACAAGTAAACATTATGGCCACCACGACATAATACGTAAAAGCTCCAACCACGCTCAAAAACATGACTCAGTGGTAAAAATGCTAAAGATACATCACCTGCTTTAAAGGCGATTTCATCGTCATGCTGTTCAACCATAGAAGCAATATTACGGTAATCCAGCATCACCCCTTTAGGATCGCCTGTGGTGCCTGAAGTATAAATTAGGGTAAGAAGATCATCTAAGCTAGTTTGTGATAAACGCAGCTCAAGCTCATCTTTGCTTGCTGGCGTTGTATCTGTAATTAATAAGTCGTCAAAATGAAAGTGGGCATCCGTAGCCAACTTAACTTGGCTATCAAATACCACAATATGTTCAACGCTTGGACACTGGGCTTGGATTTTACAAGCAGTGGCATACTGGCTTTCATCGCCAGCAAAAATAACTTTAGCGCGGGCATCATTGGTAATAAATACCGCTTGTTCCATCGGGCTTGTTGGATAAACAGGGACCACGACAGCACGTGCTTTTAATGCGCCGATATCTGCWCMRMTCAMAYWRCGGCGCKATTTTGCGCCACAATCACTACTTTTTCTTGGGCTTTAAGGCCAAAGTCAATTAACAGCTGTGCCACTTTATTAGTAATAGTGTCAAACTGGCTCCATGAAACATTGTTCCATGGTGCTGCCATCTCAAATCCTTCGAGTGCGATGTTATCTTCTAACGTTTTACTTTGCTGCTGTAGAAGTCTGACTAAATGAAATTGTTCGAGAGACATTAATAATTACCTTTTAGCTTACAAGTGTTCCGCTTTTTGGCATTCTACTTTAAGCCTTACAGAAAAATAAGAGTTTTTAGTCTAAATTAGCGCCAATTCACAGATTATGGCGATATTTTACAAGCTGGCAACACCATTCTTCCAAAGTTTGCCTTTGCTGATAACCAGTAAAACTCCCATTAACACTAGTAAACCTAAATCTCCCCAATAATAACCAACGCTGATAGAGCCTTGCTCGCGCAAGGCAACTAACGAAACAGAAAGCCATATGGCACTACTAAAGACTGGCAGCATAGATAAGCTGATATGTAGAGTAGAACGACTCAACGCGCCAAACGCTAAGGCAAATCCAGCTGCCCAAGTCGTCGTCGCGACGATATGTAAGCCCACCAGCAGGGTTATTTGTGGGTTAAACAAGGCTGATAGCAGGCTAATCAATGACATAATCACTATCACGATACCCAGTAAGCGCAATTGCGACTTAAAAAACTGCTCTACCAAGCCAGCTTTACCGCTAAAACTTGGCAGCATATAAAGTGTCTCTGCTGCTCGCCAACGCTGAACACGTGTCCAGTGAATTAATGCGCATACCATTATCATTAACTGCGAAAGCACCATTAAAATAGGAAGATCGACATTCATATATGCAGCAGATAACACCCCAACAGCACTTAATACCAATGAAGCGGTCAACACCATGCCGAGCATTGGTCCAATAAAAAAACTGGCAGGATGTAGGTAGCGACTGAGCTTAATAAACCAAGGGTTTTGTCCCACTATTGGACCCACCATCCAACCTGTTTCTTGGCCATTTAAATATATGGCACGAGCATCTTGATTCCAGCTGAAACGTGTTAGCTCCCTAGCAATCAAGACCGCTAATAACAACGGGATCAATACGATAAAATCAGCCATTAATTGCGGGATATAGTGAGTTAATTCCGGTGTAATCGGCAAACACAAATACACTAGCATGGAAAAGTTAAATCGTTGTGGTTTGATTAAACACACGTATATAAACCCCATACCAATACTGACAAAAAGCATCAAAATCGCAATACTGGTCAGTTCACTTAGCTTAAACGCTACGAGACTAAGTACTAATGTCACTACCCATATACTGGTAGCTTGTATTAATACCTGTTGTCGATAATGAGGAATAAGCACTGCGCATTCACTGGCCGCTAATTTAATGAACTGCCACGCCACAGAAGTAGAAATCGATAAAATAGTCATGCCTAGAGCAAGATTTATGACGTCAATTTTTTCAGGCTTAGTCAATATGGTGAGTATTGTCAGGCCACAACCTAGCAAAGCGACCATCAAAAAACTTAAACTGCCAAAATCACGAAGCCATAGTGAATAAAACCCTTTAAATGGATTGCGAAAGGTGCTTTTACTCACTTTAGTGTTAGGTTGGGTTGAGGAAGATGGGCTATTCATCGGTGAAGCTCCATGAATAGTTGTTCAAGATTCAATGCAGTGCTACTAACAACGCCAGAAATGTCGATTTGATTGGCATTATCCACTAACACTTGCTGCTGATTACGATTTAACACCGTTAACCCTTCGGGTAAATCTTGATTATCGGCTAGTTGTACTAAAACAACGTCTTCCCGCAAAGCATCAATTTCTTTAAACAAGATTAATTCACCTTGTTTGATCAGCGCCACATGACTCGCTACTCGCTCTAAATCCGAGGTAATGTGCGATGAAAATAACACCGCTGAACCAGACTCAAGCGCTAACTCAAATAAGTCGCCCATAAACTGACGACGCACTATAGGATCTAAACTGGCAACGGGTTCATCAAGAATAAGCAATTGCGGACGATATGCCATCGCCATAATGAGCGCTAAAGATTGACGCTGTCCTACTGATAACTTTTGCACTTGTTGTTTACTATCAAGTCCAAAGCGAGCCAACCAATCAGTTTCAAGTGCTTTGTCCCATTGCGGGTAAAAACTACTGTGAAGCTCTAAGGCACTGGCAACAGTAAACCCTTCATAACCAAAAGGTTGTTGCGGTACATAGCCAATTTTAGCTTTAGCCTCAGTTGAAAGTTTTGTTGCAGGGTCGCCTAAGGTGATGATTTCACCCGCTTCAATATCGAATATCCCAAGGGCTGCACGCATTAAGGTCGACTTACCCGCACCATTTTGCCCCAACAAGCCCACCACCATTCCGGCCGATAAACTGAAGCTCAGTTGGGATAATACTGCCTTGTCATCAAATCGTTTATCGACTTGCTTAAACTCAAGAATTGCTTCAGAGCTACTGTCCATTAACTTGTTCCTTGTTATCTTACTCGCGATATCACTTTGACTGTTTAACTGGAGCTTGGCTTATTTTATTACGCTCACTGATTCCACTGCTGACTAACTAACGCCTGTAATTCATCTAAGCTGATGCCCAATTGTTTGGCTTGGCTAATTAAATCATTGGCTTGAGGAGCTAATAACTGCAAACTCGAGGTTGCTGGTGCATTTTGTTTGTTGGCCACACGCGTAGGTTGACCACGACGACGCTCAAGCCAGCCTTGTTCAACCAATTGCTGAATCGCACGGGATACTGTCATCGGGTTTACCGCTAAATGCTCAGCTAGTTGCCTCACTGATGGCAATACTTGGTCGACAGGTAATTGGCCGCCTACAATCAATCGCACAATTTGCTCATGCAATTGTCGATAAATGGGTTCGCCACTACTGGGGTTGACTTTTATTAGTTCTAGCATTAGCCTTTACTTACTGTATTAATACATTGATACACCGATACACTAATGTTAAGTTACCACAATCATCCTGAAATGCAAAAAGGAAAGATGTTATGAACATCGGCAAAGTTATGTTGCAAGGAACGTTTAATAAGGTTCGTAAGCCAAAGCTATTGGCTCGCCAATCAAAATTGATCAGCGCAATTCAAGTTGGTTTGCTTTCTATGATCAGCTTGTCAGTGACAGCAGAAGAAACCACGTCAAGTCAGGCACCACTATCAGCATGTTACGTTGATGGTCTATCAGAGCAAGTTCAATGCGGTTCATTAATGGTGGCAGAAAACCCTGCTCAACCAGATGGCAACAAAATCGCGATTCATTACGCGGTATTACCTGCGATTAAGCCAAGCTTTAAAACCCAAGCTTTGTTAGCCATTGCAGGTGGACCTGGACAATCAGCCATTGAAAACGCGGCAGGATTTGACCGTGTGCTGAGTAAGGTGCGCCAAGATAGAGACATACTGTTAATTGACCAACGTGGTACAGGCCAATCTAATTTATTAGCCTGCGAAAACGATGATATGTCAGTGCTGTCTTTTAATGACGACGATATGGATTACGTTAAAGATACTCAAGCCTGTTTAGATGAAATAGATGCTGATGTCACTCAATACGGTAGCTTAACAGCATTAACCGACTTTGAAGCTATTCGCCAACACTTAGGCTATGAAAAACTGCACTTATATGGTGTTTCATATGGCACACGTATGGCACAGCTTTACATGCGCGAATATCCACAAGCACTAGCAACAGTCACCCTAGATGGCGTAGTACCAATGCAGCAAAGTGTCATTGCCATTGGCAAAGCCATTGACCGAGGTTATGCACTGCTTTTTAAAGATTGTCAGCAAAATAGTTTATGTGCAGAGCAATTTCCAACACTTGAGCAAGATTTTACAGCTGTCGATAATGCGCTAACTGAAGCACCTATTGAGACACAAGTGCGTGACCCGCAAACCGATGAAGTCGCCAGCTTCTTACTGACCCGCGCAAAATTTAATGGCGCAATACGCATGGCATTATATATGCCCAATATTCGCTCGTTAATTCCTCATGCAATTCATCAAGCATCCATCGGTAACTATCAGCCGGTATTAGGAATTTATGCCTTAACCTCTGACAGCACAGGCATTGCAATGGGAATGCACGCCTCTGTGGTATGTGGCGAAGATATTCACCGTGTCACTGATGCAATACGTGAGCAAGCCAAGCACTCTTACATGGGACGTACCATGATTGAGGGCTTAGAAGCGACTTGTAGTGTGTGGAATATGCCGCAAGTTGATAATAGCTTTAGTGATGCTATCGAAAGCGACATTCCCACCTTGTTGTTATCTGGTGAATTAGACCCAGCAACCCCACCAAGCTGGGGCGATATGGCCACAGAAAAACTCACCAATGCCAAACACTTTACCTCTGCGTTTGCAACTCATGGGGTTGCCTACCAAAGCTGCGGTAATGACTTGATTGCCGATCTCGTGAAAACAGGTTCGTTAGATAACATCGATGGTGAATGTTTAGAAAAAGATGTTAGCCGTAGTTTTTACTTAAATGCCAACACCGTTGAAGTGATCCCAACGACAACTGAGGAAGAATAATCATGATTACTGTAACGAATCTATCTAAAAAAATTGGTGACGTACAAGCACTTGATAACCTCAGCTTCAGCGCACATGACGGCCATATCACGGGCCTGCTTGGTCCTAATGGCGCAGGCAAAACCACCTGTCTGCGCACGGTATTTGGTTTACTTGCCGCCGATGAAGGCCATGCAGAAATTGACGGCATTGATGTCGCCAAAGAGCCAACAAAAGCGAAAGCACAACTGGGGTTATTCCCCGATCCATTTGGCTTATATGAGCGTTTATCGCCAAGAGAATACATCAGCTACTTTGCCGAGCTCAGCGGCATGTCAAAAGCTGATGCTAAGCAAGCCACCCAAGATGTGATTGAACAACTTAAGCTTGAAGATATTGCCGATAGACGCTGCAAAGGGTTTTCTCAAGGGCAACGTATGAAAACCGCATTAGCTCAGGCTATTGTGCATAAGCCAACCAATATTATTTTGGATGAGCCGACTCGTGGATTGGATGTGATGAGTACCCGCTTACTGCGTGACATATTGCTCTCGCTCAAGGCCGCAGGACATTGTGTGCTGTTTTCAAGCCATGTGATGCAAGAAGTTGCCGCACTTTGTGACCAAGTGATTGTGATGGCCGACGGTAAAGTCGTTGCCACAGGCAGTCCAGAAGAGCTTTGCCAACAAACTGGCAAGGATTCACTTGAAGATGCATTTATACAATTAATTGGTACTGACGAAGGGATCGCAGCCTAATGAAAACAGTTATTGCAATGGTTCGCAAAGAACTCATCGATGCCATGCGTGATAAACGCTCTGTCATGGCAGGTTTATATTATGCCATCGGCACACCGCTATTAATGTGTGGCATGTTTATGGTGTTAATTGGTCAGCTCTCAAGTCCTGAAGATCTATCCATTAAGATCACTAACGGCAACAATGCGCCAGACTTAGTGCGTTTTCTGAATAATCGCGGCATTAATGCAGCAACGGATGAAGGTGTCAAACCGAAAAACGTTAAAGATATCGAGTTGATTATCAGTGATGAATTCGCGGCGCAAATGGCAAAAGCCAAGCCTGCTGAAATCACCCTTATTGCTGATAATTCTAATGAAAAACTGCAGCAATCTATTCGCCGTGTTGAGCAGCAACTGCAAGCTTACAGTAGCGAAATGGGCAGCTTACGTTTAATTGCCCGCGGGATTAACCCTGTCGTGGTGCAGCCAATAAAAGTGATTGTTGAAGATCAGGCCACACCTGATTCAAAAGGTGGCTTTATTCTCGGTATTGCGATTTTCACCATGATTTATTCAGTATTTATTTCAGGAATGAATCTGGCCATTGATACCAGTGCCGGTGAGCGTGAGCGTAACTCACTCGCCTTGCTGCTAAGCCATCCTATTAGCACTCGTCAGCTGGTATTAGGTAAGATTATCGCTGTGACCTGCTTTGCCTTGTTGGGTTTATTATTAATCCTGATTGTATCGAAGATTGCTTATACCTTTGTCCCTTGGCAAGAACTTGGTTTTAGCGTGAATATCTCACCAGACTTTATGGGGCTGATGCTGTTTATTGGTATTCCACTGGCCATCATGGCGGCAACGTTACAACTGTTCGTGTCGTTTATGGCTAAAACCTTTAAAGAAGCGCAGTCCTACTTAACCATGGTGCTATTTGTGCCGCTCGCTCTGTCTATGGCCGCGAGCTACAACATTGCACCAGATGTACTTGAATGGCTGCCAGTTTCTGGTCAGCAACAAGCACTAATGGCCTTTATCAAAGGACGTGAAATCCCAATGCTGCAATTACTGGTGTCATCTGGTGCCACACTCGTACTGTCAATTGCACTGGCATTAGGACTAGAGAAACTGCTGAAAAGCGAGAAAGTCGTATTTGGTTTGTAAACGTTAATGGCATGAATGGGCAAGGTTAGATAGCGACCTTGCTCATCATGCTTAACCCTCAAATAGGAAGGAGTCTGTTATGGAACAAGAATATGCCATTGTAGCGTTAGTCATTGTGATTACTGTTGGCACCACTGCGACTGAGATTTTTAAGCAGTATATGAAGTCAAAAAGCGCTAATAAGTCAGGTCAGCAAACTGAAGAACTCAACTTACTGCGACAACATAATAATGAACTCAAGCAGCGCATTGCCACCCTTGAGAAAATTGTGACTGAGCCAGAGTATGAATTGAAGCAACAAATTAATTCACTTTAATTGGCACTTAAAACCTAGGGCCTGTTGATCTTTGCTGGTTAAGTTTTGTTCGAAATAAAAGCGTTTTAATCGAGGCGGATGAGTTGACGCCTAGTCATCTAAGCACCTTTTATAAACAAAGATGCATCCAACAAAGAGTAAAACGCTTTTAGTCGAACCCTTTGGGCAGCGTTTGTTGGCCATTTTTACTGCGTTATCGACTTTTTATGTAGAATAACTACACCACAAAGTCTCTGCCTTGTATAAATGGCCAACAATTCGCTGCAAAAACAACCTTGAAAGATCAACAGGCCCTAGGGCTAGCAACAGGTATGAGTATTAAATTTTTGTCGATAAGCACGCGGGCTTAACGTGGTGAGTTGGATGAATAGTTTTCTAAATGAGCTAACATCCTCATACCCAACCCGCTCGACAATTTGCTCAATGGCCAGCTCTGTGGTTTCTAGCAACCTTTTAGCTTCATCTACTCGAAGTCGCTGCATATAGCTCGCAGGCGTTTCATTAACGGCTTTTTTAAAGCGCCGAATTAACGTGCGTTTACCCACTGCAAATTTATCGGCAATGTCATCTAACAACCAGTGTTGGCTCAAGTCAGCCTGCATCCACCGTTGGACGTTATGTATTAATTCGTCTTTATGCTGTTCAGGATTAATTGCCATTGTCATAAAGGGTTGCTGAGAACTGCGGTTAGGATCGATCAGCAATATTTTCGCCATCTGCTGCGCCATTTGTTCACCCGCTAAAATCGAAATAAGATGCAGCGCCAAACTTAAATTTGAAGTGGTCGCGCCCGCGGTATGTATATGGCCATCAGACACCACTAATGAATCCATGCATAGTTTTACATCTTTAAAGTTTCGCTCAAACATCTCACTCAACCACCAAACCGTTGTGGCACGCCTTTGGTTCAATAAGCCAGATGCGGCAAGCAATAATGTTGCTGAACAATAAGCAGCAACGGGCTTCTCAGCAGCCGAAAAGCGCGACAGTGGTTCTATTAAAGGCTCAAAATCAGTTAAAAATGCTTGAAACTCAGATCGGTCAGTCACAAAGGCAGAAGCCAGAATGACGGCATCAGCCTGCAAAATATCATCAGGATGCGTTAGCCCTTTGGCGGGTACTTCAAAACCTTGATTGGTTTTTACATTATGGCCGTCAGCTGAAATAACATGACAGTGAAACAAGTCCTCTTTGGCATCTTGATTAATACGACGCCAATAAGCATTACAAAAACTAAATACATCTAAAAAGCTAACCAGCCCGCTCGCCACCACGTTACCCGCCGCTAAAATATAAATTGTTTTCATCACGCCCTCACAATGTCACTTTTGACTTTATATTTGTCAATAATGACACTTAAAATTAATTTGTCTAGTTTTTATACTATTAATCACAGTGAGTCATCGGTAGTAAGGACACAAGTCATGAAAAAAATCAGCCATCATATAATTATCAGCCTAAGTTATCTCGCAGTCAGTTGGGGGTTATTACTGTCATTGAACTTCAATACAGCGCCCAATGTATTTACCCATCTGATAGCTATTCCCTTCTTAGCCATATTTACTGGCTATAGCGCCCACTTAATCTTTAGAAAAGGGCTGTAATCAGTATTGATAAGGCCATAAAAAAACCTGCTATCGCAGGCTAAGCAAACAAGAAAGACAAGTAAATTAGTTCTGTTCTAGGTATAAAAAAGCGCATTGCAGGCTAACACCCCGCAATACGCTTAGTAATGACCAATATAAGGTTAGTAATCTAAATAACCTAAACTCGGCTTAAAATTATTTTGCTTTCGGTCTGAATGGCTTAATCACAGACTCGTCACACTCTAAGAATGGACCATCCATTAAATCAATACAGTAAGGGATCGCAGGGAATACTGCGTCTAAACACTCACGAATTGATTTAGGCTTACCTGGTAAGTTGACGATTAATGAGTCGCCACGTAAACCTGCAGTTTGGCGCGATAGAATTGCAGTAGGCACAAACTTTAATGATTCAGCACGCATCAGCTCGCCAAAACCTGGCATCATGCGATCGCATACCGCTTCAGTCGCTTCAGGAGTCACGTCACGCTTAGCAGGGCCTGTGCCGCCAGTCGTTACGATCAAGCTACAGTTTTGCACATCTGCCATATCAATTAATGTGGCTTCAATATCCGCCGTTTCATCCGGGATCACTTTATAAACAGGTTCCCATTCAGACGTTAAATATTCATTTAGTACGTCAATAATGGCTTTACCTGAAATATCTTCGTAGATACCTGCACTTGCACGATCACTTACCGTAACAATACCGATTTTTGCTTTGGTCATGACGAGGTCCTTAAACTTGATCATTTAATTGGCTGTAAGGCTAAATCACAATTTAGACTTTAGATGGGGCTAAAATACCACAAATTTCAATTTGAGGCGGAGAGATTGATCAAGAGTTGAATTAATGAAATCAACGAACAGCAATCTGCACGATATGATCAACAAAGTATCAGCTTAATGAGTTTCGCGTTATGTTAAAGCCGACTCGCGAACCAATAGCGCGGCTTCCAGTACACATTATCCATACTCGATATCATCACGCCTTTTTTGGTCGACACATGCAAGAATCGATGGCCAGATAGATACACTCCAACATGGCGACCACGGCCTGTGGTTTTGAAAAAGACTAAATCGCCACTTCGTAAGTCACTTTTAGCAATGCGAGTGCCTAAGCTTGTTTGACCTTGAACTGTCCTTGGAATACTGGGGCCCACGAGATCTTGATAAGCCACATACACCAAACCAGAACAATCTAAGCCTTTTTTGGTTAACCCGCCTAATCGATATGGTGTGCCCTGCCACTGCTGATGAAACTGTAATAAGCGTGCTTCGTTCCAAAGTGCGCGATCGACACTGGGAATATCTGCAGAGTTTGGAGGAATAGGAGTATTTGTATCAACTTGACTGGCACAAGCAGAAAGTAGAAGGCTAATAAGCGTGATAACAAGCTTTTTAAACATGCTTTATTTCCAGCTGAGTAATGGATAAAAACTAGCACAAATCCATGCCAGAAAAAGAACTGTCAGTGTAATCTAATTGGAGTTATAAGCCACGACTCAAACTCAGTTTGGAAATGACTTTTTAAAATTTAACAACTGAGCAAAAAACTAGCAATAATACACACTAAGCCATCACCTAAAGAACACAAACCAATAGATTTAACACCACTTGTATTAGCTATCTATCTGAATGGTATAGTGTTTAGATCATACAATAGTGCCAAAATACCTATTTAGGGGTAATATGTGATTTGAACACGGTTTAGACAATTATTCTTATGATAAGTTCCCAAAATCGAAATCACTCGAGCACTTGGTAAAAACGAATGCAAAAACAACTATCAAGACTAGATTACTTTACCCTTAAAGTTCTTATAGGCTTATATGAGTTTAAAAATGGCAGTGTGGTAGCAGAAAAACTCAATAGCACTCAGCCCAAGGTAAGCCGCGCACTGAGTACAATGCGTGAAGTGATCCATGATGAGTTATTTATCCGCCAACAATATGGCTTGCAACCCAATGCCATGGCTGAGCGCCTTTACCCTTTCGCAAAAAATATTATCATCGCTTATGACCAAATGGCTATAGAAGCCAATGCACAACCAGAGCACCATCGTGTTCTGCATATTGGCGCGCCAGAACAAATGTCGACGTTTATATTGCAGTCAATTGATCAAGCAGGTGAAATCTTAGGGATCAGCCACACAGTCGATATTCACCCTTGGGTCGAAAATGTCGAAAACCTCCTTATACAAGGCAAATTGGATTATTCTATATCGTCTCGCTCTTTTCAGCATGAAAACTTAGTCAACAGTAAACTCGGTGATGTCGAGTTCTGGTTTTTAGCCGTTCGTAAAGGTCATCCTATTTTACAGGCTGAAATTACCTTGGAAGCAATCCTCAACCATAGATTAGTATTTATTAACAATGGCCCTGTTTCTGAATTAAACGAGTTAGTGAACCGGTGTTGCGAGGGTGTCGAGCAAAAAGCCGATATTAGTTTAATTACTTCGAGTTTATTAATGGCTTTTGAGCGTATCTCGAAATCTGACGATGTATGCTGGGCACCTTCAGTTTTTCCATTTGAATTAGGTAAGCAGCGTGATGATATTGAGTTAATTGATATGACAGATTTTTATAAAGAGCATTTTAAAAACATTGATAATTTAAGTCACCCGAGTCATTATTTACAGTTTCATGAAACACAAAAAAATAAATTCACTTCATTACTATCAGACATAATGTCGAATAACCTGAAAACATATCAACAGTTATATATAAAAAACGAGTCAAGCAAACTCAAAAATAGTTAATTACAAATATTAAAACAAGCTATTTCAAATTAGCAAATATAAAATGAAAAATAACAACTATTAGCAAGAAAAACAAAGCCACTCATTTATGAGTGGCTTTGTTTTTAAAGATTATAAACATTAATGTAATGCCGAATAAACTAAGCCTTGAATTTTTTCAGAAAGCCATTGAAAGTTCGCTTCATGATTATTCTTATTAGATACCATATAAAGTGTCGGTACTTTTACTTCCATATATAAACGTTCTGATTCAACTTCTGCAAGTCGACAAGCATGTAAACCTGGCGTGGTATTAATCATATTATAAATAGAACTATATGGCAGTAATGCTAATGATTCCGTTCCCCGTAAGTACTCAAACAAACTAGAAACACCATTCAAATCCATTTCGGTGTTGAGAGGGATATTCTTGCGATAGCAATACTCTTGATATGCACTCATCTTTTGCTCTGCATCTCCCACATTGCTATTCACAAATGGATATTTTGCAATCGACTCTAAGGTTATTTCTTCCTTCAAAATTGGATGTTTATCATCACAAATTAAAAATAACTTATTGAGTTTTATTAAAGGATGAACAGCAAGATTGTCATCAATGTTTTCTATATTATCTAAGGCTTTGCTGCAACATAGGCCAATATCAACATCGCCAGATACAATGCTGTCTAAAGAAGACTTATTCCAAGGAGAGATATTGAAGTTAACATCTTTCCCAGCATCCCTAATAGACGTTAATAACATCTTAGGGAAAGGGAAGGAAACCAAGTCTGGTGCGACAATCTCAAAGTTATGGACATTATCAGCTAACGCCTCGCCATGTAACAATTGAAGGCTGTTAGAGCATTCAAGGATTTGCTTGGCAATAGGGTATACCTTACCAGCAAACTCATTTGGCACTAAGCCGTACTTTTTTCGGATAAACAGTTCATTGCCAAAAATCTCACGTGCGTGTTTAAGACAACGGCTTATCTTGGGTGCTGGAACATTCAGTTTATTAGATACATAAGTTGCTGATTTGTTTTCATAGAGATTAACTAGAATATTAATGCTTAATAAGTCTAGGTCACTATAGCTAATATCTCTCATCTAAATACCTCCCAATGATAAGTTCAATTTAATAATACCCAATTTATATTTATATTTGTTGTTTTATTTTAATTGTTTTTTGAAAATGTTTACCAAGTCACTTATTGGGATATACAGAAAATAAATAATGATTATATGAACTTTGAAATACTAACAACTGGGATAGGCAATTGTTGACAAAAATTATAAAACAACAAAAGATTAAAAAATAGAAAGTGAGACTCTATGCGGGTCGCAGCCATTTAAACATACTTTTAAAATATCACTTCAAAACTTTATAACATAGATATTTTATTAATCGAAATGTTCGATTCAAATATTCAAAAAATGAAATTGGGAAAGTAAATATTCAAATTTGTAAATTACAAATAATAATAAACAACTGCAAGTTAGATATTTAAATACAAAAATAACCATCTCATTATTAAATTGATTTAAATCAATGTTTATAAAGCTGCAGAGATAAATACTGGCTCTGCGTTAAAAATATAAATTTAATAATCAATGAAAGTTTGGAGGCGTTTATGAACACATCAGTCATATTAAGCTATGCTTTTGTCTACTTTGTATTATTCCTTGTTGTCCCATTTGTACTAGTGACATTTACGATGACTTGTATAAAGTTTTTCAAAACAAGCAATGTAGAGAATGTGGGAGTTAATATTAAATTAAACCCAGATAAAATTGCTAATAAGCCAGTTGGTTTTTTCAATAAGCTAAATACTATTGCTAAAGGGAAATACAACATCTTATATGGCACAACCATGGATACCATCGTTGATATCGGCAACACTGACAAGCCAGAAGATGCTCACCAGCATTTACAGCACTGTCACCTCGACTATGTCGTTGTCGATGAGCAATCTTCAGTGAAATTGGTGATTACCGATCCACAGCACAATACACCTGAGAATAATGAATTTATCGACCACTCATTAGCAGAGGTAGGCATCAAAGTTATTCACCTTGCACAGAACCAACAGTGCGATGAATCTCTAATCCGTAACTCTCTAGCGGCATAGCTCCAAGGAGTGCTGAAGAGCCTCTTCAGCACTCACATCCTTTAAAAGACTCAACCGTATCACTGAATTATGTGAGGGCTCATTATGTCCAGAATTTCAAGAATCACCCTTCCCCTGCTGACCTCCATTTTGATGGTGGTACTCAGCTTTACTGCACCCATTGCTAAAGCTGACATCCCAGAGTTTAAAATGAATCAAAACCGTCAATGCATCATGTGTCACAAGAAAAACGGCAACATGTATGGCATGCATGCTAATGACGCATTAGATCAAACCTGCCAGGACTGTCATGGCGAAAAAGGTAAACACCCTCGAGGTGAATCAGAGCTTATCGGCTTTGGTGAAAACTCTCCCGCCACAGCTAAGCAACAAACAGAAGCTTGTATGGCTTGTCACGGTCAAGAAGAACTTGCCGAAGCTGATTGGACCCACAATGTCCATTCAGACAAAGTGAACTGCGCCGACTGCCATCAGCTACATCCAGAAGTTGATCCCGTTATTGGTCAAACAGAGACCGTTCGCATTAAGTCATGCGTGAGCTGTCATGAAAGCCAGTAATCAGGAGGATAAAACAATGAAAAAAGAAAGAAGACTATTTTTAAAAGGTGCATGTGTAGCAGCGGTTGGCGTTGCAGGCGCATCAGGTCTTAGCATCGCACAGTCTAGAAGTCAGCAAGGTAGTGACGAAACAAACTGTAAATATGCGCTGATCCATGATGAAAACAAATGTATTGGTTGCGACGCCTGCTCCGTCGCTTGCCGTGAAGCCAACGATGTACCAGAAGGTGTAAGCCGATTAGATATTGAACGTGAAGGTCCTTTTGGAGAATACCCAAATCAATTCTATCGCTTTACCCGAAAATCTTGTCAGCAATGTGAAGGTAAGCCTTGTGTCAACGTTTGCCCAACGGGTGCAGCTTACCATGACCCTAAAACAGGTATTGTGAGTGTTGATGAATGGAAGTGTGTGGGTTGCTTATATTGCATCGCCGCCTGTCCATATCAAATTCGCTTTATTAACCCTGTGACTAAAGCCGCTGACAAATGTGATTTCTGTAAAGAGACCCGTTTAAAAGAAGGCAGACAACCAGCCTGTGTTGACGCCTGCCCAACAAAAGCACTGACCTTTGGCGACCTTAAAGATCCCCACTCACAAGTGGTTGAAGTGCTTAAGACTACGCCTAACTATCGCAGTAAAACAGAACTAGGCACTCGCCCTAAAGTGTTCCGTATTGCGTCGCAAGAGGGAGAAATCAAATTATGAGCCCATTCCACTTTGACAGCCTCATTTGGCACTGGCCAATTGCCATTTACTTATTTCTAGCAGGTATTTCTGCCGGTGCGATTTGTTTTGCAGTGTTATTAAAACACTTCAAGTTAGGCAAAGATGCCTATAAATCAAGCTTCGTAAAAGCGGCCTGTTTGATTGCCCCATTAGCGGTATTTGCAGGCTTAGGGATCTTGGTTGTTGATTTAACCAAGCCATTCGACTTCTGGAAAATCCTAGTTTTCTACAACCCGACATCTGTGATGTCAGTGGGTGTTGCAGTACTCATGGTTTATCAAGTCGCCCTGTTCTCATGGTTAGCCTGCTTATTCAAAGAGCCGATTCTGAAGAGGTGTGATAACCGCTGGCCTATCGTTGAAAAAGCACTGACCTACTTAATGAAGTTAGAAGCAACCATTACTGGCTTACTGGTTATCCTTGCATTGTCACTGGGTGCTTACACAGGGTTCTTATTGTCAGCACTCACCACATTCCCAATGCTGAATAACCCAGTATTACCAATGTTGTTCTTAATCTCGGGTATTTCATCTGGCGCAGCGGGCACTTTGCTTGGCGGTGTATTAATGAAAGGTAACCCTGATGGTAAAGAAGTGCATTTTATCCATAACATTGAAATTCCACTAATTTTGCTTGAAATAGCACTGCTATTTACCTTCTTTGTTGGCCTTATCCTAACCGGTGGTCAAAGCCAGGTAGCTGCACTTAATGCCATTGGCGAAGGTTTCTGGGGCTGGGTGTTCTGGGCAGGTATTGTCGTCGTCGGGTTAGCCATGCCATTGGCATTCAACCTGTTCATGACCGCATCAGCAAAACGTAAGTTTTCTTATGTTGCTATCACAGCAAGTTGCAGCTTATTCGGTGTGCTATTGCTTCGTAATTTCATTCTTTATACCGGTCAAATGACCGTAGCTTAATCATTATTTAGGAGTTAACCATGCTTAAAGTTTTAGGATTGTCCATTTTATTAAGCTTCTCAGGTGCAGCATTTGCAGAATCTATCGCAGATACCCATACGGATATGGCTGGATGCGAAGCTTGTCACATGGATGGAGAGCCGTCAGCGGATATGGCATATGAGAACCAAACCTGTATTGACTGTCATGGAGGCTTAGACAGCATTGAAGGCGAAATCCACCAGCAACATGACGGTGTTTTAGATTGCTTAACCTGCCACATTGTTCATGAAGTACAAGATCCAAATGATACTTGTGCCGACTGTCACTAGCAGTGACGCTTTTAATAGCATCAATCACTGAATAAAAATGGATGTTCAGTCTTTATCTAGAACTGAAAGTGATGATTAGCCTCTTCGGAGGCTAGCAAATCGAAGGAATGACTTTAGCCATTTCATCGTATTAACAAGGAAGTCATTGGGCAGGAAGCCACTTTATTATCAAGTTTGCACACAACTTACTTTCATTGCCTAAGTTTAGTGCACCCAACCTCCAAATGGGTTCGCCACCTTTAACAAGGTGGCTTTTTTATGTGACCTCTTGAGTCAAAGTTCTGCTATCACTTCGAGATGATCATTTTATGAGATATCCAATGTGTTTAGCGATAAAGCCTCCCCGCAGTTGTAACCTAATATCAGTTGCACAAAACAAAGTCTTAATCTCACAACGCTGTTTTTAGGGCTTAGTGGTGATTGCTGCTATCAATGGTTTGAGTATGTATGTCAAACTATTGTTATCAATCACACAGTATTCTCAAAATTAACAAGGAAGTATTATGGAATTTGCTGACGGCATTGTGCAGCTAAACTCTTTCTTTACTGTCACGGTAGGGATTATCGTGCTGTTTATTGGCAGACGATTAAATCAGGTTGTGGGCTTTTTAAAAGAGTTCAGTATTCCTGAGCCCGTTTCTGGCGGGATCATCTTTTCTATTTTATTTACCCTTATTTATGCAGCCACCAGCATTGAAGTCAACTTTGACTTAATGGCCAGAGATATCTTACTGGTATACTTTTTTACCACTATCGGTATTAATGCCAGCTTGGGCGATTTACTCAAAGGCGGTAAGCCACTAGTCATTTTGCTCATCGTCACTATTGGCTACATGATTTTGCAAAACCTTACTGGTATTGGTGTGGCAACTTTGTTTGGTCAAGAACCGATTGTCGGTTTACTCGGTGGCAGCGTGTCATTGATTGGCGGACATGGTACCGCCATTGCCTGGGCACCAAAAATCCAAGAACAATTTGGTTTATCCAGCGCAATGGAAATAGGTATTGCTAGTGCCACATTCGGGTTAATTCTTGCCAGCTTAATGGGCGGCCCCATAGCCAAATACTTGATCAATAAACATCAATTAAAACCTTCAGTTGATTTAGAAGCTGCAAATACGCAAGGTAAAGAAACCGATACTGCTGTCAAAATGACTTCGTTTGATTTTTTAGACGCACTATTAGCCATTCATATTTGTGTGATTTTGGGTTTCGTTCTTAATGAAGTTGTCAGTAGTTTAGGGTTAGATTTACCGCTGTTTGTCACTTGTTTATTTGCGGGTATCGTCATCACTAACCTAATTCCTAAAAACTACCCACGTATTTCAGGTACTGCATGGCCAACCAGAACCGCTGCGATTGATTTAATTGCCGATATGTCTTTGGGTACGTTTTTAGCCATGTCACTAATGAGCATGCAATTATGGACTCTAGTGGATTTAGCTGGACCTATCTTTGCCATTCTTGGTATGCAATTTATCGTGGCAATCGCGGTTAATCTATTTATCGTATTCCCAGCGATGGGAAAAAATTATGATGCTGCAGTGATTTGTTCAGGCTTTGGTGGTATCTCACTGGGCTCAACACCAACAGCAATGGCTAACATGTCTGCGGTCTCTATGCGCTATGGTTATTCTGCCCAAGCCTTCATCATTGTGCCGTTGGTTTGCGCCTTCTTTATCGATTTAGCCAATGCGTTAATCATCCCTTACTTCATTGGGCTAATGCAGTAGAAAAATCTATTTAGATAACATCTACAACTCAGCAAAAAAGGTCATCCATCGATGACCTTTTTGCTAACTGATAAGCTTCACGCTATTAACTCAAGATTTAGACGTGGCGTTCTCAATCGAGGCTTTTAGTAGTTGATCCGTTTCTTCTTTTTTCGCGGCAGCTTGCTCTTTGCGATGCTGCCTTAAATTACTTCTGACTTGTTGCTCGCATTCTTGTTGGCCTAAGGTTTTATCCAGCTCATTAGTATATTCATCAGTTCGAGCATCACACACTAGGCTTGAGCAGCCCCCTATAAATGAGAGTGACGCGACCATTAATACGAGTTTTGCGCGGGTTAATATAATAGCGCTTAATCGCACTCGTTTACTCATCTGATGCCCTCCTATAATCCTATTGCTATTGTTTAATATTAATACCATGCTCAGTGAGCAAAAAGTAACCATTATACTGAAAACTTATTAATCTCAGTTTCTAAACGGCTAATAAGCTGTTGAGTTTCATCTGTCGCATTGTGGGCTTTAACCGAAACTTGCGAGGTATTTTGTGCTGTATCAGCAATAACAGTGATACGTTCAGCTGAATCCTCTCCTGCAGCTAACTGCTCACGAGCCGCAACAGAGATCTGCTCGCTCATTGAAGAGATAGCCGACAATGACTGCGCTATATTACTCAACTCATCCGCCACCAGCTTGGACTTTTCTACAGTGTGACTACTTGTTTGCACACTTTGAGAGACTGACAATTTGGCATCTTGAGTTGCATGTTGAAGCTTGGCGATCATTTGATGGATTTGCTCAGTACTTGATTGTGTTCGCTGAGCAAGTTGCCTGACTTCATCTGCCACTACAGCAAATCCACGACCTTGGTCGCCCGCTCTAGCAGCTTCAATTGCCGCATTTAGCGCTAACAAGTTGGTTTGTTCGGCAATACTTTGGATAACTGACAACACACTAGCAATATTATTCACTTCGTCGTCAAGCAATTGAATGTTTTGCCCTGCGTTATCAATCTGGCTCTCTAATAAGTTTATGGTTTCAGACGATTGTTGCGTTAGTAAATGCGCTTGCTGGCCTTGCTGCTCGGCTGCGTAAACAGAGTCTGCAGCATGCTTTGCCAGTTCTGCGACATTAGCTGATGATGCAGTCAGTTCGGTAATTGATGAAGCCACCATTTGGGTTTCACTATTCATAGCGCTGGTCAAAGAGTCTAATTCAGCGGCTTGTTGTTCTGCATTTCGAGTTTGTAGACTTAGGCGCTGAGTAACATCCCCTATGCCTGTCACTACGCCTTGTAAACCCACTTGCATGTAGTTCATCGCGCCTACAACACTGTTTTTATCTGCTGCAGTAAATTGCGGATTCTGTTTCAAGTCACCTCGCGAAACGTCCATAACAAAGCGTCGAACTTGCTCAATTTCGGCGCCCAATGCATTACGTAAGTTTAAGCCAAAACGCACTAATAAAATGGTTGCTACACTGGCAATGATCATCGAAAAAGTCAGCAACCACTTTGCGACTGACCAATAGCGGCTGTTTGCTTCAGCATAACTAATACCTGTGCCCACATACCAATGCCATACCGGTGTTTGTTGAACAACTGAAGTTAAGTCCACCACTTGGCCATCGCGCTCAGAACTCCAATGGTAAGTGATAATATTTGAGGTTTGCTGACCGACGAGTTGTTGCACCATTTGACCTATGCTATTGCCATCTGCATCGCGAAATTCATTGAAACTGGTGCCATGTAACTGGGGATCGTGTGGTGCGGCGATAAAGTCGAGTTGATTGTCTACGACATACACATACTCTGAGTCGTGATACTTATTTTCTCTGAGTAGCTGGCTTGCATACTGTTTTGCTTGAGTTTCAGTAAGCTGTCCAGACTGAGATAACTGTTCAAACTGTTCTACAATATTCACCGTACTTTTCATTAGCTGGTTAATTCGAGCAATATTGTCACTCTCGCTTGAACTCGATAAAGCTTGCAGCCCCCAAAGTGCTGTACTAATAAATGCTAAAAATATACCCAGTGAAAATACGATAATCTTGGAGCCTAAACTCATACGCCATCCTTTGTTATTATTTTTATTACGGATATTGGATAAAAAACACCCGTACTTAGTAACATAAATAACAATGGATATAAGATGCAAGCAATAAATGACATCGCTGTCATTTTGTTTTGCTTATCTTTAATAATAGCGACGTAAATTAGCCTTTTTGCTTGATAGCTAACACAGCAGTAAAAGGCTCTGGCCATTCGAGCTTGGAACAAAGGTGATCATCAGGAAAACAACTCGGCTCAGCAAACGAGACAAACTCTTTTAGCGCTTCACAAAATAACAAATCTAGCGCTAATCGATTACTACCATATAAACCTCGGTGGATCATATTGGCCGAAAACAGCAACACATCACCTTTATTCAATGGCACAACCTGTCCACTTTTCAGTGATTCACTGTTTTTTCTACCTTCAAGTTCAAGGCGCACCGATAGTTCATCATCGTTATCAAAACGTTTATGGGTTCCAGGCACAAGCTCAATGCCTGGTTCATCATTGAGTGCAATTCGGCAATGTACTACATCATGACCCTTTAATGCGTTTCGCTGCTCATCAATGGATAAATGATATTGTGGGTCTCGGTGCCAATAGTTCAACTGCTTAGGATTTACAGGATTAAAAAACAACTGGCTGTTCATGAAAGCCACTTTTGCGAGTGACGTCAGCTCAACTAACTGTTTAATAGAATTAGAGCCAATGAATTGAAATAGCTGGTTACG
>NZ_VKHR01000070.1 GCF_009663145.1 Shewanella sp. TC10
CTGCAAAAATAACCTTGAAAGATCATCAGACCCTAATTAGACCTGAGCATAGCAGTTTTTATTTCATTGAATTAAAGTAAAAGTGAATATGGGTTTACTTTTTGTTATTRRATCACAATACCTTTCATAATAACTCCTACTGATTGATAAGCCCGCCATTGAGGCATTTATCTGGGTTAATTTAGTTGATTAAGTTTAAATGCTAGCAGCATAACAAAGCCGATGGCTGAAACACAAAACTAAAATGCCTAATGACAGCAGTGGTTCAGCATTAGTTACTAGGGCCTGTTGTTTTGATTATGTTTTTATAATCTATTCTTGAATCCCAAGCTGGTAATAATCAAACCACTTGTTATCCCATTCCATTTTAGCTTTAAGATGTCGGTAGTGACTCAAGCCGTCGACTTCGCATGGATAGACACTCAATTTGACAGGTATGTTTAAATAAAGTCTTAAGGAACTATATAACCCTTGAGCATGGCCAACCGTTACAGGCTGTTCATGCTCGCCAATATGGATCAAGATTGAGTAGTGATGTTATTTGCTTTACTGAGTGATGAACTATGGGAATAAGCTTTAGGTTTCCCCAAGGTAGCCCTGCCATAAAGTTGACCGCATGACAGAGAGTATCTTCGAGCATCAACAGTAAACGTTGATCAAATACGCCCGCAGCAGAAAGGATATCTTTAATTTCAATATCGTGCTCACGATCGACAAGTTAGGTTGGAAACTCCCATTAACGCTAAACCCAATGTGGCGGATTGTTGCTGACGAAATTGTCATGGAGCTCCTTTCCTTTTTTTGTTATTAATGGAGTCGTTTTTCTGTGGGGTTATCTTCATTAATAATCGATTGTAAGTAATTTAACTCTTCTGAGTTAAGCAGTTGAGCACTGGCTTTTTGTGGTTTATCACTGGTGTCATTGTTGGTTTTAACATTGCCACGTAAATATGCTGCGCGGGTTATTTGGTGCAAACCGTATAACGCAAAACCATATACTGTGAGTAATAAAGACAACCTACCAATGGTATGGGCTAACTCTGAGACCGTGTCACCGAAGTAAATTGGCACTAAAACCATAACTAAACGGAGCACCCAGTTTAATAAAATACCGCCAGTGAGAATTAACAACCATCGAAATCGAATGTCCTTCAAGCTTTGTTGGTTTGTCAGTTTGAAGCGTTTTTTATGTTTTTTTAATGTTCTGAAAATCAGCACAAAGTACAAAATACTTTGTGCAATGAGAAGCCCGGGTGCGATTAAAGCTAACTTATTGATGTGGACCAGCTCACTTACAGTGGTAGCTGACTTGAGAGAAGCGTCTGGGTCAAGGCCAATATTAAATGATATGGCTGCCACAATGGCAATCATGGAAATTAATGTCGGCAATAAATGCTTAATGATATTGAGCTCAGAAACGTTAATTTGCAGGCTAGATTTGCAGTAAGAATAAAGCAGCGGCATTAGCAAAAAGTAAAAAGGCACCATCAAGGTCAACATAAAGTGGATTTGAATCGGAGCGTTTTCTCGGGTAAAGGCACCCGTGGCAAAAAATAAGGCTATGAGGATGAAAAGTGAGCCTAGAAGACGATTACTCTGAGTGGTTGCGGGATCGGTATTGGCATAGACGTAACGTACATATAAGCCCACCCCTAAGCAGTGAATACCACCGAGTAATGATAACCATATGTAAGCTTGTGAAAAAAACGGTCCGAGTTCGATTGGCTACCCCTTATCAAAGTTAAGTGATAATACCTTTAAGCGACTACTTCGACCAGTATCCTAAGTATTTTTTTGCTTTCTCATATGCCGGTTTGAAGCGCCTTCCGGTGGTTTTCCAGGTGCAGGCTTCCTCTCGGCGAGTAAATGTTTAATCGACATAATGGGGTGTGGGATCAACATTCGAGGGCCTGAGTAGATCATGATCTCTCGGACTCTCTGTTTCATATGTGGCTTATAGCAATGAACTGGGCATTTATTACATGTGGGTTTATCTTGACCATATGGACAACGATCCAGCCTAGTTTCTGCATATTGCAGTAACTCAGTGCATTCTGCGCATAAAGCTTGGTTATGTTCTGGTTGATGGTGAGCACGGCAATAAATTTTTGCCATTGCAGTCATCGTATTCAGTTCAAACAATAGCTGACCAGAAAGAAGCGGGGTAGCTGACATAGATAAATACCTTAGTAATTTACTCGGGTATGGTTAGTGTAACGAGCAACATAATAGGAGTTCAATTTAGGTCATAATAAGCTTGAGCTAAAGCACAAAAATGTAAAAACTTGAATTTATCCCCAGTTATCACGTTTAAAGGCACAAATGAGGGATAAACACTTGATTTATTACCGCACAATAGCTTATTAATACGTATATAGTTGCTTAAAAATGCAGCGTAAAAATTATTCCTCTTGAATACGCTTTGACCTTTTTTCAAAAGCTATTTTAAATTCATAATTAATGACACGGACATGGTGTTATCAATGAAAATTATTGTAATTGTTTTATTAGTTTTGCTTGGCGTTTATTTATATCGTCGTACTCAAAATGTGGCCCAGCAAGAGCTTGAAAAAACTGATTTGAATCAGACAGCAAAAGAGTCAGATAGTAATATTAAAAGTGGCGATGATAATGTCGTAGAAAGTGAAGCTGAGACTATAGTAGAAAGCGAGACAGTTGTCGCGGAAACTGAAAATGCCGCTGCAGAGCCAGCTGCCGCTGAAGAAGTCAGTGTTGAAACTGCACCGGAAAAAGCTGCAGAAACCGCCGCTGAGCCTGAAGCGACCAAAGAGCCTGAAGTTGTTCAAGAAACTGCGGCAGCGGATAATAGCCAAAACTTAGCTTTACCAATTACTGGTTTATGGGCGGGTGAAGTGTTTGCTGATTTAGTGGCTAAATACGATTCTCAAGCTGATGCAACCGCTCAGCATCAGAGTTTATTGAATATAATCGGACACAGTTACAAATTACGTAAACAGGCAGAATACTGCCAATATGGCGCTCAATTGACCGAGACTTACTTATCAGTATATGAGCAGTATCATCGAGATAATAAGATAGCGGCTGATGAAAAAGGCCCGGGCTTCATGCAACTTTCAACTATGCTTAACGACACTAAACAATTTGATCAGGCGATTTCACTGTGTCAGAAAGCATTGGCTTATCAACTGAGTGATGGAACTGTCACTGGATTCGAAGGTCGAATTAAGCGTATTGAAAAAGCGAAGTCTAAAGCAGGTGATTAAGTTATTACTCATCTAGCCTATACGTTAGAGCTTGAGTGAGTATACTCATATATTCACCTATAGATTGAAATTAAGCGGACTCAGGTTCGCTTTTTTATTGGCAAAAATGCTGATTTATATAGACAAACCAGACGATGTTGCCATTATAGGGCGCGTTTAAATGAACCAAGGTGAACCTTGCGGAATTGATGAAAATTTAAATGTAAATCGACAGTGTATTTAAAGAAATAACAAGAGGTTTTTATGAATTCCAATGTACTGATTAAAGTAGTTTTTTTATTGGGTTTGGTCAGTTTGACAGGGTGTTTACGCACGCCGGAATGGACTCTTTTTTACTATGCTGATGAAGCTAAAAAGCCTCAAAACCCGATTAGTGCAGACTATATCGCGGGTTACTACGACACTCTTGAGCAATGTCAGTTGAAAGGGAATGGAATGTTACGCTTGAGTGGAAAAAGCACTGTTGAAATGGGCAATAAAGCCCTTCAAAATGCTACCGCCATTCCTGTCGCTATTCAGAAAGGATATCAATGTGAGCACTTATGCGAAGTCAATGACGACAATGTCATCATCTGCCAATAGGCTGCCCTAGGGAAGATTTAATGCAGTTTAAACAAGACTTTTTTGAGCAGCTTGAAGGGTTTTATTCTCAGGTTTACCCTTTGCCAATCAGTAACCCACATTGGCTTGCATGGAGTGATGATGCTGCAAAGCTCATAGGACTCTCAGCGCCTAATGATGAGCTGCTAATGCAGTTGTCGGCCAACCATGCAGTGCCTGGTGCGAGTTATTACGCCCAGGTTTATAGTGGTCATCAGTTTGGTGGTTATTCACCTCGCTTGGGTGATGGTCGTTCAATTATTCTTGGAGAAGCCGTTAGCAAAAACCATCAAGCGTGGGATGTTGCATTAAAAGGTGCAGGTCCGACGCCATACTCTCGTCACGGCGATGGCCGCGCGGTCATGCGCTCGGCGGTCAGAGAGTTTTTAGCTTCAGAAGCTTTAGCTGCATTATCTGTTCCCACAACCCGAGCACTTGCGGTGATTGGCTCAGATTTACCCGTATGGCGAGAATCTCAAGAAACCGCAGCAATTACTGTTAGATTAGCCAAAAGCCATATTCGCTTTGGCCACTTTGAGTATTTTTGTCATAGCAATGAAGGCGGTAAAGATAAGTTAATCCAGCTGCTCAACTTTACTATTGCTCAGCATTATCCGCACCTTTCACAAGATGCTCAAGGCTATAAAGCATGGTTCACTCAAGTGGTTAAAGACACGGCTGTGCTTATTGGTCATTGGCAAGCTGTGGGTTTTGCCCATGGGGTGCTCAATACCGATAATATGTCGATTTTAGGTGACAGTTTCGATTTTGGGCCTTTTGCTTTTTTAGACACCTTTAAAGAAGACTTTATCTGTAATCATTCTGATCCAGAAGGGCGGTATGCTTTTGGCCAGCAACCTGGTATTGGACTGTGGAACTTGCAGCGATTAGCTCAAGCGCTAACACCAGTGATTGAGTCTGATGATTTAGTCGCAGCGTTAAATACATATCAAGCAGAATTAGTGCAGCAATATTTGTTATTGATGCGCGCAAAAATGGGTATGCCGCTAACTGAGAAGTCGGCTGTTCAAACAGAACAAGATAAGCAGGATTTAGATTTAATTGGCCGTTTTTGCGCTGTAATGCAAAAGAACATGTTGGATTACACCCATACTTTTCGCGCCTTTGGCCAACTGGATATGAGCAGTGAAAAGGCGAACTTATCTGATGAAATTATCGACCGTCCCACATTCGATACTTGGTTTACAGATTACCAACAACGTGTGGGCAAGGTTGAAGATATCGAACAATGGCAAGCTGCGAGAAATAGCGTTAACCCCAAATATATATTACGAAATTACTTAGCCCAAGAAGCGATTGTCGCTGCAGAAGAAGGCGATAATAGTAAACTGGTAGAATTGCATCAGCTGCTGAGACATCCCTATGCTGAACAAGCAGATAAAGCGCATTATGTGCAGCGCCCACCTCAATGGGGACAAGGCCTAATCATGTCTTGTAGCAGTTAGCGTTTCATCGATTAGATTTTAAGGAATTTTATGGACTCAGGTTCATTAGAGAAAAGCATGCCAAATACAATAAGTATCAAGGAAGCAAGGTTAGATAACGACGCTTTAAGCATTTTGATTGTTGCTGACATAGACTTTGAACGTTTTGAAGAGTTTGCAGAGCCTTTAGCCAGAGCATTAGATTGTGAAGTGCGTGAGCGTCAATGGGGGGCCGATCGTCATCAGTGGTTATTGAACTTTGAAGGAAGCCAGTTGTGGCTTCATTATGAGTTTTATGGCGATATATGTTGGATAGCGACAGAAACCAAAGCAGATATAGAAGTATTAGATTATTTGATGACACTAATTCGCCCATTGTTAATGGCAAAGGGATCTTATGAGTAATCGTATAGAAGACGATGACGCAAAAGCTGTAAAAACCCCAAGAGAAGATGATGCTTCTTTTCATTATCAAGCATTAACGCCTGACTTAATTCTCGATGCGATTGAAAGCCTCGGGGTTTACCCAGAAACAGGCTTGTTAGCACTCAATAGTTATGAAAATCGCGTATACCAATTTCGATGCGATCGCGGTAACCGTTATGTGGTGAAGTTCTATCGACCACACCGCTGGAGTGAAGCGCAGATCCAGGAAGAGCATGACTATGCGCTTGCGCTGGCGGCTGAAGACATTCCTATTGCAGTGCCTTCGATTATTAACGGTCACACCTTACATCATTACCAAGGCTATAAATTCACTTTGTTCCCATCTATAGGCGGTCGGGCATTTGAAGTGGATAATTTAGATCAACTTGAATCCGTGGGTCGGTTTATTGGTCGCATCCATCAATATGCGAGTAAACAGCCATTTAAATACCGGGAGCCAGTATCCACTCAAATACTTGGCGACGATGCATTAGCTTTTTTGCACCAGTCAGGCCAAGTGGCAGACGGTATTAGCAATCAGTTTTTTACAGTCGCGGAACAAGTCTTAGATAAAGCGAAAGGTATCATCTCTGAGCACACGTTTCCTACGATTCGTCTGCATGGCGATTTACACGCAAGTAATATTTTATGGACCCCAGATGGTCCAGGCTTTGTTGATTTAGACGATGCTCGCCAAGGTCCCGCAGTACAAGATATTTGGATGATGCTCACAGGAGATAGACAACAGCGGCTGTTACAGCTGGATGTTCTACTTGAAGGCTATCAAGAGTTTTATGATTTTGATCAGCGTGAACTTAAGCTAGTAGAGCCTTTGCGAGCATTAAGGATGTTACATTACAATGCTTGGTTAAGTAAAAGATGGCAAGATCCTGCATTTCCAATGAACTTTCCGTGGTTTGGTGATATCAAATACTGGGAACAGCAGACTTTAGCCTTTAAAGAGCAACTCGCGGCGCTCGATGAAACTCCATTGAGTTTGATGGGCTATTAACTGGCTTTAAGATTATGTAGATTGTTACAAATGATCTTGATAAGTTCTTGAGATACGAAGATAACCTAAATTATGATAACGTTTAGGATATAACTCATTTAGCTATGTGTATAAACCAGTCAATTGATGGCATATACAGATGGCAAGTTTAAAAAAATATATTTTAAGATTGCACACTAAAGGAAGCAAAATGAAAAAAGCACTATTAATGGCTGCAGCACTACTACTGGCCCCAATGGCTGCAACTGCTGCAGATTATAAAGAAGGTGTGCATTACACCGTGATTAACGAAGGCCCAGCGACATCTAAGCCTGAAATCACTGAGTTTTTCTCTTTCTTTTGTGGTCACTGTTATAACTTTTCAAAAACGGTTGTACCAAAAATTGAAAAAACCTTGCCAGAAGGCGTAACGTTTAATCAAGCTCACGTTGAGTTTATTGGCCGTGAAATGGGGACTGAAATGTCTCGTGCTTTTGCCATTGCGCATCAGCTAAATGTTGAAAAGAAAATTGAACACGCGATCTTCACTGCGATTCATGATGCTAAACAGCGTTTCACTTCTCAAAACGACATTCGCATGGTATTTATTGCCAACGGTGTTGATGGTAAAGACTTCGACGCAGCTGCAAACTCATTTATGGTGAATGCGCAAATGTCTAAAATGAAGCGTGATACTGAAAACGCTAAACTGTCAGGTGTACCAGCTTTAGTAGTTAATGGTAAATACCGTGTTGAGACAGGTTCAATCAAGTCTTACGACGAGTTATTAGATATTGCATACTACTTAACGACTGTAGATAAGTAGTCTTGTTATTGGCGCTTTAAATGCCGAGAACTAAATAATAAAAAAGGAGCCTTTATCGGCTCCTTTTTTATGGCTTTAACATTATAGCTTCTGAGTAAATAGCTGAAAAAAAGCAAAAAAAAACCGTAGGTTTTAAAAATAGGATTTTAAAACGATACGGTGATGAGCCAATTGGCTCTTTATTTACCCTGAGTAACGTGGTTACTCTATCAAAGCGTCAAAAAAATGGCAAGTGTCATTTTTGTGTTGTTTTTAAGTATCGATGATTTAATGGAAAGAGTGTGTGCAATTTCGCAGAAATTTACATAAATAATGTTTAATTTAATGAAACTCTTTAGGGCTTTATAATGTCAAAAATTGAGTCAATAAGATAACAACATGCTTAGGAGTTTTCATGAGACGCTTCCCAGTTTATGCACCAAAGCTAATTGTAAAACACGCTAGAATTTTTGTGACTGGAGTTATTTGGGTTAAAGATTTAGGGTGTATTGAATTTAACCGAGGGCGTTTTTTGGTGCCGAAAAAAAGCCTGCCAAAAGTTAAGCAGGCTGTTTCAGAACTTAATGAGCTACTTGCAGCTCAACATCTTGAAGCAAGTGCTGTTTAGCTTTCGCTATTAAGCAATCCAACAAGACCATTCACTTTGTCATTCCACGAGTTTAGGTCTTGTTGCAGTTGTTGATTAGACTCAGTCAACTGAGCATTCTTTTGCTTCTCTTCTTCAAGCTCCATTTTTAGTAGCTCAGCATTTTCAAGAGTAGCCTGGATTTTGGCTTCCAGTTGGGACAATAATTCAAGGCTCATATCGGGAGTCCTAATAGTTTCTGGATGGAATGCTGATTCTAGCAGTGACTGGGGTTTAAGGAATAGACAAATCTGTTAAGTGGTCAAAAAAAATACCAGTTTTACTACTATTTTCTAAGCTTTAATCTTCAATGGGTTTATTTCTCCGTTTTTACGCTTTTTCATCCTCATTTTTTAACTCGTTGCCCCTTTGATTAATGGGTGTTTTCTAAATTATCTGCGTTTAAAACACGTTTAATTGCATTTCTATTATTGTGCAATTCAATTGACGGTTAAATTTAGTTCACTTTGCCCATTTGCTTGACATTGCAACTGATGATTCATAGTCTGCAATCTCTGTTTTCAAGGTGGTATCAAATGGACATCAAATATAATTTAAAATCGTCACGCCGTACTGAGCAATTTCAACCTGAAGGTAATGTTGGCTTTGGTAATCTCAGAACTGATCATATGTTTTTAATGGATTATCGAGATGGCCAATGGTGCGATCCTCGCATCGAACCTTATGCTCCTTTTGAAATTGCGCCAGGTGCAATTTCTCTGCATTACGGGCAATCAATTTTTGAAGGCGCCAAAGCCTTTATGCATGATGATGGTGAAATCTATACATTTAGATTGAACAAGAATGCTGAACGTTTAAATACCTCTGCAGATATCCTGTGTATTCCTAACCTTGATGAAGAGAAACAGCTGGAAGCGATTAACGCATTGATTGATGTCGATCGTTTGTGGTTCCCAATGCAAGATGGCGCATGTTTGTATATTCGCCCGTTTATTTTTGCAACTGAAGATCGTTTATCAGTTAGCCCGAGTTTGAATTTCACTTTTTGCGTTATCTTGAGTCCAAGTGGTGCCTACTACGCTGATGGTGTGAGCAAAGCGATTCGATTACTGATCAGCAAAAAGTTCCATCGTGCGGTATCTGGTGGCACTGGTGCATCAAAAGCTGCGGGCAACTATGCTGCTTCTTTACGTGCTGGCCAAGCTGCTGCTGAGTATGGTGCTGCGCAAGTGCTTTATCTTGATGCTAATAATCAGCAAATCGAAGAAGTGGGTGCGATGAACCATTTCCACGTGCTTAAAGATGGCACTGTGGTGATCCCAACCTTCACTGACACCATTTTGAAATCAATTACATCGCAATCAATGCTAGAACTAGGGCATATACTGGGCTGCGAAGTGCGCCAAGAAACAATCATGCTTGATAAGTTTATTGCTGATATTGAAGCTGGCGAAATCGTTGAGGCGGGTGGTTTTGGTACTGCTGCGGTTGTGTCACCAGTGGGCTCATACATCTTTGAAGATGGCCGAGTGGTTACTGTGGGTGATGGCGAGGTTGGCCCAAGTATTAAGCGTATTTATCAAATCTTCACTGAATTACAAAATGGTCAACTTGAAGGCCCAGAAGGTTGGGTTAAACGTGTTGAGCGTGTAGCTCCTTAAGCGCCATAAGAATAGAATTCTATAATGTAAAAAGGCGATAATTCTTAACGAATTATCGCCTTTTATTTTATTTGGTAGAACTTCAAACCTACCGCTCAATCTTCCTATAACCTCTTCTAAAACGTCAGTTCTAAATCATTAGTGCTAAACGCTCGGTTCTAAATGAATAGGATCGATTATTGTTCGCTGACAATATCGGCATTCTTTTCAAGTTTATCTTGGGTTAACTTTTCTAAACAATCTTCAGCAGTTAACGGTTTACTCAATAGGAAGCCTTGAACCTGATCGCAGCCTTCATATTTTAAGAAGTCTAGTTGCTGTTGAGTTTCTACCCCTTCAGCCACAACGTTGAGCTCTAGACTGTGTGCAAGGGTAATAATGGCGCTAGTAATCGCGGCATCATCAGGGTCTTCAATAATATCTCGCACGAATTCTCTATCCACTTTCAGTGTGTCGATAGGGAAGCGTTTCAAGTAGCTTAAGCTTGAATAGCCAGTACCAAAGTCATCAATGGCAATGGTCAGCCCAAGTGCTTTTAACTGAGAAAGTACTTTCACTGAATCTTGTGGGTTACCCATGATCATTGATTCAGTTAACTCAAGCTCTAAAGCACTTGCCGGTAGCCCTGATACTGCCAAGGCAACTTCGATAGTCGAGATAATATCGGCCTTTAACTGTCTTGCAGATAAGTTTACAGCCACTGAAATGTCGTCGAAACCAAGCTGATGCCAACTGGCGAGTTGATTACAAGCTTCATCAATCGCCCAATGCCCGATGGCATTAATCATGCCTGTTTCTTCAGCGAGAGGAATGAACTCAACCGGTGAGATAAACCCTAACGTCGGGCTGTTCCAACGTAGCAGTGCTTCTACACCTAAAATACGCTTGGTCTTGATATCGTATTTAGGTTGGTACACAAGATACAATTCATTATTTTGAATCGCTTCTTTAAGCCCTGCCTCAAGTTCAACGTGGCGAGTAGCGTATTGGTTTAACTCTTCAGTATAGAACTGGAAGTTATTACGACCCAATGATTTAGCGTGATACATCGCTGTATCGGCATACTTAATTAGTGACGTTGAATCATCAGCATCGTTTGGAAATAAGCTAATACCAATCGATGGCGACACGGTGATATTTTTACCTTCTAATAAGAAGGGGGCTTTAAAGGCTTTGAGGACTTTTTCAGCAATAATGGTCGCCGCTTTGAGTTTGGCAACACCTTCTAAAATAATGGTAAATTCATCACCGCCTAGTCTGGCCACTGTGTCGCCATCACGAATAGCATTTTGCAGCCTTGATGCCACAGCCTTTAATAGTAAATCGCCCACATGATGACCCATTGAGTCATTGATGTGTTTAAAGCGGTCTAAATCCAGGAATAGTAATGCCACGATAGATTTTGAGCGATGAGCCTTAGTGATGGCTTGGTTCAATCTATCTTGGAATAAGGTACGGTTAGGTAGACCGGTTAATGGGTCAAAGTTCGCTAAGATCCGTAAATCTTCTTCTGCTTTTTTACGGGAAGTAATATCGGTGAATACCGCAACAAAGTGACTGGTTTCACCTTTGTTATCGATGACTTGGTTAATTTCGAGCCAAGCTAAGATGCCTTTCTTATCTTTAGTGCGAATGTTAATTTCGCCAGCCCAATGCTTTTTACGCAGCAGTTGTAACTCAACATTATGATAGAACTCCCTAGAGCGCTTACCATGGGCTAAATATAGAAAGTGTTTGCCGGCAATGGCATTAGGGTCAAAACCTGTTATGCGACTAAATGCTGGATTAACCGAGCGAACGCGATAGTCTAACTCACCAACGACTACGGCCTCATTCATACTATGAAGTACTTGAGTTGAGAGTTTAAGCTCATTTTCCGTTTCTTTTCTGGCAGTAATATCTTTGTGAGTTCCCGCCATTCGTACAGGTCTGTCTTGCTGATCCCATTCGACTACTTTGCCGCGATCGATAAGCCAAATCCACTTACCAGGTTGCTTTTCAATACGATACTCGGCTTCAAAAAACTCTAGTTTTCCATCTAAGTGTTGGTTGAGAATTTTAGATACTCGGAGTTTATCTTCAGGATGAATATTATTAATTAATGCTTGGGTTTCGTTACCGAGCATAAGCGGTGGCACCATATCGGTACGATACACTTTATTTTCGCGTATATTCCAATCCCACATACCGTCGCCTGAAGCCCACAATGCAAGCTTAAGACGTTCTTCTGATGCTCGAATACTTATTTCAAATTCACGCTGTTTTTCACGTTTAAGTTGTTTAAAGTAAATAATCATGGTCAATATCAGCATGATGACGATGCCATAGATAACATAAGCACCTTTGCTTAAGTAAAAAGGCGGCACAACAGTGAACTTGATACTTAAAGGGTCTTGCTGATAGCTGTTATCGGTAAGCGTAAAGCGCACTAATAATTCATAGTCTTTAGGCGCCAAGCTGGTAAAGGTGATTTCATTGGTTTGGTGTAAATCTACCCATTGTTCATCATTACCAATGAGTTTGTAGCTCAGTTGATGGAAGCCAGGATAATTAAACTCTAATGCGCTGACATCAAAACGGATAATTTTATTTTCAAATGGCATTAATAAATCAGGCGGCGCGGTAAGATCATGGAGTAGGTGGCGTTCTTCACCAAAGGTATAGCTAGTGAGAGCCAATTTCGCATCAGGTCTTACTGCAGGAACATTTTCAGGCATGAATTGATTTAAACCATTAATGCCACCAAACCAAAGCTCGCCGTCTGGATCTTTAAATTTAACCCCACCGTTAAACTCATTGGCTTGTACGCCATCAAATTCGTTATAGGTGATTAACTCTTGTTCAGGACTTAGACGGATAATGCCTGAATTTGAACTTAACCATAAATTCTGGCTGTTATCTTCCAAAATGGCATAAATAGTGTGTTTTTTGATGTGTTCATTAAGTGCTTCAAAATGAATTGTGCCATCGTTTGACTCAATGATTTTATCAACACCGCTGTGAGTCGCCATTAGGAACTGTTTATCATGAGTGATAATAAAATCCCTAATTCGATTATCACTTAATGACGATTCATCGGCAGGTTGGCGACTTTTAAAGGTGAGCGCTTGTTGATCAGGCTTTAATCGCACCAAGCCTGCCATAGTACCTATCCATAAACTGTCGTTATGATATTGCAATGACAGAATAGTTTGTTTTTGCGGAGAGTACGCTGTTTGAAAATCAAATTGATAACGGTGTAAAACCCCTTCACCAGGTAAAACGAAATACAAACCATTATTGCTGCCAATCCATAAACGCTGCTTGTCATCCAGTGTCAAACTGCGAATTTGAAGGGTGTTAGGCATTAAATTATCAAAAGCGGGTAAGAAGGTAAGTTGCTGCTCTGTGCTTAATCTTGCTAAGCCGTGATTGGTGCCGAACCATAAATTTCCGTCATTTGTTTGCGTGATAGCATGAACGGTAAGACTAAGTTCATCTTCATTGAGGTTGAGGGCTTTAGCAAAAAGGTCATTGTAGTAGTAAAATTGACCTTGCTGTTCGTCGAATGTTTTTAGACCTGCGCTTTCTGTACCTATCCATAAACGTTGTTGTTTATCACGAAAAATGGTGCGGATCATATTGGCCATTTTAGGTTTAGATGGGTGCATTTCAAAAATGTGATTGAAGTAAATTTGGCTCAGATTAAGTTTGTTAATACCCGAATAACGGGTACCTAGCCAAAGCGTACCATCATGGGCAAGCATGATACTTTGAAGATTGTTCTCGCTGATAGATTTACGGCTGTTGGGATCGTATTTATGAATACGGCTGCGCCACTCACCGTCAATGTTATCGAGTTGAATTAAGCCCGAGTTAGCCCCAATTGCCCAAACCTGATTACTGCTACTGATAACAAAATCATTGATTTTGTTGAATATGGTTGGCTGCTCATTAACCCAGATAACTTTTTTTTCATGGGTTTCTAAATCATATCTTATTAATTGATTCTCAATTGCTAGCCAAACCGAACCATCAAGTTGGTTAGTTTGAATGCTGTTGACTCTTAACTCTGATGGAATATCGAGCCGGATTATCGTGTTTGTATCAATGGCAAAGGTGCCACTTTTTTCAGTGCCGACAAAAATGTATTTATCATCCACATTGGCGACACTGGTGATGTGTGGGTCAATATTGTTACTTAGGCTAATTTTAGTAATTTTGTTTGTTTTCAGCGAAAGCGTATATAAACCTGTCTGTGTTCCTATCCATACTGAATCACCAATGAGGCTGATTTTGGACAAGCGTAAATCTGTTAGTCCCTGTTCAATACCGTAATTAGTAAATTTGCCGGTGGTGAGATCTAACCGACTTAAGCCTTGGGAGTAAGTTGCCACCCACAGATGATTATCTGTTGATTGGAGAATATCAATGATGAAATTACCTGCGATGCTGTCAGGGTTATTACTGTCATTGAGAAAGACATCAAACTGAATGCCGTTGTAGCTATGTAAGCCATCTTGAGTGCCTACCCAGAGCATCCCCGCTTTATCCATGAAGAGTTTAGTCACAGAGTTTTGGTTTAACTCATTGGACGCTTCAAACTGCTCAAAAGACAGCAGATGGTTGTCATTTTGAGGAGTGATTGCAAACACGGAAGTTGGCATTAAGGTAAGCGAAACCCAAATGAACAAACATGCTCTCAACATTGTGGATAAAGGAAAATTCAATCTGCACCTATTGTTTTGAGTATGGGCATGGAAAAGTCATGCTGGGTTGCATATTGTTATGTTGAATGTAACATTTTAACAATGATAGTCAGACAGTCCTAAAAAGGACATAGTTCCGCAGCTTTTACATATAAGACGGTAGCATTGTTACATTCAATTCTTACCATATTACGTAGCTATGTGTTTTATTTCAAATTAGATTTCAGTTTTTCAGTTTGGTGAATGTTGTAAAACTGCTTAGCTGTTAACATTTGCTGTTATGAGCTTGGCTGAAATGAAAAAAACACGCTAAACAGCGTGTTTTTTTGATTGAAATTAACAACTATTTTTTCTGAGTTGTATCAGATATGTATTGTTTAAATATCTCATCAAGTTGTTGGTCTTTATCAACCCAAATTTGATTGAGCCAGCGCTGAAATTCCACGCGTGTCTCTGCATGGGAGAAATATACTTCAGAGTCCACTTTTGGCACTGACATTTGTTCAACTCTAACGACAATTCTTTTAACTTTTCCTGACATGACTTGATAAAGCACACCTTCTTTAGCTTTAGCATCGGCATCTGGGTAGGCTAAGGTCATGTTTAACAAACCAGTAAATTGCTCACCCATTGCCGATAATGTAAACGCAATACCACCCGCTTTAGGGCGTAGTAAATGGCGATAAGGTGATTGCTGACGTTTGTGTTTATCTAGGGTAAAACGACTTCCTTCAACATAATTAATTATTGAAGTCGGGCTATGTTTAAATTTTTCGCAGGCTTTGCGGGTAGTCTCTAAATCTTTTCCCTTTAATTTAGGATTCTTTTTTAATTTGGCTGGGCTGGTACGGTTCATAAATGGCATGCCTAGCGCCCAACAGCCTAAACCTAAAAATGGTACAAAGATGAGTTCACGTTTTAAGAAGAACTTCAGCATTGGAATATGGTTGCGTAAAATATAGGTTTGCGCGGCAATATCAAAACCACTGACGTGATTACTAATCAGTAAATACCAGCCTTTTTCATCTAAATCTTCTAGTCCTTGAATATCCCATTCAATTTTAGCGATTAAGTATAATATGCCGCCATTACACGTTGCCCAGGCCCACATAAAGCGGTTCATTAATCTTGTTAATCCATTTTGACCCGCAGAAAATGGAATAAAGACTTTAATGATGCCGCCAATACTGATTAAGCCTGCCCATAAAACGGTATTGATAATCAGTAATAAGGTGCTAATAAAAAAGAGCACTGGACCTGGTAAAAAACTTAGCATGTAGCTAAAAACCTCTATTTATAGTTATCAGCCATTTTGCTGATTTTGTTGTCTTTCTCAAGCCAAAGTTGATTTAACTGACTTTGAAATTGTATTTTAAACTCGCGATCTTTGCTGTAATCGCCGCGCATTTCATCAGGGATATCGGTAATTTCAATATCAACCAATACTTCATCTAATCCATTGCAAATATACTCCCAATAGGAAGGTATTTTGTCAGGGTAGTAGATGGTGACATTAACCAATTTATTTATTTGGCTACCCATGGCATCTAACGCGAATGCCATTCCGCCAGCTTTTGGCTTTAACAAGTGCTCAAATGGCGAGTTTTGTTTTTTATGCTTACCAGGATGGAAACGAGTTCCTTCAACAAAATTCATCACACTCACGGGTTTATGCTTAAACTTTTCACACGACTTACGGGTAATCTCGATATCTTTACCCTTAAGTTTTGGATTCTTCTTTAATTGTGCTGTGGAGTAACGACGCATAAATGGAAAGTCTAACGCCCACCATGCTAACCCTAATACAGGCACATATATCAGCTGCTGCTTTAAGAAAAACTTCAAGAACGGAATTTTTCGGTTAAACACTCGCTGTAAAATTAAAATATCTACCCAAGACTGGTGATTAGCAATGACCATGTACCATTCTTTTTCGGAAAGTTGATGGTTACCACTAATGGTTATTGTCGTTGGATGAAAAATAGCTTCTATAACCCCGTTAACAGAGATCCAAGCACTAGCACAATTATCTAAAATATAACTGCATATTTTTCTAATTAAGTTAATTGGTAAAACCTTGAATATACTAAATATAAGTATAGGTATTACCCAAAAAACAGTATTAATTACATAGCAAATAAATGCTATAGATCCTTTAATTTTTGCGAACAGCGGCATCTAGCTCTCCTGTGAATGGAGGCTTATGTTACTCCGTGACAAGCTTATCCTCAATCCGAAGGACAATAATATCGCAATTTTTACTTAAAAATTACAGGCTCATCTATATGTATCGCTGCTGGGTAGCTGTGAAATAAATAGAACACTGCACATTTTTTACGGTTTGCTTTGGGGTTATAAGGGATCATTGCTGCGCTAATCGGTTCATTAATCTGTCCATAGCCCGATATCCAAGCGCTTGGGCAATATGACGTCGCTCAGTTGTCTTAGATTGCTGTAAATCAGCAATGGTACGAGCAACGCGTTGAATACGATGAAAGCTGCGTACTGAGAGACCGAGTTGTTGAACGCTTTGATCCAGAAACTCTAAATCTGCTTGAGTCATGTCTAAGTGTTGCTTAAGTAGTGAAGGAGATAGCTCGCTATTAAGGACTCCGGCACGAGAAAGTTGGCGTTCTCGGGCAAGATTGACTCGCTTAGCAATACTATCACTGCTTTCAGCTATTTTTTGCGGTTGGGTAAGTGTACCTGCGGGTAATTTAGGGACTTCGATAGTGAGATCAAATCGATCAAGAAATGGTCCTGAGAGTCGTGATAAATATCGCTGGATTTGATCTGGTGTCGAACGGGCATTATCAACATCTCCGCAAGGGCTGGGGTTCATTGCTGCAATCAATTGAAAGCGACTGGAAAACTTTACTTTGGCTGCAGCGCGGGAAATGACGACTTCACCAGACTCCATTGGTTCTCGTAGGCAATCGAGCACTTTGCGTGGAAACTCGGCGATTTCATCCAAAAACAATACCCCGCGATGAGCCAGTGAAATTTCTCCAGGTTTTGGAATACTGCCTCCACCCACTAAAGAAATAGAAGAGCAAGTATGATGTGGCGCGCGAAAAGGGCGTTCAAGAAATGCATTTGGCTTGATATTCAAGCCTGCGACAGAATGAATCGCTGCCACATCAATAGCTTCTTCATAGCTGAGCTTAGGGAGTAACGGAATAATACGATTGGCGAGCATACTCTTGCCAGTTCCTGGTGGCCCTAAAAATAAGGTGTTGTGACCACCTGCAGCGGCGATTTCTAATCCTTGTTTAGCTTGATATTGCCCGATGACTTCACTTAAACACAATTCTGGTCCAGTGCTTACCTCTTCAAACCATTGGGGCTGTTGATCCACTAGTGGGAGTTGAGCTTGCCCATGCATAAAGGCTGCAAGGTGTTGTAAGTGGGCAACAAAGTGAGTTTTTTCAAAGCCAACGAGCTCTGCCTCATGACGGTTATCAAGGGGAATGAATAGCTGATGCTGTTGATTTTTAGCAGCAATAATCGCCGGTAAAATGCCAATACAAGGGCGAACTTCCCCAGATAGAGCGAGTTCACCAATAAACTCACTGTGGGGAAGTTTATCTATCGGTACTTGGCCTGAGGCGGCTAAAATACCGATAGCAATGGGGAGGTCATATCTACCGCCTTGTTTAGGCAAATCTGCTGGGGCGAGGTTGACCGTGATACGCTGCATTGGGAACTCAAAGCCGGCATTAATTAGAGCGCTTCTGACTCGCTCACGGGCTTCTTTGACAGAGGTCTCGGGTAATCCAACTAAATTGAAAGCAGGGAGCCCATTACTTAAGTGAACTTCAACGGTAACTTTGGGGGCTTCCACGCCACAACAGGCGCGGGTCATTACGCAGGCTATTGCCATAAACAAATCCTTTTGCTTGCTAATTTTAACTAAAACAATCCATTAATCGCAGCTAAGTGTAGCAGCTAAAATGAAACATAGATTTGCACAGGCTTTGTGCTAATGTTTTGTGCTTAAGAATTGCACTTCACATTATAAGATGCCTTTCTTACTAAATATCAGCGAGCTAGTATTTAGCTATCATTGATTTTGTGAATACTTCTTTAATTCAGCCATGCGATCTTCAAGGTTAGGATGAGTACTGGCCCAATCGGGAATATCTATTTGATGCTTTGATTGCAGTAGTTTGTATAGAGATACCAACGAGTCAGTATTTTGATACCAGTTATGTAAGTGTTCGGCTGCAAAGTTATCGGCCTCGTGTTCATGGTGACGCGAGTAGCTTAAACTGGTACCTAATACCGTTACACTCATTAAGGTATCGGCAATACCACTGGCTTCACCTACTATCATCGCGGCTGCTATCGATAAGATGGATGATTGCACTATGCTGGTCATAATGTGTCTATGTCGAATATGGCCTAGCTCATGCAAAAGCACAGCTTGAAGTTGACTATCATTATCTGCAAGTTCAATCATTTCGTCGGTAAGAATAATATGGCCGCCAGCCATGGCAAAAGCATTAGCGCCGTCTTTACTTGAGAAAATAAGTAACTGTGGTGGCTGAGAAAATAACTCTGCTTGTTGAGGGAGTTTGTTTACTGTGTCGCTAAATAGCTGTTGAAGTTCTGCTTGGCGGTCGCTAGTTAAACTTGACTCGCTAAATCCCATTTCTTCCACCAGTGACAAACTGTAGTCACCGACTTGCTTTTCAACAGAGTGAGGTACCATATTGGCAATCAATTTAGACGCTGCTGGAACACCATAAACAATCGTACTGTAAGTCACTACAACGGTGACGATACAAGCTACAACAATTAAGCCTAAATGTTGTTCAAGCTTATTAATGACAGAGGGTTTACTGTGTTTGGTGAGCCATTGATTTAAATGTTGGCTTTGACTCGCTACAAATACGTGACCGTTATTAAAGGTAATATTACGTGGTGTATTTCCAAGTGCTGCAGAGATTTCTGTGGTTTCAAGTTGATGTTGACCGCTAAAAGGTTCACTGCTCACCGTTAGCATTCCATTTGCCCCTAGTACCATTGAAGCAGGGTATTTGGTGGCATTTTTAGGTGCCAGAATGTGGCCGTCTATTTGTTCTATCACAGCATTCTCAACATGGTTTTTTGATTAAGGTGAGGGTGAATAAAACTTTCTCACAGCAAAGTGCTGTGAGAAAGATAATTACGCTTGTCTTTATGAGTTGTCATTACAACTTATCAAGCGCTTTGATTACACAATACCTATGTTGATATCAAAAGCCCCTGCCACTTCATCTGCAATTGCTGCATCGCTTTGCTCATTATGATCATGAGCGTGCACTAGTGACAAATTACCTTCAACTTCGGTCACTGAAGCCATGTATTTCGCACTGCGCACTTCTGCCCATGCGATACCAAAACCAAATGTGACGATGACTAATAAAAAGTTGGTGACAACTAATGCTAAAAAACTGCCTAGTGCCATGTTCGAACGCATCTGCAGTTCACCATCTAGCTTGGTCTCATTAAACATATAATTACGAGTGCAGACTTTGACATAAGCCGCAATCACCATACTCACTGCAAGCATAAAGAAATAGCTAACGATTAACATCATAAAGCCCATTGCTTCACCACCTTGCATAGCATCTGAGCCTTTGAAGCCATTTTTAATCAATTCGACAATAGAGCCCATAAAACCAAAAGCAAATGCAATTAAAGTGCTGGCCACCATAGCGCCCATAAATAAGGCCATCGCTTTTAATGCAATTTTCATATATTCACGGATGTTCAGTTCAGCTTGAAATGCTTTAGTACCGTAGCGGTAGCCATTAACCATATATTGAGCAATACCTGCCGATACCCAGGCATAACAAAAAATCATAGCTGCAAAGAAAAACAGTACAGCAACGACAACACCGACACCAATAAGCTCATCAGATAAGAACTTTGACCCCGCTGCAATTGCCATCGGTCCAGCAATAACAATCAAGTAAGCGAGTAAAGGTTTAACTAATAATTGCAGGTAAGCCCCAGCGTACGATCCTTCAAAATTAAAGCGCACATTTCGAAAGCGAGTCATGCGTGCATCAAAACGCATATTACGAACAGCCAGAAAAGGCGTGGCAAACATTAAGATAACGGCGAGTGCGATGGCAATAATGGGATTAATAGCATTTAAAATTGCCCAGCCAATTAACAGCACTACAGCAATGATACGTCCAATTAAAATCTGTATCGGTGTGGCTAAATATTCAAAGCGGTCACCGCCAAGCTCTGTATTGCTGTAAAAATAACAGTGAGTACGGACTTTTGCCCAAGCTGAATAAATGCCGAGGGTCACCATGGTCAGCAGCATGTTGACGATCCATATACCGAAAAATTCACCGCCAATGCCATGAAATTTAAACGGGGTAATGGTTGAACTAGAATGTGCTGATGATTGAATTGCTGAAGCAGTACTGCCTTGTGTAGATGAGTCTATGTTACTCATTTATATTTCCTTCCGTTGGAATTGAGAGGCTTATTAGAGCCTTTAGTACTAGATAAATCAATTTATTTAACAATTTAGTATACAAATTGATACTTAATTTTATTATTAGCACTAGGGCTTGTTGATCTTTGCATGTTAAATTTTGTTCGAGTTAAAAAAGTAACACGTTTTTAGCCGAACCCTTCGGGCAAGGTTTGCTGGCTATTTTTACTGTGTTATCGACTTTTTATGTAGAACAATGACTTAAGTAGAACAGTTACACCACAAAGTTTCAGTCTTGTATCAATGGCCTGCCATTCGTTGCAAAACGACCTTAAAAGATCAACTGGCCTTAACGTATAAGCTGAGTTCGATGCGATAGTTTTAGTGTAATGAAGGGATTTGTTGGACTAACCTAAGTGCTAGATTCAATATGACTAATTGTTCAAAGCAGGGAGCGGTAAATGCTGAAATGGATAACAATAGCCTTATTATTGGCGGGTAATGGACTTTTTTTTGTAAATCAGACTCAGGCAAATCAGGTTCTAAAAAATCAACTTACGGCCAATCAAGAAATTGATAGTCAGCTGCAGGAAAATATTAATGTAGTGTATTTAAATCCTGGTGCAGTAGATGAATCTTTTTGGCTTAATGTTGATAATGTCATGAGAGCATCAGCCCAAGCGCAAGGTATAAACTTAGCCATACACCATGCTAATCGCGATCGCATTAGAATGCTAAGTCAAGCAGTTGAAGTCGCTAGTCAAATCTCATTACCCAACTATCTCATTATGGTCAACGATAAAGAGGTGGCCAAAAAAGTACTGCAAATATTTTATCGAAAGCCTGTTTATATCGTGTTTATGATTAATGATATTGAGCATGAAACCAGGCTAGAGTTATTAAAGGATCCTCATTGGCAGCAATACTTATTACCTGCAGTAATAGAAGATAATTATTATATTGGCCGGGCGTCAGCAGCAGAATTAACCGAATTTTTCAGCACTCAACCCGCCCATGTAGTTGCTGTAGCGGGTGATAAAGTAAGAGCAACATCCTTGCAGCGCACACAAGCTATGGAAGGCTATTTCAATATTCATCTGGATATTGTGTTAGAACAGGTGGTATATGCCGACTGGCAAAAAGACAAAGCCTATGAGCAAACGCAAGTATTATTAAATCGGTTTCCAGGTGTAGATGGGATTTGGACAGGTAATGATGAAATGGCCGTTGGTGTGGTTAAAGCCCTAAAAGAAACCCATCGAAAACCCGGTGAAGATGTTAAAATCTCCACTGTAAACCCCTCCAATTTATCTTATGAACTGCTTAAAAAAGGTGAAGTGAACTCGGTTGGCGGCGGCTCTTTTTTACTCGGCGGTGTAGTGCCCCTTAATATTACGCAGCATCAGCAAACAGGTCGTTTCGATTTATGTCTTGATGAACACTTTTATCGCCAACTTAACATCGATAGTCCTTTATTTTCGATGATTGTTGAAGGTCAGTGGCATCAAATATATCAACAAGAAATAGCCGCTATTTGCCAAGTTAACGAGTAATAGATATTCGATTAAATAACATCTAGAAAAGCTTTTAAAATAGGTTCTTGTATGCGTTTTTCTTTGCAGCAGCAACCTAGTTTGAAAGGTGAAATAGGTTGAGGAGACTCAAGCTTTTTTAATCGGCCTCTCACGGGACTATTTTCAACTACCACTTCTGGGCTGATACTCACACCACACCCTAATGCGACCATCGAGGTTATCGCTTCCTGTCCTGATACTTGCGCATAAATATTGGGTTTAAAACCCATCGCTTTGAACCAGTTATCCGCTCGTCGGCGTCCTGGACCATGATCGGGCACAATATAAGGCAGCTTTGCCCAATTTATGGGTGTTTCTGAGGTCATCTGTTGGGCGATACAATGTATTGTTGGCGCATAAACATGAAGAGGGACTTGATCAATTTCTTCAAAGTGAAGGCTCGACGGTAGCGCATCTGGCAGGGCGATAATGGCAAAGTCGGCTCGATTGTGCTGGATCTCATCCACCGCATTGGCTGCATCACCAGTGTTTAGGGTGATTTCTACCATGGGGTGCTCACGTCTAAAACGGTCGAGTAATGCCGGTAAGTGGCTATAGGCCGCAGTAACTGAACAATATAAATTGATACGACCGTGCAGTAAGGGTTGATCGGGGTCGATGCGACCTTTTAAGTTAAGCCATTCAGATAATGTTTGCTCGGCAAAACGTCTAAATTCATTGCCTGCGTGGGTGATACTGACACTGCGGTTATCACGTTCAAATAATTTACAACCCACTTCTTCTTCAAGTCGTTGTAGTGCGCGGCTTAGTGTAGATGGGCTCACATGGGTTTGTTCTGCTGTTTTACCAAAATGCAGGCTATCGCACAGGTGTAAATAGAGTTTTAACGCACGAATGTCCATGATCTCACCTATATTTAATCAGCTATTTTTAGGTTCATTGTAGCGAGTTGTAATACGTTGCATAAAATGAAATATAACATCCCGAATATATCATTTTAAGCAACGATAAGCTTACGCTATAGTGATTTCAATCACAACTTTTGAGCAATCAGACTGCCAAAATGTTGTGTCTCAAATTTCTGGATTAAAGGTGGTATCTCAGATGGCTAACTATTTTAACTCTCTGAATTTACGTCAACAATTAGCTCAACTAGCACAATGCCGCTTTATGGACCGCACAGAGTTCAGCGACGGCTGTAATTTCATTAAAGATTGGAACATCGTGATCTTAGGTTGTGGGGCACAAGGCCTAAACCAAGGTCTGAATATGCGTGACTCAGGTTTAAATATTTCTTTTGCGCTACGTCCACAAGCCATTGCCGAAAAGCGCGCTTCTTGGAAACAGGCTACCGATAATGGTTTCAAAGTAGGTACCTTTGAAGAGCTGATCCCTGATGCTGATTTAGTATTAAACCTTACCCCTGATAAGCAACATTCAAATGTGGTTAATGCTGTTATGCCATTGATGAAGCAAGGGTCTACCTTGTCTTACTCTCACGGTTTTAACATCGTTGAAGAAGGCATGCAGGTTCGTTCAGATATCACAGTTGTGATGGTTGCACCTAAGTGTCCTGGTACTGAAGTACGTGAAGAATATAAGCGTGGTTTTGGTGTACCAACGCTTATCGCTGTTCACCCTGAAAACGACCCTAAAGGTGATGGTCTTGCCATTGCTAAAGCCTATGCAAGTGCAACTGGTGGCGATCGTGCAGGTGTTTTACTGTCTTCATTTGTCGCTGAAGTTAAGTCTGACTTAATGGGTGAGCAAACGATTCTTTGTGGCATGTTACAAACTGGCGCCATTCTTGGTTACGAGAAAATGGTTGCTGACGGTGTTGAGCCAGGCTACGCAGGAAAGTTAATCCAACAAGGTTGGGAAACGGTGACTGAGGCGCTTAAACATGGCGGCATCACTAACATGATGGACCGTTTATCAAACCCAGGCAAAGTAAAAGCTTTTGAAGTTGCTGAAGAATTAAAAGTGATTCTTAAGCCATTATTTGAAAAGCACATGGATGACATTATCAGTGGTGAATTCTCTCGCACTATGATGGCTGATTGGGCTAACGATGACGCAAACCTATTGCGTTGGAGAGCTGAAACTAACGAAACAGCTTTTGAAAATTCGCCAGCATCTGATGAACATATTGATGAGCAAACTTACTTTGATAAAGGCATCTTCTTAGTTGCCATGATCAAAGCAGGTGTTGAGCTTGCATTCGATACTATGGTTGCAGCGGGCATCATTGAAGAGTCTGCGTACTATGAGTCTCTGCATGAAACGCCATTAATTGCCAACACGATTGCACGTAAACGTTTATACGAAATGAACGTCGTGATTTCTGATACTGCAGAATATGGTTGTTATTTATTCAACCATGCAGCTGTGCCATTACTGACTGATTACGTTAAAGCTATGTCGCCAGAGTTATTGGGTGCAGGCCTTAAAGAAGGTTCAAACAGTGTTGATAACAAGCGTTTAATTGAAGTGAATGAAGCGATTCGTCATACGGATGTTGAGTTTATCGGAGCAGAATTACGCGGTTACATGACTGATATGAAAGGTATTGTTGAAGCTAGCTAATATTTGTTGATTGTGTTGTGAAGTACCTGTTCAGCTAGGCTATCGGGCAGGCATCAAATCTACTTTTCTAGATGGGGGAGTAGAAACAATCTAAGAATTTTAGGGTGAAAAAATAAGCCAGAATATTACGAGTGAATACTCAGGTTTATCTTTCTCATCATAGCTTTAGATTTTGTTGTTGTTTGCATTGTCTCGGCAGGGAAGCTGAATTTTTTTTGCAACACAGGATTTTTTGTTGTGTTTATAAATCACTTTATGGTACTCCTATAGAGAATAAATTATAAACAAGTCTGGCAAGGAGCCGGATTTGACAGAAGACTTAACAAATATTTTTTAGGACTCAGATAGACATGTTAAACCAAACTGCCCAACTCATTATTGTGATTATTACCGTCGTGATTATTAAGTCACCGCGGGGGTGGCGTTTGGCAACGAGACTGAGTTAATAGTCAGAATTTGCAAAAACCCCCGCTCCGAAAGGACCGGGGGTTTTTTGTTTTCTAGGCCTAATTAATCTAACGCTTCAATGATGATTTATCACAGAACACTTTTTTAAAACCAGTAATTGCTGACGAATGACGAGAATACGACTATGGATACAGAGCAGAAAATGCGAGGCGCAGACGCAGTCATTAAAGTATTGGCCGCACATGGGGTTACAACTGTTTTTGGTTACCCTGGTGGTGCGATTATGCCGATTTATGATGCCTTGTATGGTCATCCCGTTGAACACCTTTTAAGCCGCCATGAGCAAGGCGCTGCATTTGCGGCTGTAGGCTATGCCAGAGCCAGTGGTAAAACTGGGGTATGTTTTGCGACTTCAGGTCCAGGTGCGACTAACCTTATTACGTCATTGTCTGATGCTCTGCTAGATTCAGTTCCTGTGGTGGCGATTACTGGTCAAGTTTCAACAGCAGTGATTGGCACAGATGCTTTTCAAGAAATCGATGTATTAGGCATGTCATTGTCGTGCACCAAACACAACTTTATGGTGACCGATATTAATGAGCTAATTCCGACACTGTATAAAGCGTTTGAAATTGCTGCTTCAGGGCGTCCAGGGCCAGTATTAGTTGATATTCCCAAAGACATACAAATCGCTGAGCTTGAATATAAAACGCCACTGCTTACTGTGAATGAAGAACCTGAGCCAGAAGTCAGTGCTATTGAAGCTGCTAGTCAATTATTACAGCAAGCTAAAAAACCAATCCTGTATGTTGGCGGTGGTGTAGGTATGGCTGGCGCGGTCGATCATTTACGCCAGTTTATTGATAAAACAGGCATACCATCGGTGGCAACCTTAAAAGGACTTGGTGCAATAGAGCATGGCACCAAAGGTTACTTAGGGATGTTAGGTATGCACGGTGGTAAAGCGGCAAACTTGGCCGTACAAGCCTGTGATTTATTGATTGTGGTTGGGGCACGTTTTGATGATCGGGTGACAGGACGTTTAGCGACATTTGCAGGAAATGCCAAGGTGTTACACCTTGATATCGATATTGCAGAGATAAATAAATTACGCCAAGCCGATGTCGCAATTTCTGCGGATTTACGTCAAGTGTTGCCTGCCTTATCTATGTCACTAGAGTCTAAGTCACTAGAGTTTAAGTCACTAGAGCTTGGCCAGTGGCAACGTGAAGTTGAAGAGTTATACCGTGAACATCAATGGGACTATCAACATCCTGGGGAGTTGATTTATGCCCCTGCGATGTTACGTCGATTAGCAAATAAATTGCCTGAAGACAGTGTTGTCAGCTGTGATGTTGGCCAGCACCAAATGTGGGTGGCGCAGCATATGTGGTTCCGTCGCCCTGAAGATCACTTATCCAGCGCTGGGCTAGGAACAATGGGCTTTGGTTTACCTGCAGCAATTGGCGCTCARGTCGTAGCGACTTG
>NZ_VKHR01000015.1 GCF_009663145.1 Shewanella sp. TC10
GTCATAAAATGCTCCTGCATTGATGACATCAAGTACATCCATGTACTCGAAACTCAAAGAACAGCTTTCCGAATTTMGTTAATTGCGACAGCGATTAACACCCGAATTTGCTTGGTGACAATAGCATTGTGGTCCCACCTGATCCCATCCCGAACTCAGTAGTGAAACGCAATAGCGCCGATGATAGTGTGGGGTCTCCCCATGTGAAAGTAGGTCATTGCCAAGCGCCTAATTTCTCTTTTAAGAGAGCAGATAGCCCGTTACTGATGTAGCGGGCTTTTTTGTGTTTGTTATTTGAGCGAGCTATCTAATCTAGCAGCTTATTGAATAGATAGTGCAGACGATATGCCCATGTAAAAGCAGGTTATTGCCAAGTGCCAAATTTCACTTAATTGAGAGCAGATAGCCCGTTACTTACGTATCGGACTTTTTTGTGTCTTTACTTAGGTACAAATACGAATAAGGATAAATCGCTAATTAACTTCTATCACTAAGGCTACAGAGGTTATCGATATCGGTTATAGCAGAGGGGCTGGATGAACAATAGCTTAGTGATGAATGTAAATTTCACCACTTGATTGATAGAATATCTCGATATCAAAGGTTAAGCTGTCTTATCTTATCTAAGATAGGTAAGTTAGCTTCTGGGAAGTCAAAGAGTTCTAACTCCTCACTATTGACCCATTGTACTTTTTGTCCTTCTAAACCTTGCCCTGCACCTTTAAATTGTTTAACAAGGTGAATATCTAGTAAAACATGCTTATCAGGGTAATTATGAGAGATATCCATGAATGCTTCTGTTGAAGCTACATCTAAGTTAACTTCTTCTTTAAGCTCTCTAATAAGCGCTTGTGTGACTGTTTCACCTTTTTCCACTTTACCACCAGGAAACTCCCATTTACCGCCTTGGTGAAGATGCTCTGGACGCTTTGCTAATAAAATTTGTTGTTCAGTATTTATTATGATGCCAACTGCCACATGTATTCTTTTCATTTATAAGTACCAATTCTAGTGTTTAAAAAAGTCGCCTTCATCAAAACCTTCAGTATCTAAGGTTTCATGATCAAACTCTGGCTTAACTGGAATGGTGTGCTTTTCACTTGCCCAATCACCTAAATCAATCATTTTGCAGCGTTCACTACAAAAAGGTTTGAATTTTGATTCTTGCTCCCAAATTACTTCAGCTTGGCAAATCGGACATTTTACAGAAATAGGCATAAATGATCTCACTAATAAATATAGAGTGATCCTAAAGAATTTAGTTACAAGTAGCTAGCTTGAATTTGACTAATTTATCAGTATGTTTTTGATTTTCGAAATCGACAAAGTGGATTGCATATCTATTTTTATGGCCGCTAATAGTTGGGTAGCAATATTGAGTGTGCTCGATTTGAACTCTAATTAAAGATAAGGTTTGCGGACTATTACCTTGATAAAACCCTTGGTGAGCTTCTGTGCTTCTAAATTCTGCAGTACTTCTAGTGAGTTCTAGTAAAAGTTTAATGGGCTTAAGAATAGGCAAAAAATTATCAAGCCAAGATCTTAAATCTTCCTGTCTTTTATCCCAGGGTTTGGCTAGCCAAAAGTGTAGTTGTGGTAAATCAAAGTTACAACAGGCACCAGGCATGCCAAATCTTTGTTTTAAAGCAGCAATAAATCGATCTTGTTTTAAGTGGCAACCAATTCTTTCATTAGTTTGCAAAGGGCCTTTAGAGGCGTGAAGTTGATCTATTATGTTTTGTATTTGTGGTTTATCAACATGAGGCAAAGCATGCCATTTTGTTAAAACGATTAGTTGTTTTTCTATATCTTTGAGAATATCAGAGCGGTAATCGCACCTATCTGTTAATTCTGCTAATGAGAAAAGGGGATAAAAACAGTGGTGTTGATTGTCAATTTCTGTATGGTGATTTAATTGATCCGCTAAATATTCTAGGCGTAGATAGCTTCTAGTTTTTTCATTTAACGGTTGTTCGTATATTAAATCGTTATTCATTGTTTTTATCTATGCTGATGAAGCTTGAGCTAAATATTTCAAATGTAATAACTGAACAGTGTTTCGTAATTCTTCGGGAGACTGAGTATTGTCGATGACATTATCAGCCTGTTTAAGTCTTAATTCTCTACTCATCTGTCGGTTAAGAATCTTCTTAACTTCAGTTGAATTTACCCCATCTCGCTTTGCTGTTCTAGCTATCTGTTCGTGTGGTGGAATATCCACCACTAAAGTCGTATTGACTAAACTATCTAACCCATTCTCAAATAGCAAGGGAACAATCATAATTACATAAGGAGACGTAGCATTTTCTACTGCATTGAGCATATGACTTCTTATTAGAGGATGTAGCAGATTATTTAACCATTGCCTTTCAGTTTCATTGTTAAATATCTTAATGCGTAGTTTTGCTCTATCTAAGGAGCCGCTGTCATCAATGACTTCAGAGCCAAAGTGTGAGGTTATTTTTTTAAACCCATCAGTGCCTTTTTCTACTACTTCGCGGGCTATAACATCTGCATCGACTAGTTCAATTCCTAGATCAAAAAATTGATTCGCGATAGTTGTTTTCCCCGAACCAATTCCGCCTGTTAGACCCACAATAAAGTCTGCCATAGGTTACTCCAAACCCTAAAGAGTACCTAAATACCAATTAATGATATCTTGACCCCAGACAAGCGCAACCCAGCCGGCAATGGCTATGTATGGGCCAAAAGGAATAGGGTTTTCTCTGGTTAGTTTTTTAGTGAGCATCATAGATATACCAATGATTGCGCCAACTAATGATGAAAGGAGAATAATTAAAGGTAGAAATTGCCAGCCTAACCAAGCACCAAATACGGCAAGTAATTTAAAGTCACCATAGCCCATACCTTCTTTGCCTGTTGCTAGTTTAAATAGCCAAAAAACAGACCAAAGACTCAGGTAACCTGCAGCAGCACCAATAACTGCATCTGTTGGGCTAGCATAAACGCCTTTAAGGTTAATAATTAGTCCTAACCATAAAATAGGCAGGGTTAGTTGATCAGGCAGCAGCATTTCATCTAAATCAATACCAGTTAATGCAACTAAGACAAAGGTTAGAATTGATGCATATAAAAACTGCCAAGTTGGGCCAAAGTGCCAAGCGAGTGTTGCTACTAAAAGACCCGTTATTAATTCAAATACTGGATATCTTGCGCTGATCGATGTCTTACAATTGGCACATTTACCACCGATCATTAACCAACCTAAAATCGGTATATTATGCCAAGGCTTAATATCTGCTTTACATTTAGGGCAAGCAGAACCTGGAACAACTAGGTTATATTTTTCAGGGTATTGATCTATGGGCTTATTTAGCCTTTTCTCGCCCACTTCTTTGACGATATCAGGGTGATACTCAGATAAATAATAATTACACTCACTTTGCCATTCACGTTTCATCATCACCGGAAAGCGGTGAATGACAACGTTTAGAAAGCTGCCAATGGTGGCAGCAAAAATAAAGCTGATTGAAATAAAGAGCCAAGGAGATTGGCTCATAGAGCTTATAAAACTATTAATAAAATCATTCATAATTATTATTCTTATTTTTTATTAATTATTATCTGTTAACCGACAACATTGCCCATTTCAAAGATTGGTAAATACATACCGATAATTAATCCACCAACAATGGTACCAATAACTACCATCATAATCGGTTCAATCAAGCTAGATAAACCATCGACTGCATCATCAACCTGCATTTCATAAATATTGGCAACTTTATTAAGCATATCATCTAGTCCGCCCGACTCTTCGCCAATCATTACCATTTGAATCAGCATATCTGGAAACAAGCCAGTTGTGCGCATAGCAACATTCATCTGCATGCCTGACATAACTTCTTGTCGTACTTTTAATAATGCTTTCTTATATACGGCGTTACCAGAAGCCCCTGCTGCAGATTCTAAACCATCAATCAATGGAACACCGGCCGAGAAGGTGGTAGCCAAAGTTCGTGCAAACCTTGACATAGCAGCTTTATGTAAAATGTTACCAATCGCAGGTATTTTAAGTAGAGCTTCATCGACTCTATCACGAAAGGCTTGTGAGTTTCTGTGTGCGCGCCTAAACAAAAATATTCCTATTACTATGGCTATTGCAAAATAATACCAAGAACTTTGTAGCCACTCCGAAATACTAATAATCAATTGTGTAAATGCAGGTAATTCAGCGCCAAATCCATTAAAAATTTCTTCAAATTGCGGTACGACAAACAATAACAGCAATACAGTAACTGCAATAGCAACCACGACAACTGCAGCAGGATAGAACATGGCTTTTTTAATTTTGGATTTAAGTGCTTCGGCTTTTTCTCTGTAAGTAGCAATACGATCAAATACAGCATCCAAAGAACCTGAATGTTCACCAGCAGCAACTAAATCTACATATAGGTCATCAAAATATTGCCTATGTGGCCTTAAGGCATCAGATAGCGGGATACCTGATTGAACATCTGAAAGGATAGTACTCAGCAACTCTCTAACTTTGGCTTTTTCATGGCCTTTGCCTAAGAGTTCTATCGTTGTTACTAAAGGTACGCCAGCAGACAGCATTGTTGATATTTGACGCGTAATCATCGCAATATCCATTGCAGTGATTTTCTTTTCCGACTTGAACAAAGGGGTTGCTTTTTTGCGCACTCCCTTGGGAGTCACGCCTTGTGCTTTTAATACACTTCGGATCTCGGCAATCGACGCACCACGGAGTTCACCTGAAGTGCGTTGACCGTCTCTATTGACGCCCTTCCACTCAAAGGTAAAAGTTTTTGGTTGGTGTTTCGTATCTTTTTTAGATTTTTTGTTTATTGATGGTTTTCTTCTTGCTGATGCTGTTGCCATAAAGCAAATCCCTTTTTATTTATTATGTGCAATGCTGATGATGAAAAGAGCATCCAAACTAACTAAAACTAGTTACCCGGTTTACCTCAGCGATGCTGGTAATTCCTTTGGTGACTTTTAATAATCCAGATAAGCGTAAATCCCTCATTCCACTAGCTTCTGCTTGTTTTGCTATTTGTAAGGAGTTGCCGCCTTCCATAATTGTTCTTGCAATCTCATCGGTCATTTTCATCACTTCGTAAATCCCGACACGTCCCTTGTAGCCACCTGAACAATGGTCGCAACCAATAGGTTTAAAGACAGTAAAACCGTTAGAGATTGAGTTTTCAGTAAAACCTAAGCGCTGAAGTTCTTCTACAGGCACATCTTCAGGCGCTTTACATTCTGGGCATAAACGCCTTGCTAAGCGCTGTGCGATAATCAGGTTAACGGAGCTGGCAATATTATAACCAGGCACTCCCATATTGATTAAACGTGTTAATGTTTCTGCGGCTGAGTTTGTATGCAGAGTTGATAATACCAAGTGGCCAGTTTGTGCTGCTTTAATGGCGATTTCTGCCGTTTCTAAATCACGAATTTCACCCACCATCACCACATCTGGATCTTGACGTAAAAATGAACGAAGCGCCGAAGCAAAGGTTAAACCGGCTTTTAAATTAATGTGTACTTGGTTTACGCCCTCTAAGTTAATTTCAACAGGATCTTCTGCGGTGGATATATTACGCTCTTCGGTGTTAAGAATATTAAGGCCAGTATAAAGGGATACGGTTTTACCAGAGCCGGTTGGCCCTGTTACAAGGATCATTCCTTGAGGTTTGGCGAGCATTTCTTCATAAAGTAATCGCTGATCATCTTCATAACCTAGCTTTTCAATACCCAGTTGAGCTGACGATGAGTCTAAAATACGCATTACAATTTTTTCGCCCCAAATAGTGGGCAAAGTACTGACACGGAAATCGATAGATTTAGTACGTGACAGTTTCATTTTAATCCGGCCATCTTGCGGCACACGCCGTTCAGCGATATCAAGTTTCGACATCACTTTTAAGCGGGCAGAAATCCGGCTTGAAAGGTTAACAGGGGGTTCAGAAACCTCATGTAAGATACCATCAATACGAAAGCGAATACGGTAACGTTTCTCGTAAGGTTCAAAATGTAAATCTGACGCTCCTTTTCTGATGGCGTCGGTCAGAATTTTGTTGATATATATGACAATGGGGGCATCATCGCTACTTTCAGCTTGCTCTTCTTCGCGCTTGTCAGTGTCTGTAACCTCAATACCCGCAAGAGCTTCTTCATCCATACCATCAAGACCTAAGCCTGAAATGTCGTCTTCAAGTACTTTTTCTAGAATGGCATTCAGCTTGTCATCTTCTACAATAATCGCTTCGGCGTGAAGCCCAAGGCTAAATTGAAAGTCTTCTAAAGCTGCAATATTCGTAGGGTCTGATGTAGCAATGTAAAGTCGATTGCTGCGCTTAAATAAGGGGAGGCAACTATGGTTAGCAATTAGCTTTTTATTGAGGATTTCTTCAGGAATATTGGAAACATCAAATTCTGATAGATCTAATAAAGGTGTGCCATATTCCTCATAGCACAGCTCCGCAATTTCTCTTGAAGTGAGTAGTTTGGATTGGATAATCGCTGTAACTAGTGAGGTTTTAGATTTCCTTGATTGGGCAATAACTAAAGCAATTTGCTCTTCTGTTAGCAAATTTTTTCGAATAAATAAGGTAGAAAGACCTAAATTTAACCCCGATGATGGCATATTTTTTGGCTCAGCTAACATAATGATATATTTGATTATGGCACAATAAAGACTGTCTTCCAAAGACAAAAAAAGGCAGCATATAGCTGCCTTTAAGCATGATTACTTTGCGACTAAGGAGCAACAGCTGCGCCACAGCTTCCAGGTCTAAATTTGGCTTCTAAATCTGTTGTACAACCCCAAACGCCTTCAGCAGTTCTTGTTAGTGTAAGCTTTTTACCTTTAAACTTATCCGCATTACCACCAACCGCAGTACATTCGATAACAGTTGTTCCTGTTAACGCTATGTCACAATAAGTGCCACCTGTAGCTGTTTGACCGATGTAACCTGCGTCAGTAGCAGTCACTGAAGGTGCTTTCCCTTCGTTGACTGCGATTTCAAATGCAGATTTTAATCCCGAAATTTCAGAGTAAGCAGATCCAGCTTGTGACTTAACTGTGTAATCTTGGTAAGCAGGCAATGCGATTGCTGCAAGAATACCGATGATCGCTACTACGATCATTAATTCAATAAGAGTAAAACCCTTAGCGTTTTTGATTTGGTTAATGCTTTTCATTTTTTATCTCTCTCTTTTGTGATGCTTTAGTGTTGCTTCGGGTTTGTTCTTATCCTTGAAACTTAATATTATTAAAGGCCCTTAATAATGTTAAGTGGTGTCCTATCACCACAATCCTTCCGACATTAGTAAACTAGTGTGTTCTTATTAAAATGGTTAATGCTGCCAGTTTGCGTTCTGAAATAACTCACCATTTCTGGATAATATATCAGCCTCACTGTTACATTAGTGTTAAAGAATAGAGCAGTGTTCGAGTATTCGCCACTCTGTCTTCAACAACAATTAGTGAAGTAACATTGTTGTTACATCGCTAATGGAGTGCTGGGTTCAAAGTTCACATTTGAAAACAGCTTATCAAAGCAATCGACTGTTACACTCATAACACTTTGAAAAGCAATTTGTTAAATGCTGAGTTTGAACTTTAACTCACCTGTAGTGAACGTTATTATAAAGTTACCAAAAAGGGAATACTTTATCGGGTTAAAGTGTGAAAAAAAGGCTTTTTGATAGGTTTTTAACGTTTAGTGGGGAGTGTTTGTTAACATTTTTATGACAGGTTTGCGGTGTATTGAATAATAATTGACTGTCAGAATGAAAAGTCAAAATTCTGGCTGTTAAAAATAGATGAAAATTTGATGAATATATAGAAATTAGTATTATATATATGAGCATGAATTAATGGTATGACCTCTTAGGTTATTTCATTTGGGGCTTGGCTTTATTTGATGGCAATTATTAGTCAGCTCAAAGATTAGTCTGCTCAAAAAATTGCTCTTATTACGTGCTATTGGTTTTTAATTTAATTATTCATTTTCTCTATATAAATGTAGTAGATTTTATTTTTCAATTAAGTCACTTTTCAATTGAGTCATTCTTAATAAGAAATTTTGAGTTAGAGGCTTTAGATAAGAGATTTTAGATAGGTGGTTTCGGTTAGGTTGCTTTCTGATAACTCGCTTTGAGATTAATGATTAAAAGCCTGTGCAATACAGGCTTTAGTTTGAGAGTGAAATTGTCTTCAGTTTTATTGCTAAAAGCACTTGCTTGCGAAGCTATTGGCTTTCAATTCACCCGCTCATGCATTGGTTCATTGACGAGCTCTTGACTCGGACTCCTGAATACAATTTCAGCACTAAATTTCAGGGACAAAACTTCAGTCACTAAATTTCAGCACTAAATGTCAGTCATTAAATTCAGAGACTAATTTTCAGTAACTCATTATTTCAGAGACAAGTCAGGCGCTAAGATTTCAGACGTAATGATAAATCGAGTGCTTTAACATGCTTAGTTAGCGCTCCTACTGATATGTAATCCACACCAGTTTTAGCAAAATCTGCGATGGCATCTATGGTTACATTGCCAGATACTTCTAACTTAGCCCCTTTGCCTTGTTCTTTTAATTGATTATTTAAGCTTACGGCTTCAATCATCATGGTGACATCAAAGTTATCTAGCATAATAATGTCAGAGCCCGCTTCAAGTGCTTCAGTCAGCTCGGCAATTGATTCGACTTCCACTTCGACTGGTTTTTCATTATCGAGCTCTCGAGCGGCTTTAATCGCTAAATCAATATTGCCGCAGGCCATGATATGGTTTTCTTTAATTAAGAAGGCATCAAATAATCCAATACGGTGATTCTTGCCGCCGCCGCAAGTTACTGCATATTTTTGCGCAGTACGCAGGCCTGGGATAGTTTTTCGAGTGTCTAGCAAACGAGTGTGAGTGCCTGCTAGTTTATCAACATAGTGTTTGGTTAAGCTGGCAACACCAGATAAGGTTTGAATGAAGTTCATTGCCGTTCGCTCGCCAGTTAAAATAGCTCGAGCTGGACCTGATAGTTCACATAATACTTGGTTAGGAACAAGTAAGTCGCCGTCATCCACATGCCAATGTAAGGCTACTTCACCACCTAATTGATTAAAGACTTGTTCAGCCCAAGCTTTGCCACAAAAGACACCTTCTTCTCGGGTGATAAGCTCGGCTTCTGCATACTTATCAGCAGGAATGAGTTGAGCTGTAATATCTGCAGCTAAGATATCTTGGGGAGTGTTTGAAGGGGTATGCCCTAAATCTTCATCAAGTGCGGTTTTTACGGCGTGACGGATGTCATTTTCAATCATGAGATATGTCCTTGCTATAACAGCGACATCAAGCTGGTGAGGAAAATTTGCGACCAGCTGATTATAAAACAGGTATTTCGCCAACTTTACCACAGTTGTTATTTTAAAATATAGCGCTGGATTGATACATTTTACTGGTATATTGAACGTGTTTTGATGGAGTAATATTGTTTGTCCATTATATCTTTTTGACTAATTGGCTATTTATTAACATTATGAAGAATAAGATGAAAGATGGTTGGCATCAAACTGCCCGAATATGTAAGTCGCCACATTTTAATCAGCGGCCATTAAATGAAGTCAGCGGTTTGGTTATTCACAATATTAGTTTACCAGCAGGCTGCTATGGTTTGCCCCATATTGATGGTTTGTTTCAAGGCTGTTTAGATGCAACGGCTGATGCAAGTTTTAGGGAGTTAGTAGGACTGGAAGTATCGGCACACTTTTTAATTCGCCGTGATGGTGAGCTTGTACAATATGTCAGTTGTGATGATAGAGCTTGGCATGCTGGTGTTTCTACATTAAATGGCCGTGAGAACTGTAATGATTTTACGATTGGTATCGAACTTGAAGGGACTGATACAGACCCGTATGCTAATGAGCAATATCAAGTTTTAGCTCAATTAACCTTGGAGTTATTTAATGAATATCCTATGCTTAAGCAGAGCAAAATTGTAGGGCATTGTGATATCGCGCCAGGGAGAAAAACTGATCCTGGAGACAGTTTTGACTGGCAGCGTTATTTTGGTTTATTAGTCGAATAATTACTTTCAACGAGTTCATTTATCAGCTAACTCTATAAACTTAAACAGGCTGGTTGATAAGTTTGAAGTTGACTGATGCAGAAAAGTTTTTAGCTTTCACTTCTTAGGCAGTAAACAGGAGTCTCATGGCACTATTTTCTTTATTAATTGCGATTATGGTTGAGCGACTTAAATTGTTACCCGCAAGCTGGCAATTTGACTCTATGCTCGCTAAATATCAGCAATTATTCTGGAAAGATAAAAAACTAGATTCAGCCCTAGCTGTGTCAGCCGTGGTATTAATTCCTGCCGTTATTGTTTTTCTCTTATTGTTCCTCATTGATGGTGTTTTTTATGATCTCATTACACTTTTGTTGTGGGTTACTATCTCTATTTTTTGCTTAAGCCATCAAAGCCTTAGGGCCAGCTTTAAAAAATACATGCTGGCTGCATGTCGTGGTGATGTGCAAGCGTGTTACCACTATGCTGAAAACTTGGATTGCAGCGAGTGTTTAGATGCCGTTGATGAAAACGATTTAGGCCAGCAAATAGGTAAAACAGTTGCTTGGGTTAATTATCGTTACTATGGCGCTGTGGCATTATTTTTAATTTGCTTCGGGCCAGTTGGCGCCGTGCTTTATTGTTCTGTCCGTTTTTATGATCAATATAATCAACAAAACAAATTAGAGATGCCGTTCATCAGTAAATTATTATTTTTACTCGATTGGTTGCCAAGTCGAGTATTTAGTTTTGGCTTTGTATTGAGTGGCCATTTTGCAGCAGGGATTTCTGAATGGAGAAAGCAGTCATTCAGTGCCAGTAATAAAGCAAAGAATATTGTCACCTATACAGCTCTAGCTGCAGAAACAATTCCAGAGTCAACTTCAGCGCCTGTGTGTGTGCAACCAACATTAGCCTTACTGGCTCTGAGTAAGCGTAATTTTATCCTTTTACTTACTGTTTTATCAGTCCTGACTATCTTTGGCCTAGTGAGTTAGGTTTCAGTTAGCGCTTCGATAATCGTTAAGGTAATAAAGTGATTAATATTAGGGCCTGTTGATCTTTCGAGGTTGTTTTTGCAGCGAATTGTTGGCCATTTGTACAAGGCAGAGACTTTGTGGTGTAGTTATTCTACATAAAAAGTCGATAACGCAGTAAAAATGACCAACAAACGCTGCCCGAAGGGTTCGACTAAAAGCGTTTTACTCTTTGTTGAATGAACTTTGCTTAGATGACTAGGCATCAATTCATTCGCCTCGATTAAAACGCTTTTATTTCGAACAAAATTTAACCAGTAAAGAACAACAGGCCCTAATTAATGTATAACTAATATTAATTTAAAATAGAAAAACAGTTTTTATTTTTTAGCCATTCAAGCCTTGTATTTACTGCTAATGTTTAACAGGAAAATATGGCGAATTAAGTGGCAGTAATTAGGTTTACTTGATTCGCAACCCTTCAGTGGTCGCGTTTAGTAAATGGTCAGACCCCTTTGAAGGTTTTTTTCGTTATGCTCTTATTCGTTTGAGAGTGGGAGCGTTTTAAACCTTCAGCTAACATCCATTCAACACTAGCCTAACTAGACATCAAATGTTTGATTTGATAAAGTGCGCTATCTCATATAAATTGGTAAGACCAATTGACAACGGAGCTGAGGGCCAAATGGCTTATAGCAAAATAACCCAGCCAAAAATTTCAGATGTGATCATGGAACAATTAGAGCGCATGATCCTTGAAGGTAGTTTACAGCCTGGCCAGAAGTTACCGCCAGAGCGTGAACTCGCATTGCAGTTTGAAGTGTCGCGTCCTTCACTGCGTGAAGCTATTCAAAAATTGGAAGCCAAAGGGCTGCTAATGCGCCGCCAAGGTGGTGGTACATATGTAAAAGAACAACTATGGCAAAGCCTAGCTGATCCTATTGTTGAATTGATGCATAACGATTCAGAAAGTCAGTACGACTTACTTGAGTTCCGTCATGCGACAGAAGGAATGATGGCTTACTTTGCTGCGCTTCGTGGAAATGACGCCGACATGCAAAGCATCAAGCGTTCTATTAATGAAGTTGAAGCTGCTGTAAATGTGGAAGCACAAGCAGATGCCATTGTACGTTTTTATCGTGCAGTCGCTGAAGCCTCTCACAACGTAGCAATGTTACACCTAGTACTTAGTTTAACCCCTGTGTTACACAAAAACGTAGCACAGAACTTAGAGCTTCTAAGCCGTCGCGAAGAAGCATCTACAATGGCGAATGAGCACAGACGAGCATTACTCGCTGCCATCGTTCGCCGCGACCCTGATGCGGCACGTGAAGCCTCGAATGAACATTTAAGTTATATCGAGGAAGTTATGTTGTCTGTGAGGGAAGAAGACAGTCGGTTGCAGCGTAGCTTGCGCCGTTTAAAGAGCGGTGTTTGATACAAATTATAGTGAAACCTCATTATAAATTGACCGAAACACATTAATTATCAGTATCTAGAGAAGGACAGCGACATGTCTGAAGATATGCTACAAGACTTAGATCCATTAGAAACTCAAGAGTGGGTAGATTCACTGCAAGCGGTATTAGAGCAAGAAGGCCCTGAACGTGCGCATTATCTACTTGAACAATTAATCGATAAAGCTCGCCGCAATGGTACCCATCTACCATATAAAGCGACTACCGCTTATTTGAATACGATTCCTTCTGGCCAAGAGCCACATATGCCTGGCGATCAGGAAATGGAGCGTCGCATTCGTGCAATCGTTCGTTGGAATGCCCTTGCAATGGTATTACGTGGTTCTAAGAAAGATTTAGAGCTAGGTGGTCACATTTCAAGTTTTGCTTCTAGTGCGACTATTTATGACGTGTGTTTTAACCACTTCTTCCGCGCACCGAATGAAAAAGATGGTGGCGATTTAGTTTATTACCAAGGACATATTGCGCCAGGTATTTACTCTCGCTCTTTCTTAGAAGGTCGTATTAGCGAAGATCAAATGAACGGTTTCCGTCAAGAAGTTGATGGCAAAGGTTTATCTTCGTACCCGCATCCTAAATTAATGCCTGATTACTGGCAGTTCCCGACAGTATCTATGGGTCTTGGTCCGATTCAAGCAATTTACCAAGCACGTTTCCTTAAGTACCTTACTGACCGTGGCTTAAAAGATTGTTCAGAGCAAACTGTTTACTGTTTCTTAGGTGATGGTGAGTGTGATGAGCCTGAAACATTAGGTGCTATCGGTCTTGCAGCTCGTGAAGAGTTAGATAACTTAGTGTTTATCGTTAACTGTAACTTACAACGCCTTGATGGTCCTGTTCGTGGTAACGGTAAGATCATTCAAGAGTTAGAAGGTGAATTCCGCGGCGCTGGTTGGGAAGCGGTTAAAGTCATTTGGGGTCGCTACTGGGATCCATTACTTGCACGTGATACTAGCGGTAAATTACTACAGTTAATGGAAGAAACCGTCGACGGTGAATATCAGAACTGTAAAGCTAAAGGTGGCGCGTACACTCGTGAGCACTTCTTTGGCAAATACCCTGAAACTGCCGAAATGGTTGCTAACATGTCAGACGATGACATTTGGCGTCTAAACCGTGGTGGTCATGATCCAGTTAAGATCTATGCAGCGTTACAACATGCTAAAAACACCAAAGGTCGTCCAACAGTAATCCTTGCTAAAACAGTAAAAGGTTATGGTATGGGTGATGCGGGTGAAGGTAAAAACATCGCACATAACGTGAAGAAAATGGGCGTTGAGTCGCTTAAATACTTCCGCGATCGTTTCAATATCCCAATTAGCGATGATCAGTTAGAAGATATTCCTTACTATCATCCTGGTGCTGACTCAGAAGAAGTTAAGTACCTTAAAGCACGCCGTGAAACTCTACATGGTGCTATGCCAAAACGTCTTGAGAAATTCTCACAAGATATCGAAGTACCATCATTGAAGATTTTTGACTCAGTACTGAAAGGTTCTAACGGGCGTCAAATCTCAAGCACGATGTCGTTTGTTCGTATCTTAACTGCATTGTTGAAAGACAAAAAAATCGGTAAGCAAATCGTACCGATTATTCCTGATGAAGCGCGTACCTTTGGTATGGAAGGTTTATTCCGCCAAGTGGGTATTTACGCACATGAAGGACAAAAGTACGAACCACAAGATTCAGATCAAGTTGCATACTACCGTGAAGATAAAACTGGCCAAGTATTGCAAGAAGGTATCAACGAGTTAGGTGCAATGTCATCTTGGGTTGCTGCGGCAACGAGTTACTCGGTTAACGATACCCCGATGATCCCATTCTACATTTACTACTCAATGTTTGGTTTCCAACGTATTGGCGACATGGCTTGGGCTGCAGGTGATATGCGAGCTCGTGGCTTCATGGTCGGTGGTACTTCAGGTCGTACGACATTGAATGGTGAAGGTCTTCAGCATCAAGATGGTCACAGCCATGTATTAGCTAACACTATCCCTAACTGTATTTCTTATGATCCGACTTACGGTTACGAGATTGCAGTGATTGTTCAAGATGGTATTCGTCGCATGTATGGCGAGCAGGAAGATGTTTTCTACTACCTAACCACCATGAACGAAAACTACGAACAACTTGCTATGCCTGAAGGCAGCGAAGAAGGTATCGTTAAAGGTATCTACAAGCTAGAAACCCTTCAAGGCAGTGGTAAAGGCTCTGTCCAGTTAATGGGTAGTGGCACTATTTTAGAGCAAGTACGCAAAGCTGCTGTGGCATTATCGAAAGATTTCGGTATCACGACAGATGTATTCAGTGTGACTAGCTTTAACGAGTTAACTCGCGATGGCCAAGCTGTTGAGCGTTACAACATGCTGCACCCAACTGAAACGCCAAAAGTACCTTATATATCTGAAGTGTTATCGAAAGATGCACCGGCCATTGTCGCTACAGATTATATGAAGATTTACGGCGAGCAATTACGTGCTTACATCCCAACTGACTATAAAGTGCTAGGTACTGACGGTTTTGGTCGTTCAGACAGCCGTGAGAATTTACGTCACCACTTTGAAGTTGATGCTAAGTTCATTGTTATTGCTTCACTTAAGTCTCTTGTCGACCGTAACGAAATACCAGTTGATGTGCTAACTAAAGCAATCAAGGAATACGGTATTGACGTTGATAAGATCAACCCACAGTTCGCATAGAGAGAAACAAAATGGCTGAATTAAAAGAAGTTTTGGTTCCTGATATCGGTGGTGATGAAGTTCAGGTTATTGAAGTCTGTGTTGCAGTGGGTGATGAAATCGCTGCTGAAGACTCAATTCTTACGGTTGAAAGCGACAAAGCAACCATGGATATTCCAGCGCCGTTTGCTGGTACTGTAGCCGAGCTAAAAGTGGCTGTAGGCGATACCATCGCTGAAGGTAAGCTGATTGCCATGTTAAATGCAGCTTCTGCGGCGGCTCCTGTTGAAGCGCCACAAGCAGCAGCTCCAGCACCAGCAGCACCTGTTGTTGAGGCTCCTGTAGCGCCAGCAGCTGGTGGTACTCAAATCATTGAAGTTGCAGTACCAGATATTGGTGACGCTGAAAACGTTGATATTATTGAAGTACTGGTGAGCGTGGGTGAAACAATTGAAGCTGATACTGGCTTAATCACTTTAGAAACTGACAAAGCCACTATGGAGGTGCCTGCACCTTCTGCAGGTGTTGTGAAAGAACTTAAAGTGACTGTTGGTGATAAAGTTTCTCAAGGCTCATTAGTATTGATGCTTGAAGTCGGTTCAGTAGCTCCTGCTGCAACTGAACAAGTTGCCACTGCTCCAGTAGAAGCGCCACAAGCAGCTGCGCCTGCAACTAACACTGTTGAAGTGAAAGAAGTTGCAGTACCTGATATCGGTGATGCAGCTGATGTCGACGTTATTGAGGTTTTGGTTGCCGTTGGTGATGTGCTTGAAGTGGATACAGGGTTAATTACCCTTGAAACTGATAAAGCAACTATGGAAGTTCCAGCGCCATTTGCAGGTAAGCTTGTTAGCTTAACGGTAAATGTAGGCGATAAAGTTTCTCAAGGTAGCATCATTGCTACAGTAGAGACGACATCAACAGCTGCTCCTGTCGCTCAAGCTTCAGCTCCAGCGCCTGTTGCGAGTGCGCCTGCTCCTGTAGCTCCAGCAAAAGCTGCGCCAGTACCGCATCATCCAAGTGCGGGGAGCCAGCCTAAAACCGGTACAGTGCACGCGTCTCCAGCTGTTCGCCGCTTAGCGCGTGAATTTGGTGCTGATTTAACCTTAGTTAAAGGCACAGGCCGCAAAGGACGTATTCTTAAAGAAGACGTTCAAGCATTTATTAAGTACGAGCTTAGCCGTCCTAAAGCCTCAGCTGCAACAGCAGTTGCTGGTGGAGCGGGTGGATTGAATGTGATTGCAGCGCCAAAAGTTGATTTTAGTAAGTTTGGTGAAGTGGAAGAAATTCCATTAAGCCGTATCCAGAAAATCTCTGGCCCTAACTTACATCGCAACTGGGTCACGATTCCACATGTGACGCAATTTGACGAAGCTGACATCACTGAATTAGAAGCTTTCCGTAAAGAGCAGAATACACTTGCTGCGAAAAAGAAAGCTGATTACAAGATCACGCCACTCGTCTTTATGATGAAAGCGGTTGCTAAAGCACTAGCTGAGTTCCCTGTGTTTAACTCAAGTTTAAGTGCTGATGGCGAATCATTAATCCAGAAGAAATACTTCCACATTGGTGTTGCTGTTGATACACCAAATGGCTTGATGGTTCCTGTAGTACGTGATGTAGACAAGAAAGGCATTGTTGAGCTTTCACGCGAGCTAATGGATATTTCTGTTCGTGCTCGTGATGGCAAGCTTAAGTCTGCTGACATGCAAGGTAGCTGTTTTACTATCTCAAGTTTAGGTGGCATTGGTGGTACAGCATTTACCCCAATCGTTAACTATCCTGATGTGGCTATCTTAGGTGTGTCTAAGTCTGAAATGAAGCCTAAATGGAATGGTAGTGATTTTGAGCCTAAGCTCATGTTGCCACTATCCTTATCATACGACCATCGTGTAATCGATGGTGCAATGGCAGCACGTTTCAGCGTGACATTATCTAGCATTCTTAGCGACATCCGTACGTTAATTTTGTAAAGGAAAAGGCTGCTCATTGTGAGCAGCCTTTTTTATCTCGTCACAGGATTGTGATCAGTGTCAAACAAAGGGTAAAATGCGGCCACCTTACAAGATTTGACCACATTTTGCAGTTTGGACGGTTTTTCCGCCAACAAGAGAAAAATAGAGGAAAACATGAGTAACGAAATCAAAACTCAGGTAGTAGTACTTGGTTCAGGCCCTGCAGGCTATTCAGCAGCATTCCGAGCTGCAGATTTAGGTTTAGAAACTGTTATTGTTGAACGCTTCAGCACATTAGGTGGTGTTTGTTTGAATGTGGGTTGTATCCCGTCAAAAGCATTATTACACGTTGCTAAAGTGATTGAAGAAGCCAAAGAAGTTGCCCATCATGGCGTTGTATTTGGTGAACCAACGATTGATTTAGAAAAATTACGAGGCTTTAAAGAAAAAGTTGTTGGCCAATTAACTGGCGGATTAGGCGGAATGTCTAAAATGCGTAAAGTTGATGTGGTTAATGGCTACGGTAAATTCACTTCGCCAAACACTATTGAAGTACAAGGTGAAGACGGCGTTAAAGTGATCAACTTTGAACACGCGATTATTGCTGCTGGTTCTCGCCCAATCGAGCTACCATTTATTCCACATGAAGACCCACGTATTTGGGACTCGACTGACGCACTAGAGCTAAAAGAAGTTCCTGGTAAATTGTTAGTTATGGGTGGCGGTATTATTGGCCTAGAAATGGGTACAGTTTACTCATCAATTGGCAGTGAAATCGACGTAGTTGAAATGTTTGACCAAGTGATCCCTGCTGCTGATAAAGATATCGTTCGTATCTTCACTAAGAAGATCAAGAAGAAATTCAACTTGATGCTTGAAACTAAAGTGACTGCGGTTGAAGCAAAAGAAGACGGTATTTACGTGACAATGGAAGGCAAGAAAGCACCAGCTGAACCTATCCGTTACGACGCTGTTTTAGTCGCTATTGGTCGTACACCAAACGGCAAATCTATCGATGCTGAAAAAGCTGGTGTAAATGTTGATGAGCGTGGTTTCATTAATGTTGATAAGCAGTTACGTACTAACGTACCTAACATCTTCGCTATCGGTGATATCGTTGGTCAACCAATGCTGGCTCACAAAGGTGTGCATGAAGGCCATGTTGCTGCTGAAGTTATTTCAGGTCTTAAGCACTTCTTCGACCCTAAAGTGATCCCTTCAATTGCTTATACAGATCCAGAAGTTGCATGGGTTGGTCTAACTGAGAAAGAAGCAAAAGAGCAAGGCGTTGCTTACGAAACTGCAAGTTTCCCTTGGGCTGCTAGTGGCCGTGCTATCGCATCAGATGCAAGCGATGGTATGACTAAGTTAATCTTCGACAAAGAAACTCATCGTGTTATCGGTGGTGCTGTTGTTGGTGTTAACGGTGGCGAATTATTAGGTGAAATTGGCCTAGCAATCGAAATGGGTTGTGATGCTGAAGATTTAGCATTGACGATTCATGCTCATCCAACATTACATGAATCAGTAGGTCTTGCTGCTGAAGTTTATGAAGGTTCAATTACTGATTTGCCTAACCCAAAAGCAAAGAAGAAAAAATAACCTGTAAATAATTGTATTAAAGCACCTTTCGGGGTGCTTTTTTTTGGTCTAAATTTACATGTAAGTGATATATTTAAAATATGTATCAATAGTGATATTTTAAATGTTCATTTGTTGTAAGGCATGAAGCCTATATTTAGTTGCAAGGAAACTCCCAAACAAAACTATTCGTCATAAAAAGAGTAATTACATCGAAATGATAAAACGCGTTAAACAGTTTTTCTCTATCGTGTTTCTGGCCAGTATTTTCTGTACGCAAACTTTTGCGGTCAACGTTGTACAGCGACTTTTTGATGCCAAAGATGGACTCATTGATTACACCATTAACGATATTACTTTTGATGATTACGGATATGTATGGCTAGCCACTCAACAAGGTTTATATCGTGTCAGCAGTTCTGCAACACGTCGGATCGATCAACCAGGTAGTGCAGATGCGTTAAGTTACGAAAATATCAAATCATTAATTAAAGTTGGCAATAGCCATCTGTTACTCAAAAGTGATTTATCGCTAACCCTTTATGATATTTCAACAAACCAATTTTATAATCTGCTAATAGACTCTGTTGACAGCTTTGATAACGACCCCATTACCAGTCACACAACACTCGCCAATGATAATGTGATGCTATTAACTGAATCTGGACGGGTGATGATGTTTGATAGCACTTCACTGCAGCTAGAGTATGGCCTTGTATTGGATGAGACGTTGTCTTGGAATAGCATCAATCGTTTACAAGATAACCATTTTATATACTCCAGTACGAATAAGATTGAGCTTAGGAATGCTCAAGGCGAGTTACAATCTAGCATTGATTGGAATGTTAAAAGCACATCATTACGTGGTTTGTTTATCGACAGTAAACAGAATATATGGGCGTATACAAACAAAGGCCTATATAGCGTCGATATAAGCAATCAAGCCATTAGTAAAGTCAATATAGCTCCACTTAATATCCGTAAATTGGTTGAGGATAAACTTGGTCATTTATGGATGTCGACCACTTCAGGTCTCCTTTCTTGGCAACCTGATACCCAAGTGATTAAATCTTATAAAGATGAATTAAAACGTGATTCTGACATTGACTATATTGATGATATTGCTATCGATGAATATGGTTTAATTTGGGTCGGTGGTTCGGGTGAAGGGTTAGCTCTATTGGCACTTAAACCTGATTTTTTATTAGATTATTTCAACAAAGCATCTCAGTATAAATTGGTCAATGAAATGATTTGGAGCGTCTATGCCGAAGATGAAAAGTTGTGGCTAGGTGGTGACGGAGGGCTCAATATTGTTGATAAGCAAACTCAGGAGTCCAGCTTATATTTACCTGATGAGTTTGAAAGTAGTGATTCAGTTTATAGCCTAGAATCATTAGACAGTAAGCATATTGTATTAGCAACGACCAATGGCCTTTTTGTGTATGACAAAACGTCAAATCAAGAAGTTGATTTTTCAGCGTTAGCATCTATGAGTAACGGCTTAAGAGGCAAGCAATTATTTACTTCATATAAAGATCCACACATTGATGGGCGGATCTGGTGGGGGACATTCAATGAAGTTCATTATTGGCAACCAGGGTTAGCACAGATAGAACAATTTCCATTGTTTAAAGATGAAGAGAGGCATTCAAGAACCAGTGTTTCAAGTGTCTATCGAGATCGAAGTAATAAGCTTTGGGTCGGTGGTGACAAGTACTTAGGCTATCTGGACGAGCAAAATAACCTAGTTTCATTATCAGATATCATTGTCAGTCAATATCCCAATGCCAGCATCAATAATATTCTTCAAGTTGATGAAAACCATTTATGGCTTGGCACTTATCAAGAAGGGTTACTGTTACTTAACTTGCAAAGTTATGCCGTGTCTTCTGTCAATCACTTGTGGGGTGTTGATTGCGATACGGTTTATTTTGTCGAAAAAACAGCTCATTACAATCTTGTTGGTTGTGAAAATAGCTTAATTCGCCAAGACATAAAAACAGAAGCAATAGATATTTTTTCCGTTAATGATGGTTTTACTGCGTCCGAATTCAATGAAGCTGCCTCGTTTTATGTTCCCAATGTCGGCTTGTATATCGGCAGCCCTGATGGCGCGATGTTAGTTGATGTTGATAAATTAGAACATCGAAGTCGTAGTCAAGAAATTTCATTAGAGTCAATTTCAGTTTTCTATGAAGCAGAAACTGAGCTTTTTCTACTCGCTGATTCATTTAAAATGGTTCGCCCTGATGCTAAATTGATTAGTTTTCAAATGACGACATTTGATTACATCGATACGGCACCAATCAATATTAAATATCGATTAGTATCATCAGGCTCGGTTAACAAACCTGCTTATATTCAACTTGATGGTCAGACTCAAATTAATATTGCTGACTTAAGTGCTGGTAATTACACCCTTGAGTTATTGCATAAGAAACAGGGCGTTTGGTCAACAGAGCCGTTTCAATTTCAATTCTCGGTTAGTGAATATTGGTGGGCATCAAAATGGTTTAAAGCTCTAGTGCTGTTTAGCATCTTATTCCTCGCATTTTCATCAGTATGGCTGCGTCAAAAGCAAGTAAGAAGAGTCATTGGTATCAATACTGCTTTAAGAGAAAGCGAAGACAAGTTACGCCAGTCTTTAAGAGGCAGTGATTCGGATTTATGGGAATGGGATCGTGGCTCAAATCGTATTCATTTTGAGAACCAGTCCGGCATTTTGGGTGAGAGACGGCAGTTTTCTTATTTAATCCCTGACTTACCCATTATTGAAGATGATAGGGAGTTAGTTAATCAACAGTGGGTTGGATTACTTAAGGGTGAGCAAAATTCTGTCGATATGGAATTTCGCTATTATCGAGGCGAGAACAATATCGGTTGGTTGCGAATTCGTGGTCGAGTGGTTTCACGTGATGCAGAGTCTGGGCAACTTAATAAAGTTGCAGGTATTTATACTGAAATTTCAGAGCAGCGAGAACTGCAAAACGAAATCGACTTACTCGCCAAAGCATTTGAGAACACCTCTGAAGGAATGTTGATTCTTGATCACGATAAAAAAATCAAAGTGCTCAATAGTGCGGCAAATACATTATTACCGAGCAGCCAGAATCAGCTTATAGGCGCATCCTTCGAATCATTAATCCCTTCAAAAAATGAATCTGAAATTATTGATGATTTGTTAAAAAATGAGCGTTCTTGGAATGGAGAACTGACTTTTATTGGCGAGTCAGAACAGTATTTTCCTGTATGGGTCAATATTTCTGTGATGCTAGATAAGCAAGGTAATACCCAGCATTATGTAGTGGTCTTCTCTGATATCACAGTCCGTAAACAGAATGAATTAAACCTACGTCATCTAGCCAATAACGATATGCTAACTGGTTTAGAAAACCGCTCAATGTTCAACAGTAGGTTGAGTGTGATTACTCAGCAAGCCCAGCAAACAAATGAAAAATTAGCATTATTGTTTTTAGATTTAGATCGCTTTAAGCATGTAAATGACTCTTATGGCCATAGCATGGGTGACGCTTTGCTGGTGGAAGCTGCGAAACGATTACAGCGAAGTGTCGGTGATAATCATTTTGTGTGTCGTTTTGGTGGTGATGAGTTTGTTATTTTATTAAGACAAGCTGATGACGTAGACCAAATCAATGCGATAGCAGAAAACATTCTTAAAGAAATTTGTGCGCCATTTAGGTTATTTGGGCGGGAGTTTTTTGTATCTACCAGTATCGGCATTAGCATGTGGCCAGAAGACACACTCGACCCTGAAACCTTAATTAAAAATGCTGACTTAGCTATGTATCACGCGAAAGAAGAAGGTCGTGGTAATTTCCAATATTATTCAGCTGAACGAAATGCCGAGGCGCAATACCACTTGAGGATAGAGTCGGAGCTGCGTAAGGCTCTTGAAAACAATCAACTTGAGTTATTTTATCAGCCGCAAATCGATATCTTACAAGGTGATAAGTTTATCGGTATGGAAGCGCTTATTCGCTGGCAGCATCCACAGGATGGCTTTATTCGCCCTGATATCTTTATCAAAGTGGCAGAGTCATGTGGCTTGATTATTGATATTGATCGCTGGGTATTAAGACAAGCTTGTTTAGACGGTGCCCGTTGGAATGAATTATATGATGGACCATTTCAATTGTCGGTTAATGTATCTGCTGTGCAGTTTAGACAAACAGATTTTATTGATAGCTTAAAAGTGATTTTAGCTGATACTGGCATGCCGCCAAAATGCCTGGCTATTGAAATTACTGAAGGGGTGCTGATGAAGGAGTTGCAAATTGCTAACTCTCATTTAACTCAACTTAAAGCATTAGGGATTGAGGTAGCCATTGATGATTTCGGCACCGGTTACTCATCGTTAGCGTATTTGCGTAATTTTGAAGTAAATACCCTCAAAATTGACCGTTCATTTTTAATTGATATTGCCACTAATGAAGCGGATCAGGCGATTGTAAGCAGTATTATTGAACTGGCAAGAAACCTTAAATTACACGTTGTAGCTGAGGGTATAGAGTCTTACGAGCAAATGGAGCAAGTCTTTAGTCGTGGTTGCTATATCATCCAAGGTTATTATTTTGCTAAGCCCATGCCGCGTAAAAAGTTAGATGAATTTATTGGCCTTACTGTAAATTCAGATAACAAGGACAATGTAGGCTGTTAATTATTGGTTTGAAAGGTTTTATTAATGTTGGTTTTTCTTTGTTAGAATGGCGCCGATAATAATTTTAAGATAGGGATATTTGATATGGGTCGCAAGATCGCACTGTTGATTGTACTGAGCTTAGTAACAAGTATTGTTCAAGCTAAAGAGCGACCTTCTGTTGGCTTAGTATTAAGTGGCGGTGGCGCAAAAGGTTCTGCCCATATTGGTGTGCTCAAAGTGTTAGAGCAAAACCGTATTCCTGTCGATTATGTTACTGGTACCAGTATCGGTTCTTATGTGGGCGGTATGTATGCTCTTGGCTATACCGCTGCAGAAATTGAAGAAATCATGCTCAGCTCTCCTTGGGCTGAGGGTTACTCAGATACCATTCCTCGGGAAGATCTTTCCCATCGTGATAAACAACATCGTGATAAATATAATATTCCAATCAATGTCGGTTATAAAAATGGCGGCCTTGCAGCTCCTAGTGGCTTATTGCGGGGGCAAACCATGTCTCAGCTGCTGCGCCATTCAACCGATTTAGTCGAACAATTTGGTGACTTTGACGATTTAGCTATTCCCTTTCGTGCGGTAGCCACCGATTTAGCCACCAGTCATGCCGTGGTATTAGAAAAAGGCAGCATTGTTAAAGCCATGCAAGCATCGGCAACGGTACCTGGTGCATTACAGCCCGCTGAAATTGACGGCAAGTTACTTGTTGATGGTGGCATCTCCAATAATATGCCTATTGATGTGGTTAAAGCGATGGGCGCTGATGTGGTAATTGCCATTGATATTGGTTCACCTTTGGCCACTAAAGAGCAACTTGATAGCACGATTGCAGTGCTTGAGCAGTTATCGACTATTTTGACTATGGCGACCACTGAACATCAAAAAACTTTATTAGGTGAAGGTGATGTACTTATTCGTCCTGCCATTGATGGTATGAGCACCACAGATTTTGAAATTATGCCGCAAGCATTAGAAGCAGGCCATGTTGCGGGTCAGGCTGCACTGCCGATGTTGCTTCATTTAGGGGTGAGTGAGGCTGAGTACCGCGCTTACCAAGCGAATAAGAAAGCGGTGAAAACCTTATTAGTTAATCAACTAAACCGCCCCTCAACTAAGATTGTTTTCGAAAATGATTCTAAGGTTAGCGAAAAACTACTCCGGGATACCTTAGACATTGATGAGGGTGAGGTCATTACCAAAGAGTTACTCCAAGAAGGTATTCAGCGACTTTACTCATTAAATAAATTTGAACGAGTGGATGCGGAATTTGAAGATACTGAAGAGGGACGTATTTTAACGGTAAACACCCGGGCCAAATCTTGGGGGCCAAACTACTTTGATGTCGGCTTTAACTGGGAAGATGACTTTACCTTAGATTCTGCTATCACATTGAGCTTGGCTTATACCATGGGCGAGTTGACTGATAATGGGGGCGAGTGGCGTAATGAAATGGACTTAGGCTATGAGAAAAGGATCAGCACTGAGTTCTATCAGCCGTTAAGTAAAGATCAAGATTTTTATAGCCGCATCACCTACGAGTATGAGATTAAAGACTGGGATTTCTATGATGGCAACGATCGAGTTTATGAGCTAAAGAATACTCTTAATCAAGTTCAACTTGGGATAGGCTACAACTACTCACATGCAGGACTCATTGAAATTGGTGCAGTTGGAGAGATTGGTGATTTATCTAATAGAGCAGTTTCAGAGGAAGATTTAGATTACGAATCAATTGGTGGCTATTTTGCATTTTCGTTCGATACGTTAAACAGTATTAGTTTCCCTACAGAAGGCCAAAGATTGACCTTTAAGGCATCGGTTCGAGATGAAAGGTACTCAGGCGCGGTAGAAGAAAACTCTGATGAAGTTTCATGGCTATACGAAGCGGACTGGAAAGGGGCGTTAAAACTTGGTAATCACGCAATTGTCGGTAAAGTTGCTCTAGCGACTGTGGATGTAGATAGACAGTTTACCCTACATGTTTCAGAACTCGGTGGTTTCTTAAACTTGTCGGGTTATCACAAAGGTGCATTAGCTGGAGCGCATAAAGCGTTTGGGGCACTGATTTATCAATATGATCTAGGTCGAGATGTATTATTATCTGATGTGCCGCTGTATCTCGGAACAAGCTTTGAAGCCGGTAATGTGTGGGTTGTTAAAGATGATATTGATTTTGACGATCTTATTTACGCAGGAAGTCTATATCTAGGAACTGACACCAGTTGGGGGCCTGCAGCTTTAGGCTTTGGCTTTACTGATACAGGTGAACAGGCATTTTATTTATTCGTGGGTAAAAACTTCTAACCGTTAAATAGCACCATAAAAAAGCTGCCATAGGGCAGCTTTTTTATGATGTAAATACCAGTATCACCCGAGTACCTTAGTTAATAAGCCGAGATGCTTGATTTGATGGTGGCCAATTTGCCAGCGAGATTGTTGGGCAAGCTCAGCTGCTGGTATTGCCACCGTTTGCATAGAGGCGGCTCTAGCTGCCACTAATCCGTTAAAACTGTCTTCAATTGCCAAACAAAGTGACGGGTGCACTCCAAGCGCGTCTGCACAGTTTAAGTACACCTCAGGATGTGGCTTACCATATTTAAGATTTTCAGCAGACTCAATCGCCATAAAGTATTCTTTAATGTCGAGCTTACCCATTACTGCGGTAATTAAATCCGATGATGAAGATGTCGCTAAACCTATTTTAAGCTGCTTTTGCTGGCAAAGGTTTAGTGCATCAATCACACCACGCATAGGTTGACCTTCGGTTTCAATAAAAGTCACTACTTTATCAATAATCTGTTGAGCGACCTGTTGGTTATCATAATTTGGCCAAGGATAGCGCTGGTACCAATAACTCACTAAAAAGTCGATTCTTAAGCCGGTTGTGATCTCTGCATCTTCCACTGAGATCGGAACACCCAGTTGATTGAGTACTTCCACTTCCGCTCGCTGCCAAGCGGGTTCAGTGTCGATGATAATGCCATCCATATCAAAAATGACCGCTTCTAATGCTGTAGAACTCATAATGACCTCTTTCTAAATGAATCGTTAATAGTGAATAGCTAGTCGAAAAACCTGAATAAGTACGCTTTGCGGTGGTTTAGAGTTAACACTGTTCAAAGACTATGCAGAATCAGCAAAAAAAAAGCAAAAATATATCAAATTGAGTTAATAAATTTTTATACTTAATTCAAATAAGTGATATTAAGTAAGGCACTGAATTAATTCGATTTAAATGTAGTTTAAAACTATTGTCTAATTTTATTTGTTTAAAGCAGCAGTTAATTTATACTTCGAGCGCAAATTTAGTGCCGATTTCGTCTCCAATGGAGTGTGATCTAATTCATACTTTTGCAAACCTGTAGTATACTACGGGTCGGATTTCAAGCCCGAACCTGTGGAATGGTCATTTTTTTATAAATTAATATGAAATGACGTTCAGTTTCGCTGTTAGGCGCAAAACAAAGAGGAATGTTGCCGTGCTAGAAGCATATCGTAAACACGTCGCAGAACGTGCTGCAGAGGGTGTTGTCCCTAAGCCATTAGATGCACAACAAGTGGCTGAATTAGTGAAGTTAGTTGAGACTCCGCCTGCTGGTGAAGAGGCCGTAATTCTTGACTTATTAGAGAATCGTATTCCCCCAGGTGTTGATGAAGCTGCGTACGTAAAAGCGGCATTCTTAGATGCAGTAGCCAAAGGCACTGTATCGTCACCAATCCTTTCAACTGAGCGTGCTACTGAACTACTTGGTACCATGCAAGGTGGTTACAACATTGAGCCGCTTATCGCTCAATTAGATAATGATGCACTTGCGCCAATCGCAGTGACTGCATTATCAAATACCCTATTAATGTTTGATGCTTACCACGATGTGGTAGAAAAAATGCAAGCGGGTAACGACTTTGCTAAGCAAATCGTGACTTCTTGGGCAGAAGCTGAATGGTTCTTAAACCGTCCAAAACTTGCTGACAAAGTATCACTTACCGTATTCAAAGTATCAGGTGAGACAAACACAGATGACTTGTCTCCAGCTCCAGATGCTTGGTCACGTCCTGACATCCCATTACACGCGTTAGCTATGCTTAAAAACGCACGTGACGGTATCGTACCTGATGTTGCTGGCACTGTTGGCCCAATCAAAGAAATTGAAGCGCTTAAAGCCAAAGGTAATCCACTCGTTTACGTAGGTGATGTTGTTGGTACGGGTTCTTCACGTAAATCAGCAACTAACTCAGTGCTATGGTTCATGGGCGATGATATCCCTTATGTGCCAAACAAACGTGCTGGTGGTTTCTGTTTAGGTGGCAAAATCGCCCCTATCTTCTTTAACACTATGGAAGATGCTGGCGCACTACCGATTGAGCTAGACGTAAGCAAAATGGAAATGGGCGATGTCATCGACATTTACCCATATGAAGGCGTTGTTAAGCGTGGTGGCACTGATGAAGTCATCTCAACTTTCGAGCTGAAAACCGACGTGTTACTAGATGAAGTACGTGCTGGTGGCCGTATTCCATTAATCATTGGCCGTGGCTTAACAGACCGTGCTCGTGAAACGTTAGGTCTTGGTGTTTCTGAAGTATTTGTACGTCCACAAGATGTTGCTGCTTCAAGCAAAGGTTATACCCTTGCACAGAAGATGGTCGGTAAAGCATGTGGCGTAACAGGTGTTCGTCCTGGCCAATATTGTGAGCCTAAGATGACCTCTGTTGGTTCTCAAGATACTACCGGTCCTATGACACGTGATGAACTTAAAGATTTAGCATGTTTAGGCTTCAGCGCCGATTTGACCATGCAGTCTTTCTGTCACACTGCCGCTTATCCAAAACCAATTGATGTAAACACGCATCAAACACTACCTGATTTCATTATGAATCGTGGCGGTGTTGCACTTCGTCCAGGTGACGGGGTTATTCACTCTTGGTTAAACCGTATGCTACTGCCTGATACAGTAGGTACGGGTGGTGATTCACATACGCGTTTCCCATTAGGTATTTCATTCCCAGCGGGTTCTGGTCTTGTGGCATTTGCTGCTGCAACCGGTGTTATGCCACTTGATATGCCTGAATCAATTTTGGTTCGCTTTAAAGGTGAAATGCAGCCGGGTATCACATTACGTGACCTTGTACATGCTATCCCACATAAAGCGATTGAAATGGGTCTATTAACGGTTGAGAAGAAAGGCAAAATTAACGCTTTCTCTGGCCGCGTATTAGAAATTGAAGGTCTAGAGCACCTTAAAGTTGAGCAAGCATTCGAATTGTCAGATGCATCTGCTGAACGTAGTGCTGCTGGTTGTACTATCAAGCTAGACAAAGAGCCTATCATTGAATACTTAAACTCTAACATCGTGATGTTGAAGTGGATGATCTCTGAAGGTTACGGCGATCGTCGTACGATTGAACGTCGTATCAAAGGTATGGAAGAGTTCATCGCGAACCCTGAGCTAATGAGTGCTGATAGTGATGCAGAATATGCAGAAGTTATCGAAATTGATTTAGCTGATATCAAAGAGCCTATCCTTTGTGCACCAAACGATCCTGATGATGCAGTATTATTATCATCTGTTGTTGATACCAAAATTGACGAAGTATTCGTTGGTTCTTGTATGACAAACATCGGTCACTTCCGTGCAACTGGTAAGATGCTTGATAAGTTTGCTACAACGCTTCCAACTCGCTTGTGGATTGCTCCACCAACGAAGATGGACAGAGACCAGTTAACTGAAGAAGGTTATTACGCCATCTTTGGTCGTGTTGGTGCGCGTATCGAGATCCCAGGTTGTTCACTGTGTATGGGTAACCAAGCACGTGTTGCTGAGAACTCAACAGTTGTTTCAACTTCAACACGTAACTTCCCGAACCGTTTAGGTACAGGCGCTAACGTATACTTAGCATCGGCTGAGTTAGCAGCTGTCGCTGCACTATTGGGCCGCTTACCTTCTCCTGCTGAGTACCAAGAATACGCGAAAGAGTTAGATGCAACTGCAGCTGACACTTACCGTTACTTGAACTTTGATGAGATTGAGTCTTACACCAAGAAAGCTGACAGCGTGATTTTCCAAGCCGCAGTTTAAGTGTAAAGCGTTAACTCTTGTTTAAAAATGCCAGCTAATTAGCTGGCATTTTTTTTGCACTATTCATGAAGTAGACCTTTGCCTTCCTCAATGCATAATAAGCGCTATTCAGTATTTATATGTTCAAAGCTTTTTATTAGTTTAGAGCGAATTTACTAAAGCCACGCAGTTAAGCAGCAATAATAAAACCTGTATTACACGAGCTGATAGCAAGAATAATCCCTCAAACAACATCACTATAACGACTGATATCTAAAGCTGTACCGCCGCTGAACCAATCTTAGGTTTGCTCAGCATTGATGATACTGCTATGAAATAATAAACAGCCATTTTATTCAGAAGTCAGACTATGCGTTTCTCATTATTTATCATCAGTGTTTTGAGTCTTTCAAGCTTCACAGCCAAAGCAAGCGAGCTTCCTATTCAGCCAACCGCCATAGGTAAAGATTTTATGGTGAGTGCTACTAACCCTTATGTCTCTAGAACGGGTTATCAAGTGCTTGATAAAAAAGGTAATGCTGTTGACGCTATGGTGGCAATGCAAATGGTCATGACCGTGGTTGAACCGGATATGACTGGCTTAGGCGGTGGGACATTTGCGTTATTTTATAATAACCGAGCTAAGCAATTTCATGCCTTTGATGGGCGCGATGCAGCTCCCGCAAGTGCTTACGCTGATATGTTTATGGTAGATGGAAAGCCAATAGACAATAGTGAAGTGTTAGGGCCGCGCTCAGTTGCTATACCTGGAACACTTAAATTGCTGTATCAAGTGCATAAACAACATGGAACACTCCCTTGGTCAGATTTAGTCGCTCCCGCCATTGAGCTGGCTAACGAAGGCTACGCCATGAACAGTTATACCCATGATATTGTGGTAAGAGAGCAAGCACGTTTGCAGCATGATCCTGAAATAAAGGCATTATATTGGCAACAAGGCACCATTAAGCCAACGGGAAGTTTAATCAAGAACCCAGCGCTTGCTAACACCTTGTCCAAGATCGCTAAATATGGTGATGATTACTTATATCAAGGCGAATTGGGACAACGAATTGTTCAAACGGTTAATCAACGACTTGAAGATGATCAACCTAAATTGTCGATGGATGACTTTAATCACTACCAACTGAAGCAGCGTGAAGTGGTTAAAACCCAGTATCATGACCATCAAATCATTTCATTTGGTTACCCGTCATCAGGTGGAACCATGGTGTCACAAACACTGGCTTTACTTGAACCTTACCAGCTCGCAAATATGAAGCCCACTCAAGCTGAACCTTGGCGGTTAATGACCGAAGCAATGCGCATAACTCAAGCGGACCGGGTTGCTTACGCTGGCGATCCTGATTTTGTGGATGTGCCTAGCAAAAGTCTGTTAGATAAAGCTTACCTAGATAGCCGCAGAAAGCTTATTGCTAAAACGGGTGTCATGGTGGAGCAACCAGCTGCGGGCAAGCTAATGAATCAAGTTCCAGCAAATGATAAGTCACTAGAAGGTCGGGACACTGGTCATATTTCAATTGTCGATAGCCAAGGTAATGCAATCGCAATGACAAGTACCGTCGGCACTGGAATGGGTTCTGGAGTCATGGTCGATGGCATGATACTTAATGCGCAAATGGATAACTTTACCCATAATCCAATGCTTGATGGTAAGCCAGCTCAAAATGCAATTGCTCCAGGAAAAAGGCCGCGTTCAGCTACCACACCATTAATGGTGCTGGATAATCAGCAGCAATTGCGATTAGTTATTGGTTCTCCGGGGAGTGGCCAAATTCCGGGTTATGTATTAAAAACATTAGTGGGGATACTCGACTGGGGTTTATCTGCGCAAGAGGCGATTGATTTACCCAATATTCAATACGGTACTAAAATTGATCGCACCCAGTCACAAAACTTAAGCGGTTTATTGGTAGAAAAAAAGACTTTTGCAGAGACTTTAGTGCCTGAATTTATTAACTATGGCTACCCTGTTCACGTATTACCCATGGTGAGCGGACTGAATGCGGTTGAAATTCGCCATAGCGAAATTATTGGTGCCAGTGATCGAAGACGTGCTTCCAGTGCAATAGGGAAATAGTGCAATGGGAAATAGTGCTGATGGGGGGCTTCAAATCAAGGCCGACATTCAAACTTTGTGCTTATTTAAAACTAAGACACAAAAATGCCAGCTAATTAGCTGGCATTTTCAACTAACTATCCATCTTTTAGATAATTTATTTCAAACTAGCATCGATTGCTGGTGTGTCTATTTTAACTTTAATTATTCGATTGGTGGCACTTTGGTGAATAAGTAAGTCACCATCACTTGTTGGGCGCATGTGCCGCACTATGCCTGCGTAGAATCCACCAGATGGAATTTCCCAGCTTTGAAAGGTTTCAGTTTTGGGATCGAAACGAACGAGCGGATCAGGGCGCATACCAGACTCATTAAACCATATCGCCCCATCTACCACGGCAATAGCATAAGGATGAGAGTGAGAGCCACTCGGTGTCGGCCACTCATTGACTTTACCTGTTTGAGGATCATAACGACCTAAACGCCCACGACTTGAATTGACATACCAAATCATTCCTTCGGAGTCGATATCTAGTCGTCGCACTTTGGTGTCCTTATGGGGCAGTGCAATCTCACTTAAGGACATGGTTTCGGGGTTCACTTTGATTAAACAGTTGTGACCATTACAGGCAACCCAAGGATGACCCGATGCATCGATTTTTATCCCATAAGGGCGAGAACTCGGGGTAGGTAAAGTAACCAGTTTTATATCGCCAGTTTGTGGGTCAAGTCGACCAATACGATTGGCATGTTGGAGTGTGAACCAGAGTATGCCGTTTGCATCAAACACAGCGGTATGCGGATCCTTTGCACTAGAGTCAGGCATATCGTAGACGACAATTTTTCCTGTTTGTGGATTTAGTTTGCCAATTGTGGCGTTCTTATTGCCTGTATACCAAACGTGGTCTTTAGCATCGATAGTCACTGAATGTGGCATTGAACCAGGAGGAAGAGGGTATTCACGCATCTCATTTGTAACTGGATTAATCTGACCAATCAAATTTCCCCATTGACCTGCCCACCAAATAGAACCGTCAGCTGCTGCAACAGGATCACGTGAACGTTGCCCTAGTGTTGGCACCACCCACTCCTGAAAGCTGATGTTAACTGCACCATTTAAGATAGTTGGTGTACGGCGATTATTAGGAGGGAAGTGTTTTTCAAGGTAATTGATGATGCTATTTCTTTGTTCAGGAGCGCCTGATAGGTCAATCATCGATTCGGTAAGCGCTTGCCAATCTTCACGGCTATATCCCAAGCTTTGGCTTATTCGACGGGTTGAGTGGCAGGCTACGCAATGGGTTTCGACTAGTTCTAGACCTTTTTCTTGTGGAAGCTCTGCACTATTTGCCGATATTGAAAAAGAGGATAAAAAAGTCGCTGCTGCAATCAGCTTTAAAAACGTTTTGTCTTGAGTGATATGTTGGTTGAACATGACGGCTCCAGTGCTGAAAAAGCGAATCGATGGCATTGATGTGAAGCTAACAAGTTGATGAAAGCATCAATTTTGATAATAAATAACCTAATCGTAAAACATTATTTGATCAACGTTTCGATATGCATAAAATCGTGGTTAGAGAGGGAAGGTTTATGTTCACTGTTACGAAGTGGTTATATTTTTAATTGATATGTATCTGAAATTCAATTGTTTACTTCATGTTTGTCTACTAGGTCTATGGAAGATTATTACTTAAATCTAATCCATTGCCTGCCGCAGAGATGTTAAGGATGAGCCGAGTGTCGCGCTCACATGGTCAACGATGTTCCCTACATCATAACGACACTCCCGCCGCCCTTGGTATTCAGATGCTCGCTGCTGCATCTACACTGGGATTATTATCTCTTCGATTTAGCTGTACTTGGCAATTTAAAGAGCTAAAGATTAGAAATCTATAAATTTAAAAGACTCAAATTGAAAGGTTGTCCTCATCGAAGTTTGAAATGATAAAACTTATGAATACTTAATATTCATTTCAATTAACGGTTCACGTGAGCCTTTTTCTGCGCGTAAACGGGCTAAATAGCGTTCCCAAATCTCAACTTGATGAGTGCCAAACTCATGTAATAATTTCCATGAGAATAAGCCTGTGTCATGGCCGTCATCAAAAATGATTTTTACCGCGTAATTACCCACAGGCTCTATGGCTTTAATGTTCACAGCTTTTTTGTGGGTGACTAAAATGGGGTTGCCGTGACGCTGCACTTCCGCTGATGGAGAGTTAACTCTTAGCATTTCGCAAGTGATGTTAAACACATCACCGTTATCAAAAGTAACCTCAAGTAACTTTGATTTACGCTTTAGCTTTAGGTTGGTCACATTCGGTGAGGTCATGATTAAGTCTCTCAATGGGTTATATTATTGCGGTTTACTATCGCAACAGTGAAGGTGATACAAAAAAGGTGGTCACCCTAAGAGTTAACCACCTTGTTCAGTAGTCATTTTATATATTAGCTAATGTTAACTAAAAATAGGATGACTAAATTAGTGATAGGTCACAATTGACGCTTATCGAGCCGTCATTACAGGATAAAGCGGCTTAAGTCTTCATCTTCAACCAAGGTATCTAGATGATCTGTTACATATGCTTCGTCAATCACAAAGGTGCTGCCTGACTTTTCAGAAGCATCGTATGAGATTTCTTCCATTAGCTTTTCCATCACAGTATGTAGACGACGTGCGCCGATGTTCTCAGTAGTCTCGTTAACCTGCCAAGCGGCTTGAGCAATCTTTTCGATACCTGATTCAGCAAACTCAACTTTAACGCCTTCTGTGCCCATTAGCGCAACGTACTGTTCGGTTAATGATGCGTGAGGCTCAGTTAAGATGCGTTTAAAGTCATCAGCACTTAATGCGCTTAGCTCTACACGAATTGGCAAGCGACCTTGAAGCTCAGGGATTAAATCAGACGGCTTAGACATCTGGAAAGCACCTGAAGCAATAAACAAGATATGGTCAGTTTTAACCATGCCGTGCTTAGTGGTAACTGTACAGCCTTCAATTAATGGCAGTAAATCACGTTGAACACCTTCACGTGATACATCTGGACCCGAGCTTTCGCCGCGCTTACAGATTTTATCGATTTCATCTAAAAACACGATACCGTTTTGTTCAACCAAGTCGATGGCTTGCTCTTTTAGATCTTCTTGATTAACTAATTTTGCCGCTTCTTCTTCAGTTAATAGCTTGAAGGCTTCTTTAATCTTAACCTTTTTGCGGTTCTCTTTGGTTTGACCCAAGTTTTGGAACATGCTTTGAAGTTGGTTAGTCATTTCTTCCATGCCTGGAGGGGCCATGATTTCAGCGCTAACTTGTGGTGCTGCGATATCGATATCAATTTCTTTGTCGTCGAGCTGACCTTCGCGCAGTTTTTTGCGGAAGATTTGACGCGTATTTGAATCGTCTCTTTGTTCGGTATTCCAGTCGTCTTTTGGCTTAGGTAATAACGCATCAAGGATACGTTCTTCTGCCATTTCTTCGGCGCGATGACGACCTTTCTTCATTTGTTGTTCACGGGTCATTTTGACGGCAGAGTCAGTTAAATCACGAATGATCTGTTCAACTTCTTTACCGACATAACCGACTTCGGTGAACTTGGTCGCTTCAACTTTAATGAATGGTGCATTAGCAAGCTTGGCTAAACGACGGGCAATTTCGGTTTTACCCACACCTGTAGGGCCAATCATCAGAATATTCTTTGGCGTCACTTCTTGACGAAAAGATGGCTCAAGTTGCATACGACGCCAGCGGTTACGCAAAGCAACAGCGACAGAACGTTTAGCATTTTTTTGACCAATGATGTGCGAGTCTAATTCATGGACAATCTCGCGAGGGGTCATTTCAGACATAAATAATTCCTTACGTTCTAATTAGTAGTCGATTTGCTCAACCGTTTTATGTTGGTTGGTGTATACGCAAATATCTCCGGCAATCGTCAGTGATTTTTCTGCGATTTCACGGGCAGAAAGGTCAGTGTTTTGCAGTAACGCTAATGCCGATGCATGGGCATAATTGCCACCTGAGCCGATGGCAATTAAATCATGTTCAGGCTGAACTACATCACCGTTACCTGTAATGATCAATGATTCTTTAGTATCAGCAACAATCAGCATGGCTTCTAGATTGCGCAGCATTTTGTCAGTACGCCAGTCTTTAGCAAGTTCAACGGCTGATTTAAGTAAGTGGCCTTGGTGCATTTCGAGCTTAGTTTCAAAACGCTCAAAAAGAGTAAATGCATCGGCTGTGCCGCCAGCAAAACCGGCGATCACTTTATTTTGGTACAAGCGACGCACTTTACGTGCATTGCCTTTCATGACGGTATTGCCAAGGGAAACTTGGCCATCACCTGCGATGACAACTTGATTATTACGGCGAACAGAAACGATAGTAGTCACGGTATATCCTCTTAACGACGGCAGCAGTGAAAAAGGAGTTTGCTGCTGGTTGATAAACTAGATATGGGGGGTGTTAGAATAAATTCAAGGCGATTAAAGGGATTGATTCAGTTATATTGTCTTTTGATTACATATTTATAATCTGCAAAATGGCTTGATGGTTTTCAAGTTACTAATTTGCCAAGCATATGAAATCGTTCGGCGAAATAAAGAGTAAAAGACTAAGGAAAGTTGTATTTATGTCAAAAAAAGGAATATTGGCACTATCTGTAGTGATAGGCCTAGGTGGTATATTTTTTTATTCCAAACATCAGACTCAAGCCCCCTTTGTAAAAAGTATCGAGTTAACTGCCCCTGTATTATCAGCATCATCGATTGATATTGTAATGGATCCGCAACGATTACTTGATGACCCTAATTTAAGTACAGTTGAAGTATTGGCTTCATTAAATAAGATTAAAGCTCAGTGTCGTAAAATGAATGGTGATTTTAGTGCTCAAATTAAGCAAATACATCAAATTATTATTGAAGCTTTAGAGCAATCCCTTAAGGATGGTAAAACAGTTAGGGAATTACTGGCTTATGAAGGGCAATATACAACGCATTATAATGGCTTTGACGATTTACTGCTGAAAGCTCAAGTTAATTTAGCCAGAGAAAAACTAACGATTACTAGTGATGTGTCTGTTCTTGCTAATTGGCAGGGACTAGAAGTTATCAAAGGCTTTAATCAGGATGTTATAACATCAATTGTAACTTCAATGGGCGGAATGACTTCTGAGCGTCCAGCAATGACAATGAAGTTTGAGGTTAAGCCTGACATTACAACTGATGATGTAGCTTTGCTTTTAAGCAATCAAGATAACTTTAATACCTATTTAGACACTTTTATTCAGATTGAAAATACTGCCGCGATTTCGCCATCAATGCTTTTTGTTGCGATAGCAACACAGCTGCCTATTGAAGACTTTACGCTTGAAGCAAACGCCAAAACGTTTACCGTTAATGATGTGGCTTTGGCTATAAGAAACCAATTACCCAGTGAGTACATTGCAGTATTACTCAATAATACGACGGCATATGATGAGTTTCCTGCTTTCATTCAAGACAGAGATGGCGCAGGTATTGATGATAGGGGCGGCACTTATTACAACTTGGCTGATGTTGCTGTGAGTGAGTTTGATTTAGCCACACTAAAGTTGTTAGCTGATAAAGGTGTTAAGCCTACCAATGAGCCTGGTATCTTTACCGCAATGGATATTGCGTTGTTAAATCTACCAGAGAACCAAGAGGAGCTTAATGGGGATAACGGTTTAAACCAGTATATTGACACCCTTACTTACCTCAAAAAGCAGGGGTATAAAGCGCATGGCGTGGCAATGGAACGTGCTAATGCAGAGAATGAAGTTCACTTTTTACCTCCTTATTTAGTCGGCTTCAGATTTACTACACCCATTACAGGTTTAGGATTAGAGGAAGTCATCAGTGGTATTGAATTAATCGATGGTAGTGCCTCAATAGTCCCAGCCGCGATTGACGACTCATTAATATCACAAGCGATTATCGCGGCTGATGAAAGGAAGCAACAGCTAGCAGCCCAACGTCAACCCTGCGGTCGTATTGAGCAAGATTTACATGATGCACAGCAGTTTGCTACACCACAAAGCATGGTTGAAATCGTTAAGTCATTAATGAAGCAAGAAGTTGATGTTGGTGCTGAATTAAATCGTATTGATCCCGCGTTAATTACAGTGTGGCACCAAGAGCTGTTGTATCAAAACCAGCGTAATGAGGCTGCAAGTATTGAAAATGAGTTTATGGATTTAATAAAACAAAGCCGAGTGGATGAGGCAGTTATATATGCGTCCACTTATCAGTTAACTCAATCAGAAACTGATTTCTTATTACGTCATGTGGTTAAAGATGAAAGTTTGGCAGTCGTTTGGCTGTCTCGAATGTTGCCGATAAAGCCAAGTGGCTTATCGATGTTTAGTGGATTGCCACTGAATAAATGGCAATCTTTACAAGATGAAAAGTTTGATTTTGCGCTCGAAGACACGTGGGGAAATGATCTGTTTACTGTGGCGGCTCAAAAATCAGTAGAGCATGTTGATTGGTTATTAAAATATGGCCTCAAGCCGAATATGGCAATGGTAGGATTAGATCCGTTTGACCTTGCCCTTGAAGATAGTTACAAGCAACAGAAGTTAACTCAAGCCACTATTAGACTCAGCCAGTTTGTGGATAAAATAGAGCCGAGTCATTTAGCACGAATTGCCCGTTTGAAAGTGTTTTTCCCTGAGGAATATCAGGCATTAATTAGTATTAATAAGCAGTTTATGGTGACTGATGGGGTTGAAATGAATCAATATCGGCAGGTGAAAATGTACTTTTAGAATAAAAAAAGCGACTGAATACAGTCGCCTTTTTATAGGAATATTTTAGTTTAATATTCCCACAGCCAAATTTGGCAACCATTGACACCGGCACGTTGCAGCTTATGGCGAGTTCGCTCTGCTTCACGTTTCGATTCAAATGGGCCTAAAATCACTTTGTGCCATGTACCCGTTGTACCTTTAGTTGCACGAACTTGGGCTTCAAGACCTTGGAAAGCAATCATGGCTTTCATTTCGTTTGCTTGGTCTTCTTTTCTAAAAGAAGCACATTGCATTTGATAAGGACCGCGTGACTTTAATGCATCTTCAGGCACGTCGATATCAATGCTTTTGTTTTCAAGCTCTTCTAAATAGGTCCATTCTTCCGTTGGCTTAGGCGGCAGCTCATTAGGATCTTTCTTAACAGGCTGAGTTTTAGGCTTTTCAACGGTTTCAACTACAGGCGTTGATTGCTCAACGGCATCATCAGAGCTACCACTGATAAACCATAAAAAGTAACCAAATCCTGCAACAAGTAGAATAATTACCAACGTCGACAAGTAGCGGCTAGCTGGCTTAGGCTGCGCCTTTTTTCCTCTTGCCGGACGTTTTTTAGGACTAGGCTTCTTATTAGCGTAATCTCGGCTCATATTACATACGCTCTAATGTTTCGATACCTAACAGCGATAAACCTGTTTTCAAGGTCTTGGCAGTTAGATGCGATAACAATAAGCGGCTTTGTTTTTGCTCTTCTGTTTCGGCAGCAAGTACTGGACAAGCCTCATAAAAACTTGAGAACTCACTGGCTAGCTCATAAACATAAGCACACATTACGTGTGGTAAGCCTTTTTCTGTCATGCGGGTTAGCACTTCACCGAACTGGGCAAGCTTAGTCCCAAGCTCTTTTTCTTTATCGTGTTCAAGCACAATTTTTGCCTGGCTTAAATCAACGTCTTCTGCACGTTTGAAAATACCTGCGATACGCGTGTAGGCGTATAATAAGTAAGGAGCGGTATTTCCTTCAAAACTCAACATTTGCTCGAAGCTAAAGATGTAATCGCTGCTACGGTTTTTTGATAAGTCAGCGTATTTTACTGAGCTGATACTGACCACGCGTGCGATTTCAAGCAAAGTTGCTTCGTCCATGTCAGGATTTTTGCTGCGTACGAGTTCAATTGCACGAGTATTAGCTTCATCAAGTAAGTCGACTAATTTAACCACGCCGCCACTACGAGTTTTAAATGGACGGCCATCAGCGCCATTCATTGTGCCGAAACCTGTGTGTTCAAGTGACATGTCTTCACGCACAAAGCCTGCAGTTTTAGCAAGGCTAAATACCTGCTGGAAATGCAGCGCTTGACGTAAATCGACAAAATACAAAGCGCGATCAGCTTTTAATACGTTTGAACGGTAACGCATAGCGGCCAAGTCAGATGTAGCATATAGGTAGCCGCCATCCGCTTTTTGAATAATAACCGGTAATGGTTCGCCTTCTTTAGTGCGGAATTCTTCTTGGAATACCACTTTAGCGCCATTACTTTCGCTAAGGAGTCCTTTAGCGTCTAAATCTTTAACGACTTGCTCAAGGTCTGCGTTGTAAGCACTTTCACCGTGTACATCTGCGCGGGTTAAACTTACACCTAGGCGCTCATACACGTCGTGGCAGTGATGCAGTGAGATATCGTTAAATTCTTGCCATAATTTATTGCAGTACTCATCACCTGATTGCAGTGAAACCACTAAATTACGTGAACGTGTAGCAAACTCTTCTGATTCGTCGAAGCGAACTTTAGCAGCACGGTAAAAAGTTTCGAGGTCTGAAAGTTCAAGCTCAGCTTGCTCACCGTTGGCAGCGCGTAGCTCTTCCATGTAAGCCAGTAACATGCCGAACTGAGTGCCCCAGTCGCCAACGTGGTTTTGACGAATAACGTTATGACCTAAAAACTCAAGCGCGCGAACGACACTGTCACCAATGATGGTTGAACGTAAATGGCCAACGTGCATTTCTTTGGCAAGGTTTGGTGAAGAGTAATCAACCACGATGGTTTGCTTAGTCGGTAAAGTCACCCCTAAAGCATCATCGTTTAATGCATCTTGTAGCTGATTTGCTAGGGCGTTTTCATCAATAAAGAAGTTAATAAAACCAGGGCCTGCAATTTCAACTTTAGCAACATGGCTAGAGGCTGGTAGGTTATCAATGATCAGCTGAGCAATATCGCGCGGATTTTTTTTAGCCACTTTAGTCAGCATCATTGCTAAGTTAGTCGCAAGATCACCATGACTTTTATCTTTAGTTCGCTCTACTTGAATTCGAGCCTGAAAATCAGCTGGGACAATGCCTTGTTGTTTAAAAGAGTCGACGGTTTGTTCTAGTAAAGATGCAATATGTGATTTCATGGGCGTTTATTAGCACTGACTTAAAGTAAAAGACTGGGGTAACCGACTATTTTAGCCGCTATTGCTATGCAAATGCTATCTCGATTAAGTAATAAATCGAGATTTTTTTGATTTGAAATAAATAGCAGCATAATGAATTTATGCTGCAACAAGATTACATCAGATCTTGTGGATCTCTATCAATGCTCCAGCGGCAACGCTTACTCTCATTGAGTGCTTCAATTTGCGGTAAAATTTGCTCAAACTCTTGTTGCAAGCGCTGACGGTTTTTAGCTTGAAATAACAACTGGCGTCGGTATTTACCTGCTTTACGATCTAAGGGCGCTGGCATGGGACCAATAACCTCAAAGTCTTTATCTTGAGGCAAAAGGTTAGCCACTTGCTGTAAGAAGTTGTCTGCATCTTCGGCTAAATGTGCATCAGCCCTTATTAACACCATATGCCACGCTGGTGGAAGTAAGGCTTGTTGACGTTCCTCTAGCTGCGCTCTGGCGAACTTACCGTAACCATTTTTCAGTAGATCATGAAGTATAGGGTTTTCGCTTTGGTGAGTTTGCAGCAAGACTTTACCGGGTTTATCAGCGCGGCCAGCTCGACCAGATACTTGGGTATAAAGCTGAGCAAAGCGTTCTGGCGCTCTAAAGTCCGCGCTAAACAATGCGCCATCCACATCCATCAAGCCGACTAAGGTGACATCAGGAAAATGGTGTCCTTTAGCAAGCATTTGGGTACCAACTAAAATTTTATACTCACCTTTTAAGATGCTAGTGAGTTGTTTTTCAAGTGAGCCTTTTTTACGAGTGGTATCGCGATCGATTCGCACTACAGGATATTGAGGAAACTCTTGCTCAAGCGCTTGAGCGAGTTGCTCTGTACCAGTGCCGTGCCCCATCAGCATAGTACTGCCACAAGAGTGACATTGATGGGGGATAGCATATTGATTGCCGCAATGATGACAACATATCTCGTTTAAACCTTGATGAACGGTAAAAAAGGCGTCACAGCGGTCACATTCATGTAAATGTCCGCATTCATGGCATAAAAGGGCTGGGGAAAACCCACGACGATTAAGAAAAAGTAGCACCTGATTACCTGCATCTAGGTGCATACGCATTTCGTTAATCATCGAGGCAGACATGCCTGACTTTAGCGGCTGGGAGCGGATATCAATGATACCTTGTTTGACTTTTTGAGCAGCGCCAGCCCGTTCTGCGAGTTCAAGGTGGGTGTAACGTCCTGAAATAGCATTTTGTAAGGTTTCTAATGATGGCGTCGCCGAGCCAAGTATTACTTGTACTTTCTCTAGATGGCCACGCATAACCGCGAGGTCACGGGCATGGTAGCGCACCCCTTCTTGTTGTTTAAAGCTGCTGTCATGTTCTTCATCTAAAATAATCAGCCCAGGATAGGCCATTGGCGTAAATAAAGCTGAGCGAGTGCCGATAATAATGGCAGCTTCACCGCATCTTGCTTGTCGCCACGCTTCAAGGCGTTGATTGTCGGTGAGGGCGGAATGAATAACAGCAATATTGACATCAAAGCGGCGCTTAAAACGGTTAATAGTCTGCGGAGTTAGGCCAATCTCTGGTACTAGAATTAGCGCCTGTTTACCTTGCTTTAATATCGTTTCTAAAATCGACAAATAGACTTCAGTTTTACCCGAACCAGTGATACCTTCAAGTAAGCTGCAATGAAAGCCTTGTTGTTGATTTAACACTGAAACTGCAACAGCTTGTTGTTTGTTGAGCTTTAACGGTGTTTCAGTCATATTAAGTTGGTCACGCCAACTTAAGTCAGTTTCATTAGAGACTTGCTGACGTTCAATCCAGCCTTTGTCTTCTAAGGCTTTTAGCGCGACTTTGCTAAGTTCTTGAGTAGTAAAGTCATCTTGGCTGATAGATGATTGTTGTAATAATTCGAACAGCTTTTTTTGCGCCGGAGCGCGCTTAAGCACACTGATGTCGACCTGTTTACCCGCATCATTAAGTGCGAAAAAAGTGACGGTTTGCGGTTGCGCGCTTAACCCTTTGCGAAGTGCAACAGGCAAGGCCTGACTGAGCATTTGGCCTTGGCTAGCAAAGTAATAGCGTGCTGCCCATAAGGTGAGTTTATAAAGGGACTCTGGCAATAAAGGTTTGCTATCTAGCAGTTCTGAAAATGGTTTTATTTTATCGGCTGGAACGTCGCATTCTTGTTTAATGGCAGTGATTAAGCCTACAAGTTGTTGTCTACCAAAAGGCACTTTAACCCTAAGTCCAAGCTGTATTTGTGATACGTTGGATTCAGGAACTTGGTAACTAAAGGTTTGCCGCATAGGAACGGGTAGAGCAACCTCAACAAACACAGGCATAATTCATCATCGTTAACAATTGAGAGGGTCTAGTTTACTAGAGCCAGAACATAAAGAAATAGGATAAGAGAAAATTGATGTCAAAAGGAATATTCAATAAAGCTGTATTGGCACTATCACTTTTTTTATTTTCATTTGTGGCTCAAGCTGCACTGAGCCATATCAGTATTAACAGTCGTCAATTTGAGGTGGGGCAACACCCCAAAATTAAACTGAATATTGTGGCTGGTAAAAATGACTTTTCTCGAATTAGCTTGCACCTTCGACAAACTAATGGTTCGAAAGAAATAATGGAAGAATTGATGGTTCAGCCAATTAGCGGCTATATGTTATTTGCGATTGGTGTTGATAATGTTACTGATCCAAACGCTAAATTAATTGTGAGTGAGTATAAAGGTAATAGTTGGCGCCAGTATGCTGTGTTGCCAGTATTTGATTCCCCTTTTATTAAAATTACCGACAAGACAGAAGTTAAAATCGATACCCGAAACCAACCTAAAAAAGTGGCGCCTGTTCCATATACTGGTAAAGCAGTTGCCCAATCAGAATCTGCCATAAAAGTGACAAACGCCACTTCTGATGAAGCTAGAGTCGCAACCCTACCAAGTACAGAAACCACAGCGTCATCGGAGCCTATTATGAGTGCAGACTGTATTATCGAACGAAGTAATTCAGATACCTTATGGCGTATTGCTTCCCGTTACTATAAACAATGGAATACCAATGTTTATGGGGCTATGTTGGCAATTTATGATGCTAACCCTAACGGTTTTTCAAAGCAGAAAATTCACCTAATTAGGCAGGATGTGACCTTAGGTTGCCCATCACAAACACAGTTAAATCAATATGTAAGCAAAGCAGAAGACAAACTAACTTTTGAAGCGTTACAACAACAGCACAGAGCAAATTAATTTTCACTTGTTTGAGGTGGACAGATACTGTACTATTGCGCGCCTTAACGCTATTGTTATGAACGCATGTGGTGCTCAACTTCGGGTTGGGAGAGCGACATGGCCTGCTATTGAAGGTAATCCAAATGAAACCAGGTATCCACCCAGACTACGCTGAAGTAACTGCAACTTGTACTTGTGGTAACGTAATTAAAGTAAACTCTACTGTAGGTAAAAACTTACATTTAGACGTATGTGGTGCATGTCACCCATTCTATACTGGTACACAGAAAGTTGTTGACACCGGTGGTCGTATCGACAAATTCAACAAGCGCTTTGGTGCACTTGGTAAGAAGTAATTGCGACTGCAATTATTTTAAGAAAAAGACGCCTTCGGCGTCTTTTTTTGTTTTAGGTCTAAATTCCCACAAAAATATTTATTTTTTTAGTTATAAATTATGTAGTACTGCTTAAGTTAATAATATTGTTATTTAGGCAAATTATTTGTAGCTTTATGAAGCAAATTCCGCTTTTTTATGTCAAATCTTGTTATTTTTCTACAGTTTTAAGTCTTTGATTCTTATTGTGATGATTTATTTAAGCGGGATAAATTGTAACTTGATCAAAATTCAGTGATTAAAGATAACTTTTGTTAAATTTTCATTTATACTGCCTGCCAAAGCGCATAACAGCTGACTCTGACCTGTGCTCAGTTATCTGAGTCTTTGTGTGTTTTGACTGAATTTAACTTTATTTCGCCGTATAAATTGCCTCATTCAGGAATATAAAATGTCTGATTTCCGCCAGCAAGCTCTCGATTACCATGAATTTCCAATTGCAGGAAAAACTGCAGTTAGCCTAACTAAACCAGCTCAAACGAGTCATGATTTGTCGTTGGCCTATAGTCCGGGTGTTGCTGAGCCAGTAAGAGAAATTGCGGCAAATCCAGATGACGCTTATCGTTATACCAACAAAGGTAATACTGTTGCTGTTATTTCAAATGGTACTGCTATTTTAGGTTTGGGTAACTTAGGCCCATTGGCATCAAAACCTGTTATGGAAGGTAAGGCGCTATTGTTTAAGCGCTTTGCAAATATCGATTCAACAGACATTGAAGTGAAGCATAGAACCACTGCTGATTTTATTAATACGGTTGAATCAATTGCAGACACCTTTGGTGGCATTAACCTTGAAGATATCAAGGCTCCAGAGTGTTTTGAAATTGAGCGTGAACTGATCGCTCGTTGTAACGTGCCGGTATTTCATGACGATCAACACGGTACGGCCATTGTCACTACTGCTGGTATGATCAACGCCTTAGAAATTCAAGGTAAGAAAATCGAAGATGCTGTCTTTGTTTGTCTTGGCGCAGGTGCTGCAGCTATCGCGTGTATGACCATGATGGTTAAGTGTGGCGCGCAACGTGAAAATGTATACATGTTAGATAGACAAGGTGTTATCCATACTCGCCGCGAAGACATTAATGAATATAAAGCCTTATTTGCCAACAATACTGACAAGCGCACATTACAAGATGTGATTAAAGATGCTGATGCATTCTTAGGTTTATCGGGGGCGGACTTATTAACAGCTGAAGATATTGCATTAATGGCGCCAAACCCTGTCATTTTTGCTTGTTCAAACCCTGATCCTGAAATTAAGCCAGAGCTTGCTCATGCAACGCGTAGCGATTTGATCATGGGTACAGGTCGTAGTGATTACCCGAACCAAGTGAACAATGTTTTGTGTTTTCCTTTCATCTTTAGAGGTGCATTAGATGTTCGTGCTACTGAAATTAACGATGAAATGAAAATTGCAGCGGTTAAAGCACTTGCAGCGATTGCTAAAGAGCCTGTTCCTGCTGAAGTTTTAGCGGCATACCCTGATGTTAAATCAATGAGTTTTGGCGCCGAATATGTGCTACCTAAGCCAATGGATCCTCGCCTATTGAAAAATATCGCTAGTGCGGTATCTCAAGCTGCTATCGACTCTGGTGTTGCAGTATTAAAGATATTACCGACTGAATATAAATTATAGAGTTAGCTTAGTTTGAATGAAAAAGGGCGTAAGCCCTTTTTTTGTATCTACAATTAATCTAAAACAGATTGGGTTTGCGTTTTGTTGATGGCTACTGAATAATCGAGTTCAGTTCATTGAGCGTTATCGCTAATTAAATGTTTGATCTTATAAAATCGAGTCGCGCAGTAGCAGGACGCTGATAATGAAAATAACCAAGATTTTGACTAAAAAATTGACCAGTTTTTGGTTGTTGTCTTTGACAGCGGTCGGGGCTATTTTTTTGATTGGCGCTTTGGTTAGTTTTATTCAACTGACATTTAGATTTCAGCAACAAAAAGTGACTCAGCTAGAGTCTATGCTAGTTGAACATTACCAATCCGATAGTCATTGGGATTTGCATGCTTGGTTACCGCCGATCTTAATTGCTTATAACGCTAATTCATTCAAATTAACCAAAGGTGATGAAATATTATTTGAATATTATTCACCGGCACCGCAAAAAAATCCTACCATTTACAAACATACAATTGATTCTAGCGCCGACATTGGGTTCGAGCTTAAATTACCTCAGCCTTATTTACTCCACCAATTAGGCTGGTATGAGTATCTGATTCTATTAGTTTCTTTAGGTGCTATCGGATTATTTGTACGTTATGGACTGAGATGGTTTACCCATGAATTGGATGGAATAGAACAAATTGCTCAGCGCAGCAAACTAGTACTTGAAGGTGAGCATTCACAAGCGTTAAATTCCCCTGGCACCGGCCGACCTCGATTAATTAATCGGGCCATGACAAAGTTATTAGAGCAATTACAAGATGCTCAAAAAGAACGTGGACGTTTTGATCAGTTTATTCGTTCAAAAACCTTTTTAGACCCCAGCACTCGGATCGGCAATCGCATTTTTTTTGAAAATAGACTTGAAGCGCTCACTCATCATAACAGTATGATTGCTCACGGCGCTGTGATGTTAGTTAATTTTGATGATTTAGACTTATTGCAACAACAAGAAGGTGATGAGGTCATTAATGAACAATTAAATGACCTAGTACAAGCCATCAGTAAATTATTGCAAGCCTATGAAGATGCCGTTTTTGCGCGTTATGCTTTCAATCAGTTTGCTATTGTTATACCGCAAGTATCATTAGCAGAAGCAGATAGTTTAGCGAATAAATTGCTTAAACTTGGTATTAGCCAGCTACAAAATCAATCTGACACTCAAGATAATTATGTTCACCTTGGCGCCGCTTTTTATAAAGCCGGTGACATGCAAGAACAAGTACTCGAAGAAGTTGAAATGGCACTTAAAGCTGCGCAATTACAGCGAACCAATAATTGGTTTATGTACGATAAAGGCGCGGTAGATAAAGAAATTGCCAAAGGCTCAGTTCGATGGAGAAGCTTTTTAGAAAATACCTTAGTGAATCGCCGTTTTGTAGCAATTACAGAAAATGTTATCGATAGTGATGGCCATGCTTGTCATAAGGAAGTGTTCAGTAGAGCGATAGATAATCAAGGCAACGAAATCAGAGCCACTTTGTTTATTCCAATGGCAAATAAGTGTGGCTTAATGCCTCAAGTAGAAAGGCAGCTTATTGAAACTGTGTTATTTGAGCTAATGGCAAATAACCAAGAAAGTTTTAGCATCAACCTAAGTTATGACTCACTAACCAGCCGCGCTTTCATGCGTTGGTTAAGAACCACTTTGATGGAGCAGCGACATCTTGCCTCTCGACTGATATTTGAGGTATCAGAAGATATTGTGGTTAAGCATCAACAAGATTTGATGGAAAATTTGAATATGCTTCGCAAAATAGGAGCAAGGTTGTGTGTCGACCACGTTGGCCTTCAAGTTGTTGGCACGCATTATATTCAAGAATGCCATTTCGACTTAGTGAAATTACATCGTTCTATTATTCATCAAATCCACCTCAAGTCTGAAAATCAGCTTTTCATTCGTAGTTTGATCGGTGGTTTATACCGCGCTGAAGTTCAGGTATTTGCTGAAGGTGTTGCCAGTTTCGAAGAGTGGCAAACGCTGAAAATTCTCGGTGTGAGCGCAGCTCAAGGTGATTTTTTTAATCAATAGATCCCGTCTACCAATTAAATCTGCACATAAAGTCATTCTCTGACTTGGTACAAGTTTTGTATTAATCTTTTAACGCACCAAATATATACAATTTAATAACGAAGGCTGTTAATAAATTGCAAGTTTGTTGCTGGCGTGAATCTTGAGTATTGGGGAATAACATTCTATCTTAAGTATATACAATTTCTTTGATGTTATTTTTCTATAAAATTAAGTGATTAGCGGTTAATATGTCATACGATATTTTTTTGACAAGCTTTTAACCGTTAACTGTTCTTTGTGTTACATACTTGTTGGTGTGTGCAGTTAGGCCAAGCTTGTATTGTTAAGTTTTTAGAGTAGATCTTTTTATTATCTTATCGGTTTATATGTATCGTTTCTTAGCTGATTATCAAGGCACAGGTTTTTGAATGAATAATGGTTTTTTAAGTAAGTTAACATTCTGGCGCCAAACCCAAACTTCTACAGTACTTGGGTTGTACATCAGTGCTGATTTAATTTGTGTGTTTCAAGAGGAAGTGCACGATAACGATAAGCAAGACTCTGATTCTCAAACTCAAAGCCAAGTAAACTCCAAATTATCTGGAGTAACTAAAAAAATTGCTTTTAATGGTGAAAATTGGTCAGAAGCGTTTGCAGAGGTAAAAGAAACTTTTGGTAATGCAAAGCTACAAATTGTATTGGGTGAATCTTTTTATCAGTTGATTGTTGCCGATAAACCCAATGTAGAGGCCAATGAGTTAAATCAAGCCTTGTTGTGGTCAGTTAAAGATTTAGCGACTGAACCAGTGACTAATATTCAATTGGACTATTTTGAATCATCGCTGACAAGCACTGGAAAAATTAACGTCGTGGTTGCTAATAAAATGCAGCTTTCAGCTTTAGCTCAAGCTTGCGAACTACATGGCTATACTATCGCTGGCATTAGTATCGAAGAGTTGGCTATGCCGCTTTTATTCGATGATGCAGCAACCCATATGGTTGTGAGTCATGTGCCTGAACATGATTTACTCCTAACTGTAGTCAAGCAGGGTGAGTTATTAATGCAACGCCGAGTAAGAGGTTTTGCTCAAATCGACCAAGCTAGTGCAGCAGATCTTCAGTACGGTTTAGCTGACAACTTGAGCTTAGAAATTCAACGCTCTATGGATTACTTCGAAAGCCAATTAAGGCAAGCTCCAGTGGGTTCTATCGACTTACTTATCGATGGAGAGTCTCAAGCATTGGTGCCATTAGTTGCACAAAACTTCAATCAGAAGGTCAGTACGACAGAGCATAGCAATGTCACTGAGCACTTATCTATGATGGCCTACAAAGCATTAACTGGAGGTGAAGCATGATAAAAACCACAGTTAATTTATTTAGTGTTGATTTGTTACCTGCAAAATTACGCCTGTCATTTGAGAAAATGATGATGCTGGTGGCAGGGTTAGTGTTCATTAGTCTTTTGATTTGGGCAATTGGTTATTGGTTGGTATCAGGTCTTGAAGCTGATGTAGCGAAAGTAGCAGCTCAAAAATCGCAATTAGATGAACAAAAAATACAGCTTGAACAACAAATTGCAAATCGCGCGCCTGATCCTGAATTGGTTGCTAGGGTTGAACTAGAGCAGCAACGTTTAGATTTGAAAAAGCTGTTATCTACTGAGTTAAATCAGCGAGATAATGTCATTAGCCGAGGTTATTCAAATCTCTTGACTGATTTAGCCAGTGTTTCAGATGGCTCTGTATGGCTTAGCCGTATTGCCGTAAATGAACAACGTTTTGAGTTTGAGGGCTTCGGTGCTAAACCACAAAGTATCCCTAAATGGGTTGAGGCGTTAAAACACACTGATACTCTAAAAGGCTATGCATTTGCAACGATGACGATGGATCGCGGAGAGTCACAGCCGTTAGCATTTAAGCTATCTAGTGCTCCAGAAGTGGAGGCTAAGCAATGAAACAAGTTTGGCAACAACTAGAATCTAAATTTAATGTATTGAGCCAGCGTGAAAGGGTATTAATTTGCGTAGCTGCCTTGGTGCTTATTGGCATGATTGTCTATTTGCCCGTTGAGAGCATATTTAAGGAGAGACAAAAACTCTCAAGACAGCTAGCTCAAATAAGTAATGACAATGATGTTTCTAGCCAACAAATCGAATTATATCAGCAGCGTTTAGCGCTGGATCCCAATGTCGATTACCGCAATCGCTTAGCGCATATTGAACAACAAACACAGGTCATTGATGCGGATTTAGATGCGCAAATGGTTTCAATGGTTCCAGCAAGCTACATGCCGACAGTATTAACAAATCTGCTAGGAAATGTTCAAGGCGTGAAATTACTCTCTTTTGGTTCAATTGCTCCAACACCGCTTTTGCAGGTGGGAGATGAGCATAAAATGAATCTCTACAGCCACGGTATTAAGCTGACCTTGGAAGGAAGTTACTTCGCCATTTTAAAATTTGTAGAGTCAATTGAATCCATGCCAGATAAGTTGTACTGGAAACGTTTAAATTATCATGTCGACAAGCACCCTAATGCGACCGTTGAGCTAGAGCTTTATACCTTGAGTATTAATAAGGAGTTTATCAGTGTTGCAGAATAAACCGATTTTTATACTCCTGACATTAAGCTTGGCATGCGCGAGCTTTTTAAGTCATGCCAAAGCGTTAAGAGACCCTACTTTGCCAGGTCAAGGTTATGTAAGCGTTACTGGGAATGCTGAAAGGGCAGGCTCCTTAGTACTTAATAGTATTGTTAACAGTGCCAAGCCTCATGCAGTTATTAATAACAAAATCTTATTCGTTGGCGACCGCATTGATGGGATAAGAGTTGAATACATCGGAAAAAGCTACGTTAATTTGTCAGACGGGCGAAAACTTAAGCTTTTTCAATCGATAACAGAGCGATAGGACAAAAATAAAAATGAATTTGATAAAATATGCCACCCCTCTGCTATCTCTTTGTTTGCTTGGTTGTCAAACCACGGATAGACCCGATCCTACTGCGTCTAAAACAGAGTTAACTCAATCGTTAGACCAGGCACAAGCTGCACAAAACATTGTGCCACCGCCTGCGCAAATGCCTGAAGAGGTTCAGCGTGAATTGAATGGCTCAAGCCTGTTGGGAGGCGCAAGTCCTGTATTACCAAAAGAGCGACGTTTTGATGTTTCTGCTAACGATGTGGATGCAAAAGTCTTTTTTCCAAGCTTGGTACAGGGCACTCCGTTAAGTGTGGCAGTACATCCTGATGTGACAGGTTCGATTTCTATTTCACTAAATGGCGTGACATTGTCTGAAGTGATTAAAGTCGTTGAAGATATTTATGGCTACGAAGTGAGTCGTGAAGGGCGAATTTTACGGATATTCCCATCAGGTATGCGCACACAAACCTACCCTCTAAATTACCTCTATATGGAACGTGAAGGCTTGTCGCTTACCTCTGTAAGTTCAGGTCGTATTTCAGATAATAACGATAATTCCAATTCAAACTCGAATAATAATTCTTCTAGTAACAATAGCTCTAGTAGCAGTAATAACTCTAACAGCAGTAATAGTGATAACACTGATAATACTAACGGCACCTTTATTCGTTCTACCACGAAAACGAATTTTTGGGGTGAACTAGAAAAAACCTTGGTTTCAATTATTGGCAGTTCTGGTGGCGGTCGCCAAGTGGTGATTACACCACAAGCTGGATTAGTGACGGTAAGAGCTTATCCTGATGAGCTGCGCCAAGTGAGCACATTCTTAAATAAAGCTGAGACTCACCTGCAACGCCAAGTGATTTTAGAAGCCAAAATTTTAGAAGTCACATTATCTGATGGATACCAGCAAGGTATTCAGTGGGATAACGTATTAGGACATGCAGGTAGCACTGACATTAATTTTGGTACATCACCAGGTTCTGGATTAAGCGATCAAATTACTAATGTGATTGGTGGTGTAACTTCTATTAGCTTAACTGGTACAGACTTCAGCACCATGATTAGTTTGCTAGATACTCAAGGTGATGTTGATGTTCTTTCTAGTCCACGTGTTACAGCATCAAATAACCAAAAAGCGGTAATTAAGGTCGGTAACGACGAGTACTTTGTTACTGATGTTTCTTCTACAACGGTTGCGGGTACAACCCCTGTAACAACGCCAGAAGTTGAATTAACGCCTTTCTTTTCAGGTATTGCTTTAGATGTCACCCCGCAAATCGATGCTGAAGGTAATGTGCTATTGCATGTGCATCCATCGGTTATCGATGTTTCCGAGCAAGTTAAAGAAATTAAAATCAGTGGCTCAACTCTCGAGTTACCTTTGGCTCAAAGTGAAATACGTGAATCAGATACTGTGATTAAAGCTTCATCAGGTGATGTTGTGGTCATTGGTGGCTTGATGAAGAGTGAGAATATTGAAGCTATTTCAAAAGTACCATTACTTGGCGATATTCCTTTTCTTGGTGAAGCATTTACTAACCGAAGCAAATCGACTGTAAAAACTGAATTAATCATCATGCTAAAGCCAACGGTGGTCGGTGCTGATACCTGGAGTAAAGAATTACAACGCTCTAAAGATTTATTAGATCGTTGGTACCCTGAGCAGGAGTAACGGTTAATACCGTTAATAGTGCTATGTACCAACAGCATTTTGGTTTAAATCAATTACCGTTTACGTTAACCCCAAATACACAATTTTTTTTCGGGTTAACGCCTCATGTTGAGGCCTTGCAGGTACTGCAAATCGCCATAGAAAATGGTGAGGGTTTTATCAAGGTGACTGGTGAAGTTGGCACTGGCAAAACCCTTATTTGCCGAAAGTTATTAAATGAATTACCAGCAAATTATCAGTGTGCTTATGTTCCAAATCCTTATTTAAGCCCTGAAGAGTTACGTTGGGCACTGGCTACAGAATTAGGCATTCCGTTACAAGAAAACCTTAATCAACAGCAATTAACTGGTCTTATCCAGAATCAATTACTGGAACTGAATAGCCAAGGGCTGAAAGTGATTTTGGTGTTAGATGAAGCTCAGGCGTTGCCTAACGAGAGCCTGGAAACATTGAGGTTGTTTACTAATTTAGAGACCGAAAGCACCAAGCTTATTCAGGTCGTGCTATTTGGTCAGCCAGAACTGGATAACCGTTTACAAGATAAATCATTAAGGCAACTAAAACAGCGGATTACCTTTAGCTATCGCTTAAGACCTTTACTGTGGGATGAAATTCAAGCCTATATTAATTACCGTTTATCTATTGCGGGTTATCAAGGCGAGGCACTTTTCACAGATAGTGATATTAAACTGGTATCAAAAGCGGCTAGGGGGATCCCTCGTTTGGTCAATGTGATTGTCAATAAAGCCCTATTGTTATGTTTCGCTGAAGGCAGTAATAAGGTATTAACCAAGCACTGCAAAGCCGCCATTGTTGATACTGAAGATGCAGAACGACTGATAGTTAAAAAACAAAGCAGAAGGTTATTTATTTCACTCATTATAGGTTTATCAATTTTAGGCGCTTCACTGGTAACACTACTGGTTATCGATGTTGACTGGTTATCGATGTTAAGAGAGTCAATATGAGCGTTATTAATAAAGTACTAAAAGACCTCGATAAGCAGAAGCAGTCGACAGGCAGTAATGCTGGCGAGTCAAATTCAGGTTTTGTGAAACCTGAAGTGCAGTTTACTAGCCAACTCAATACTGCTAGCTCAGATGAGCTATCCTCCCGTAAAGGGATGTATATGTCGATTGCTATGCTAATTGCCGTGGCTATTTTCGGGTTTATGTTTTATCGCCAAGGCGTTCAGATACAAAATCTGCAGCCATTGGCTGAAGCGAGACAAACTCAGGCTCAAACTGAAACTGAAACTGAAACAACAGCGGCGATTGATGCGAATACATTTACTGAAGTGCCAGTTAATGAATCTAAAAGCAGTGATATCGATGGTGTAGAAGTGGTTATGACTCAGAGTGAAAACGTTTCACATGAGAGCGTTACAAGTGAAGTAACCGAGGCTTCAACAATTGCTCTAGTAAACCCTAAAGAAGTATCAGTAGCTGCTGATGTAGAAAATACTTCTAAAGTCTCTAGTGCTGATGAGGTAGTAAGCGGTAATACAACAAACTCGTCGGTTACTGAAAGTACTTTAGCTACACAATCTGTCTCTACAGAGTTACAAGAGCCAAAGGCTGTTGTAAAAGTAGACTCTAAAATGGCGTCTATTACTGAAGTAAATTCATTAAAGCCTTCGAAGGCCAATAATGACACTTCTACCGTGCAAGTTAGATTTTCACAGAATACACGAAAGTCTTCGATTGTTGATGATGTGAAATCCAATGTAAGCACAGAAAAATCTGATAATAAGTTAGCTCAAACTAAACAAGTTAACAGCAACAATAAAGCAGAGTTAAGTTCAAGTAATAACACTAAAGGTGTTATGGCAGTAAAAGAAGTCATACTGACAGATGCAGAACTTGCACAAAAGAAATTCGATATTGCAGAAGTGGCTGAGCAGCAACAAAAAATTGATAGAGCAGTTAAATTTTACTACGAAGCTTTAGTGCTTGATCCTTCAATGCATCAAGCGAGAAAGCAACTGGCTTCCTTGTATTACGCGCTCAATAATTTGGGTCGAGCAGAACAAATTTTAGCGCAGGGTGTGGCTCAATTTCCTGAGGAATTTGAATTAGCCATTTTAAAAGCCAAAGTTGAGAATGCATCTTTTAGCCCAATGAAAGCATTGACGACTTTAGAAGGGGTGAGTGATGAAAGTGATTGGAAAAGAGATAAGTGGATTCTACAAAGTGACATAGCACAAAAAAATGGCCGCTTTGAACTCGCTGAATCTGCTTACCGCTCGCTAATTGCCATAGAACCTTCGCAAGCACGTTGGTGGATGGGGTTGGCTTATGCGTTAGACTCACAACAACAATATTCGCAAGCTGCTGATGCTTATCAAAAAGCTTTGTCTTATCGGGGACTATCAACTGGCGCTATGACATATATTGAACAACGATTGATTCAACTAGGAGGTAGCCAATGAAACCTAAATTAAAAATGCGATTAGGCGACCTTCTCGTTCAAGAGCACATTATTACTGACGATCAATTAACCCAAGCACTTTCTGAGCAACGTAACTCAGGTAAAAAGCTGGGTCGTACCTTAATTGATTTGAATTGTATCACTGAAGATCAGTTACTTAAGTTCTTATCACAACAGTTAAATTTACCGTATCTAGATATCAGCCGTCTGTCGATCCCTTCTGAAGTTGTTAACCTCATTCCTGAAGTGCAAGCAAGGCGCTATCGTGCTTTGGTCGTTGAGGCGACTTCCGATACTGTGACATTGGCAATGAGTGACCCCGCTGATTTACAAGCAATTGATAATTTAGAAGTGTTTATCGCACCTAAAAAAGTCACGATTGCAGTCACCCCAGAGCAACAACTATTAGATGCGTTCGATAATTTATATCGCCGCACGGGTGAAATTGCCAAAATAGCCGGTGAGCTGGAAGAAGAGTACGCTGCAGATGATATGTTCGATTTGGCGAGCATCACTGACAGCGACAGCGATAATGAAACGACAGTAGTAAAATTACTGCAATCGATTTTTGAAGATGCAGTGCAAATGCGCGCATCGGATATTCATATTGAACCAGGTGAAAAAGTACTAAGAATACGCCAACGTATTGATGGTCAATTGCACGAGAATACTCTTGATGAAGTTAATATTGCCTCAGCGTTAGTATTGCGATTAAAGCTGATGGCAGGTTTGGATATTTCTGAAAAGCGTATGCCACAAGATGGCCGTTTTCATATTGAAATCAAAGGTCATAAAATTGATATTCGTATGTCAACGATGCCTATTTATCATGGTGAATCTGTTGTAATGCGTTTGCTGGATCAATCCGCAGGTTTATTGACCCTGAACGAAACGGGTATGCCAGATCATATCTTGCAGCGGATCCGTAAACAGATTAAGCGACCTCACGGTATGCTGTTAGTGACAGGACCAACAGGTAGCGGTAAAACCACTACTTTGTACGGAATTTTGAGTGAACTCAACAAACCTGATACTAAAATTATTACCGTTGAAGATCCGGTTGAATATCAGTTACCGCGAATTAACCAAGTTCAGGTTAACCATAAAATTGGCTTAAATTTCTCTAATGTACTTCGTACCACTTTACGACAAGATCCCGATATCATTATGGTCGGTGAGATGCGTGACCAAGAAACCGTTGAGATTGGTCTTCGAGGGGCATTGACTGGTCACTTTGTATTATCAACACTGCATACCAATGACGCCATTACCAGTGCGTTGCGATTGCTCGATATGGGGGCTGCCAGTTACCTCGTTGCCAGTGCACTTAGAGTGATTATTGCACAAAGGCTAGTAAGGCGTGTTTGCCCTAATTGTATGACTCACCATCAACCTAGTGCTGCCGAATTAGCTTGGATTAATTCAACGGCTAAAAAAGATTTTTCTGCGGCAACCTATAAGGTTGGTACAGGTTGTCAAAGTTGCAATGGTTCGGGTTACCGTGGCCGTATTGGTATTTTTGAGATTCTAGAATTAGATGATGATATGGTGGATGCAATGCGGACTGGAAACCCGCAGGATTTCGCTCATGCTGCTAAAAAGAGCCCAACTTTTGTTCCATTGGCTGATTCTGCTTTTGAATATTTATATAATGGTATGACGACTATCGAAGAGGTCGCGAAGTTAGTTGAGGATGTCAGTGAACTTCCAAGCGATTTACCTAATGACATTGGGAGTGGGGTGTAATTATGCCGACTTACCGGTATCGAGGTCGAAATAATCAAGGCGCTGCAGTAGAAGCGTTTATTGAATCTGCCAACGAAAGTAGCGCAGCAGATGCGCTGATGTCTCGTGGAATTATTCCTCTCGAACTGCGTGAAGTTAAGCAATCTCAACCATTTAAAATAGGCAGTATATTCGCCAGTAAAGTGTCATTGGAAGAGCTACAAATTTTCACTCGACAAATGTACTCTCTCACGCGTTCTGGCATCCCTATTTTAAGAGCTATTGCAGGTCTTGCTGAAACAACACATTCTCAGCGTATGAAGGATGCGTTAAATGATATTTCTGAGCAACTAACCTCTGGTCGTCCTTTATCTGCTGCGATGAATCAACATCAAGATGTATTTGATTCTTTGTTCATCTCAATGGTTCATGTAGGCGAGAATACCGGTAAATTAGAAGACGCGTTCATTCAGCTTTCTGGGTATATAGAGCGAGAACAAGAAACCCGCCGTCGAATTAAGTCTGCAATGCGTTACCCCATTTTTGTATTAATCGCGATAACCATTGCCATGGTGATCCTTAATATCATGGTCATCCCTAAATTTGCCGAAATGTTCTCCCGTTTTGGGGCTGATTTACCGTGGGCCACCAAATTGTTAATGGCGACATCTAGCTTATTTGTTAATTACTGGCATGTCATGCTAGTCGCTCTGGTGGGCGTGATCGTTGGAATACGATACTGGCATCATACAGAGAAAGGTGAGCGGCAATGGGACAAATGGAAGTTACATATTCCAGCTGTGGGCTCAATTATCGAGCGCTCTACTTTATCTCGATACTGTAGAAGCTTTTCGATGATGTTAGGCGCAGGTGTGCCAATGACCCAAGCGTTAAGTTTAGTTGCTGATGCGGTAGATAATAGTTATATGCATGATCGTATCGTGGCAATGAGGCGCGGAATTGAGTCCGGTGAATCTATGTTAAGGGTTTCTAATCAAAGTGGTTTGTTTACTCCTTTGGTACTGCAAATGGTTGCGGTGGGTGAGGAAACAGGTCAGATAGATCAATTGCTTAATGATGCTGCAGATTTTTATGAAGGTGAAGTTGATTATGATTTGAAAAACTTAACCGCCAAATTAGAGCCGATTTTAATTGGGTTTGTCGCCGGTATTGTTCTCATCCTAGCATTGGGTATTTACTTACCTATGTGGGACATGCTCAATGTTGTAAAAGGTTAAGGGGAACTAGCATGTTGAGTTACAGGTCTATGTTAATCATCAAGTTGCAGTTCGAAATTAACACAACTGAGTTGGTTGCATAATGCGAAAGCAGCAGAAATCAGAAAACGATCTTCTCAAGACTTATGCTCGTATTATTTCGCTTACCCTAATCATTGTCATCATGGGTGTTATTGGTACAAAGCACTTTTCAACTGTCGATAGTATAGGTACTAAAAGTTTAGAGCTTGAGCACAGCAGATTGTTATATGTGTTGGCTATGGTGAAGAGTCAATGGCTTAGCCAGGGCAGGCCTGACTCTTTAAAGTTGAGTTGGGAAAATATGAGTGTTAGTTCAGCAAATAAACAGTTTGAAACTGATAGTATCCGCGCCAGCAAAAATATTATCAAGATGTCTGATGAAGGTTGGCCACAGCTAGACAGTGAGTCTGTAGCAGGCTGTAAAGAGCTTTGGCAACAGTTAATGGCAAGTGATTTGCATGATATTAAAGCTGAGGTTTTATATCAAAATGAGACAAAAATTTGTCGTTTTGCAACTGAGCAAAGTGGCAGTATTAGCTATCAAACGACATCAGGAAGGGTGATTTTTTTTGATGACAATGGCTAATATTTAACTAATACAAATGTTTAATTGTATAAATGGTGCTAAAATTTATTTACATGATAGCTTTGACTAAGTAACAATGGTCTTACGGTTGTAATTGTAGTCTAACAAGTGTAAGTCGCAATAAAGGTGATTTAATATGAAATTTAAACAACAAGGCTTCTCGTTAATCGAATTAGTGATTGTTATCGTTATTCTTGGTTTATTAGCAGCGACTGCGATACCGCGTTTTTTGAATGTCACTGAAGATGCGCAAAATGCGAGTGTCGAAGGTGTAACTGGTGGCTTAGCGACAGCTGTAGGCTTTGTTCGAGCACAGTGGGAAGTGGATGGTCGCCGTAACGATTCAGTTATTTTAGATGGAACATCTGTCTCACTAGACGTTCGCTTTGGGTTCCCAACAGGTGAAACCAATACTAGTGTTACCTCAATGAGCAATGCTACTTGCCAAGAAGTATTTGACAGTGTCTTACAAAGCGCGCCTCGAAATGTGCTGATAAATCAAGATGCACGTGATCAGCGTTACACTGTAAGAGTCATTGGAGGAAGTGGAGGCTCTGCAACCGGAATCGATGGCGCAATAGTAAATAACATCGATTTATGTGTTTACCACCAAGTGGCTTCATTAGTATTGAATACAAATAATGGCGTACCTTCTCCAACTCCTGATTTAGATACCGCAGGAGCAAAAGGTGTGACATATAATCCAGGAACAGGACAAGTGCTTAGTTTTAGTAATGACTAATCACAAGTAACAAGGGTATGTCGCAATATAGCGACAGGTTAAGATTTAAAAAGAATCACCACAAAATATGGAATATTGAGTGGGCATTTTTAAAGAAAATAAATGAACAGATTTACAAAATTCACATATTTTTGATTTTAATAAAGGGTCGACATTATGCATATCAAACAAAAGCAACAAGGTTTTACATTAATTGAACTAGTAGTGGTCATCATTATTCTTGGTATTTTAGCTGTGACAGCAGCGCCTAAATTTATCAATCTTCAAGGTGATGCAAGAGTTTCAGCTTTACAAGGTTTAAAAGGTGCTATTCAAGGGGCAAATACACTAGTTTACTCTAAAGCTGCATTAGCAGGGCAAGAACAAGGAACAGGACAGACGGTTACATTATCGGGTGATGCCGATGCTACTCCTCCAACAAATGTTGATGTGACAACAGATTATGGTTATTTGACGCCTACACTTGTAAACTTTCAGAATGCTCTAGAAATTAGTGTAGCTGATAGTGATGATCCATCAGATAGTGCACTGACTACAGAGTGGATTTTTGATGAATCAAATGGAGGTTTTGAATTTTGGCAAGTTGGTGCACCTTCAACATGTTTCTTCTCTTACACAGCGGCTACAGCATCTTCAGTTCCAGTATATTCAGCAATGCCAGATCCTTCAGATTGCTAATATAAAGCATATTGATTTCAAAGCCTGCTATGCGCAGGCTTTTTTGTGCCTAAATATCAGTTTTAAAAGCTTTTATGTACTTTGGGTAACACGCGACTAATATCGGATGGTGATAAAATTGTTGTGACAAAGGAATAAGCTCGTGAACAAACAATATTGTTTCATCAGGGCTGTGGTTGTTCTATTTTAGTGAAGGTTTTCAAATGCAAAAACAGCAAGGTTTTACGTTAATTGAGTTAGTTGTCGTTATCATCATTTTGGGTATTTTAGCAGTAACAGCTGCACCTAAATTCATCAATTTACAGGGTGATGCTCGCGTATCTACATTGCAAGGTGCTAAAGCGGCAATTCAAAGTGCAAACAGCTTAGTGTATTCAAAAGCAGCGCTTGCTGGAGAAGAAAAGAAAGATCCTGGTTCAGTTGATATTGGTGCCAGTACCAATCTAGTGACAGTGTTTGGTTATGCTCAAGGTGATGCTGATGAACTAATCAAAGCTGTAGATATGCCTACTGATGATTGGGATGTTACAGGTACTAACGGCACGGTGAAAATTCAGCAAGTAGGTGCACCAGACTCTTGCTATATTGAATATACTGAGGCTCAAACAGAAGGCAGTATTCCAACATTCCAAAGTGGTGTATCGGATGGTAATAGTGGTTTCTTGCCTATGCCAACGGCATCTGATTGCTAATAGAGCATTATGTTTATAAAGGTCTGCTTGCAGGCCTTTTTTATTATCTGTATTTAAAAATAACCAGAAAAATACAAACTTCCCTTAAGTATATACGATTGTATTTTTAGTAAAGGATATCAAGACGTTTGTGTTATATTTTGCCATACTGTGTATAGGGAAATGTAACAAAAGGCATTCACGATTCAGATGCGGCTAAATAAGCTTTATAAATACTCTGTGGGATTTTCGCTCATTGAGCTGGTCACTACAATTTTAATTGTGGGGATTATAGCTGTATTTGTAATACCTAAGTTATTGCCCGAATCAAGTTATAGTGCTTATACCCTTAGAAATGAATTCATCAGTGAGCTTAGACAAGTTCAAATAAAAGCCTTAAATAATAGCGATCGTTGTTACCGTATCAGCGTTTCTTCAGATGGTTATCAACTCACTACTTATAGCCATAATATCAATAACGCTTTTGCAGGCTGTATTAACGCCCAACTTATTAGAACAGATACGAAACAAGACTTTAGTGGCGGCGCGATTATTGAGTTAGCCAGTAATGGCAGTACTAGTTTTAGTATGGATTTTGATAATTTAGGTCGCTCAACCCTTGGCTGTAATGGCACTTGTTTTGTCGTAAAGGCGGATGAAACCTTAGGTATTGCTATGGAATCTGAGGGTTATGTCCATGCACTATAACTCTCGTCAGTCTCATCAGGTTTTTAGTGCGCCTTCGCTAAAACTATCCCAATTCGGTTTTACCTTAATTGAACTTGTTATTGGCATGCTGGTGTTAAGCATTGCAATAGTGATGCTTACTTCTATGTTATTACCTCAAGCTGATAGAGCCGTTGAAACCTTATCACGGGTGCGCTCTGCTGAATTAGCCCATTCAGTAATGAATGAAATTTGGGGTAAACGCTATGATGAAAATACCAATTCCAATGGTGGCATACCTGCTTGCAACTCTACAGCGCCTATTAACCCTGGGGTAAGTTGTACTGACTCAGGTGATCTGGGAGATGACGGAGAAAACCGAAACGACTTCAATGATGTTGATGATTACCATGGCCTAAATATCAACAGTAATATGCTTGATTCCACTCAAACCTACGCTGATGTTTATCTGGGTTACCAGATGCAAGTGGAAGTTGAATACCTAAATGGCCAAGCTCAAAAGCTTATTACCATTGATGTGACAACACCATCGAATGAAGTTATTACTTACCAAGCTGTAAGGAGTAACTATTAATGGGTTTTAATCATCGTATAAAACAAGTTGGTTTTACTCTCGTTGAGATGGTGACCGTTATCCTCATTCTGGGTATTCTCGTTGTGGGTGTTAGTAGCTTTATTATCTTTGGTACGCGCATTTTTGTTGAGTCTAGTTCAATTGATCAAGTGCTGGGGCAAAGTCGATTTGCTATGGAGCGTATGACGCGGGATATTCGTAACTCTGTGCCAAATAGCGTAAGACTTCGCACTGATGCTGCTGGCAGTTTTCAATGCATTGAAATGCTACCAATTGAAGCCAGTAGTAGCTATTTAACATTGCCTATCTACCCAAATGCAGCAGCTTCAACGGGAACTGTGGTAGATAACAATATTAGTATTGCAAGTGGGCTATTTGCCATTGTATATCCGTTAGCAAATGAAAGTATTAGCGGTGTAAATGATGTTTATCAAGCTTCACGAAACAAGCGTTTCTCAGTGCAATCAGCCTCTTCGGCGTCAGATAGAATTACACTGAATTTCGGCAGTTTAGTACAGTTTGCTGAACAATCTCCTATTCAGAGAATATATTTCGCCGCCGAGCCTGTGAGCTATTGTTTTGAGCTTGTAGCGGGTACAACTAATGTTAATTTAAATCGTTATTCGAATTATGGTTACATAGTGAGTCAACCCGTTCCCACTGGAATGGGGTCGAGTGTATTGATGGCTGAAAATATAACCAATAATTTACTCCTAGAGCCAGCGATAAAAGTCACTGAGCAAAATTTGATGACTAATTCAATTGTGCATCTTGAGCCTCGCTTTAGTGTTAATGGCGAAACTTTTAAGTACCAACACCAAGTGCAGGTGACCAATGCCCCTTAATCATCAGCTATCGAGTAAAAACCAGCGACGAGTACCGAGATTGCGTTACCAACAAGGTAGCGCTTTAGCTATTGCTGTTTTTGTATTGATTGTGATGTTTTTATTAGCAGGCACCCTCATTAAAATGTTGGAGGATGGTGATGAATCCGTCAATGTTGAAGTATGGGGAGCTAGGGCTTTGTTTAGTGCCAATAGTGCAGCGGATGCAGAGCTGGCAAAACTATTTCCTTTGTCAGGTGCTGTTGGTGTATGTAGCGCTAATTCAACTTGGACTCCGCCAAGTTCTGTAGGCTTTCATGGCTGCACTGTTGCGGTGACATGTAACGCTATAGCAGTAGACGGAATCACCCAGTTTCAAATCACCAGTAATGCAGTGTGCGAAACTGGAGATTGCGCAGGAAACGCTGCTACAACAAATTGTTTAAGAGTGAATCGCCAAGTGGAGGTAGAAGCACGTGGGGATTAATCGATATCTGACGACTATAAAACTCATGACGTTGATGTTGGCTACTACGATGTCATTTAGTGCGGTGTCATTTGATGAAATTGATGAATCCGTTATTTTTGCTGCGGTGGCTCAAGGGCATCACAATGACAATAACAGTGGCTGTAACACTATTAATAATCCGCAGTTAACAATATATCCCGGTTCAAGAATTAGTGGCACAAATGGCGATGATTTATCTTATTGCTCGATAAATACTAACAACGGCTTACCTACTGATAGCTGCGACACTGCTACTGGAGGTGATAGGCTGTGTACTATTACTGGCGCCTCTATTCGCGGTTTAAAGATGAATGGTAATCAGGCCTTTGAAAATAGTGATGGCTCAGCTGGTAGTATTGGTTTTTGTAATTCTGGCGATCAAATATCGCTGGGAGATAACGGAGATACTCAGTTTAATTCTTTAAGTCTTTTTTCTGATTGTACGGTGACATTCTCTTCTGATAACGATGAATATCGATTTAATGCAATACGAGCGGGCAGTGGGTCAATACTGAAGTTTCCCGAAGGGGATTATTGGATTAACTCTCTTCAACTTGATGCGCCTAGTAAAATAGAAACGACTGGACGAGTAAGGATTTTCATTGGCACGAGTTCACAAATAAACGGCGGTACTATTAATTCACTTGCAGAAGCTGGAGTGCAAGTTATTGCCTATAACAATTTGACGTTAAACAATCAAAATGTGAATGGTACATCTATCCCAGCGACGATTAATGCCAATGTTTATAGTGACGAGAGAATTACCATTAACTCTGGCGCTATCAATGGCAGAGTGACATCTAAATACCTTGTTATGAATAGCGATGGCCAAATTAATGAGCCAGTTGATCCAATTGAGCCATTTCATATCCAATATGGCAAAGCGACTAATGGTAATGTCGTGTTTGATACCCCATTTCCTTCAGGGGTAACACCATTGGTATTTTTAATGCCGACAATAGAGCAAACCAATACTAATAGTGATGGTCCTGCTTCGACTTTCTTAGTTGGAACTCCCACTGAAACAGGGTTTAGTTGGGCTAAAGAAGAATCTCCATCACCTGCAAATCGATATGTTGCTTCAAAAGCAATGACCGAAGTTCATTGGGTTGCAGTGAATGCAGGTACTCATGATTTATCTAATGGTACTCAGCTAATCGCTGGTACTGTAGAGCTTGAACAAGCGTTAATCGGCTCTAACAGTCAGTATGTCAATGTGGCATTGCCAAGCACACAAGATGTGGTCCTTAATCAATTACAAACTCAAAATAATAATTGTTGGTTTACTAGTCTTTCAGCTTTTAATAATGCAGGGATCCGATTAGCGATGGATACTTCTGAAGTCAGAAGTAACAACACACGCTGCCAGCCTGGAGATTTAACTAATAACCAAATTCAAGCTGAAACTGTTGCGTATTTGACCGTGCAATCGGGCAATGGCTCAATTGTGTTAAACAGTGAAAATCTAAATTATCATTTTGGCTCAGGGCAAACATTTACTAATGGCAATATTCAAGATCTTGCTTATCAATGTGCATATACAACGCCGCTTATAGGTTTTACTGAAACACCGATTTTAGTGGCGGGTAAAAATAGTCGCCGTGGTGGTGATGGTGGTTGGCTAAGGCGATGCCAGTTAAGTAATTCTGTTGTCAGTATGGCAGTAGATGAAGATACTTACAGAGATAATGACCGTCGTCATATTTGGGAAAACTATAGCTTTTTTGCTATTGAAAAAGTCGAGCCGCTGACACAATGTTTTACTGATGACTTTAATCGTAGTGACTTAGGCACTGATTGGGTCGCAGCAAGATCGAGTGGTAACTTTACGCCTAGTATTGTTGGTAACCGTTTAAGGCTAACTGAAGCGCAGAACAGTCAAGCGACCTCAACGACTTACCAACGCCTATTTCCTGCTGCTGATAACTTAATTGAAATTGAATTTGATCACCTTGCCTATAACGGTAATGGTGCAGATGGTATTGCACTGGTATTTTCTGATGCATCGATTACTCCACAGCCTGGCTCATCAGGTGGCCCATTAGGTTATGGCTATAAACCAGGTGTGGATGGATTTGCCGGCGGCTGGTTGGGTATTGGTATCGATGAATATGGTAATTTTTCAGCAGAAGGCGGTGATAATAACATTGGCCGTAGACAACAAAGTGTATCGATTCGCGGCTCAGGCAGCGGCACTTCAGGTTATCCGTATTTACGCGGAACATGTAATAACGGTACCACTAATACTACAGGCGACTGTTTAACTCCACCTGTCGATAACAACGAGAATGACAATCATCGATATAGAATTGTCATTGATTCACGTATAACAGGACAGTCATTAGTCTCAGTCTCCCGTGATTCTGGCAGTGGTTTTGTCGAAATCGTTCCTGAGTTTGATATTCTATCTTTTGCTACGCAAGCAGCAGTGCCCGACGATTTTCTGTTATCAATTACAGGTTCAACAGGTGGGGCTAACAATGTCCATGAAATTGATGATATTGAAGTTTGTGCATTAGACTCGAGCCCCATTGGCGTTGTGATAGATCATTTCGAATTTACTCATACTGGTTCTGCATTAACTTGTAATGCTGAGCCAATGACATTGAAAGCTTGTGCAAATGAAGATTGTAGCCAAACAGTGCCCGACTTTGTGACGGCCACATTAAGCCCATCAGCTATAGCGACAGGTGGGGGATGGGTTGGAGGCAATGTCGTCAGCTTTAGTGGCGGTAGCACCAATTTAGAACTGCGAAATAATACTGCAGGACCAGTAACGGTTGATGTCACTGGCTCTACACCAGGTGCAAAACCATTCAGTACGACCTTATGTAGCATTGCTGGTAATACCCCAACAGCGGCGCAGTGTACGTTTAACTTTGCTGACAGTGGCTTTATTTTTGATGTGCCCGATAAGCTAGCGAATAAACCCACTGGCGTCATTTCCATTTCAGCAGTAGAGAAAGATAGTGAAACTCTCGAGTGTGTTCCTCAATTTGCTGATGTCACTAAAAGCGTTGGGTTTTGGAGTGATTATGTATCCCCGGATGAGAATAATGTGATATCAGGGCAAGCTGTCTCCGTCACTGGTGCTGGGTCAGTAACAAATATTGGGACGAGTAATGGCGCAAGAACGCCGATTAATTTGGACTTTAATAGTGTCGGTATCGCAGAAATTGAAGTGAATTATCCTGATGCAGGAGAAGTGCAATTAAACGCCCAATACGATGGTACTGGAGATGAGGCAGGCTTGGTGATGGTTGGTGCAGATCCTTTTGTCAGCTTTCCTGTAGGACTATGTGTTAAACCTTTTGATGGAAATGCTAGTTGTAGTGCTGGAGATAGCAGCTGCGCTGTTTATAAAAAAGCAGGTGAAGACTTTAATCTTGAGATTCAAGGGATGGCTTGGCAATCGGATACTGATACAGATTATTGTGACAACCTAAGCACGCCAAATTATGTACATGCAGGTATTGTATTAGGTCGTAATCTTGTATCGCCTACTCCTGGTGAGCAAGGAACTCTCGGGCTAGATGATTACGATCATGTCGCGGCGGCAGATAATCAAAATACTGTCACTCAATCGATCAGTGAAGTCGGTGTTTTTGAATTTACCGCTAAAGCCCCTTCAAGTTACTTAGGTTCCAGCTTTTACGATATCCCGCTAGCTAGTTCGGGTAATATTGGCCGCTTTATACCGGACCGGTTTTTGATTAGTGATGTTAGTGTTTTGCCGGCATGTGGCATTTTTAATTATATGGATCAGCCCTTTTCAATGGCTATGAACATTAACGCGCTTAACATTGGTTCAGACGTCACTAAAAACTACCAAGGTGCTTTTGCTAAAGCTACAGCATTGTTAGTGGGGGAAAATTCAAATGATGGTGATGACAAACGCAATCGATTAAGTGCACTACCCGTTTCGGCTGGTACTTGGTCTGATGGTGTTGCCGCTATCGATACTAGTTATATGGCGACGTTAAGTCGAACCGTTGCGCCAAACCAAGATGGACCATTTGAGGATTTTGACATTGGGGTGATAGTTGTTGATAACGATGGTGATAACAGCTTTGTTTCAGATCCTGATATGAATGCAGCGAGTTCTGGCACCTGCGGCAGCAATTGTGATGCGAAACTAATATCTAACCAGCGTTTTCGCCATGGTCGACTGTTAATGGATAACACCTATGGAGCAGAGAATGACACCTTGCAAATGCCAACAAGAGTTGAATATTGGAATGGGACTGCTTGGACGTTAAATATCGATGACAGCTGTTCTGTCGTCACACCAGCATTAACCAGCCAAGTTGATAATGTCGCACTGGGTTATCAGTTTGAGCCAAGCTTAACCACAGGACAAACCATCGAGAGAAAAGGGCAAACGGCTAGCTTCACAAATGGTGAATATACCTTATTGTGGAATGCCATTATTACCGGTTCTGCCAATGATTATCGCGGACAAGTCACTGCGCCATTGGTTGTACCTGATTGGCTTCAATGGTACTGGAATTGGGAAAATGCATCTTCAATCACCTTGTATGATCCAAGAGCAAGTGCCTACTTTGGGCGTTATCGAGGCCATGATCGAATTATATATTGGCGAGAAAAACGATAAATAACTTTGATCATCGCTAGGTAAAGCTTAGGGCAAGCTTTATTTAGACATAGCTTATCGGCAAATATTTCAGGTATTGCTTATTAATATTTAGATGTGAATTAATCGCTGTTTTTTTATTCGAATTTTTGTTGTTTTTATGCGCTTTGGGCTTAATTTGCTAATTATGTAAAAAAAACACCTAGATTAGCGATTGTTAACCTGTTCGGTCTTGTGGAAACTGAGCGGCATTGATAAAGTTACCTGATTTTTCTTTCTTCTGACGTTACAGAATACAGGCTAGAACATGTTCAAAAAGCTGCGTGGAGTTTTTTCAAACGACCTATCGATCGATTTAGGTACGGCAAATACATTAATTTACGTTCGTGACGAAGGTATCGTGCTTAACGAACCATCGGTTGTAGCCATTCGTGGTGAGCGTGGCAGCAGCGGACAAAAATCAGTAGCTGCTGTGGGTACAGACGCAAAGCAAATGCTAGGTCGTACTCCTGGTAATATTCAAGCTATCCGTCCAATGAAAGACGGTGTTATTGCTGACTTCTATGTGACAGAAAAAATGTTACAGCACTTCATTAAGCAAGTGCATAACAATAGCTTTTTCCGTCCAAGCCCGCGCGTTTTAGTGTGTGTACCGGTTGGTGCGACACAAGTTGAACGTCGTGCTATTCGTGAATCTGCCATGGGTGCAGGCGCTCGCGAAGTTTATCTAATTGAAGAGCCAATGGCTGCGGCGATTGGTGCAGGCTTACCTGTATCAGAGGCAACCGGTTCAATGGTTGTTGATATCGGTGGTGGTACTACTGAAGTTGCTATTATCTCACTAAATGGTGTGGTCTATTCATCATCGGTGCGTATCGGTGGCGACAAGTTTGATGATGCCATTATCAATTACGTTCGTCGTAACTACGGCAGCTTGATTGGTGAAGCAACTGCAGAACGTATTAAACATACCATCGGCACAGCTTATCCAGGCGATGAAGTACTTGAAATAGAAGTACGCGGTCGTAACTTAGCTGAAGGTGTACCAAGAAGCTTTACGCTAAACAGTAATGAAATCCTAGAAGCTCTTCAAGAGCCTTTATCTGGCATTGTTAGCGCTGTGATGGTTGCACTAGAGCAATCTCCTCCAGAGCTTGCTTCAGATATTTCTGAGCGTGGCATGGTACTTACTGGTGGTGGTGCATTACTTCGTGATTTAGATCGTTTACTAATGCAAGAAACTGGTATTCCAGTCATGGTTGCTGATGATCCATTAACGTGTGTTGCTCGAGGTGGTGGTAAAGCCCTTGAGATGATCGACATGCATGGTGGCGACTTATTCTCAGAAGAGAACTAAAGAGCGAAATAAGGCGGTGTTGATTCTAAATAAACTATTTAGAATTTCATCGCCTATAAATTATGAAACCCATTTTTGTTCGTGGTATATCGCAACAATTTAGATTAACACTGGCAATTTTTTTGTCGGTGGTATTGCTTATCGCTAATGATCGTCTCGATCCAATTCGTCAGTCTATTTCTTCCGTTTTAAGTCCCTTACAATATTTAGCAAATGTCCCTGGTTTATTACTGGATTGGTCGGCGGACTCAATTGCCACTCGTAATATGCTGGCAATGCAAAATAAAGAGTTATTGCGCCAACAGCTAATGATGTCAGAACGGCTGCAACGCTTTGAGCATTTAAGACAAGAAAATGAGCGCTTAAGAGCGTTATTAGGCTCGCCTGTGCACATGGATGCCCGCAAAGTTGTGGCAGAAGTCATGGAAGTGGCAAGCGATCCATTTAGACATTATGTGGTATTAAACCATGGCGCTCGTACTGGTGTGTTTGTTGGTCAGTCAGTGGTGGATGCACAAGGTGTTGTGGGTCAAGTCATTGAGGTGAGCGAGCTCACCAGTCGAGTGTTACTCGTAACCGACCCCACTCACGGTATTCCTGTTCGCATCACTCGAAATGATGTCCGCGCAATGGCGCAAGGCACCGGAGATATAGACGAAATTGAATTGCGTCATGTGGCCAAAAGTACTGATATTGTTGTTGGTGATTTATTGGTTACATCTGGCTTAGGCCAGCGCTTCCCTGAAGGTTACCCTGTGGCTAGGGTGATGAAAATCTCTCGCGATGCAGGTCAAAGCTACTCGGTTATTTCTGCTCAGCCACTCGCTGCTCTAGATCGCATTCGGTATGTATTATTAATTTGGCCTGATGATGGGCTAGATGATTTACCTGCATCAACACTGCCTGAATCAACAATGCCAGAAACCACACTTCCTAGCCAGACAGAGCCAGCTTCGGCAGAATCAACAGGTTCAGAAATGAGCAGTGAAGCAAATCAAAATGAATCACAAGACGAGGTAAGCCAATGAGTGCGCATATCGCCAATGGCCGCTTTGTCGTATTAGTGACAATTTTTATCGGGATGATGTTTCAAATCATGCCGCTGCCTAAAATCGTTGAAGCTTGGCGACCTGATTGGTTGCTCATGGTAATGATTTACTGGGCAATGGCGCTGCCGCACCGCTATAGCATTTTAACCGCTTGGATTTTAGGTGTGCTATTGGATGTATTACTCGGGGCTACCCTAGGAATACGCTCATTGGCTTTCTCTATCGTCATTTATGTGATTGTGATGCAATCACAGCGATTGCGTAACTTTACTCGTTGGCAGCAGTCAATTTTAGTCGCTATTTTCATTTGCTTGTATCACTTCATCATTTATTGGGTTGAATTTGTCGTCAATGGTGTCGCATTTGACTGGTCGATGTTCTTACCAGCGGTTTCCAGCATTTTTATGTGGTGGTGGGTGTTCTGGGTACTTCGCAATATTCGCCGCAGTTATAAGGTACGTTAAGTATGGGCTGGGTTCTCGCTTCAACTTCTCCAAGACGTAAAGAGTTATTTGCTCAGGTCGGTTTTTCTGAAAGTCAGTTTTCATTTAAACAAGTGGCACCAGATATTGATGAGTCACATTTAGCGGGTGAGTCTGCAGCTGATTTTGTGGTGCGTTTAGCCATTGAAAAAGCCCAAGTTGGCTTGAGTTTATGTACAGATGAAGTTAACCCTAAAGTACTTGGCTCAGACACGATCGTGGTATTGGGTGAGCAGATTTTAGGAAAGCCTAAAGATAAGCAAGATGCACAGCGAATTTTATTAGAATTATCAGGTCAAACTCATCAAGTGATGACAGCAGTAGCTGTAACAAACGGCTCTAAGACTTTGACGAGATTGTGTCAGACAGAAGTGACTTTTTGTCAGCTGACACTAGAAACAATTAATGCCTATATCGACACGCAAGAACCTATGGATAAAGCTGGTGCCTATGGTATTCAGGGCTTAGGTGGGTGTTTTGTTAAGTCGATAAAGGGTAGTTATTCAGCGGTAGTCGGATTACCTCTTGTTGAGACGCGCGAATTACTACATGAAATGAATCATATTGAATTAACTTAATCTTTCGTTAGCGGACATGTGAATTTACCACCTAGCATAATTTATCGTGCACGTGAGTAAAGCATCATCCTTGCAACGGGGCGTTAAACAGGTGGCTTATGCAAACAAAAGCACAGCGTAAAAAAGGATCTGAATTACTGATTAACGTCACACCAACTGAAGCAAGGGTAGCGCTTGTAGAACATGGTGTATTGCAAGAAGTTCACATAGAGCGCCGCATGAAGCGTGGTCTTGTTGGTAATATCTATAAAGGTAAAATCAGCCGTGTTCTGCCTGGCATGCAAGCGGCGTTTGTAGATATTGGCCTAGAGAAAGCCGCATTCTTACATGCTTCAGACATTGTGCCGCACACAGAATGTGTGGCCGATGTTGAAAAGGGCAACTTTGTTGTACGTGATATTGCTGAGCTTGTCCGTCAAGGCCAAGACATTATGGTACAAGTGGTTAAAGATCCTCTTGGCACCAAAGGCGCTCGTTTAACCACAGATATTACCTTACCTTCCCGCTATCTCGTGTTCATGCCTGGCTCTAGCCATGTTGGTGTATCCCAGCGTATCGAAGAAGAATCAGAACGAAGCCGTTTAAAGAAAATTACAGAGCCTTATGTAGACGAAGATGGTGGTTTCATTATTCGCACCGCAGCTGAAGGTGTTGGTGATGATGAGCTTGCTCAAGACGCTGCATTTTTAAGACGAGTGTGGGCTAAAGTTAGCGAGCGCAGAAAACGAAAAGGTGCGACCTTGTTGTACCAAGATTTAGCGCTCCAAGTAAGGATTATCCGGGATTTTGTTGGCACCGAACTTGATCATATTCAAGTGGATTCGCGTCGCACCTTTGCTGAAATTGAAGGCTTTGCACAAGAATTTATGCCTGAAATTGCAGAGAAAATTGAACACTATGCTGGGCCATCACCGATTTTTGAGCTTTACGATGTTGAGAACGAAATTCAGCGCGCGTTAGGCCGTAAAGTCGAACTTAAATCTGGTGGTTACCTGATTATTGATCAAACAGAGGCTATGACCACTGTTGATATTAATACTGGCGCATTTGTTGGTCATCGTAATCTAGCCGAAACTATATTTAATACCAACTTAGAAGCAACTCAAGCGATCGCAAGACAGCTAAGGCTGCGTAACTTAGGCGGCATTATCATTATCGACTTTATCGATATGATGAATGAAGAGCATAAAAAGCGAGTGCTAGATAGCCTAAACTTAGCATTAGCAACAGACAGAGTGAAAACCAGTGTCAGTGGTTTTTCTGGTCTAGGCCTAGTGGAAATGACCCGTAAACGTACTCGAGAAAGTCTTGAGCATGTTGTGTGTGGCGAGTGTCCTGCTTGTAATGGAACAGGTTCAATGAAGACCGTAGAGACGGTTTCATATGAAATTTTTAGAGAGATCATTCGTTTAAATCGCGCTTATGCCGCTGATGAGTTTTTATTGTATTGCTCACCTGCAGTTTATAAGAGTTTAAGCACCGAGGAAGGCCATTTATTAGCAGAGTTAGAAGTTTATATTGGTAAGCAAATCCGCCTACAAAATGAAACTTTATATACTCAAAATAAGTATGACGTGGTGATGGTGTAGTGCCTAAGAGTAAAACCGTTAAAGTTTGTCGTTTTTTGTTCCAAACCGTAGCCGTAGTATTAGTACTATTTGCGCTGGCGGTCAGTCTCATCCGCGGTTTACTGCCACAGCTGCCTGAAGCTCGCTATGAAGTGATAAATTATTTACATGAGCAGTATCAGGTTGAAGTTCAAATAGGTAAGCTTTCGGCTGAGTGGCAAGCTTTTGGCCCCGCGTTAACTGTCAATAATCTCGTTATTCCTCCTCAGCAAAAATTACCCGTGACCATCATTGCGAATAAGGTTCATTTTAAGCTCGATTTCTGGCAAACCTTATTGACCCTATCACCAAAAATTGAAACGGTGAATTTCGATGGTATTCATGTCGCGCTCAATGTTGACGAACTTTCTACAGGCAACGCTGAGCCGGCAAGCAGTACGAATTTAGACTGGTTATATGCATTATTGTTAGAGCAGTTAGAGTATTTTTCTATTAGTGACGGCACGCTGCAACTGCTAAGTTCAACCCATGATTTTCGACCGATATTTATCAGTAACTTTATTTGGCATAACAGCCCTGAATTACACCAAGGCAAAGGCTTTATGCACCTTGATTCAGAGGCTTCTGCAAAAGAGCTATTGGCATTAAGGGTTGATTTGGAGGGTGATGGTTATAATCCAGATGAATTAGTGGGGCAGATATACCTATCTGCCAAGTCGTTAGATTTAGGCGAATGGGCTTCAAGGCAGCATGACCCTCTATTAAAACTAGACAACATTGAATTTGAAGGTGTGGTTAATCTTAAAGCTTGGTTAGGCATTGAGTACCGAACGATTAATACAGGGTTATTAACGTTTGAACCTAGTTGGCTACAATGGAACACGTCAGGTCAGCATCAGAAGTTTGCGATTAATGGCGGTGCATTAAAATGGCAACCTAACAATAATGGCTGGCAAGTCAGTAGCCATGATTTAGATTTTTCCACCAATGGCGTACCGTGGCCTGAACTTAATTTATCTCTTAAAACAAATTACAGTGATTTGTCAGTTAGCATTAATAAAATCGCGCCTGAAGTATTGACGCCCTTATTACCTCTTATTCCTAAAATGGGCGAAAAAGGGGTCGAGAAGTGGCGGGCATTATCCCCTAAAGGTGTTATTGGACCTTTGCAGCTTTTAAAAGAGCCTGGTAAACCATTCCTATTAAAAACAGCCGTCAAACAGCTAGAATGGTCGGCAATGGATAATATTCCGGGAACCAGTCCAATAGATTTTAATATTTCATGGGCCAATGGTTTACTGAATGCTGAATTTCCTGAGCAAGATTACTTATTAGATTTTCAGGATGGTTTCGAAGCGCCTCTAGCGCTTAAAGGCGATGCATTTCAAGTCCAATATAGCGTCGAAAAGTCTCGTTTAACCTTGCCTAATGTGCATTTTAATAATCCCGATATCGACATTGCAGCCTCAATGCAATTGGATATGGATAAAGATGCTCATCTTGCTTTAAGCGCCAATGTTGCCATTTCAGATGTTGATAATGCAGGTAGATACTTCCCATTACATACGATGAGTGACAATTTGGTGAGCTATTTGAATAATTCGTTACTCAAAGGCAGTATTCCAGATGCCAATATTGTCTGGCATGGACAACTGAATCAATTTCCTTACCAAGACCAATCCGGAATTTTTCAGGCCGGTTTTAACCTCAAGGATGGCGCTTTTTTGTTTCAGCCTGACTGGCCAGCGGTTGATGACTTGAGCCTCTATGCTTTATTCGAAAATGCGGCAATGGACATCTTAGTCAATAAAGGCAATCTTTTATCCGTTCCAGCAGATGGCGCGCATGTCTATATTCCATTTATGGGTAAAGAAACAACCTTAAAAGTTGAGGCTAAAGTGGGCGCCGATGCTGATGACGCCAAAGAAGTTATTGATAATTCACCGCTTAAAAACTCTATTAGTCCAACGTTAAATGTTGTGCAAATATCCGGTGATATTGTCAGTGAATTAGATTTAACTATTCCGCTGTATGAAGGTGGAAAAGCTGACAATAAAGGCATAATCACTTTTAATGATAATGCGGTATATGTCAGTACGCCGGGCCTAAACCTTGAAAAGGTAACTGGCAACGTAGCGTTTAATAACGCTGAAGTCAGTGGTGAACAGATCAATGCTAATCTGTTTGAGCAACCACTGACGTTTGGCTTTGCCACAGAGCCGACAAATACTGGAGATTTAGCTCTGACTGTCGATCTTGCTGGTCAGTGGGATTTAGACACATTACCTGACTATATCGATAATCCATTAAGCGAATACTATTCTGGCGACATGGCTTGGGATGGTGCCTTGACGATGATATTTGATCCCACTGGTTACCGCCTGCAAGTTCAAGTTAATTCTGATTTAGTTGGAACCTCGCTTTCATTACCTGCACCATTTGCAAAAGATATTGAGCAGCCGAAAGCCTTAAGGGCCGAATTAGTCGGTGATAATAAGCAATCTTCTTTGAGCATTAAATTGGGAAAGGAAGCAGAGTTTTGGGGTGGCTTTAATGAAGATACTGGCGACCATCTCGCACATTACGATTTATTGTTAGGCCGTCATTTTAAGTTGGGTGACCAACTAGTCAAAGATCAGGGGCATATTCAAATCGATTTGCCTGAAGCTGAATTGACGGAATGGTTGCCTATCATTAGTAAATTTACTGATAAAGTAAATTCAAGTATTGATGCACTTCCTGAAAAGAACGTAAAAGATAATGCTACGGCGCCAGCTGACACTATTGTTCATACTCAATCCATTGCACCGACTGACATGATTATGGCTGCGCAACAGTCTAGTGTTATTCAAAATGAGTCTACAGGGAACAAGGTTGAGATTGCTAAAGAGTCAGAAGCTTTAGTTGATCACACGGCGAAAGAAGCGCTAACAAAAAATATTGCTGCGAACACAGAGTCCTTAACTGTTAAAGACTTAAATGTTAAGGACTCTGCAATTATAGGCCCTGCAATTAAAAACAAGGTCGTCGATGATTCGTTAAGCGACAAAGTGAGCTTTTTCCCAGCATTAACCTTAATTGATGCACGTATTGGCTCGTTAAATATTTTAAGCCAAGAGTTTGAAAACCTAACTTTTACAGCCAAGCCATTAAAGCATGTTTGGCGCTTTGATATTGCCTCTGAACAACTTGAAGGCCATATTGATTTTTACCCAAGTTGGCGTGAACAAGGGCTTAAAATTGTAGCCAGTAAATTACATTTAGCACCTGTAATTAAAGCGCCTGAAGAAGCACAATACTCACCAGATAACCTATTGGATAATTTGCCGCCATTAGCCGTCGATGTAGATGATTTTGGCCTATATGACACACAGCTTGGTCATTTGGTGCTTCAAGGTATTCCATATGAAAATGGCTATCGCTTTCAGACCTTAACGATGACTAGACCTATTGTGAGCTTGCAAGCATCGGGAGACTGGACTTTTGCAGAAGGTACAAGCCTAACCAAATTTGATGTCAATATTAAAGCCAGTAAATTTGATGCTTTATCTGAGGCATTAGCTATTAACCCTGGCCTTAAGGAAGCACCAGTGGATATGGTGGGTGAGTTCTCATGGGAAGGTGCACCCTATGCGTTTTCTTTAGAAACCCTAAACGGCAAATTACGCTTTGATTTAGGCAAAGGTTATTTATCAGAGATCAGTGACAAGGGTGCCCGTATATTCTCACTGTTTAGCTTAGATTCTTTAGTGAGAAAGCTGTCGCTTGATTTCTCTGATGTGTTTGGCAAAGGGTTGTATTTTGATTCCTTTGGCGGTTCATTAGATATTGATAATGGTGTAGTGAAAACAACAGACACTGAAATGGATGCGATTGCAGGCAACATGAAGGTGCGGGGTTATACTGATTTAACCACTCAAAGCTTAAATTATGACATCCGCTTTATACCTCAGTTAGCGTCTAGCGTGCCTACGGTAGTATTATTGAGCACCAGTGCATGGACCTTAGGTTTAGGGGCTTTTGCATTAACTAAGGTGTTAGAACCAGTCATTGAGGTGATATCTGAAATTCGATTCCGCTTAGGCGGCACCATGACAGATCCTCAGTTAGAGGAATTAGAGCGTAAAAGTAAAGAAATAGAAATTCCTGAATCAATTCTGCCACGTACTGAACAACCTGTAGAAGAGACTGATGCGACTCAAGTGACAAGTGCAACGACTCAAGTAACAGGTACTGCTATCACAGCATCTGACGAAACAGCAATTAATACACAAATCGATACAGAAACAAGCGCACCAAGTGAAGCGCAAGTTGAAGAAGTTCTCAACGAAAGCATCGAACAAAGCATCGAACAAAGTATCGAAGCTAAAAGTGAAACCAATAATTCGATAAAACTCGATGCAGAAACGGCTATTACTACAAACTCAGACACCAATGTCATATCTTTTATTGATTACAAGCAGGGTGATCGCTTTCAATCTATAAGCCAAGGAGGCAGCCATGCAAATCAGTTTACTGCAATGTCAGAGCAGCAAAGATGTAGCAGCCAATCTGGCATTTATCGACTTGCAGCTTAAGTTACTTACAAGGCAAGAAGGCGAGCCTCAATTAGTTGTTTTACCTGAATGTTGTTTGATGTTTGGTGGTCATGAACAGCAGCAATTGGCGATAGCAAGTGACGACAATAATAGTGAGCTTAAGCATTCATTAGCCGAACTAGCATATCAATACCAAGTTTATATGGTCGCTGGTACTATTCCAATTACAGCTGAAGATGGTCGTGTATATAGCCGCAGTTATCTATTTGATGATACGGGTGATACCTTAGGTAGTTATGATAAGTTACACTTATTTGATGTCGAGGTTGCTGACAATACTAAGTCATACCGAGAAAGTGATACTTTTTGTCCTGGTGAGCGTATTACGGTGGTGAACACGCCATTTGGGAATATTGGTTTAGCCATTTGTTATGATATTCGATTTCCTGAGTTATTTCGTGCGCTGCGCCTTGCTGGAGCTGACTTTATCGCTTTGCCGTCAGCATTCACCAAAGTCACAGGAGAAGCTCACTGGCAAACCTTGATTCAGGCTCGGGCCATAGAAACCCAATGCTATTTTTTAGCGGCAGATCAATGGGGCCAGCATAACCAAGGTAGCCGAGAAACATGGGGACAAAGCATGATTGTTGACCCATGGGGTAGAGTCGTCGCAGAGCGTAAAACTGGCTTGGGCTGGGTTCAAAGTACCATTGAATTAACAGAGCTTAAAAAAATAAGACAACAAATTCCGGTGGTTCTACATAACCGATTTGCGGCACCAGATTTGATAAAGAACTAGGGCCTGTTGATCTTTCAAGGTTGTTTTTGCAGCAAAGATTAACAGGGCTTAGAAACGCTAAACATTAAAGTTGGCGTTTAATTAGCACAGTTACAACACAAATTATCGATAATCACAGTATCAAGACTGTGGTTGATTAGCATCATTTTAAAAGCCAAAAGGCTTAAAGAGAGAATTAATGCCATTTCTAGCTCAAGTAGAACAAAATTTATTACAAGATGGGTTAACTCTAGATGGTCTGCAAGATTATCTTAAGGTTATCCACCAACATAATATTGATTTTTCAGACTTGTACTTTCAAGGTAGCCGCCACGAAACATGGGCACTTGAAGATGGCATTATTAAAGAAGGTAGCTTTCATATCGAACGTGGTGTTGGTGTAAGAGCCATCACTGGCGAGAAAACCGGTTTTGCTTATGCTGATGAAATCACTCCTGCAGCACTACAATCTGCCGCAGAAGCTGCTAGAGGGATCGCCTCAGCAGGTCAGCAACATAAGGTTCATGCATTTAAGCGTCATCAAACTCACGGCTTATATAACAGTGCAGATCCGATTGCAGCGATGGAAGAAGCACCAAAAATCAACCTTTTAAAACAGACTGATGCTTATATTCGTAGCCTTGATAGTCGTATTATTCAAGTGGTTGTGAGTTTATCTGGTGTCCACGAAGAGATTTTAGTTGCCGCAAGTGATGGCACACTAGCAGCTGATATTCGCCCATTAGTGCGTTTTAACTGTAGCGTCATTTTAGAAGATAATGGTAAGCGAGAACGCGGTAGCGCAGGTGGCGGTGGACGTCATGATTACAGTGTATTTCTTGCCACCGATGATGCTGGCTTACCTGTTTGTTTTGAATTTGCCCGTGAAGCGGTTCGCCAGGCACAAGTTAATGTGAACGCGATTGATGCGCCAGCAGGTGAAATGCCAGTGGTACTGGGTAATGGCTGGCCTGGCGTATTACTTCATGAAGCTGTAGGCCATGGTCTAGAAGGCGACTTTAACCGTAAAGGCAGCAGTGCATTTAGTGGCAAAGTTGGCCAACAAGTTGCGTCAAAATTAGTGACAGTAGTTGATGACGGCACAATAGCAGATCGTCGAGGTTCATTGAGTATCGATGATGAGGGCGTACCGACTCAGAAAACGACGCTTATTGAAAATGGCATTCTGAAAGGTTACATGCAGGATAAGCTAAATGCCCGTCTGATGGGTGAAGCCACCACAGGTAATGGACGCCGTGAATCTTATGCTCACTTACCGATGCCGCGTATGACCAATACCTATATGGAAGCGGGCACCTCTACACCAGAAGAAATGATTAAATCTGTCAAAAAAGGCATTTATGCACCAAACTTTGGTGGTGGTCAGGTAGATATCACCTCAGGAAAATTCGTATTCTCGGCTTCTGAAGCCTATTTAATTGAAAACGGTGAAGTGACTGATGCTATCAAAGGGGCAACATTAATTGGTAACGGCCCAGAAGCAATGAGTCAAATTTCAATGGTAGGTAATGATCTCGCCCTAGATAAAGGGGTTGGCGTATGTGGTAAGGATGGTCAAAGCGTACCTGTTGGGGTAGGCCAGCCAACCTTGAAGTTAGACAGTTTAACTGTAGGCGGTACTGCTTAAGTTATTGTAAAGGTGTCGTTATGGCACCTTTTATTTATGTGATCTTGATAACCCACTCTTGTATATTTGAAAAGTAAAACTAGTTATAATTCGCCATCAATAGAGTAATTGCTCTACTTAAAGGATGAGGTTAATGAGGCATTTAGCTATTTTCTATACGGGTATTAGGCGCTTGAACGTGTTCAATTTAAGCGTGTTAAGTTCTGGTATTGTACGCACACCTAAGCCAAAGCAATTTCTATTGTTGTCGTCCTTTCTCGCTCTATGTTCAGTGATTCCTCCTAGCCATGCAGAACCTATTGCATTTAATAATGCTTGGCAGCAACTATTAACCGTCAGTGATAAACTTAAAGCACAGTCTCAAGAAGTCAGTCGTGCTGAAGCCGAAGAGCGCGCTGGCGAAGACATGAATTTACCTTCTGTTAATCTAGCTGGTAGTTACACACGCTTAGAAAAGCCCATTGAATTAGACTTACGTGACCTTAATCCGTTAGCTGCGATTGACCCAGCAGGTCTACCACCGGCGTTAGGCGAAGCATTAGCAGCCATTCCCGGTTCAATGTTTGTCACCCCATTTACCGAGCAAGATATCTTCCGCGCAAGTCTTCAGGCAATGTGGCCGATTTATACCGGCGGTAAAATCACTGCAGCTCAAGGTATTCACGCTGCTCATGTTGAAGAAAAAAAGCATCAATACTCACTGACAACCCGAGATTTATTTACTCAATTAGTTGATCGCTATTTTGCCGTTGCAGTGACCCAAACCTTGGTAGAAACCAATCAGCAGCTGGTGGATTCGCTCGCAGAGCATGAGTCCCATGCACAAAAATTAGAACGTGAAGGCCAAATCGCTAAAGTTGAACGACTCAATGCCCAAGTGGCTTTAGAAAATGCCAAAGTGAATCTTGGCAGTGCCAAGCGTCAACATGAAATGGCTCAAATCGCCTTATCTAGAATGCTACAGCTATCGGATGTGAATCCAACCTCGGGCTTATTTAGCTTACCGCAATCCCCCTCATTGCCACGTTTAAGCCAGCTCACCTTAACTCAACACCCAGCGCTTAAATTGCTTGAAGCTAAAGAGGCCCAAGCTAACGGGTTAATTCAGCTAGAAAAAGGTCGCTACCATCCCACTGTTTACTTGTATGGTAATTACACCTTGTATGAAGACGACAGTTTATTTTCTCAAATTGAACCAGACTGGATGGTGGGTGTGGGTGTGAATGTGCCTCTATTTGCTCGAGATGGTCGAAGTGGCAAAGTGGAAGCGGCGCAAAGCGCGTTATTACAAGCTAAATATACTAAAGCCCAAACACAGCAAGATTTGAGCTTATTAGTTGATCAAAGCTATCGTCAGCTTCAACAAGCAGATGAAGAAGTGAAAGCGCTGAACGCATCACTAGCGTTAGCCACAGAAAACCTTCGTTTAAGGGAATTAGCATTCAACCAAGGGCTATCAACTTCAATTGATAGAGTGGATGCAGAATTAAAGCTGAGCGCTGTGAAAACGCAGCAGTTAGGCGCTCAATATCGTTATGTACAAGCCTACGCAAGACTAATGGCCATTAGTGGTCAAGTGGACGAATTTATTGGTCGAACCCAATTACAGGAGCAGCAACATGCGGGCTAATCGAGTTATTGCCGTTATCGCAATTATTTTTCTACTAGGAATATTAGCCTACGGATTAAAGCTAGCATTTGAACCGAAAGAAACCGTATTACAAGGGCAAATTGAGGCTCGTGAATACAATATTTCATCTAAGGTGCCTGGTAGAGTTGAGCAAGTCATGGTTCGTCGTGGTGACAAGGTGGCTGTTGGAGACTTGTTGTTCGCGATTAACAGTCCAGAGTTAGATGCAAAACTGATGCAAGCAGAAGGTGGTCGTGATGCCGCTAAAGCGATGCAACAAGAAGCCGATAATGGCGCGCGTCAGCAACAAGTGACAGCTTCAAAAGAGCAATGGTTAAAAGCTAAAGCAGCGACAGATTTAATGGAAACCACTTATCAACGAGTCGAAAATTTATTCGATGAAGGCGTGGTTGCTAGACAAAAACGCGATGAAGCTTTTACTCAATGGAAAGCGGCGCAATATACCGAACAAGCTGCGCTAGCTATGTATCAAATGGCTGATGAAGGTGCGCGGGTCGAAACTAAAGCCGCAGCAGCAGGTAATGCACGTATGGCTGAGGGCGCGGTAAAAGAAGTTAGCGCTATATTAGCTGACAGTCAGATGCGCTCTCCTAAAGTTGCCGAAGTTAGCGAAGTGTTATTGCAAGCAGGTGAACTGGCACCGAGTGGCTTCCCTGTGGTGAGTTTGATTGATATCTCAGATGCTTGGGCTGTGATGCAAATTCGCGAAGATCAGTTAGCAGACTTTAAACAAGGGCAAACCGTTTCGCTGAATATTCCTGCGTTAAAAGTGACTGAAGACTTCACTATCTCTCACATCAGTGTCATGGGCAGTTTTGCCACTTGGCGCTCAACAGAAAGCGGTCATGATTTTGATATGCGAACTTTTGAAGTAGAGCTTCGCCCAAATAGTCCTATTGCAGATTTAAGAGTGGGTATGTCTGTGCTACTAAACGCAAAATAGCAAAATCTGTAAGGCGAGAAATTAAGGTGCAGTTTGTTTTTAACTTGCTTCTAGTTTTAATTTGCTTCTAGTGGTTACGGTGCTTCTAGTCGTTAGGGTATAAGAATGCGGGCTTTATTAAATCAAGAACTTAAGCGTTTATGGCACTCACCTTGGCAATTGGCCTTGGTGACGTACATTCCGCTGGTCAGCATTTTGTGTTTATGGTGGTTGTTTAGCGCAGGACTGCCAAGACAGCTACCTGTAGCTGTAGTCGATCAAGACAATAGCCAATTAACACGTACCTTAACTAGAAACTTAACCGCCAACTCTGTCATCAAGCCGATAGCTTTCTCGCAATTACCAGATGCTGAAGCTGCGATGAAAAAAGCCGAAGTTTATGCTGTAGTGGTTTTTCCTCATAAATTTAAAAAGTCGCTATTAACCAGTGGTAGCCCAACGGTAGATATTCGTTATAACAGCCAATTTTTATTAGTCGGTAAGCTGCTCTCTAGCCAATTACAACTGAGCTTAGGCGCGGGGCTTATGGAAGTCGCAGGGCTAAAACAGTTACTAATTGGTGTGAATAGCGCGTCGGTGGCAGTCAACCTAAGTCCTGTTACTAGCCAGACAACGGCGCTGTTTAATCGCAATAATAACTATGTTGGGTTTTTAGTCCCGCCAGTGCTAATTGCACTTTTGCAATTATTAGCCATGATGACATTCGTCAATACGCTCAATGACTCGTTAATTAAAACTAAAGAAACCTATTTGTTACCTGATAATTTTTGGTCTCAAGTTGCTAGTAAAGTCCTACTTTATACGCCGATGATGGTATTGCATGGTTGTTTCATTTTGGTATGGCTTTATGGTTATTTAGGCTTACCCATTGCCGGTTCAATGAGCCTGTTAGTTATTGCGTTGCTGATGATGCTGTTAGCATTGTGGACACTCGTTATTCTGGTGTTTTTACTGATGCGCGAACCGGCCCGTAGTGTTAGTTTTTGTACTGCTTTATTTGCTCCTGCATTTGCATTTATGGGGGTCACTTTTCCTGTCAATGACATGCCGTTGGTTGCGCAGTGGTGGCGGTTAATCATGCCTTCAAGTCATTATATTGATTCTCATATCAGTGTGATCAGTTATGGCGCACAAGCCCAACAAGTGCTGCAACAGTTTTTATCTTATTGGTACTTCTTGATTGTTATTGCTTTGGCTTGGGGCTTACATAGGGTGTTAAGTCGTAAGCAGCGTTTGGCTCAATCTGAGGGGGGATCTCATTTAAGCCATGCAAGCAGCTCAACTAAATCTGATCATTCAAGTAAGAAGCCAGAGGTCAGTCTATGAGTTGGCTGCAATTATTATGGGCCGAATTTAAAGCGATTTTGGCTGATAAGGCCATTGTTGTGACTGTGTTTGGTGGCGTGTTGTTTTACTCAGTCCTTTACCCATTACCTTACTTAAATCAGGTACCAACTGAGCAAATGGTAGTCGTGGTTGATCATGATAATTCATCATTAAGCCGGCAATTACTCAGGCATGCAGATGCGAGCCCTAAAATTAAAATTGTGGCGCAAGTTGGCAGCATTAATGAAGCCCAGCAATGGATTTCTGACTCTAAAGCCCATGGCTTATTGGTTATCCCTGAAGGTTTTAGACGAAATTTATTATTAGGCAAAGGCGCGACATTAAGCTATGGCGGCGATGCGAGTTATTTCCTCATATACTCTGCTATTGCCGAAGGGTTAATTAGTGCAGGGATGGATGCTGGGAAGCAGGTTCAAATGTTGGGTTTGTTAGCTCGCGGCCAAAACCCTAAACAAGCGGAGCAAAGTTTAAACTCAGTTAACATTAATAGCGTTCCTGTATTTAATCCGAGTTTGGGTTATACGCCTTATGTTGTTCCAGGGCTATTTTTGCTTATTTTGCATCAAACATTGTTAATTGGTACTGGGATCTTAGGGGCAGGACAATGGCGTAAAAAGGGTTACTGGAATGAGGTTTCACCTTTAGCACTTATTGGTGCCCGCCTAACCGTGTTTTGTGCTATTTATGCAGTATTCTCTAGCTTCTACTTAGGTTATTGCTTCTATTGGTATGACGTAAGTGTACAAGCTACATTGGCTGAAGTCGGTTTATTCATGCTGCCGTTCTTATTATCGACAGCGGCTTGCGGTATTGCTTTAAGCTGTTTATTCGTTAAGCGTGAACTCCCCACTCAAGTATTATTATTAGTGTCTATGCCCATTTTGTTTGTATCTGGCTTTGTATGGCCATTGGCCTTAATTCCCGACTTATTGGTACAAGTGTCGCAAGTTATTCCTGCTGTGCCTGCAATTTTAGGTATGTTGGAGTTAAATCAAATGGGAACGGATTGGACGAATGTTATGCCGCAGTGGCTGCAGATGTGGGCTTTATTTGCTTTATTTTGCTTACTGGCATACATAGGCATTAATCGCAGGTTATCTACTCATTTACTGCAACAAGAATAACCCTATATCTGCCAATAAAATAGACATTGGCCTAAGTGGCTCAATGTCTATTGGCTTTTCAATATAATGAGGCCGAAACGTTAAGTTTCGCTGTCGCTGTTGATCGTCTTCCAAATTATAATGTTCCCGTTTCAGTGTTATTAATTTCCGTTTCTAAGCGAAGTAGGTTTTGCTTGTAGAGCGGCTCTTGGGTTGCTTTTGCTGCTTGTCGGAAGTCTTCTAACGCGCCAACATTGTCATTAGCCAATACTTTCATTACACCACGATTATTGTATGCATATGCGCGCATTTGCATTGATGGCAGTTTATCTGCTTTTACGGCCATTTCTACAGCTTCAGTACAGGCTTGTTCTGCGATGTCGAACTTAGACATTTTAGTATATCCAACGCATAAGTTGAGATTACGAGTATAAGTATCAATCGCAGATCTTCGAGCCGATTTCGTTAATGCGATACCTTCATCTATGTCACCAGATTGAATAGCATCAACGCCAGGCATATCTTCAATTAAAACTCAGAAGCCGTAGCAGGGTTAGCTCGAGGGAATAAGTTTTATCTAAATAATAAACAAGGCGTTTCAGTTGATAATCATCAACTTGGTACACTTTGGCTAACGCAGTTTTTACGACAAGCCTACGCGCAAACGCTTTCTGAGCGTGAACAARTTGCCAATGCTTACCGCCAAC
>NZ_VKHR01000044.1 GCF_009663145.1 Shewanella sp. TC10
ATACCAAGTGGGAATAGTAAACACGCAAGAGCTGTAAAACTTGTTAGCTAGAAATAAAAAATCCCTGGATAAGCAGGGATTTTTTATTTCTAGCTAACAAGTTTTACAGCTCTTGCGTGTTTACTATTCCCACTTGGTATAAAATAACTAGATGCAACCCAAGTTGTGCTGTCATTGAGTTACAGCAAAGAGTATCTAAGGCCCAAGTTAATGAAAAAAATCCTGTATGTGAGACATGATAAAATTGGTGACTTCACCACGAAGTGGCCTGCACTTAGCATGTTAAAACAGGCAATGCCGGAAGCGACAATTGATGTTTTTGTTGCTCCAGTAGTGAAAAGTTTTGCCGAGGCGTGTCCCCATGTGGATAACGTATTAATTGATACAGGCGATGATGCAGCCATTGCACAACAGATTAAAGAGCAAGGCTACGATGCCGCGATTGTTTCCTTATCTCAATTCCGTGTTTATAAGTTATTAAGGCCCGCTAAAATTCCTTATATGCTAGTGCCAACGCTCAATTGGTATCAATATCTTTATAAACACAGAACCAATGCTCAGTATCAAGAAGGTATTTCGGTGTGGCGCCGCGCATGTAATGTGGTGGAGCACTTTCTTAAAGAGCACAATTACCCTATTCCAGAAGTGAAGCGACCTTTTTGGGATATAACCAGTAAAAAGCAGCAGTGGCAAGATTATTACAACAAGCAGGACGGTGAAAAATTGATTTTTGCTCATCCTGGAACTGGTGGCTCCTCGGGTGGAGTGCCGGTTGAGTCATTTTCTAATATGCTTGTTGATATCAATCAACAGACTCAGTTAGACTGCCGATTTGTGATCACTTATAGCGGCCAAGAAGAAGTCCTTGCAGATGAAATGGTGGGCATTTTGTCGCAAAAAGGCATGAAGGTTGAGAAAGCCAAACCGCTATCGAGTTTAAGTGAGTTCGCGGAATCATTAGTGGCGGCTGATATGTTCATTGCTGGCTCGACTGGGCCTTTGCATTTAGCGGGATTACATAATGTGCCAACATTAGGTTTTTATGCTGGTAGACGCTCAGCTCCGCACATACGCTGGCAGTCTCTGTCGGCAGATGATCGCCGTTTAAGCTATACGCCGCCAGTGGGAAAAAGAACAGGCCGCAATATGGCGTTAATTGATTTTGAAAAAGCGGCGACAGAAACAGCCCAGTTTTTAGATGCATTTTATGCACAAGACAGCCAGTAATTAATACTGGCTGAATCAATAGAATTAGATTTGTACGTGATGTTATATCGCGCCATTACACAGGAATATAACTTATGATCGTTGTTACAGGTGCTGCAGGTTTTATCGGTAGTAATTTAGTTAAATCGCTAAATGAATTAGGTCGTACAGATATCATCGCAGTGGATGATTTAACTGACGGCACACAGATGTTCAACTTAGCTGATTGTGAAATCGCTGACTACTTAGATAAAGATGCCTTCTTAGCCAGCGTTAAAGCAGGTGAGTTTGACGGTAAATTAGAAGTTATTTTCCATCAAGGTGCTTGTTCATCTACCACTGAGTGGGATGGCAAGTTCATGATGCAGAATAACTACGAGTACTCAAAAGTGTTACTACACTTTTGCCAAGCTAACGATGTGCAGTTTATCTATGCGTCTTCAGCGTCAGTGTATGGTGGCAGTGACACATTTGTTGAGAAGCGCGAAGTTGAAAAGCCGCTTAACGTTTATGCCTACTCAAAATTCTTGTTTGATCAATATGTCAGACAGCAAGACACCTCTGCGCAGGTGGCTGGTTTACGTTACTTCAATGTTTACGGCCCAAGAGAGCAACATAAAGGTGGCATGGCGAGTGTGGCTTTCCATTTTAATAATCAGATTAAAGCCAATGGCGTATGTCGTTTGTTCGCGGGTATTGATGGCTATGAAGATGGTCAACAGTTACGTGACTTCGTGTTTGTTGAAGATGTAGTAAAAGTGAATATTTGGCTATGGCAAAATAAGTCTGTATCAGGCGTATTTAACTGTGGTACAGGTGAAGCGCAAAGCTTTAATGATGTGGCTAATGCAGTGGTTAAGTATCATGGCAAAGGTGAGATTGAATACATTCCTTTCCCTGACAAGCTAAAAGGCGCTTATCAAAGCTACACACAAGCAGATTTAACTTTACTGCGCTCAGTGGGCTGTGACCATGTGTTCAAAACTGTTGAACAAGCCGTGCCTGAATATTTAGACTGGCTTAAAGACCAACACTTTATTGGTCAGTAGGTTACTGTTCAGTAGGTTATTGGTCAGTAAGATTTTTAGCCTGTAAAGAGTTGTGAGTCAAAGTAAGTTAGCAATCTGAATCACAAGCCCAAAGTTCATTTAAAAGCCTTGATAGCATTAGCATCAAGGCTTTTTTCTGTTCGTTCCACTTGGAGAGCTGCTCAGAGGCAGCATTATTTACCAACCATGCCTTTAAGGACAATATCATCATAGGTCACGAAACCAACAATGTTATGGTCTTCAACTACCGGGGCTTTATTGATTTGGAATTGATCAAATAATCTGGCGGTATAACGAATATCCATATCGGCACTGACCGACATGACTGGCTTAATCATGATCTCGTAAACATTCACTCGCTCGGGCGACTTATTGGTTGCCAGCACTTTTCTGGCGATATCACTCAGCAGTAGCATCCCGTATTCATCGTGCTCATGGCGTTTATTTACCACCAGAATAGATACGTCATGTTCAACTGCAATGGCAATGGCCTCACTAATCGTCAGCATGCCGTCAATCATGGCATATTGATTCATTAATACGTCGCGGTTTTTAATAGGCGTCGATAGCTTCATATTTGATCCTTAATCTCATTGGTGAGTTTTTCGACTTGGTGTGCAACACCAACGGCATCTTCAACATCAATTTGAATAGCGATACCTTGACCTGGATTGGTATTAAAGCCGCCAACATCACAAATCGTTTCTAAAATATGGCGGCTCATATGTTCTTCGACTAGCCATAAAATGACATCTCTTTGTACATCTAGCCCCAAGCCCATGAAGGTTTTCTTTTTCTTTAGTCCTTCACCTCTGGCATGGTTGATAACCGTTGCACCTGTTGCACCGGCTTCTCTTGCAGCATCAAGCACTGTGTCAGTGGTGATGTCGTCGACAAACGCGATAATTAACTTAAATCGCATGGTTTACTCCTTAACGGATCGATTCGATTCTATGTTTGATATAGATGATGGTTTACTACTAGCTGATTGTGTTTCGGTTTTTTCGTCACTTGATTGATCTCTGCGCTTATCTAACCAAGCCACGATTTGGGCATATGTCATCACGGCGATAATGGGAAATAAGCTTGCAAAAGCAATCAGTCCAAAGCCGTCAATTAACGGGTTACGCCCTTCAACATTGGATGCCAAGCCTAGGCCTAATGCGGCCACTAAAGGCACTGTCACAGTGGATGTGGTGACGCCACCAGAATCATAGGCGAGGGGAATAATCGATTTAGGCGCAAAGAAGGTTTGAATCACCACCACGACATAACCTGCCATGATGTAATAGTGGATGGGATCGCCAACGACAATACGAAAGCAGCCTAGCGAAATACCAAATGCCACCCCAATGGCGACAGAAATGCGCAAACCTTGAGTACTAATAGTCCCGCCTGAAACCTCATTGGCTTTGATCGCAACCGCAATCAAAGAGGGTTCTGCAATTGTGGTACTAAAACCAATCGCCGCTGCAAATACATAGACCCACAAATAGTCTTGCCACAAGTAAGGGCCTGCTGAGCCGTCAGGATGTAAAATACTGGGAGAGGTCAGTTGGTTTGCGAGATTCTCACCAATGGGAAATAACGCCAACTCTAATCCCACTAAGAAAAAGCTCAAACCAAAGGTGACGTAAACAAAACCCAATACTACGGTTTTCCAATTAGCGATGGGACGTTTTAGTACACCTAATTGAAAGCCAAATAATATGACCGCAATTGGGATCACATCACGCATTGTCAGTAATAAGGTCTCTAATAATTGGTTAAGCCACGCCATGAATGACTCCCATTGAGATTAATCTAAAATCGGTGACAAACGGATTATTATTCATGGCTAAAGCACCATGCCATATAGCAAAACGAATATCACAGGGGTTAGGCTGGCAAAGGCAATTAAGCCAAAACCATCAAGCATGGGATTACGACCTTTAATCACGGTGGCTAAACCCACACCAAGTGCGGTGACTAAAGGGACGGTAATCGTTGAGGTTGTGACGCCACCTGAATCGTAGGCGATGCCGATAATATTATCTGGGGCGAAGCTGGTGAGGATCATCACAATGACATATCCGCCGATAATCAAGTAATGGATTGGCCAGCCTTTTACAATGCGGATCACCCCAAGCAAAATAGCTAAACCGACCGACACAGCCACTGTGAGTCTGAGCCCTAATGCATAGCTGTCCATCGCATCTTCTGAGCTAGCAATTGCGCCACCTTCGGCGGCAACTTCAGCGGCTTCGGCTGCAACAGCTGTGAGTGCTGGCTCGGCTAAGGTGGTTCCAAAACCCAAAGCAAAAGAGAAAATAACTAACCAAAAGGTGCTGCCTTTTCGGGCAAGGGCATGGGCTAATGATTCACCAATGGGGAAAAGTCCCATCTCTAAACCAAACACGAAAAAAGTTAATCCTAGAACAATAAAGACGACCCCAACGAGAATTGAGAACAAGTTCGCAGGGGCTTGTTGAAGGATAAAAATCTCGAAGAAACTCACCACCAATATGATGGGGACTAAATCTCGAAAACTGCCGAGCATAGATTGTAGTAGTTTAACTAATCCGCTCATTCCACCTCCTGTGAAAACCAATGTCAACAACTTATATTACAACAGCTTAGGCAGTAATTAACTGACTCAAACTGGGGTGTTTCCAAAGTTTAATTTTCTATATCACTATCTTCAGTGTGCCAACTTGATAACGTAAAACAACAGAAAATTAACAAAAGTTGCGTTGTTTTTGAGCTAGATCAAATTGTGAAAACAAATGTGCGCTAGGTAGGGGGAGGTTAGCTAAATAGCGGTTGAATAAGGGCAACTAAAGCACAAAAAAAAGAGACCCTAAGGTCTCTTCAAGTGCTAATGATATGACTCAAACTGAATTATTTTCTAGGATAATTCAGTTTGGCTAACTGCTAAAGAGTTAAATGTTGCCATGCGTCGCCAGCGCCAAGTCTTAATGATTTCACCTGTTTTTCACGTTCAACATTAATGTAGTTAAGCTGGCTTGGCCAAAGCTCTTGCAAGCTTTCCATTTTAATATAAAAACTATTCATGGTTTGATGATTAATTTGGGTTTCTTGGTAAACCCACAAATACTTCCCTTCGACTTCAGTACCAACAAAATTGAGCTTAATCACTTGTTGGTTATCATCGGCAATATGAAACTTATCTTGCACGTAATAAGCAAAAGCTTCACGGCTGACAGGATCTTTTAGTAAATCAGCATGGCTGTCAAAAAGGTTATTGGCAGCATGTTCTGCATCGTGCAGATAGAACCTGTGCTGGACTTCTAAATTGCCAGTGCGCTCATTAAATAGCACATTGCTGTAGCTTTCTTTCTGTTGATGCGCCCAGCTTTTAGCGCTAATGCTCATTGTGGCAATCAGTATCAAAAAGGCGGCAGCGATAAATTGTCGTGACATTACTTCTTATATTCCTTAGCTTCAGGTGCTTTCACTTCGGTGTTGATGTCATGCATTACATCGCGGCGATGTTTTCCTTTACGCTTTTCGCTCTTGTAAGCTTCAATACGTGACGGGATTATTCTACGTGGATAATGGTTGTTTTCAATATCAACATCCGCAGTTTCCCAGCTTGGATCTACTTCAACAGAGACCAGTTGCTGCGACTTTTCAGTGACAATCAATTTACTCACAGCTTTAGGCGAACGGCGCCAGATTTCAGCAGGTAAAGTGAGTTTTTCAGTGCTGCCATCGGCAAAGGTCATTTCCAGTAATATTGGCATCACTAGCCCACCAATATTAGAGAAGTTCATCACATAGTAGTTCTTGTCTTCTTCTAATGCTCTGGCTAACGCTTTGCGTTCCCATGGCTTAAGTTTAGCCAGGGTCGACTGGTATTTATTGCGTTCTTTATTGGTCACAGTAAAGCGATCATTTTCGTCATGAAAATCGGCTAAGTCACCGTTTAAATCCACCCAAGGCTTAATGCCAGCTTGTTGGTTATTTTGGATAAATAACGACGTTGGCTTATCGGCCTCTTCTTGACGTAGGCGATCAAAATCAATATCAGGGTTTTTAGTATCTAAACGTAATTGGTATACCTTATCAATACTGATATCAACATGATCTGTGGTGTAGAACCACCCACGGAAGAACCAATCTAAATCCACTCCTGAAGCTTCTTCCATAGTGCGGAAAAAGTCATATGGTGTCGGACGTTTGTTTTCCCAGCGACGAGAGTATTCTTGAAAAGCGAAGTCGAAAAGCTCACGACCTAACACCACTTCACGCAAAATATTAAGTGCAGCAGCAGGTTTGGTATATGCGTTAGGTCCGTATTTTAAGATGCTATCAGATTGCGTCATGATAGGAACTTGAACGTTAGATTTCATGTACTCGATGATGTCACTTGGCTCACGACCCCAAGCTAAATCAGGATCCCACTCTTTACTGGCTACACCGTCTAAAAAGCTGTTTAAACCTTCATCCATCCAAGCCCATTGACGCTCATCTGAGTTCACAATCATTGGGAAATAGTTATGACCTACTTCGTGAATAACCACGCCAATTAAGAATTGTTTTTCAGATAATGTGTAACTACGAGGACCGTCTTCATGCCAAATAGTGCGCGGGCCATTAAAGCTGATCATCGGGTATTCCATACCGCCAACAGGGCCATTGACACTGATAGCCGTCGGGTAAGGGTAGTCAAAGGTAAAGCGTGAGTAGACTTCCATTGTATGGATGACAGATTCTGTGGAGTACTTCTCCCATAGCTCGCCACCTTCTTTAGGGTAAAAAGACATGGCCATGACTTCAGGCATGGTGTCGCCACCTTGCTGATAACCTTTGGCATCCCAGATAAATTTGCGCGATGATGCCCAAGCAAAATCACGGACATTCTCAGCTTTAAAGTGCCAAGTTTTTTGGCCTGACTGAGTGCTTGATTCATTCTTTAAGGCTTCATCTGCAGACACAATAAACACTGGACGCTTGGCATCTTTCGCATCTTCTAAACGATCACGCTGAGTTTTCGTCAGTACCTTTTTAGGGTTTTGTAATATGCCTGTTGCGGTGACGATATGATCGCTAGGTACGGTCATTTGAACGTCGTAATTACCAAACTCTAACGTAAATTCACCGCGTCCTAAAAACTCTTTGTTGTGCCAAGCTTCGTAATCTGAATATGACGATACGCGTGGGAACCACTGAGCCAGTAGGAATATATCATTGCCGCCCTCGCGTTTATCATCAGGGAAATGTTCATAACCTGAGCGTGCACCAACAGCATCTTCTTCGAGGATATTAAATTCAAAGTCCATATTCACTACGGTAGTTTGATTTGGCTTAAGTGGCTTTGGTAAATCAATGCGCATTTGCGCGCCATTAATCACATATTTAAGGGCTTTGCCTTTAGTATCTGTGATATTGGCGAGCTCGTAACCTAATTCAACATCGTCCATAAACTGTTGGCGACGCAAGGTTTTTAAGTTGATTTTTGCAGGCGCTTTATCTTGAGCTTTAGCAGAAGCACTGGCGTTATTGCCTAGGCCCGAAAAGCTACTACTGCGTTCGGCAACTGAGTCAGAACTGAAGCGATTTTGCTCGAGCTGGATCCATAAATACTTGAGGGTATATGGAGAGTTATTGTGGTAGGTAATGACTTGACTAGCTGAAATGCGGCGCTTTGATTCATCCAGCTTTACCTTGATGTTGTAATCAACTTGCTGTTGCCAATAATCCTTACCAGGCTCACCAGCGGCATTACGATAATCGTTTGGAGTGGGGTGACTTTCTTCTAATTGGCGAAACTTGTCTTCAAAGTCACCTTTAGTTTGTTCAATGGGCGATGCATTAACCAAAGGAAGATACATTAGGCCAAATACCAGCGCGATAGCCTGAGGATACAGTTTCATGCTTGCTCCGAAGTGGTCACTTTTTTAGATAAATGCCACATTTTTATAATTTTTAATGACTTATCAGGCAGGAATAGCAGTGTACGACTTATGTGTTCGTGACGTTTATCTTCTTAAGACTATTAATGCTGGGTGATGTTGAGGGTTTGTAAAACCGAAAGGGATTGTACACCTAGAGATAACAAATGTGTTAAAAGTACACATTTTGTAACTTAATTTGATTAACACGGTTAAAGGCTCTGTTAATATCAGTAATAGCTAAATAAAATGAATGGTAGAGAGGAAGGTTATTTATTAATAATAGATAATAAACATATAGTTATATGGGTAAACTGTTTTTATGGTGGTTTTTTAATGAAATGTAGTTGAATCTTGGGTCTTAGTGAGAAAACTTTCGATTATAGAAAGCTCTCGGTTATAGAAAAGGAGTCGCTTCAGTTTCCTCGATGTTGTACTTATCCAAAATCTGCTGGAATTCGCCAGTGTGCTTTAGTTTTTGTAAGCCACTAGCAAACATTTTCGCCACTTGGGTGTTATTTGAGTTAAAGCCGACATATAAAGGTAATGGTTTACCAAAAGAGCCGGCATAACGGATTTGGTCAGCTAGGTTTAACTTTTCTGCAGTGTTTTGAATGACGACCTTATTACCTAATATGACTTGGAAGCGGCCTTTGATAAGGCGCTGGATATTCATAGATAAAGGTTGATTCCCAGAGGCAAAGTAAAAACGGTTTGAATAGGCTATTTTATTGTTTAATTGCTCACCATAATCATAGCTACGAATAATGCCTACCTGCACACTATCTAAGTCTTCTAATTGGTTAAATTTCCATGGAAGACCTTTAGCCGTAAAAAAGTCTTTGCTGGCATAACCAATAATGATTTCATCAGTTAATAAACCATATTGGGCAACATGAGTAGGAGTTACAGCAAGAATTGCATCTATATTGCCTTGTTGGACTTCTTTTAAAGCACGATTAAATGGCACTGCTAGAAAATGTACAGGTTGATCCATTTCAGCAAAAGCGCGCTGGGTCAGTTCTGTAACATAGCCTGTCTGGTTTTCGCAGACATAAGGGCACCAGATATCAGAGGCGATTAACAGAGGTTTGGCAGAAACAGAGGAGCTGAATGCAGCAAAGCACAGCAATAAAGCTGTGTAGTACTTTACAACGTTGGCTAAGGCTGTTTTTAGTGTCATTTTCACAATGATATTAATTCCAGTTAGTCGTGGTAAATTTCTTAGAGATCTCACTTTGCGCAAAATATAGAGAGGTTGATAACTGTAAAGTCATTAACGCTAAGCACCATGATAATTATAGTATCTTATATCGACAGAATATAAGAGAATATTTAATAGCTATTACCTTATTACGCCAACCTGATACACATGTCTTAGCCCTAAAAGACCTAAACCTAAATGACTTTATAGGGTTTGGACGTCGCCAATAGACATAACACCTCGACATAACACCTCGAGATAGCACCTCGAGATAGCACCTCGAGATACTGAGTGGAGAAAGGTTGTCTAATTTGTGTTTCAAAACAGTGCTTCAAAATAGCGCTTCAAATTGGTTCTTCAAAGTGGCTCTTCAAAAAAGTACTTTAAAATAGTTCTTCAAAAAGTTCTTCAAAATAGTCCCTTAAACTAATGCTTCTAGTCATTAAAGGTTTAATAGCTGATCTTTCACAAGGAATTGCTGTATGAAACATGTTTCGTTCGACAAAACGGGTAGCGCTGAAGTAATGCATTTTAGTCACAGCGAACTTGCGCCGTTAGCTCAAGGTCAAGTGTTAATAAAAGTGCATGCTGCAGGCGTAAATGGCCCTGATATCAAACAACGTGAAGGAGCTTATCCTCCACCGAAAGGTGCCAGTGCTATTTTAGGCTTAGAGGTCGCTGGGGAAATCCTTGAAGTGGCAGGTGATGTTAGCCAATGGAAAATAGGCGATAAAGTTTGCGCCCTAGTGCCTGGCGGAGGTTATGCTGAGCAAGTTATTACTGACGCTAGCCATTGTTTGCCTATACCCAAAAACTATAGTTTTGAACAAGCCGCAGCATTACCTGAAACTTGTTTTACCGTTTGGGGCAATATGGTGGTAAGGGCTGAACTTACAGCAGGTGAAACTGTGCTTATTCATGGCGGCTCAGGTGGTATTGGTACTACTGCGATTCAAATGGCGAGTGCATTAGGCGCTAAGGTGTTTGTGACATCAGGTTCTGATGAAAAGTGCCAATACTGCCTTGAGCAAGGCGCGTCAGTTGCGGTGAATTATCATCAGCAAGACTTTGTTGAACCCATCTTAGAAGCAACAGCAGGCGAAGGCGTTAATGTCGTATTTGATATTGCTGGTGGCGATTTTGTTAACCGTAATCTTAAAGTGGTGGCAATGGATGGAAGAATGGTGTCAGTCGCAATGCAAAGAGGCATGAAAGCTGAAGTGGATATTTTTAGGCTAATGGCGAAACGTATTCGCTGGACAGGCTCTACGTTAAGGCCACAAAGTATTGAAGCTAAAGCCGAGATTGCCCAAGGTCTAAAACAGCATGTTTGGCCAATGCTTGAAAGCGGGAAAATGCATATAAACCTTGATAAAGTTTTTGCTTTTGATGACGTGATTGCAGCTCATCAATATATGGAATCTGGCCAGCATCAAGGGAAAATTATTTTGAAACTGATTTAGCATCAGTAAGAACGCCCATTTAAGGGGCTGAAAACAGTTTGCTAATATTTGTAGCGAAGCGAAATCTAGCAAACTGTTTTTTGTTCAGTTTAAAGCACTTGTTAGCTGTTTTTTCCCATTTTCATATTTAGAAAACTATGAAGAGTACCTTGGCCTTCAATTACTACCTTACACGTTTTTTCTATCTCAATAATTATCTGATCCAGTTGTTCATTTATTGGATCTTCGTCTGATATACCTTCCCAGAAAATTGCCTCAAATTTATCAACATCTTTTTGATGGCTTTCCCAACGTTCATCAGTTCGAAAATGGTTTCTAGCCCAAAGTTTAGATAGCATTCTAGCAGAGCCAATAATCTTACCGGTAACAGCTCTAATATCATCAAATGGCTTTGCTTTTTCTTTGCCTAATTGTGCCATAAATCGATATCTTGAAGCATGTAACCTATTAAATAGCTCTTGGTTCTTTTGATAACGCACAAAAACAACTGAGGCACTTTTCCTAGCTTCATACTGTTCGTTAGACTCATTGGTTAATTGTGTAATTTCATCAGTTTCATTCGCGTAAGACATAGGGTGTCGAATATGTTTAATTACATCAACAGCCTCGTAGAACAATGCCAATGTATCTTCAGCAAGTTCAATCTGTCTCTTACCAACATGTTCGCGTCGCCACGCATCAATGCCATATACAGCAACCCAAATAGTGATGATAATAGAAATGCTTTTAACGGTATCTAAATCAAACCATTCCATAATATATACCTACGGCTAAGTGAACAGCTAACAGCTTATTGAACGGCTCGCACAATAAAGTCGGCGGCTTAAGTTATTGATTAATATCATCCTACATTTTTTATCTGATTGATATAAATAATAATTTATTTTTGACTGCTTAAAATTAAACGGGCTTTCCTGATAAAGGTGGCTGAAAAATAATGATTATTTTTTAAATTGATAATTATTATGATGTTAGAGTTAGCTACCTTGTTTTCATTGTCTAGCGATGTTTGGAGTAGCTCAAAGTCGTGGCGCTTCGCCCACACCCGACGAAAGGGAAACAACAGCATTTCCCTTCTCGACATCCCTTGCCGCCCCAACGAAATTACTCTTTCAAAGCGAGTAAGCTTCATGCTTATTCGAAAATAGCTAACGCTTCCGATAGGCCATCCATGGCCAAACGAAAGCTAGCCTGACGTCCTGTCAGGCTTACGCCATTTTCTTCAACACATTTCAGCAATTTCAATGGGGATCATTGAGCCTGCAAGTTCGCTTGTTGTTCTTAATCTTTAGGAAGTTATTTGTATTTATTATGCTTTTGATCTTCTTTGAATGTTCAATTTGAATTGAGGTAAGCAAGAAAATCCCGTGAGTCCAGACATGGATAATGGAATGGACCCATCCACTTTTAATCGGCCTCGCAATGGGCCACGATGTAGTTGCTAAAACTCATCAGAAAGAGGACTGGTCCACTATGAACATTACTACAATTGGTCTTGATATCGCAAAGTCTGTTTTTCATTTTGTTGGCGTTAATAAAGCCGGAAAGCTYGTCAAAAAGAAGATAATTAAGCGAAAAGAGTTAGTACTTTTTCTTGCTCAAATAGAACCTTGTCTTGTTGTGATGGAAGCCTGTGGTGGCGCAAATTACTGGGCTAGAGAGTTTGAGAAAGTGGGTCATCAAGTCAAATTGATAGCGCCTCAGTATGTCGTGCCCTACAGACAGGGAAATAAGAATGACTATAACGATGCACTTGCGATAGCTGAAGCAGCGCAACGGCCTAACATGCGCTTTGTAGAACCAAAACCTATAGAACAACAAGATATTCAGATGTTGCATCGAATGAGAGAAAGGCTAAACAARCAATCGACAGCACTGATTAATCAGGTTAGAGGGATGCTTGCTGAGTACGGCATTATTATCACAAAAGGAAAAGCGTCTTTTAGGTCAAAGCTACCTGATATTCTAGAAAATGCTGATAACGAATTAACAGCCAGAGGCCGAAATATTTTCTATCAACTGTACGAAGAGTTTAATGATATTGAGCGAAGGCTTAAAAGTTGTGACGTTCAAGTTCAACAAGAGATGAAGAACAATCAAGTATGCMAACGTTTGGAGAGTGTGCCWGGCATTGGTCCTGTCACCGCAACGGCATTTTATGCCGCTGTTGGRGAAGGTAAAGATTTTACCAACGGCAGACATTTTTCAGCATGGTGCGGTCTAGTCCCCAAGCAACATAGCAGTGGTGGAAAAAATAATTTGCTTGGTATTAGTAAGCGAGGAAATGCTTATTTGAGAACGCTATTTATCCACGGGGCAAGAGCGGTTCTTTACCATAGTGAGGCTAAAGGGGATAAATTTAGTCGYTGGGCAACCGCACTTGCAGAAAGACGTGGCTTTAACAGAGCTTGTGTTGCCGTCGCGAACAAGCTTGCACGGATAGCGTGGGTTATAGCAGCAAGAGAAGATGAATATCGTATCGCTGCATAAAAGTAATCATTAACGCGCTAACAATTAGTTTTACCAACCACCAAGTTGCCAAGATAATTGAATTGATGATGAGACAGTCAGACTGTTCTACTTAAAACCTTCGCCTGGCATTGGCTCTAAAGAAGCCGTAAGGATGATAAGGAAAGTAGAAGCAAATATCCATCAGGGCCAGAGGTGTACCTCAATAACAGGCCGAATATATGGGTGCAATGAACTATTCTCAAAGTCGATATTAAATATCTTGCAAACCGGATGGGTCCATATATGCCAAGCTAGCTTTCGTTAGGCCACGGATGGCCTATCGGAAGCGTTAGTGCTTTCGATAATGACCGAAGGCGGCTAAATATGAAGTCTAAAGCTGGATGAATCTCCGTTGGAAATTTTGCTGTTTAAATTTCGCCGGAGCGGCAAGGGATGTCGAGAAGGGAAATGCTGTTGTTTCCCTTTCGTCTGGTGTGGGCGAAGCGCCACGACTTTGAATTTTTTCAAATGATACTTTCAAAATAGTTAAACAAATTTGAGGGGCAAAAGTGAGTTAGAGATAACCCCTAAAAGAAATAGAGACTACTCAAATGACCGAAGGGAGCATACTGCGCCTTGGTTAGTTGTGTTGTTCACGGAACTCAAGGCCAAACTCTACTAATAACATATCCAATACGGCTTCGTTTTCTGGATTAGTTACTGTTTCATAGACCCAAGTGTAATAATTGTTTGTAGAAATATTTTCTAACGCTTTATCTTGCCCAATGAGTTCCGTCAGTGCGATGTATTCCAGGTAGCAAACCATTAGATGGCTTAATGTGCTTCCTTCATCTCTACTACCGAATGGATAGCCTGTTTTTACATTGGGAAAAAAATCTTTGATTCTGGCGCGAAATGCTTCTTTGGTCGGTTTACCGTTGATTATTATATGCCAGTGGAATTGTTCGTGAAGGTAAGTCGACAATAGCTTAGTTTTACTTGCTAAATACTCTGGTTGAGTGCTCATTGTAAGGACTGGGTGGCTATGTGGAGTTTTGGCGTTTTCATCTACTTGGATATGTTTAGTGAAGAGCCATTGCGTTAAATTGAATTGCTCATGTAACGATTCTAAGTCAGATTTAATTTTAACCTCATTAGCGCTTTTGTTGACTGTGTTAATCAGTACCTGAGCATTTACTGGAAAAGTAACGAGTAAAGTTATCAAAAGAATTAATTTAGATTTCATAAACTTCCTTATAAAAGCTGCTAATTTTTAGCTTGTTCAACACTTGAATGAGTTGGGGCGTTAGGTCAGTGTAAACTTTATGAGGAAGTTTATTGGCGCATAATATTGATTGGCTTTATCTTCCCTAAATGGCGTACTCGATGAATGTATTCGAGGCTAGCCAACTCTGTCCTTAAGTGGTTACACTTTTATATGAATTATGGCCGTAATTCAATGTGTTTACTTAGCTTTTTATTGGCTTGGCGGCCTTGAAAAATCACTTTAATCTAATCCACTGTCAGCCTCTCATTCAGCCCCTTATTCAAGAGTCAGTGAAACTGAGCCATGTCTGGAAGCTCGCAGTTGCGCTTACACTGGATGACTGTATCCATGGCAATTAAATGAAATAAAAAAGCCCTGCTATTGCAGGGCTAGTTAACATGAAATGCGGTTATGACTGATGTAGCCTGCGGCTTATTTTACCGAACTCGTGTCAGCAGTCTCTTTTTTAGCAACGTCTTTGTTTGCAGAAGCAGTATCAGGATAAAGTGTGTTCCACCATTGTGGTTCATCTTTTAGATGTAAATCGAACCATGCCAATGTGGCATCCCACCAGTCAAAGCGTGCTTGGCGGCCATTAATGTGATGGTCTTGCCCATTGAACTCAATCAGTTCAACTGGCTTATCCAGCATCTTAAGGGCCGTGTACATGTAGTGGCTTTCACCAACTGGTACGTTAGTATCGGCATTACCGTGAAGTAGTAACATCGGTGTATTGATTTTATCTGCATGATACAGCGGGCTGTGATCGACGTATAAGTCGCGATTATTCCATGGGAAGCTGCCTTTACTGGCTACGCCTGAGTAGCCGTAACCCCACCAACCGTGGCCCCAATAAGCTGATAAGTTACTGATCCCTGCGTGAGCCATAGAAGCAGCAAAAATGTCAGTTTTAGTGGCTAAGTACATGGTCATAAAGCCGCCATATGAGGCGCCCATGTTACCGACACGTTTAGGGTCAACAAAGGTATGTGCTTTCAAGAAAGCTTGCGTACCTTCGATAATATCGTCAGCGCTGTAATCTCCCCAAGCGTTAACGTGACGCCCACTAAATGCTTGACCATATCCCGTTGCGCCGTTTGGTTGCAGTACATACACCACATAACCTTTTGCTGCCCAAAGGTTAAATGGCCAGCGACCGGTGAAGTTACGGGTTACAGGTGAGGTGCCACCGTAGTAATACACTAAGGCTGGATATTGTTTGTTGGCATCAAAATCGACAGGCAAATACACGCGGCCGTCGATGTTGTGTCCATGCTTGTTGGTGAAATCAAAATCTTCAATTTTACCTAAGCGGGTATCGGCATAACTGGCTGCTTTACTATCGAACAGTAATGACTTTTTACCTGACTTCATAAAGTAGGCTTTTTGCGGCACTGTAGCTGAGGTGCCTGCATAAGCGATGACAGGTTTTGATAAGTCACTGGCCACACTGTAGCGATTAACCATGTCCATGCCAGCGCTAATTTTACTGAAGCGTTTTTTGCTTAAATCAAACAAATATAACTGACCACGATCGCCTTCACCAACGCGCAATACTAAGTCGTCATTACTGAGTTTTGCTGCGCCGCCAATGGCTGGGTCAAAGTCTTTACTCAGTGCAATGACCTTACCGTTAGCGTCACGCCAGTAAAGCTGACCGTCATAGTTATTAACTACCACTTTTGGGTCTTGAACGCCTAAGCCATTCATAAAGTCTGGCCCTGCCATGATGTACATTCCGTCATCGGTATAAGTGGCAGAATTAAAGGTGCGGTACTCGCCAATCTGGGTTTCAGTTAAGTCAGCAAGATTAAGCTCAACTAGCTGAGTCAGGCCGTGGGCGGGTTGCTTGTAATCCACTGGGTGGCGGGTAAGTAGTAAGGTGTTGTTGTCGATGTGGCTATCGACTAGGTTACTACTGAGCTCGCCATCAGTCAGTTGGCGGATAAAGCCTGAATCTTTGTCTAATAAGTAAATCTGGCTGTTATTGCGCCAGTAACTCCATCTATCCTCTAGAGCTTTAAAGCGTTTGTTAGTGGCTTTTTCGTCTGCTTTGAACGGCTTTTGCCAGCTGAATAATACATTGTCGCCATACCAATGCAGGTTAGAGACGTTTTCCATATCAGTTGCTGCGATATCAATACTGATGTCTGACACTGTCAGCAATTGAATCTGATTATCAGCAACATATGCTAATTGCTTGCTGTTGTTTGACCAGGCTGCACTTGCTGGTGCGCTGTCTTGCCAGCGATAAATCACTTCTTTATCTGAAGTGTTAATTAACTCTGTTACCGCAACGGGTTTGTTGTCATTGTTGGCTGGATAATGACTTTTGGTTTGCAGTAAATATTTACCATTTGGCGATAAGTTAAGGCTAGTAATGACTTCAGAGTCAAATAACTGCTCAGCTGATACCCGTTGGGTTTTGGTTTGGCTAAAGCTTGGCGCATCAATATCGGTTTTACCTTGCCAGTCTAGACTGAAATCGGTTTCAGTATCGTTGCCATCGGCAATAATAAGGACTTGATGATCGCCACTTGGCAGTTTAAGTTTTGCTTCATTCGCGGCGTTAAATAAAACGCCGTTAAGGTAAATTTTCGGTGCATTTAGGCCATTGACCGTTAACGTTCCTTGGGTAAAGCGATCCATACTTAGCTGCACTTTATAACCTAACCAGCCTTTGTCAGCTGCCGCGGTTGCTGATTGCCATTGGTAGTTTTGGCCAAATATGCGGATGTCGTCATTATCTTGTGAAAGCGCTGCGGCAAGGTTTGCGGTTAACGCATCACTATGACTGCCTGCTGATAAGGTTTGTGAAGTGATAGAGGCGACTGGGCCAATTTGTTGAATGTTATTTCTGTCAATGTCTGCGCTATGGCTAAAGCCTGAAAACGCCAAAGCGATACTGGCACAAACCAGAGAAAGTGCTTTCATGGGGCATCCTTGTTGTTATTGATTCTGTGCTTGATTTTTTACTTTGTTTTTTACTTTGATTTTTATTTAGTTCTAAACCCAATATTTAACCTCACAGTGTGTCAAATCTGTTGTGAAAATGCACTGGGTTTGAGGCGAAAAAGGTTATTGAATTGCAAAAGAATATGTCAGTAATGAATTGAAATTATGCAAGCCATCAACCTGATCGAAATGGGTTAACTATCAGTCTCAACTATCAGTCTCAACTATCTGTTTCAACTATCTGTTTCAACTATCTGTTTAAATTGGGGGAGTGGATTAGTGCAGCGGTATGCGATAAATATCAGCGTCATTAATCCCTTGCATGCTCACGATGATGGTATCGTCGCTTGCTGCTGCAATACTGCGTTCATTACGAATGCTCATGGCGGGCAATTTAAACGCTATCTCGCTTTCACCATTGGTTGTTAAACGTTTAATAAAATCATTTTCGTCGCTACGCTCAAGATAATACAGCCCATTATTTTGGAAGAAAAAGCTGCCCCAATCTTTGGCTCTTAATGTGTTATTAACCTTGATTGGCTGGCTTGAGCCTGCTGCTAAATAATAAATGCCAGCGACATTGTCTAAGGTGTAATACATGCCTTGATTATTATCTTCAACGGCATACTTAATGTTGTCATTGAGGATGAGTTTTACTTGTTCACTGGCTAAATCATACTGATAAAACCCCCATTGCTCATCAATGAGCGCAGAGTAATAAACGCGACTGCCATCAACCGAGAAAGAAGCGTAACGAACGTTACCTGTCACTTGTGGAATTTTCACTAAGCTTTGGCTGGCGGTATCGCCTAAATACAATTCATTGTAATCCAAGCCTTTGGTTCTTATCGGGGCGACATACAAGCTGCTGGTGGGAGAGGTCGCTGGGATACTCACCATGCCGATGTTGTCGGTCAGCATGGTGTTATGATTGTTTTCTTTGAGCCATAACTCCCAGTCTCCGGAGCGATTTGACAGAAAAATGAGTCCACCTGTTTTAGCAAAGTATTGGCCGTATAAGTCCCGTGATGATGAAATGAGCTGCTTGACGATACTGCCGTCAGTCAATGAGCGCTGGGTAATGAATTCTTGGGAAATATGCCGCGAATAATACAAGTCATTGGTGGCTTCACTGATAGCAATGCTACTAATAGTTTCGTCTTGATGAAAACTCGATAACGTTTGACTGTCGAAGTCGTATCGCTGAATGATAAATGCTGCTTCTCTTAGTGCGGTAAAATACAATAAATTGCTGTTGTGATCCCAATCTAAGCCAATGACTAAGGTTTCATTATCGGCAATGACCTCAGTTGTATCGGTTTTAAGAGTATGGATCATGACTTTGGCAATCATATTTTCTTGCGAGCGCATAATAGCTAATTGGCTGGAGTCTGCAGACCATGTCATCATCAAGTCGTGTTCACCCGCAAGTGGTGACGTTATTGGCGTACTGGTTTCATCATTAAAATGATATTGGTAAATGCTGGAGCGATCTTCTTGGGCTTTGACATAGGCAAGAGATTGTCCATCTGGCGACCATTCTAAGCTGTGTAAATAACCTTTACTGTGACAACCTGAATCAAGCTGTTTATCTTGATTGGTGATTAAGTCTCTCACATGCAAGAAGCATTGGTTGTCCTCGGTTAGACGCAAATATGCTAACGAATGTCCATCAGGTGACCATGTTGGCACTGCTTCGTTATCTTTACTCATGGAAATTTGCCGTAATGGCGCTTTTTCATCATCAAGATCTTTAATATACAAGTGGCCCTTTGCATTGGCTTTACGCCATTGAAACGCCATAAAACGTCCATCTGGCGAAATTGCTGCGCGCTCTTCTACTCCTTCAAAGTTGGTGATGCGATGCGGCGTAATAGGCGTGTTGACTGTATTCGGCTGGGTCAGTTGTTCGGCCGATTGCAGCGCCAATAAGCCTAATGTGGCCAGCAGTAATACCGTAGCAGCGATAAAAACATTTTTTTTGTGTTCGACGGTTTCGCGAATAATATTGTTATTCGTTTTAACGATAGGGGTGGGCTGTATTAATAACTGATAACCGACTTTTGTGACGGTTTTAAAATAATTTTCAGGCTGTTGCCCAAGCTCTGAAAAGGACTTCCTCAGCTGCCAAATTGCATTACCAGTGCCTCGTTTTCCGACTTCAATATTCCCCTGCCATACCTGTTCAATCGCTTGTTCTTTAGTGACAGTTTGTTCTGGATGTAAGATCAATAACTTCAAAAATTCGAATACTTTTGCAGGTAGCGCAACCGTATTGTCATTTGAAGTGATGGTCATGTCATAACAGTTGATAGTGCATTGACCAATTTGATATCGCTGATAAGGAAGAGAAATCATGAATGCAGCATAAACTCCTGAGTGTTTTCTAATTATTATTATGTTCAGAGGATTATTTTGTCATAGCGTCTGAAAATGAAGTTTTATTTGATTTTCATTTAGTCGTCATATTTGAACGATGCGTTTTACGCATTGCTTAATAACCTTGAACAACATAACCGATCTATTAATTTTTGAAACAAACAGTGCGTTTTGAAATGTTAAGGTTTAATTTTGAAGATGAGCATTATTTAATAATTACATGGACTTAAATGTTATTGCGTAGATGTTGAATTATTGTTTCATTTTGTATCAAAGGGAATAAAAAAGCGCCCTGAGGCGCTTTTTATTCATATTGAATAATTGCTTAAGGTTACTTTTGTCTGCGACGCAAACCAAGTAACGCTAATAAGCTCAAACTTAAGAAACCTAAGCTACCACCATCGTCATCTGATTCTGGCTCTGGCGCAGCTTCCACAACAGGGGCATTAATCGTCATGGTAAAGCTTGCTTCAGTCTTATTAACGGTATCGTCAGCGGTGACAACAACCTCATAAGTACCCGCGGCAGCGGTACCTGAAATCATACCTGTCTTGCTATCAATGCTGATACCTTCTGGTAAGCCTGTTGCACTGAATGTTAAGGCATCACCTTCAGCATCAGTAAAGTACATTGATGCATCAATTTCAGCAGCTTGTTGGTCATCTAATGTCACCTCAGGCATCGCTTCATTCAGCACAGGGGCAATATCATTAACGTTATTGATATTGATGGTTACTTTAGAAACCGCAGTATAGACTTGGCCTTGATTACCAATCACTTCCAGCTCATAGCTCATGTTACCAGCGTCATAATCAATGGCCGCAGGGTTATTGATCACGATATCGCCTGTGTTAGTCACAGTGAATGGATCCCCAGGAATCGCTTTTGCTAACGATAGGCTATATGGAGACCATTCAGCCTCGTATACGCCATATGCAAAGAAGGTTTCAGCATCTAATTCGATGGTTGCAACAACACTGCCCATTTCTGCATCTTCATCAATAGTGTGCATTTGGCCGTCTTTAGGATGCGGAATAAAGGCGTAGCTGCCTTGGCCAACCGGTGTCGCCATTGCCCAGTTATCTTCAAGGCTCATTAATAGCATGCCTGGGTTATCGCAACCTACACTGCCAAAACCAAAGGTAAAGCTACAGGTGCTTGCCACACCAAGTTCAATACTTTCACCCGGGGCTAATGTTTCCATTGGGCTGTATTGTTTGGTGTCGCCTTCCTCCACTGGGCGAGATAATAGAGGCAGGGCTCCTCCATTAGATTCGATTTCAATCATCTCACCTGTCATCCAATCAAATACTTCAGATGTTACGGTTTTACCGTATTTCACAGGGTTGAACATGATGATAGGTTCACCTAAGCCATCAGCAGCGTCACGGTCAGTACCAAATATCCAACCTTGGTTTTGATCAAAGTCTTCAATGCTAGCCATGTTTTCGCCGTGATAAAGCTCTTCCATACAGTATTGCGCTACAAAGTTTTGTCCATGGCCTGTAAAATAAGTCGGAAGAGTCGATTTAGTGTAACGACCATAATGATCTGTCCAGTCATACTCTTTCTTGTAATCAATATACCAAGATTGTGGCTGACCATTTTCATCGACTTCAATAAATCCGCTCATGGCTGCTTGGGTCGCTTCATCCCACATATATGGATCGCCACTTACTGCTTGATCTAAGCCTTGGTCTAGTACAAATTGCTCTTGGTAAGCACTCCAAAACACCATCGCAGCGCCAGCTTTGTCAAAGTGATTAGCGATACCGACATCGTTTGGCTTGAAAAATTGTCCCGCAACAACTAGCTTTTTACCTGTTGAACACATGGCTTCATCATAAATACCACCAGCAATGGTTTTTAGCATATTGCCTTGGGTATTTTCTTTGCCAACAGGCAAGTTTGCGCGGTTGAACATAGCTGGAAACACCGCGTAGGTTGTATCAGTGGTACTGTCATTAGTAAATTGCTGAACGTGAGCCCCTGCATCAGGCGCAAACATCAGTGACAACTCACTGCCGTATTGCTCTTCAAAGGTATTAAAGTTTCGAGTGATTTTGCTGCCATTACGAGGCTTTGCTAACCAGCTCATTGCAATGGTTGGCATCTCTTCAGCTGTTAATTGTAATTGACCCGAAAGCTCAACCGCTTGCCAGTTTTCAATGGTTAAGTCCGACCCTGTTTTCATTGGCCAGTTTTCAAGTTGGTCAAAATTCACCACCATAGTGACAGGGAAAACGACCGTCTGTCCTGCAGGCACACTAATGGTTGATGGGTATTCCCAAGTGAGTGCTGAAGTGCCACTTTTTTCGATGCTATTTAATGCCACATCATAGGTGACTGTTTCTTCAGACAGGTTTTTCAGCTGCACTTCTTTCATGAAGCGCTGTGTACCAGTACCTTCTTGGAATCCGAAGTTTAAGTTTGGTTGATAACTGCCTTTTTCCCATGCGACAGCGCTAGACATTAAGGCTGCATCCATATCTTCAACGCCACTACCAATCAGAGTGATTTCACCCTGTTTGCTATTGAGATCCATCACTTCGTTGTTAGCAGTGTTCATCAATAGTGCTTTAATTTCGACCATTGATAACTCTGGACGCTTAGATTTCAGCACTGCAGCGGCGGCTGCTACGCGTGCTACGGCCATTAGGGTATCTGATTCAGTATCCATTTCATCGCCGCCACCGACAACAGCAACATCAATATTTTCAGCGTAACTGACCATGTCAGGTTTGGTATAATTTGTTGCACCACGAACCGGGCCGTATGGTGTTTTATCTGTCACCATCATGCTGTCTTCAGTATCAGCTTTGATGCCACCCACGGTTAATGCACTAGGCGCAGCGCCACGCCAGGTCATGTTGAAGGTATTGTTGTACCATTCAGATCCATTACCCGCATTGACGACAACTAAACTGCCTAATGCCGAAGCCATTTGGATGGCATAGGCTTCGATAATTGGACTAGAAACACCGTCGTCATGTTCGGCGTAAAAGGCATTACCACCTAATGCATCAACAACAATGATGTCTGCTCTATCATCAAAACTGCCATCTTGATTTGGATCTAAGGCGTACTCTAACGCCATCATAAAGCTGCTTGAGCTTTCTGCCGCAAGGCTATATCCATAGCCGTATGGGTCTGACACGTTAGAGGTTTTATAAGCTGCTATCTTTGCAGCTGGTGCTAAGGCATGTACCACACTCGCTAGACGTGTGCCGTGGCCGGTATTGTGAGTTGCACCATCATAATCACGTGTAAAATAAACATTTTGATCAATTGGGTTTGGATCAACTCCCCAGCCTGCATCACTGGCTAAATCCATTCCTTCAACGACGACTTCTGTTGGAAAACCATCAAAAGCATTGATCGAGTTTTCCATGGCTTCAGCGTAAGCTTCAACGCTGCCATCACCACCTAGCCCTGTGTGTGTGTAATCAACACCACTACCAATAATAGCGACTTTAATGCCTTCGCCAGCTGTTATGTCATCTGATAATGCAGGTGCTTTAATTGAATCAGTTGCTGGTTTTGCAGTATTGGCTGTTTTAAGGGCATTTCGAGGAACTTGAATAGGAGAGGCTGCGACGACAACCGCTTGAACACCTGGCATTTTCTTAATTGTTTCGATGTAGCTGGTGTCTGCCTGAACTCGAATAAAGTTACTGACAAGCTTTGAGCCAGGTAGTGTTTTAATGTTGCCATCAAGCGCTTTAATATCATTAATGATTGCTTGTTGACTGGTTTCGATTTGCTGTAAAGATGCAGCAAACTTTTGCTTGTTGTTCAGGGTCGCTTTGGTCAGAGAGCCTTGTTCTGATAAGTAGACAAATAGTGTGGCATCTTGTGTTTGTGCTACAGAACTTGAAAATGCAGATAAGGTATCTGTTTGTGTGGCGGCATAGACTGCAGTAGGTGCTAATGCTGCTAGCGCGATACAGCTTGCGAGTTTTGACTTCTTAAATGACATAGGGTTTCCCTTCAAAGTTAACGTTTAATCGTTTTATTATTTTTTTGCTTGAGTAGCCTCTTGCTTCCTCGGCGAGTTAAGTCAGAACTATCCTGCTCAACACTCGTACATAAGGTTTTCATTCAATTGCAGCTAAACCACAAGTTAAACGCTGTTGATTTTGTTTCTTTTATGTTTCATAAAACTTTCAATTACTTAAAAAACAATAAGATACAGAATTCTTTTTATGAGGTTTCTTTGAAGGGTTACCAGATAATTGTCATATTTTTGTGTTAGGAGCCATATTGATTTTTATTAGTGATAGCTTGATACATATGGATACAGGTTGAATTTGTAACTGTATGAAAAAAAAGGAATTGAAAGAAAATTGAAGCTTAAATGAAATCGAATAGTCGTCGTATATTTGCCTCGCAATAAATCAATCGAGTATCAAGGTTATAGCAAACAACAACATTCCAATTTGCAGGCTAACACTCAAGATTATCCGCGGTCGGTTTGTGAGATAAATAATAATGATAACGAGGAAGACATTGTGACGTCGATTTATAAAAAGAGCTTAATAGCCGCTGCATTATCTTTAGCTTTCGCCCCTAGTATCAATGCCAATGTTATTGATACTCGAGGGTTAGATACGGATGGAAATGTACCTAATCTGCGCTTAGCCACAACGAGTAAGCGTAATATTGAAAATCTTTATATTGTGCTTTTAGATGACCAGCCTTTGGCAACATATCGTGGTGATGTTGATAACTTAGCGGCGACGAGCTTGCTAAGTAATCCAAGTAATAGCCGCAAAGGTAATGGCGTATTAAATGTTAACAGTGCCGCCAGCCAGAACTATATCCAATATTTGAAAAGCCAAAGACAACAAACGCTTGCTCAAGCCAAGTCACGACTCAATCGTCAGCTCGAAATAAAAAGTGAATACCAAATTGCCTTAAATGGGTTTAGTACTGAACTCTCAGATAAAGAAGCACAAACACTTGCTTCAGTCGCTGGGATTAAAAGCGTTAAAAAAGTCGAATTACGTCATATCAATACAGATAGTGGCCCATCACATATTGAAGCGCCAAGTGCATGGGATGGCACAGCAACTGGCGTTAGCAGCATGGGTGAAGGCATCACTGTAGCGATTTTTGATACTGGTATTAATGCTTTTCATCCTTCATTTGCCGATGTTGGTGCAGATGGTTATGACCACACTAATCCATTAGGTGAAGGGGTTTACACTGGTGATTGTGCCAAGTCAGAGTTAGCACATTATTGTAATGACAAGCTTATCGGTATTTGGGGGCATCCTGATCTTCTTGCTGATTACACCCCTGAAGGTGACGATTTAATTGCCATAGATCATAACGGCCATGGCTCTCATGTAGCATCAACCACGGCAGGAAACGTGGTTAAAGATGTCCCAGTGTTTAATGCTGTCGGCGAGGAAGCAGAATTTAGCCTAGGCGAAATCAGTGGTGTTGCTCCTCATGCAAATATTATTTCATATCAGGTGTGTGTGGCTGATGGTAGTTGTTGGACAGACATTACTGCTGATGCGGTAGAGCACGCAATTGAGCATGGTGTAAAAGCAATTAACTATTCAATCGGTGGCGGCGCAAGCGATCCATGGAATGATAGTGATGCAATGGCATTTCTTGCGGCACGTGAAGCAGGTATTCATGTAGCTGTGGCTGCGGGCAATGACGGCCCTGGCGCTGAAACTGTTGGCTCTCCGGGTAATGCTCCGTGGTTAACCACCGTAGCAGCTTATACTCATGATCGTAACTTCACAGACAAGGACGTCACCTTTACAGGCGGAGATTACGACTTAGAAGCATTAACAGGTAAAGGCGCGACAAGCGGAATATCAGGGGATATTGTGTTTGCTGGCGACTTTGGTAATGCGGGTTGTCTTGAGCCATTTGAGGCTGGCACATTCTCTGATCAAATTGTGGTATGTGAACGTGGCGAAATTGCTCGAGTGAGTAAGGGAACTAATGTGCTTGCTGGTGGCGCAAGTGGTCTGGTGCTAGTGAATGTCACCAGTACTGATGAAACTGTTGATGCAGATTTACATGTATTACCTGCGATTCATCTGGATATTGACCAAGGCCAATCTCTTATGGATTGGTTAGCTGTAGGCAGCGATCACACCGCCAGCATTGGCGCGTCAGTGATGGAAAAAGATCCTTCTAAAGCTGATATCGCTGCTTCGTTTACATCCCGGGGTCCTGAATCCATTATGAACCGTTGGCTGACGCCACATATTGCTGCGCCTGGTGTAGCAATTTATGCGGCTAATACAGAGTATCAACCATGGTTTGAACCTGCTGACAGGAACGAGGCTCCGTTTACATTCATGGATGGTACATCAATGGCGACGCCACATATTACTGGTGCTTATGCCTTGATTGCTGCATTACGACCAGAATGGACACCAGCGCAGGCTCAATCAGCGCTAATGCTCAGTGCTGAAACCGACACTTTACTCGAAGATGGAGTGACACCATCTGACTTCTTCGTTGCTGGTGCAGGTAGTGCACGTATTAATGCTGCGCTGAATGCTGGTTTATTGATGGACATGAGTCATGACGATTACCTGAATGCAAACCCTGGCTTAGACGGTGTCCCTGAAGACATGAACATAGCCTCAGCATTACGCAATGAATGTATGATGGAATGTAATTGGACTCGTACTTTTACCGCCACAAAGGCTTCAACATGGACGGTTTCAGGTTCATCTGACACTGTGGGTATGTCGGTTACCGCGACTCCAGCAAGCTTTACCTTAGCGGCAGGTGAAAGCATCAGTTTAGATGTTACAGCATCAATCGGTAATGGTTTTGCCTCTGAATATGGCATGGGACATTTAGTATTAACCCCAAGCGATAATGGTTTAACACCTTCAAAAATGCCGATTATCGGTAGCTTTGTTGCCGGTAGCTTCCCAAGCGATGTGCAATTATCAACAGCAAAAGATAATGGTAGTGCAGAAATATCAGGAATTACTACCGTTGGCTCAAGTGACTTGCAGGTCGGTGTATTCGAACTAGCTGAAGTGGAAGTGATTGAAACGACCATTCCACGTGATGACAGTGACAATTCAAATTGGCCAACTAATGTCTATAACGACCCTAGTAAATACTATTCTCAGTTAATTAATGTGACCCCAAATACTAAGCGTATTGTGGCCAGAGTGAAGCATACAACATCACCTGATTTAGATATGTATATAGGTCGTGACAGTGATTATAACGGTCGCCCAGATAATGCCAGAGAAATGGACCCGCTGACGTGTATGAGTGCCACTGAAACGGCCTATGAGATTTGTGAAATCAATGACCCAGATCCAGGTTCGTATTACTTCGCGGTGCACAACTATGGTGACTTTTCTGCGCCATCAGATGTCGAAGATGAAGTGGTTCTTGAGCTGGCTATTATTGGTAAAGATGATGGCAGCGTGACAGTAGATTACCAAGCTGAAGTGGACAGTAATGAAGATATTGGTTTAGTACTTAATTGGAATAAGCCACTAAAATCTGACACTTTATATACGACGGTATTGGAGTTAGGTACTGGCGTAGATGTGAAAGATAATATTGGCTTAATGCCTATTGAGCTTTATCGCAGCCCAAGTTTTGCTCAAAGCAGTCTTGATACAAATCAAGTAGACACCGGGGATATTATCACTTTATCAGTAGTGCTTGCTGATAACGATACCGATGAAGAGCGAACCATAACTGTTTCTGCGACGATTCCTCAAGGGCTGAGCATTGAAAGTGATAGCCATGAAGGGACTGTTGTTGGCGATAGTATTAGCTGGGAAATACTCCAAGCAGCTAATGCGGCTGGCGACACCATTATGGTTACCTTTGATACTAAAGACTTAATGATGTCACAAGCGCTGTCGTTTAATGTATCCCATCAAGTTGGCGATGTGAGCATTTCAGATATGCTTGAACCTGTGATGCTTGAAGGGGTACCTGTAGCCATGATTAATGGAGCAGCATCTGTGTCATTAACCGCAGATGAATCCACTAACGTGACATTAACTGCTGCCGGCAGTACAGCGCCAAACACTGACGATGAGCTGACTTACACTTGGGCTCAAGTTTCTGGTCCTGCAGTCACCTTTGCCGATGCAACAGCGATGGAAACAGAGGTATCACTACCTGCTGTTGATGCTGACGGTACAGCAGTGATTGAGCTAGTGGTGAGTAATGGTAATAAAACCGCAGTAGCGGCGGTGGCTAATATTGCCATTACGGCTGAGGTCATTGCACCGACACCAGAGCCTGAATCAGGTTCAGATTCAAGTGGTGGTGCCATGGGCGGTTGGTTAATATTACTCGGTTTATTAGGCCTAAGACGCAGACGTTAATAGTAACGTTATTCATAAACTTAGCTAAAGCCGCTTCGTTATCGAGGCGGTTTTTTTATGGGCGATCATAAACCCAAGTCCCCAGTACACTGTCCCACTTAAGTATTCATTTACGATCAATCCTCAATTATCTGACTATAATTAAACCTCATTAAGGATTATCCATAGTGATTATGTGGTGCGTTATAGCGAAGATTTGCAGAATTAAGCTTAGCTTTGAAGGCATGCTTAACTTGTAAATTTAGGCTCATCACATCGTCAATATTGGAATCGGCAGAAGGATTAATTGCCATGTCTAGATATTACGGATTAAATCTCACCACCTTATTCATACTTCTATTTGTAAGCAGTTTTTCGGTCGCTGAAGTCAAACCTTATTCCTTTGTTGGTGTAGCAGGACTTGCGGAGCAAGAAGTTGGCGCTAGTTTGTTTGCTACCCTATGTGCAAAATACCAATTAGATTGTGACATTGAAATGTTACCAGCGAGTCGTGCGGAGCATAATGTATGTGAAGCTAAAAGTGTTGGTGAGATTATGCGGAGCTGGGAATATGGGCTTGATAACCCAGACTTACTTCGTGTACCCACGCCCTATTATTACCTCCAAACAGCTTTAATAGTACGAAGCGATAACCTGTTAAATATATACTCTCTACGAGATATTAAGGATGTGAATGTCGGAGTTATCCGTGGAGTTAAGCATTCTGAGCATATCGAGACCAACTCCAACAAGTTATTAAAAGTGGGCTCTACCGAACAATTAATGAACTTATTGGTAAAAGGTCGAATTGATGTTGCGGTGACGAGTCGATTAGATGGTGCGAGCACCTTGCGTAAAATGAACATTGAAAATGTAATGATTTTACCTGTCGAATTAGAAACCCACCCACTCTATTTTTACCTCAACTCAGAGTACGCTCATCTTTTACCAATACTAGATAGAGCGATTAAAGAAAGTATCAATTCTGGATTAGTAGATAAATGGAGTGCTATTGCTGAGAGCTCGATGTTTTCAGAAAGTCGTGAATGATTTTATACACTAGTTGATTATGATGAATAAAGTGTGCCATAACATTGAGTAGGCTCATCATATTAAAGGGTGTTGTTATGTGGAATAAAATCATACTTGTTTTAATGCTATTAGGAGTATCTGCCTGTACAGCATCTGAATCAGCACAAAATAAAGCCGCGCTTTATCAGTTTGATGAATTGGTAGAAGTCAATTCAATAGATAATTTCCGTATGGATGCTTGGCGAACTATGGATAACCGCACCGTGTTTGTTGATAGTCGTCCTCGGGAAACATATTTGTTGGTGTTAAATGGCGTTGATAGCAATTTGAAGTTCGCTCAAGCCTTAGTGGTATCGTCAAGAATGGGTAAAGTGACAGTCGGCTTTGATAGCGTTATGACAGGTTCAGAGCCAAGATCTAGAACCCAGATTAAGAAAATTTATCGCATTGAAAGTAAAGAACAAGAGCAACAGATTAGAGCGAAAATTGAATCGTTTTCTGAAAAAACTAACTGATTAAGGTATTTCACTCACTCTGTCTGTGAAGATTATCAGATGAAGCCACATTGCATATGTGGCTTTTTTGTTATTATCAGCCATAATTTATGGTTAGATTTAATTAGTGGAAGTTGCTGCAAATTAATTTCCATAAACTACGCTATATAGATGCGTATCTAGTATTTATTCAGTTCGATATAAAATTATACTAATAAGAATGGAATTGGAGTTCACATTGTTAGCTAAAACATCAGTTACTCATAAGGTATTAAAATCCACATTTGCCATTTTGAGTTCAACATTGAATCTTGCCCAAGCTGCTAAATCTATAATGAGTAAAATCATATTAACGTTGCCAATGATATTCTTGAGCCAACAAATTGCGGCTGAGGAATATCATTTTGTGGGAGTTGAAGGTTCTTCAATTCAGAACATCGGTAAGTTGGTCTTTCAACAGTTGTGCGCTGAGCAACAATTAAATTGTGATGTTGAAATGTTACCCGCTCCCCGTGCCGAGCGCAGTATGCTTGCTTCAAAGGCTGTAGGTGAAGTAATGCGAGTGTGGAGTTATGGTGAAGAACATCCAAACTTTATTAGAGTTCCAACATCGTATTATAGTGTTAAAACAGCTGTTTATGTTCGCAAAGGAAGTGGCATTAACGTTCAAACTGCCGCAGATTTAAAAGGGCTGACGATAGGGGTGTTAGAAGGCGTTAAACATAGCCAAAATGTAAGTCATGAGGCAAAAAGCGTGATTAAAGCTTCAACGCCGCAGCAACTTGTTAATTTGCTAACCAGAGAACGTGTTGATGCAATAGTGAGTAGTTATGTCGATGGTAAGGCCACCATTGCAGCAATGAATGCCGATAAATTGGTGGAGCTGTCAACGATAACTGATACCCATCCTTTGTATATTTACATTCATCCTGACCATGCTCAATTAGCGCCAATCATTGATAATACAATCAACAAGCTAATGGCATCAGGTGAGATGAGCAGTATTATTTTAGAAGCTGAAAGTCATTCTTTTTAAATTACTCGATAAAGTATTCTATAAGTTATTCTATAAGTTACTCTGTGGGCGATCTGTTTTTAGGGACTTGCCCTGTGAACACCAGTTATCTTAGTTGCTCGCTTAGAGTTCTGCTTAGCTGTGTTTCAGTTATGGTATTGAAGCTATGATTGTTTAAAAGCGATTTTTGACTTGAAAGCGCCACTCCCAATCATCGACTTTCTCGCCACTTGTAAAAGGGACGGCAAGATCGATATGACCCACACTACCGTAACTGGATTTTGACGAATAAACCCGAGCACCAATCCCAACGCTGCCAATGGGGCTAGTTACTTCATTGTTCTCATCAGTGCCGCCAAAGGCATGCCCAATGTCCACAAAGGTTGCCCAGCCTAGTTCAGCTAGCTGATATAGATTGATATTAGGGTAATACCTGACTTCCCCAGTGACCAGCCATTGATTATCACCATATTGATAGTCATTAGGGTAACCGCGAACGCCAGTGTCATCGCCCAAAGCAAAGGGCTTATCTAAATAGTTATTCTTAGAGGTGGCTAATTTTGTTTTGACATAAGCAGCCCACTTAGGGTGAATTTTATAAAAGTATTCCGCTTGAGCACTGACGTTATAAAAATCCTTTTGGGTGGTATTAAAGCTGGCTTGGCCATTAAGGCTAAATAGCATTAAATTGCTGCCTTGCTGATAACCGCGACTGGTGCTTAAGTTAAGGTGATAACCTAAGTCACTGCCTTGAGCTACATCATTAGTTTCAAAACCAATACGGGCATAATGCCGCCAACCTAAGTTGAAATCCTCGTTATTATTGATGAGATGAATATTGGTAAAAACCTGAAAATCATCTTGTAAATATTCATAACCAACCCATGGATAAATAAAGTCGCGATCTTGCGGTAATGGACTATCAGGGAAGGTATCATTAGCGACAAAATGATGCTTATCATGAGTGACGCCCACTGTTAGCCTTGATAAATCAGCATCTGTTTTATTGAGTAGCCATCCATATGACAATGCTGCGTAATCGACATTGTGCTCAAATTCATTCACATCAACACCATTTTGTCTCAAGGTATCGATACGTTGATCTGTTAAATACTCCGCAAAATATTGATTTTTTGTGTCCAGTGAATAAAACGGCTTATTGAAATATAAGTGAGTGGCTTGTCCGTCACTGTTGTCGTAAATATTGGCAGAAACCGTAGCATGTTGAATGATTTTAAGTGGCGCGGTAATGCCAAACTTATAACCAGTTCTATCTGCATTCGATTGATATTTTAGGCGTGTTTTAATGCCGAGTCCCATCAAGTTATCTTCTTTAATACCCACAGAGTATTTAGTCTCGCCGCCACTAGAGCTGAGACTAAAGGTGGGCAGTAAAGACCAGTTATCCCAAGTTTCGACCACAACCGTTTGTTCGTTTGAGTCGGCATCTGGCGCTTTTTGAGAATGGTATATTTTTGCATCTCTAAGGTAGGGCTCAGCACGTAATAATCGTTGCGACTCGGCAAAGGTTTTTTGGGTGACAACATCACCTTCAGTAAAAGTGAGTTTGTCGAGAATAGTGGGTTCGGTGGTATTGATATGGAGCCAATTAGCCCAATGGTGGATGAAAAAAGCGTCGGGGTCGGTTTCATCGAAAATGGCATTACTGACCACAACAATATTATCAACGGTCATAGAACCTTGATCATTGGTCGTCGATGTCAATACTTCAGAAGATTCGACTTGTTGGACAGCCACCTTACTTGATGGCGTTTGTCCTTTGCTGGGCATGTCGGCCACGGCAGTCGAAGGAAATATTACTGTGACGACGAAAATGAATACCATAGCGCAAATGGTCATGTTCATCGTTCCTATTTTTATTAGGTATATTAGGGCCTGTTGATCTTTTAAGGTTGTTTTTGCAGCGAATTGTTGGCCATTTATACAAGGCAGAGACTTTGTGGTGTAGTTATTCTACATAAAAAGTCGATAACGCAGTAAAAATGGCCAACAAACGCTGCCCAAAGGGTTCGACTAAAAGCGTTTTACTCTTTGTTGGATGAATCTTTGTGAATAAAAGTTGCTTAGATGACTAGGCATCAATCCATCCGCCTCAATTAAAACGCTTTTATTTCGAACAAAACTTAACTAGAAAAGATCAACAGGCCCTAGTAATAGGCATTACTGTTCAAGCTGTTGCTCAACATCTGATTTAGACAGATAAAAGCATTGAATTCACTTTGACTATATTAGTCTGAGCTGTTTTTAAGTGATTGAGTAAAAGGTAATTTATCTTGTCATACTCAATGTCAGTTTGTTGAATTAAGTATGGCGGGTATTTGAAATTTCGACAGGATATTTTATTAAAAAGCTTAACAATTTTGCTTTTGGCATTAAAAAGGAGCCGTGGGCTCCTTTTTAATGTGTGCGGTACACTTGATACTCACTATACACTCGATACTCACTATGCAGTCGATACAGCGCAGGCGATGTTACAAGCTTCTTCTAGGTGGCACGATAACGTTGGCAAAAATCAGTCCGGCGATCAGAGACATGAAAATTAAGAAAACTTGGGTGCCAATATGGGCTTGATCCAGCATGGTTTCACCCGAAATCATCGTATTTAAGCCTATATAGGTTTTGCTTCCTGGTACTAAGATAACGATACCTTGAAGCAGGGCGATAGAAACTGGTGCTTTCATCCAGCGCGCATAAAGGTTTGAATAAATACCCACTGCTAACGCACCTACAAAAATACCAATAGATTCGCCTAAATAAAGGCCACCTAACATGGCTGAGAAGTAAGCAACGATACCTGCACAAATGCCCCATGGTGAATCTTTTATACGGGCTTTAAAGATGATAACTAATGCCATAGATAATAGCGGCACAGCAGCCCAAGAGGCATAGCGAGGTAAAGCATCTGGTTCAATATATACTGATTCACCAAACATCACTTTACCCAGTGTCATGCCAAGCACAGCGCCAAAGTACAGTTTAAATAGCAGCATTATCGCATCCATGATGCGCGCGGTTCCTGAGATTAAATCGCGTGCAGCAAGCTCAGCAAGGCCGAGTGTTAACGCTAAACCGGGCACAAAAATAATGATGCCAGATAAAATCACCACAGGAATATTGATGCTGGGGTCAATCACAGCAGCAATGCCGCAGGTTAAAATTGCACAAACAACCGCGGCTAACGGTTCGAGCATTTCTGCAACACGCTTAGATCTTTCAGCCCAAAAAACTAAACCATAAACTAATAAACCGAGCATGCCAGACCAAAAAACATCGTTCCAACTGGTATCCATTAGCATGGCAAATGCGCCGGCACTGATACCAAATGACATCAAGGTTAAACCGTGCCCATAAGGATTAGGTTTGTTAGCTATTTCTTCAAGACGCTCTAAAGATTCTGCTAGGGTGCGTTGGCCCGTGCTGAGCTCTTCCACCAAATCAAAGGTACGTGCCAATGAGCCTAAATCTAAATCGCCAGGTTTTACTCGCGCAACATGGTTATATTCTTGCTCGGTGTCATGTTGCAATACAAAGGTCATCGAAGTCGGAGAAATTAGAAAGTACCCCTCAATTCCCAGTGTAGATGACACGGTTTGTAAATGAGATTCGAGTCGATATGCAGGGGTACCAAACTTATGCAGGGCTTTGCCTAATTTTATGATAAATCTGCGTTTTTCAATGAAGCTGGAATCGTTCATTAGGCCTGTATCACTCTAGTCAATTTGGGTAGTGGTTCGTTGGCGCGAATAGTAACCGAAATGGGGGTGGCTGAATACCATCAAACCATCAAATTTTTGTTAAAAATGTGATAATTCCATTTTGGCTCAATCTGTATAGAATGAATATTTCATTGTAGTCACTAAATGGCTTTATGCTGTAAAAATAACAATAAGGAAATACCGAATATGTCATTGATGATTTCAGGCTTTTACGCCAGCTTAACGGCGTTATTGGCCATAGGTTTATCAATTCGAGTCATAAAGCAGCGTCGAATCAATAAAGTGGGTATCGGAACTGGCGGAAACTCTGATTTAGCCCTTGCAAAACGAGTCCATGAGAATTTACTTGAAAATGCACCCATGGCGCTGATTTTATTTATGTTGGCAGAGTTCAATGGCTTGTCGCCAGCAATATTGCATTGCTTTGGTACCATTTGGATTGTGGCGCGATTATTACATGCCATAGGCTTAACAGCGGGGAAAGGTGGAGTGCATACTGGCCGCGTATGGGGCGTGTTGTTAACTTGGGTGGTAACAGTAGGCTTAGCGATTGTAAATATTGGCTTTTTTATCGGTCTTTAACTTGAATTTAGCGCTAATTATTTAAAAGTCATTGTTTTTAATAAGGTTATAGCAACAAAGAAAAAGCTTAAAAACCTTATTTTTGCTGTTTTTTTAGTCACACTTAGTGTGGTGTAACTGCTATACTCCGCCTCCAGAAAAAAGTTGGGTGAGTTGAACTAAACTTAATGTAGTGCAACTCACCAGATTGATGATGTTTAATGTAGGCAAATCTCATGCAAGTTGAATCCACGTTATTTAATTACCCAAGATACTGGGCCGAATGCTATGGCACGGCGCCGTTTCTTCCTATGTCTCGAAAAGAGATGGATCAACTTGGTTGGGATAGTTGCGACATTATCATTGTCAGCGGTGATGCTTATGTTGATCATCCAAGCTTCGGTATGGCTGTTATTGGCCGTATGCTCGAAGCTCAAGGTTTTCGTGTTGGTATTATTTGTCAGCCTGACTGGTCGAATAAAAACGACTTTATGAAGCTAGGTCGCCCCAATTTATTTTTTGGTGTGACTGCAGGCAACATGGATTCGATGATTAACCGATACACTGCCGATCGCCGTATTCGTAGTGATGATGCTTACACCCCAAATGATGAAGGCGGTAAACGTCCAGATCGCGCAGTGACTGTTTACACCCAGCGCTGTAAAGAAGCCTTTAAAGAAGTGCCAGTGGTAATTGGTGGTATTGAGGCAAGCTTACGCCGTATCGCCCATTATGATTATTGGTCTGATAAAGTGCGCCGTAGTGTTATCTTTGATGCCAAAGCCGATATCTTGATTTACGGCAATGCAGAACGTCCGCTGGTGGAAGTAGCTCATCGTATTGCTAACGGCGAGAAGATGGCTGATTTACACGACATTCGTGGCACCGCGGTTATCCGTCATGAACCATTGCCTGGCTGGAAAGGCATGGACTCACGTAAACTCGACCAACTACATAAAATTGACCCTATTCCAAACCCTTATGGCGCTGATGATGTGGGTTGTGAAAAGCTTTCTGGCCCAACAGATAAGAAAATTTTTGACAATGATGCGCCTAAAGCCATCAGTGTCCAGCCAGCAAGGCCGAAACCATGGGAAAAAACCTATGTGTTGCTGCCAGCATATGAAAAAGTGGCTGACGATAAGTTTTTGTATGCCCATGCATCGCGTATTTTGCATCAAGAGCAAAACCCAGGTTGTGCTCGGGCATTATTCCAAGCCCAAGGTAACCGTTCTGTATGGGTGAACCCGCCAGCATGGCCATTAAATACCGATGAAATGGATGCGGTATTTGATTTGCCTTATCAACGGGTACCGCACCCAAGCTATGGCGATGCAAAAATCCCTGCTTATGACATGATTAAAACCTCGATTAACATTATGCGAGGTTGTTTTGGTGGCTGTTCATTCTGTTCTATCACAGAACATGAAGGACGAATTATTCAAAGCCGTTCACAAGAATCGATCATCAAAGAAATCAAAGATATTCAAGAAAAGGTACCTGGTTTTACCGGAGTCATTTCTGATTTAGGTGGCCCAACAGCCAACATGTATCGCTTAGGCTGTACCAGTGTTAAAGCGGAAACCACGTGTCGCCGATTATCTTGTGTTTATCCGAGCATTTGTGGCCATTTAGGCACAGATCATAAACATACCATTGATTTATACCGTGCTGCCCGTGATGTTCCGGGGATTAAAAAGGTCTTAATTGCATCGGGTGTGCGTTACGATTTAGCGACAGAAGATCCGCGCTATGTTAAAGAGTTAGCTAAACACCATGTGGGCGGCTATTTAAAAATTGCCCCAGAGCATACCGAAGATGGCCCATTAAGTAAGATGATGAAGCCGGGCATGGGGAGCTACCACAAGTTTAAAGAGCTATTTGATTTTTACTCTAAAGAAGCGGGTAAAAAGCAGTATTTGATCCCATATTTTATTTCAGCTCATCCAGGTACTACCGATGAAGATATGCTGAACTTGGCGCTTTGGCTGAAATCAGAAAAATTCAAACTAGACCAAGTGCAGAACTTTTATCCATCACCAATGGCGAACGCCACTACGATTTATCATACCGAGTTAAACTCGCTCAAGAATGTGAAACACAGTAGTGAAGAAGTCACCGTGCCGAAGAAAGGCCGTCAACGTCGCTTACATAAAGCGCTACTTCGCTATCATGATCCAGCGGGTTGGCCGCTTATCCGTGAAGCGCTGGCAGCTATGGGTAAAGAGCATTTAATTGGTCATGGTGTGCAGCATATTGTACCGCCAGAGTCGCGCAATGAACGTCAAAGTTATCGAAATGGTAAAGGTGGCGGTAAGAATGATGGCAGTAAAAAAGCTTTCACTCGCTTCTCGGGTAATCAGTTTGATGATCGCAAGGCATCAGGCAAGAAGCCAACCCCTGCGAATAAAGCCAAGGCTGCGGGTGAGAGTCAAGGCAAAGATAACACTGCGGGCAAATCTAAAACGGGTTGGTCGCAAAAGAAAAAGCCATTTAATGCCAAAGGTTCGCACGGCGGTGCTCAAGGAAGAACCCAAGGGCACAGTAATGCCAAAGGTAAACGCCCAGCTAAAGCTAAGTAGTATTAATGCCAATTAAAACCGCCTTTATGGCGGTTTTTTTTCAGGTTAAATTAAACAATTACTGTTAGTGTGGTTAATTAACATATCGTTAGTTCAACGTTAACTGATGGATACCAAAAGGAATAATAATGAAAAGAATATTGGTCGCTGGTGTAGTCAGCAGCATGGTGCCTGCGATGGCTATGGCTCATGCCCCTAAAGAAAACCCGCAACATCAATATTTTGATGCCATTGCAGCCCATTGCGGTAAAGCGTTCGCAGGTGAAGTGACCGCAGGTAATGAAGCTGATTCAGCATTTAGCAACAAAGCATTGGTTATGCATGTACGTGAATGCAGTGATACAGAACTTAAAATCCCATTTCATGTCGGTGATGACCATTCACGTACTTGGGTGATCACTAAAACAGACACTGGCCTGCGTTTAAAGCATGATCACCGCCACGAAGATGGAACAGAAGACAAAGTGACCATGTATGGTGGTGATACCGCAGATATGGGCACAGCAACACAGCAATCATTTCCTGTTGACCAAGAGTCGATTGATAACTTTAACGAAAATGGTTTAACAGCATCAGTAACTAACGTTTGGCACATGTATATTGAACCAAATGTATTCACTTATCGTTTAACACGTGAAAACCGTGATTTTAGAGTGGACTTTGACTTAACTAAGCCAGTGGCACTTCCGCCAACGCCTTGGGGTCATGAGTAATTGTTGTTTAAAGCATAAGCTTGCATAAATGACTTAATAGGCAGTTAAAATACGCGAAAATCGTGACTTAAGAGCCGATTTTCGATACCAGTCTAGTCACTAAAACCTCTTCTTACTTTGTGTCGGAAGAGGTTTTTTATTTGATGCCGACTTACTGGCATTTCTAATAAAAGCTCAAGAGTGAGTTGATTATTCAGAGGGTCGAGAGCTGGATAACGAGTCGCTTAACAATAATAAATGTGGTGGTTTTTTTTAACCCCTTAACAAGCTTATGCCCCAAAACTTGTTTGTTAGTTTAAAAACAAAGTTGTGGTGCTTAGTTTACACCTGATTTAGACCGTAAACTTCCTTTCTGTATTTCCAAACTCCGTTTGGATAAAGGTCGTGGGTTTTCCACCCACACCCGACCAAGAGGGTATCAACAGCAATACCCTCTTGGATCACCCTGCCGCCCCTAACGAAAAATGCTGAAAAGCGCATATTTTCAATGGGGATTGATCCAGCTTTAGGCTTCACCTTTAGCCGCCTTCGGTCATTATCGAAAAGCCCTAACGCTTCCGATAGGCCATCCGTGGCCTAACGAAAGCTAGCTTTGCATCCATGCCAAGCTCACGGTCTTTTCTTCAACGTCCTCAATTCAAATGGTGTCTTTTAGATTTGTATCTTTTTTATCTTTAAGTTGACGCGAATAAAGTTTAAATCGAAGAGACAATAATCCTAGTGTAGATGCGTTCAAGACCTTCGAGAACATGGATGTTTTCGCAGAGCCCACAGGGATGCTTATATTGAAATCAAGAGTAGGCGTGTCTTGGATGTATCTGCACATAAGGTCGCTATTTCACATCTGACCCATAGGGATATGGGAAATGTCATTATGATGTAGGGAACATCATTGACCATGTGATCGCGACATTTAGTTCATCCAGAACTTCCCTGCGGCAGGCAATGGATTAGATTGAAGTAGTGATATAAGACAGCTTTGCCAATAAAAACTACGAAAACATTACATTATGATGTGTGAATCAATTTAAATATAAAGTTTACTCTGACCCAACTAATTCTATTTATGGTTATACAGATATTTGGTATAGATCAAATAAACAAGGCTACCAAAATGCTCCAGGGTTAATTCAGATGAAACGTGATATCGTTGATGGCGTTAATCAAAGATATAACAAACATAATGATTGGCAGCGCTTAGCCCCTCCTTCCAATGTTAATCCGTGGACTTTATTTCCGAAAAACTTCTAATGGAAAGTATTAATGTGATTGATTTAATTAAAAGTTACCTAATTAATAGCTATAGGAAAAAATCCCTATCTTGGGGGCGGGGAACTATGCTGTTTGTGAAAGTAGACTTCATACTTATGCTATCAGCTATCTTATCGCCTCTGGCAGTTCTGACTGGAGTAATATTTGAAAATTTGAGTTTATTAATAATTTTCATAGCTTTGTTAGGAGTACTTACAAATACTTTGTTAGAACGTTTTTATTCAATATACGATGATATCGATAAAAGTGACTCACTTAATTATAACAAGTGTAGTTCATGGTTAATTTTTTCTACTGGAATTATTTGTATAATCATAAGTTGCCAAATTATTATTTATTTTTACCCGCAATGAGAATGCCAATACCAATAACATGGCCCCCCATTTTAGTAGGCTAATTATTAAACACTGAACTAGGCTTTATCTGCCCTTTAAAAACGGTATTTGAAGATGGCTAGACCAAGACAAACCCTCGTGAGTTTAGAAGATACACCTCACTACCACTGTTGTTCGCGTGTGGTACGGAATATGTGGGGTCAATGTAAACTTTATTTGAACACCATACATTTACTAATACCACGCCCATTTTTTAGCCCCTTGGCACTAACGCATTAAAGTCCTGAAATAGCTTAGGCAACTTGCTCACTTTGCTCAACATTGCTAGCTTCTTTTGAGTTCCCTAGCTAAAAGAATGTCGGTGACTTTTCGACATAAACCACTGCCTTTGCGGGCAAACTCTCGCATAAATATCGCGTTAAAACCTGGGGTTATCATAAAAGTACGATTGGACAAGCCTTTTAAAATTCCTCTACAGGCTTGCTCAACGGATAACACTCCTACCACCGAATTGACTCGGGCTGTAACGGCACTGCCATGTTTACGCTCATGTTCTAGTAGTGGTGTCGCAATTTCGCCTGGGCAAATTACCGATACATCTATACCCTCTAGCTTTAGCTCAAGGCGCAGTACTTCCGCTAAGCCAACCACTGCAAACTTTGAAGCTGAATATGCCGCATGGGTATAAGTAACAGTGATACCTGCCAGCGATGCTACCAGGGCTAAGTGATCGCCTTGTTGCATATGCGCAGTCACACTTGCTGCAAAGTTTCGACTGCCCATCAAGTTGATGTCCACTACTTGCTTAAAGGTGTCATATGGCAACGCTTTAAAGGGGGCGGTACGTAAAATACCTGCTGAGTTTAAAGCTAGAGCTGGGCGTCCAATATCTGCAACTGCTTTGTTTACAGCTTGTTCAACCTGATCTGGGTGACAAATATCTAACTGGTACACCTGAACTTGGTTACCTGTTGATAAATTTTTTAATTCAGCAAGTACGACTGCATTTTCTTGCAGGTCAAAAATAGCCAGGTTTGAGCCAGCTGCCATAAACGATTTAGCCAGCTCAGCACCGATGCCGCTCATGCCGCCGCTGATAAAGACTGTATTGGGCAGAGATTTATAAAATGGCTTAATATCAATCATATGAGTTCTGCTTCTGTTGTAGATGTTGTGCTAACTCGGCCATTGCTTGGTCAAATGACACCAGAGGTTGATAACCTAAAAGCGATTGAGCTTTCGCGGTTGAAAACTCGTTAGCGCCGCCAGTTAGACGATAAGCCTGTCGAGTAATAAGTGGTCGTTGTTTTTGTTTGGTGACATAGCCAATCAATTCCAGTATTGGAGCCAGCATCCTCGCTAACCAGTTTGGGATCTGTTTGGGTGTAGGTGCATTGGCTGCGTATGCCAATTGATTCCAGTATTGGGACCAGGTAACCCCAAATCCGTCTGAACCGAGGAAAATATCACCTTTGTTATGCTTTGAGCCTTCAACTAATAGCATTAAATGGACTAAGTTTTTAACATGCACCAATCCCGCATCCCAATGGCCAGTTCCCATCATGATAGGGTCACCATTGCGTATCATCGCTAAGGGGATTATTACCCAAGGAATACTGCCTACGCCAAATACATTACCTGGGCGAATAATGGTCGCTTTTAGTCCCTGTTTGCTTACTGCTTCCAAGGTGACGCACTCTTGTTGCTGTTTGCAAAACTCATAGTTTGAAGACGCATTGCCTGTTGGTGATGCTTCAGTTAACTTGCCTTTTCCTAACGCGTCAGCATAAGCACACACACTTGTGGTCACGATAAAATGTGCCTGTTGGGCTACGGCGAGTTCTATAGCTTGTTTAGTACCATTGACCGTAATATCAACATGCTCTTGACGTGATCCCCAATCACTCACAACGGCTGCGAGGTGAAACAAAACATCAAAGTCGCCGATGTCCTCGCTGATGCTGACTAAGGTTCGAATATCACCTTCAACTTGCTTGACTCGTCCTTGCCATTCAATCGGAGCTGCTTCACCAGCAAACATTAATGCAGTGACCTTATAGCCTTTTTCGAGTAGATCTCGGACTAAATGCCGACCAATGAAACCGCCGGCGCCTGTGACAAATGCTGTTTTCATAGCAAAGCCCCTCTACTTGTTTGTACTGTTAGTGAAAGGTCTTCCGTATTCTAATTCACCGACTGTAAACGTTGGTTTTAAACCGGGAAACCCCCAGTATTGGGTGAATTCAGACGAGGTAGCGACATTGGGAAAATCAGAGTTACGTTTTGACGGGCCTGCAATGGTTTTTTCCATAACCATCGACATATATTGCTCTAAGGCGCCTTCCAAAGTATTTCCGTTTAATATGACCTCCATGCCTGTCGACTTGGCAAACTCTCGTACTCCCTTAATGCCTGACTTCTCTGGTGCGTAGCAATCTGCGCAAATACCATTTTCACTGGTGACAAATAAACCATCTGCGGTATGGGCGACCAAAGAATGGTTACCTTCTGTATGCCCTGGTGTTTGCACTAATGCAACGCTGTCACCGAGCATGACACTTGAATCCAGTAAAATGATTTTGTCAGGGTCAATGCCGTCTATACCGTTTGGGCAATACCAAGTTTGTTGAGGTGGTAATAGTGCTTGAGTTGATATCCATTCCTGTCGCATTACTAACAGCTTGGCATTAGGGAAGTAGCCCTTAGCACCATGGGCACCTAACCATTTGCGTACATCTTGGGTATGCAGATGGTCATAAGAAATGAAGTCAATGTTTTCAGGTTTGAGGCCGACCTTTGCTAGTGCTTGCTCTACATCATTTAATTGCGGTGACAGGAAGTTCATCATCGGCTTTTCAAACATGCCCAGTGATTGACGCAAATTTTTGAAGAACGGCGTTTCACCGTTGCCTTCTATATCCGAAGGTGAAAACAATAAAGTTTTTAAACCTTGTTTGGTCTGGTACTGAATCACAAATAAGCGATTCAAAATGTGTAAATAAGGGCTTTTAGCTGTCTCTACATTCAGTAAGCCGTATTTGGTCGGGTAGGGAACACGAATGAGATCAACGCTTTTATAAAACTCAACTTGTTCATCTAGCGCTAACATGTATTGACGGAAATCATTCGCAGACTGGCGAACTGCTTCCAATCGCGCTTTAGGTGACAGATCGATGCGCGACTTGTCAAAGTACGACACTTTGCGAATACTATGTTGTTCTAATATTTGTTCTGAAGCAGCTGGATAAATCATTATAAAAGCCATGTGATCTAGGATTGATTTTTTCAACTCTACGCTCGAAATAAAATTATTAATTGATATTTTATACCAACTAATTGATTATTGACGACACTTACTACTTAACGATTTGACTCCATGTATTTAGTCCGAGCTGGTGCGATAGAAAATATTGACTCATTTATCAGGCTACACGGCCTGAATCCTATTGAGCTGTTAGCGGAGTTTAATTGGACTGTGTCATTGTTGCGGGAGCCTGAAACGCTACTTTCTTATATAAAAGTGGCAGATTTTTTGGATTATTGTGCAGCAAAGAGTCAAGACCCTTTGTTTGGCTTCAAGTTAACCCAGAATCAGAGCTTTTTGGTGTTAGGAGAGCTGGTTGCATTACTAAGTCAGCAAGCAACTTTTGCAGACACAATCGCTTTTTTTCAAAAATACAATCACCTGCATGCTCTAGGTATTCAATTGAGCAGTAAGATAAACAATGAAAAGCTAGAAGTTCATTACCATTTTGATTTCAGTAATCAATCTGGCTTACAACAATTGATCCTTCTTAGCGCTGGTCACGCTTATAAATATGCACAAATGTTAATACCTGAACACAATAATCAAATTGCCATTCACACCACCCAAAACATTTCACCTGAGTGCATCTATACCCTAGGCGACGACAGCGATGTGTTTAGGCCAAACAGCGATTTTAATGGTATTAGTTTTCCCCTAAGTTGGTTGTCAAAAGACGTTGCCAACAGCAACCCTGCAATCAAGCAATATACATTGCAGCGTGCCGCTGTGTTAAATGCCAGATATCCAAATGATCTCGCCGCACAGGTGCGCTTTGTCGCAAGTAACTTACTTAGCACTGGAGAATGTTCAATAGAGTCGGTCGCCTCTGCGTTAGATGTTCAGCCACGGGCATTGCAAAGACGCCTACAAAAACAGGGGATGCAATTTCGTCAGTTATTACAGAAAGTGAGGCAGTTAAAGGCAGAGCAGTATTTGAGAAACAGTCAAATGTCGATCACCGATATAGCGTTAAGCTTGGGTTATTCAGAAACCGCAGTATTTAGTCGTAACTTTAAACAATGGACTGGTCATACAGCATTAAAATGGCGTGAAGCGCAACTGCTCAATAACGTAAAAAGAATTGGTTAAACAAACGACTAACGCGTCAACTACTTTAAACTTGTACGAATGTCGTTTGCCGATATAACCATAATACTAGTAATCAGATAGCAAGATTTAGGGTTTTCAATGATGTCTGCTTATGATTGCAGCGACAAGTCATTGAGCTTGTAAACTAAGCCAGTTGTCATTTTATGAGAACCTTTTCTCAATATTATTGGGGAAAGGTTTTTATGTTTGCGACCTTTAAGCCAATAAGCACAACATCACTAAAGAAGCATTTAATTATTAGATAACAATGCGCTGGCTAACTTATCGCTTTGTCCCCAATATTCTGCGAAATCATTCAATGTCATGCCAGACTTATTGGTCAGCTTAGCGTCGCACTCATGGCGATATAACTGTTTGATGATTGTAAACTCTGCCTTGATTACAGCGCCCATTATGGCGGTATTACCACGTTTATCTTGTAGGCAAGCATTGGCTCCTAGGTCGAGTAATGCAGATGTTGCTGGAGCTTGGCCATTGTATGCAGAGACCATTAGGGCTGTGTAACTTTGGCTGTTACGGTGATCGATAGGAAAGCCTGCTTCAATAAATTGGGTCAACACCTCTACATCGCCCGTTCTAGCAGCGGCAAAGAAATAATCCACTAAAAGCTGCGTTTCTTTATCGATGTTATTAGCGTCTGATTGCTGAGCTGCAAGCTGGTTCATATCATTATTTGAGTTAGCCTCATATGAATTAACCTCTACAGGCTGAGCCGTTGAGTAAGACAATAGAAAATATGAAATAACAAAGCTCACTGACAAGCTGGTTTTTAACACGCTAGGAATGGACTTAAATGAAATCGATTTTAGTGAAATAGACATAATCAGTACCGATGAAAGTAAAATATGGATAGTTTGGGATGGCCTACAAGACGCACTCTAAACGGGCAGAAAAGAGCAACATTACGTCTTGCAGGACTTACTCTGTCATCTAACGCGGGCCCAATTGCGTTATTTCAGTCCAATGTGTTAAATATTGGCTCTTTTCTTCACTTCTTTTAGATTACCTTTAACTGCTTTGGTTAAACGTTCTCCAAAATCTTTATCTGCTTGGTAAAAATAACTTAGCATTTGGTGTTTAACGTCTGTATTTACCACTTTCCCTAAATCTCCGGATAGATTAGTAATCAAATCAGTTTTATCTTGCTCACTTAAGCTTCTATAAAGCACACCTGCTTGGGTAAAGTTATCCTGTTTTTCAATAACGGCTTGCTGCACTGTACCTGATAAAGGCGTGTTGACCGCTTTGTAGCGAGCATCGTCAGTCAAGGGCAGGTTTCTGCTTGGTTGATAGTTAATATCTGAGCTTGTATTAGCGTAATTAGCCGCGCCTTCTTGATTGTGATTAGCGACTTTGACCTTAGCTTGGTTAATTGGCAGCTGGGATAAGTTTGCGCCTAGGCGGTATAGTTGCGTGTCCGCATAAGAGAAAATACGTCCCTGAAGTAACTTATCCTCTGAAGGTTCAATACCAGGAATTAAGTTAGAAGGCGCCATGGCAACTTGTTCTGTTTCTTGGAAAAAGTTATCTGGCACGCGGTTTAGGGTCATTGTGCCTACTGTTGTTTCTGGCACATCTAACCACATCTTTGTTGCGTCAAGTGGGTTGTAATCAAACTTGTTTAGATCATTGGGACTGAGTACTTTTACTTTAAGATCCCACTTAGGGTAGTTGCCTTTGTTAATCTCACTATAAAGATCTTCCGTTAAGTGGTTGAAGCTTTTACCTTGAATTTCAGTCACTTCATTAGGTCTTAGCCCTTCAACACCTTGCTGGCTAACCCAGTGGAATTTAACGTAATTAACTTGGTTTTCGTCGTTAATAAATTTGTATGCATGTACACCCCAGCCATCCATTTTGCGATAACTTGAGGGCGTACCTAAGTTGGTGTAAACCCAAGTGAGCATGTTAGTGGCAGTCGCTTCATGACTGAAAAAGTCGAAGAAACGGTTCGGATCTTGAAGGTTAGTCACTGGTGATGGTTTTAATGAGTGCACCATATCAGGAAACTTAATGGCATCACGGATGAAAAATACAGGTAAATTATTACCTACAAGATCCCAATTACCTTGATCTGAATAGAAACGCGTCGCGAAACCGCGTGGATCCCTTAAGGTTTCTGGTGAGCCTTTTGAGTGAACGACTGTTGAAAAACGAACAAACACTGGCGTCGTTTTGCCTTTTTCTGCAAAAGGAGCTGCTTGGGTCAGGTTGCTTAAATCGGTACTTGCTACAAATTCACCATGGGCACCGGTTCCTCTAGCGTGAACAACACGTTCAGGAATACGTTCACGAGCGAAACGTTGTAGTTTCTGAATTAAGTGGACATCTTGTAGAAGTACGCTGCCATTACTTCCAGCTGTGATTGAATTTTGGTTGTCGCCTACTGGAGCGCCATTATCACGGGTTAATGTTTCAGCTTGAACACTAAAAACCATACTCATTGATAATATTAAACAGCTCTTTTTTGTTATATCCATTTCATTCTCTCAATTAACAAGTCACGCTCTTTCTGCCTGTGAATAAGTTAAACGTAAAAAGTAATTAGATATAGTTAAATTAATCGATTAATCAAATCTGAAAATACTGTTAAGCTGAAGTTAATGCATTGAAAGTACCTCAGCTTTTAAGCGCTGTAGTGCTTTCGGTAAATAAAATGAATCAACAGAAATGATAAAAGTGATGTGATTTCTTAAGCTTCAACCAATTAGTCTAGGCTGATTGAATACTGCATGTTGTAGGGAAACGTATCAATTCTGCTTGAAAGTGATAATGGATATATATTCACAAGATAGGAAGCTTAACCTGCTATTTACAGGTTAAGCTTAAGGGAAACCTTTACTTAGCATCAAAGCTAAAGGCTTGTCCTGCGATGGCTGCTTCATACATAAAACCGCCTTTAGCGGCAGTGAAAATGGCCATGCCATTCATGTAAGTTGCTTTTGCCGCTGTGCGGTTACCCGCGTTACCTGCTGCTGCCGAGTTACCAGTAGAGCCGACTTGTGCATTGGCACCAACGGTAATCGCTACTGCTGATGCTTGTGCGCTAAATTCAAAGGTGCCGCTAGTAAAGGTTTCCC
>NZ_VKHR01000102.1 GCF_009663145.1 Shewanella sp. TC10
GCCACAAGTCATCCGCTAATTTTTCAACATTAGTCGGTTCGGTCCTCCAGTTGATGTTACTCAACCTTCAACCTGCCCATGGCTAGATCACTCGGTTTCGGGACTTTAAGCTTGTATCGTGAGGTACTAATCTGTTTCCATGTTTGATCGTTAGATAGTTTAACGATTAACGCGCCGTAAGGGTCTTTTGTGATTGAGCTGACTTCTGCGTATAAACGAACATCATCCTCATCTTCTGAAACTTGTTTTAAGCCAAAAGTCTCTTCATCCTTCTTTGCTGTGTTTTTCAATCCAAACTCTTGCTCAGCAGTGCTACTTGTTTGGGGTGAAGAAACACTTGCAACAGCAGGAGTTTCAGAAACTGAGGTGCTCGCTGCAACGGCTGTGGTTGCAACGGCAGTAGCTTCTGTAGAAGTCTTAGCTTCAGTTGATGTTGTAGGAACTGCAGCTGGAAGCTGAGTAGGCGCTGCGGTATTAACTTTAGCCGCCAATGCGTCGTAACACATTAGGCGGTCTAATTTATCTGTGTGGCTAGCACAATCAGCGAGTTGTTGCTCAACAGAGGCGTGAGCTTGAGTTGTAAGTGCCAAAGCAAACGTGGCAACCAAGGTTAAACGCATAACAGAATCCTTCTTTATTATTGTTTTACTAGTCCATGAGTAACAAATGCAGTATTAACTGTCGGTACGTTCGCTCTCAGACTCTTCGCTATCTGTATCATCTTTGGGAGTATATAGCTTGGCTGCTAATAACCCACCTTCAAATAATATTAACATAGGAATTGCTAACATTGTTTGAGAAATAATATCAGGTGGCGTTAGCATCATGCCAACGACAAATGCACCAACGACAATATATGGTCGCTTTTGCTTAAGTTCTTCTGGTGTAGTGACACCAGCCCAGCACATTAGCACTACAGCAACTGGAATTTCAAAGGCTAAACCGAAAGCGAAAAATAGCTTAAGAATGAAACTTAAGTAGCTACTGATATCGGTTGCCACTGTAACGCCTTCTGGAGCAACACTGGTGAAGAAACCAAATACGACAGGGAATACTATGTAATAAGCAAACAGAATGCCTGAATAAAACAGTAAGGTACTGCTAACAAGTAGCGGAGTAACTAGACGTTTTTCATGCTTATATAAGCCGGGAGCAACAAATGACCAAGCTTGATATAAGACATAAGGTATTGCCAAAAAGAATGACAAAACTAACGTCAATTTGAATGGGGCGAAAAATGGCGCAGCTACATCAGTCGCAATCATACTGCTTGTTTCAGGCAGTGACTGCATTAATGGAATCGCCATGTAATGGTAAATATCATTTGCCCAGTAAACTAAACAGATAAAAACCAGCAAAACACTGCCGATAGCTCTGAGTAATTTATTACGCAATTCAAGCAAATGACTAATGAGAGGTAGCTGTTGTGACATTGATTACCCGCTAGCTTTTGGTATTTGAACTGGTAGAGTCAGGTGCTTGCTCAGCCGTTGGTGTGGTGCTTTCAGTAGGTTTTGCGGCTGGCGCATCCTTTTTAACGTCTTCTACTTGGTAGGGACGATTCACTGACTGCGCAGCATCCTTTAGCTGATCAATAGACTCTTGTAATTCAGGAGATAGGTTAGACAAACCTTTGCTTTCTGCTTTTTTCAAGTCAGCATGAAGCTCTTCGATTTTAAGCTCTTGCTCTAATTCGTCTTTAACAGAGTTTGCCATTCGCTTTAATGAGCGAATCCACCCAGAGATTGAACGTACTGCACCTGGAAGTCTTTCGGGGCCGAGAACCACTAGCCCCAAAATTCCAATCAGCAGTAGCTCCATAAAGCCAATACCGTCGAACATAATGAATTACGCCTGTTCTTTGTCCTTTGACTCGGACTTTTGTTCAGTTGCCTGTTGAGAGGTTTTCGCAGTGCTATCTTTATCTTCTAAAGACTTTTTCTCTTCATCTTCAGGGTTCATGGCGTTTTTGAAGCCCTTAACAGCGCCACCTAAATCACCACCTAAAGAACGTAACTTTTTAGTTCCGAATAACAAAACAACAATTAACGCAACGATAAGAAGCTGCCAAATACTGATGCCGCCCATGAACATTTCCTCTATAAGAATAAAAACGTGATATTAATAAAGTTTAAAATTATAAGCCTTATTACATCGAGTATTATGAACCTCTAATGAATAAGTGCTAGTTAAAATTTGCGATTCTTTGGTCTGGATCTCCATCCTGTGAGCCAAAGCACTATACCTGAAGCGATACAAATATAAGAAGGCCATAGTGTAGCGTCTTGATTTAATAATAGTGTGCCACAGATCAACAATACGGCAGATGTTATTAACAAGTAATTACTCTTATGAGCTTTATGTTGAAACTTCAAATACTTATCTAACATCTGCTGCTGAGTTCCCAACAATTTACGGCCAACTTTTAAGTTGTCATAGATAAGTTCTGGAAATTCAGGGAGTTTTTCAGCCCAATAGGGTGTTTTCATTTTCACTTTATCGAAAATCGCTTTCGGGCCCACTTGTTCAGACATCCACTGCTCTAAAAATGGCTTAGCGGTAGACCACAAATCTAGTTGTGGATAAAGCTGGCGGCCTAAACCTTCGATATAGAGCAAGGTTTTTTCAAGTAGAACTAATTGCGGTTGCACGACGATATCAAACTGTCTTGCGGTTCTAAACAGCTCTAACAGTACGTGGCCAAATGAAATTTCATCTAGAGGTTTATTGAACATAGGCTCGCAAACCACTTTTACTGCTTGCTCAAAGGCCAACACGTCAGTGTTTTCAGAGACCCAACCTGATTCAATGTAAAGCTGAGCAATACGTTGATAGTCACGGTTAAAGAAGGCTAAAAAGTTTTCTGCTAAATAACGTTTATCGACATCACTTAAGGTGCCCATAATGCCGCAATCCATACCGATATAAAAAGGGTTGTCTGGGTGTTCGCGGCTAATGAAAATGTTGCCGGGGTGCATGTCTGCATGGAAAAAGTTATCACGAAACACTTGGGTGAAAAATAGCTCAACACCACGTTCGGCAAGTAACTTTAAATTAGTACCTTGGGCTTTAAGTGCTTCAACATCGGAAACAGGAATACCATACACACGCTCCATGACCATTAGTCTAGGGTAACAGTAGTCTTCATAGACATAAGGGACGTAAAGCGCGTCAGAGTCTAAAAAGTTATTACGCAATTTAATGGCATTGAGCGCTTCTAAATTTAAGTTAAGTTCGCCTAAAATCGTGGTGCGGTAGTCATCAATGACTTCAGCAGGACGTAAACGGTTTCCTTCACCCAATAACTTTTCAAGTATATCCGCAGCTTGGCACATAAGCTGTAAATCAGCGCTCACTTGTGCCTCTACATTCGGTCGCAGTACTTTAAGCACTACTTCAGCGCCGTTCTCTTTAAGATTGGCTGTATGAACCTGAGAAATAGATGCCGAGGCAAGTGGGGTGTCGTCAAAGTTATCGAAGAGGCTTTCAATAGGTGCTTTAAGTTCGGCTTCTATTGCTTCTCTTGCTAACGCTGAATCAAAGGGTGGCACTCTGTCTTGCAGCATTGCAAGCTCATTAGCCCATTCATCATTGAGTAAGTCACGGCGGGTCGATAGCATTTGCCCAAGCTTAATATATACCGGCCCTAAATCTTGCATGGCTAGCTTTAAGCACTCTGCGGCAGATTTTTCTTTGTGTTGATTACGAAGCCAGAAAAAACAACTACGGACTAATGTGAAGTACCAGGGCGTTTTATTTTTGAATAAAAGCTCATCTAAGCCGTAATGTAGTACAGTTTTGATGACTTGATAACCGCGTCTGATACTGGCAATTGTCATGGGGTAATTTTTTCTCTTAATGATGCAATTCTGGTTTCAATGGCAGTTGTGTTTTCTGCTAACTCTTCCAGATTATCACGAAAATGAATGAATTCTATTTGATGAGGTGCAAGTCGGTACTCTTCAGTGGTTAATTGCCCCACATGAGAACGCGATTTTTCGAAGACCTGCTTGGCTGTTTGCGCTAACTGTTTTGTACCCGAAACCAACATGTGAGTGGGAGCATCACCGATATATTTTGAGATCGGCTCAGCAAAGTCCAATTCAATGTGGCGTAAGTAGTGACTGAAGCTTTGTAGCAAGTTGATCGGA
>NZ_VKHR01000121.1 GCF_009663145.1 Shewanella sp. TC10
CCATCWATGCAWATGCGCGCATTTGCATTGATGGCAGTTTATCTGCTTTTACGGCCATTTCTACAGCTTCAGTACAGGCTTGTTCTGCGATGTCGAACTTAGACATTTTAGTATATCCAACGCATAAGTTGAGATTACGAGTATAAGTATCAATCGCAGATCTTCGAGCCGATTTCGTTAATGCGATACCTTCATCTATGTCACCAGATTGAATAGCATCAACGCCAGGCATATCTTCAATTAAAACCATTTTATAGCTGGTGGTTTCAACAGCAGCGGCAAAAACGTTAGCTGAACACGCTAATAATAGACTTGCTGCAATCGTAGAGGGAAGTTTAGAAGTTTTCATGTTTATATTCCTTTATAGGTAGTAGCGGTTGCTACATGGCTAATTTAGGCAAAACTGTGATAGCTGACAAACGAGAATAATTGGATCGATAAGTGAGTTTTTTTCACTTATCGAAACTGGATAGCATTATGGACAGTAATTTATGGACAGTAATTTATGGATAGGGTCGTAACGTATTTAGCAGGTCGCTGAGTTCAATTTTCATAGTTAAAGCGGGCAATGATCCAATCGATCAACTGCTGTACTGCAAGATTAGGTTTCGTATTGCCATGGTGAATAAGATGGTACTTGTCGCGGCTATTAAGCATTTGTGGGAATAGAGCAACTAGGGTTTTATTATCAAACCATTTCTGGCTAATGGGCAGTGGGATAAGCGCGACACCTAGGCCTTGTTCTGCGGCTCTTGCCACACTGAACATACTATCTAGTTGGATGATTTGTTTAGCTTTAAAATCATCAATCCCGGTTGTTTCTGCCCACTGTTCCCAAGAATGAGGCCGAGCTTGGTGGACGATTAATGGTGTTTCAGATAAAGCATCAAAACCTTTGGCATGTATATGTGCAAACAGGATTGGGTTACAAGCTGGAATGTAATTGAGCGGGAATAATTCATATGCATTTTCACTGCTGCTTCTTGTACCTGATAACACGATGGATAAGTCCGTTTGTGCGGTTTGTGCTGAGCGTGTTTTGACGGTTTCTAATTTTAAATTGATATGAGGGTACTCAGTAGACCAACCGACGAGTTGCGGGACAAAAAGCTCGCTTGCGAAAAACTCGGGCATAGAAATACTGACTTCTTGCATGCTGGTTTGCTGACTGAACTGGTTTACTGTTTCGGAGAGCTGCACCATTAATGGCGCAATTTGCTGGTAGAAGCGGCGGCCATCATCGGTGAGCGTGATAGAACGTGTCTGCCGTTTAAATAATGCTAGCTGTATGCTTTCTTCTAATTGTTTGATTTGATGGCTCACCGCAGAAGGGGTGAGAAAAAGTTGATGAGCAGTCTCTTTAAAACTCAAGCATTCTGCAGCTACACAAAAACAACGCAAACCTCGAAGAGAGGTATGTAAAGGTAACATGGGTTTCTCAATTAGCTAAACAACCACTAAAGCAATTGCTGAGCCAATTATAATGACCCCAATTTGGCTATTTATATGGGTTATAGCCATTAATGATTACTGATTTTGAACATTCGCACCAAGTTAGTGCGAAAGTGAGTTTCACAAAGGTTTTAAAATGGAGAAAAGGGTTCGTTACTTTGGATAAATGAACGTTCGAAAGTTAGGGGTACCTTTTAGAAATAAAGGTTTTCCATTGGTTTGTTATTGACGAACATTTCACATTTATCGCCAGAGCTTGATTTAGATGATTGGATAATACCTGCTACTGCGCCAAACGCGCCGCCTTGATCACCTAATACAGAGCCAAAGTAGCACTTACCTTCGATTTTAAGGTCGCCATATTTACTCTTTAAGTTCTGAGTTGGTGTATAAGGAGGAAAGCGACCTTTCATTAATGGATCGCCATTAACAGAAAGCTCAATTTTGTTTATATCAGTATGGTAAATACCAGAAAATACCAGAGTTTGACSGTCAAACTCTGGTATTTTCTG
>NZ_VKHR01000014.1 GCF_009663145.1 Shewanella sp. TC10
TGATCATAACAGACCAATAGTTAATGCCTGTKATGATCAACAATCCCGTCTACTACCTCGCCAAGCTTTTGTTTGATTTCATTACCATCGGTAATGATAGGTAAGCCAGAAATATTAGCACTGGTTGCAACTATCGGTTTTTTAAAGGCTTCAACTAGTAGATGATGCAGTGGAGTATATGGCAGAAATATACCTAAAGTATCAATATCAGGGGCAAGTGCAGGACTTAGGTCAATCTCTATATCACTTCGCTTTTTCATTAAAGTAATAGGGTTTTCTGCTGAACTAAGGATTTGCCATTCTTTACGTGTGCCTTCAACCAGTTGACGAGCATTACGTAAATCGGTTGCCATAACAGCTAAGGGTTTAGCTTTACGATGTTTGCGCTGACGTAGACGTTTTACTGCAATATCATTAGTGGCATCACAAATGATATGAAATCCACCTAATCCTTTTATGGCAATAATTTTTCCATTATTGAGCTCACTGACAATTTTGCTAATTATTTGTGGGTTACTGAGCACACTAGAAGTTTTATTTCCAAAGTTTGAGTTAGCAGTACAGTCTATATAGCTCAGTTGTGGACCACACTTTGGGCAACTAACGGGCTGGGCGTGATAACGACGGTTTAATGGATCGTTATAAGCATACGCGCATTCATCACACATGACGAAGTCTGCCATTGATGTATTGATGCGATCGTAGGGCAGATTTTTAATGATGCTATAACGAGGTCCGCAATTAGTACAATTGGTAAAAGGATACTGATAGTGGCGGTTTTTGGGGTCGCGCATTTCCAGTAAACAGTCACCACAAACACTCTTGTCTGCCGAAATCGACACGACAGCATCATCACTACAGGTACTGGTTTCAATGATAAAATGTTGCAGTGAACTATCTATAGCTTCTTCTTTTATTGATAATTTATCGATACGTGCAAGAGGAGGCGGATTGACTTTCAGCTGATGTACAACCTTGTTGATATCGGTATTTAAACCTTGTAAATGAATACACACACCTTGTTGGTTATTTAACACTGAACCAACTAAGTTAGATTGAGTGGCAAGGCGGTAAACAAAAGGTCTAAACCCAACGCCTTGTACAATACCGTTTATATTTAATTTGACCTGTTGGCGATAACCATTATGTATTGTCATTAATGGCTCCTATCGACGGCGTTTAGCAAGGTACAAACCGCCAACAGTAATATTGGCACCTTCTAAATCCAGATGACGGTTCACAATTAAAGGATAGTTTTTGCCGAGTCGGATACACAATCTGCTTGCCATGACTTCATAGCTAAAATCTATCCCGGCTAACACTACTGCATCTATGCCTTGTTCATGCTCTAAATGATCTATCCAGTTACTTAAATAGTCTGTTAATGAATCAAAGAAACCAAATACTAAAATAGCAGGATTAGCCCCCGCTAATTTAAAGCTCATTAAACTTGCGAGTGTTTTACGCCAATTAATAGAACGTTTATGTAGGGCATTATTATCACCACTATTTATGGAGCACAGTGGAAAATCTACTCGTGGGGCATTATTGCCATGATAACTTTGTGCTAATGCGTGGAATTTATCTGCTAGCTCTCGGACATTACAAACAGGGGCGTTACAAACAATAGCATTACAAACAGGGGGATTAGAGGCAGAGGCATTAGAAGTAGGGGGAATAGAAACTGGTAAGTTATGAGCATTCTTTCTAACTTCATCATCTGGCAATACGATTAACGCTGCGTATGCCATAAAGGTTTGTAAGCTGTCTGCTTGAGTCCCTGATGGTAAACTAAAATCAGCTAGTAACTTGAAAACTTCAGGGTAGGCAACACAATATTTGTTAAATATAGTGTTGTTATCAGAGCTTACTAGTTCTTCAATCAATTGATGACCACTTTGTGGCAGTGTAGGCATGTGTAAAAATGAACTAATCTTGCCTTGCTGATTTTGAGTGATGACAGAACTGGATTGGCTGTGTGATAAATAAATACAAGCCAGTTTTTTAAGACTAGACGAAGCCTCTAATGAACTATTACGACTAGTGACACACCCCGTACTTATTAATCCAGCGTGTAAAGCACAAGTTGCTGCGTCGATACCTTGTAATGGTTGATGTTGGATCAGACTGCTCGCTAAGGTTTCATCTGATGCAGTGACAGTGCATTTTAAAATATTTTTTTGCCATGATGCCTTATATATAAGGTTACCTTGAAAGTATCGATTGTCATCGTGCTTTGGCATAGGGGCTTCAAAGTATAAATTTGCTGTGGTGTGATTTTGAACCCAAGCATTATTAACCCAAGAAACACTAAGTCTATTTTGGGGCTTTTTAATATATAACCAATCGATTTGTTTACTTTTTAATAGTGCAGCAACACGTATGAGCAAACGGCTGTCCGCAAATGTCACATTGTAATAGCTATCATTTAAATCTTGATTGGATTCAGGTCGGTCATTGAGTGTTTTTTTATTCGGAGCCAGCTTTAAAAAAGGTTTCTCGAAGCTTGATAAAGCAAGAGACTGATGTTGCTTAATGATAAATGAAGATGAAATGACCTGTGGATTGGTAAACAGTACTTGCTGTAGGGGACTTAGATGTAAGGTGCTCGGATGTAATTCTGTAGTTTGACTGGTAATGATAGGGTTTAAACTCAAACTTAGTGAGTTTTCTTGCTGACCAATCCAAACTTCCTCACCTTGCAGGATCCTATTAACTAGGTTTGATATATCTTGCTGGTTAAAACCAATTTCATATTGTTGAAGGTTACGCTCGCCTAGACAGTGGGGGCAAGCAATTGCTATGACTGAGTTCTTATCAAAGCTCTTATCTAAGTTATTATCTAAGTTAGAGATCAAGGGTTCACATTGACTGCAAAACCCTTGATGTACTGCTTGGTGCTGCAAACACGTTTTAGTACCTTTTCTTTCTTCAATAGCAATGACTTCGGCGCTTTCAAGCCAAACAGAATATAAGAATTTAGCCGCTATTTCATCGGCTAATGCAGCAAGATCACTTTCTGAGGCTTCTACTTCCAGAAAGTAAGTATGGATCGGTGAGAATTGGGCGTGCTTAGCTTGTAGATCATTGTCAATATGGTGACCAACAGTAAAATCAAAACGGTCATCGGCAAGGTATAAATTACAAAGGTCTGCATACAAGGGAATATCGCGATGACAAAAAAAGTTAAAACTGATTTTAGGCATATTCTAGGGTTCCGCGTTTATATGAATCAGGGATAAGTGCGTTAATATCGACTGCAGCTTTTTGTTTATATGTAAATCCTTGCTCAGTAAGGTGCTTAAGTAATACTTTTTCCATAGTAGGGACAGCTGCTTGGATAGAAGATGTCAATCCCAATGTCATAGGTTCTATCACTGTCGGTGTAACCCCTACAACATGGGTATTAGGTCTATCGCCAACCATTTCCATCATGATAAGGGTTTGCAGCATCTCAACTTCGTGAGCACTTCCTTGCCAATCGATTTCTGGTGGCGCCTGATCAAAATTAAAGGAATATACTTCGCCAGGGCTTACTCCTGGACTGTTGACAGTATCAACAACAATTAAGTTATCGTATCGACAGAGAATAGGAATTAGCCCTTGTGCTAGGGTGCCACCATCAAGTAAATCAATGCTGTCTGTCGGGTGGTTAAACTGATATTTCTCTTGGATATAATTCACGAAATGTACGCCGATACCTTCATCGGCGTACAACACGTTACCTATCCCAATAAGTAGGGTAGTAGACAAGTCTTAATGATCCTTATGGTAGTCATAACCAGAAACTATTGAGTCAACAGAGTTATGTTTGAAGCGAATACCAGACCACACGGCCATATAAACATGGATTACCATAAACACAATGAATACCCATGTAATGATATGATGCCAAATTCTGACTTGTGCAAGTCCTCCCATTAGGGTGGTAAACCAAGCGGAAGCATCCCAAATCAGTCCACCAAATCCTTCATGATAAACATTGGCATATAGCACTAAGCCGGTAATACACATGAATAAAGCGGCAAATGAAATCCCGACGTAAGTGACAAACTGCAGCGGCCCGTATACGCCTACTTTATTTAGATGCCCCATCCAAATGTAAGACTTAATTTGGACTATCCAGCTTTTAACGCTAAGTACATCCTTCATTGAGCGTCTTTCGATTGAACTTTTACTAAAGAAAAACAAGTAAAATCGAATGATGGTGACGCTTGTTAACGCAAAACCAAAAACAATATGAGTAAACCGGATCCATCCTTGAACTAATACATCAGATGATGCTGGCGCTACTAAAAATGGCCAAGAAAGATAAAAACCTGTTGCAATCAATACCACAATCGATAGTGCCCTTATCCAATGGAAAATCCGGATTGCGGGCGAGAAAATCAATTCTCTATGATGGGTAGCTACCTGAGTCATAATCAATTCCTCTTTGATATTCGAACCGATTAAAGACCATTAGGGTCAATGTGAAATTCACCTAAACTCGTCCCTTTGTAATCCATGACGTGAACAGCACAAGCCATACAAGGGTCGAAAGAGTGAATGATCCGTATTACTTCAAGTGGTTTACTTGGGTCTTCAAGTTCTAAGCCGATTAAGGAAGCTTCGTAGGGGCCGACTTTACCGTTAACATCGACGGGGCCAGCATTCCATGTGGTCGGTACAATGGCTTGGTAGTTTTCAATTTTTCCGCCTTTGATACGGATCCAGTGACTTAACATACCGCGAGGTGCCTCGATCATCGCGTGACCAACGTAATCCTTATTTGAATCTATTTCAGGGGTAACATAGGTGCTTTCATCGGACATCATGTTGACCAGCATTGCATCAAAGGTTTTTAATCCTTCTTCAGCGACAATGACCGTTTGAAGCATTCGGGCAGCTGTGCGGCCGAGTGTGGTGAATAAGGCTTCAATAGGTAAACCTGTGGCGCTTAAAAGGCCATTAACTGCTTTAACCACCACTTTGTTGTCACGTGCATAACTCACTAATAATGATGCTAGTGGACCAACTTCAACAGGCTCCTCTTTATACCTTGGAGATTTAACCCAAGAGTATTTACCATCGCCATCAACAGTAGGAAGTTTGCCGTAAACGGTGTCTCTTTCAACAAAGCCGGTATAGTTTGGAACCGTCGTGCCTTCATAAGGGTGCTGGGCTGAATCTGCGTCATACCATGCGTGAGTGACATCTTCTTTAATGGAATCAGGGTCAATATCGCTGACTCCAGCAAGATCGCCATTCATGATAATGCCCTGATCAAACATATATTGGCCATCGGCTAATACAAAATCATTAGTTGCCATAAAGTTTTTCACGTTTACGCCGCCAAGTACGCTAGGCTCTGAACCAAAAGCAGCTGCTGCCATCACGATATCGGCTTTATAGGCGCGAAGAATGAAGTCTTGTACTATTGCGTGTTTTTGTTTCCACTCTTGCAGTCTAGCTGGACTAAGCATGTCTCGAACAGAAGTGACGCCGCCAACAACAAGTGATTGAGGGTGAGGGGATTTACCACCAAAAATTGCTAGCATTTCAGCAGCAACACGTTGTACTTCCAATGCTTTTAAGTAATGTGACAGCGCGATTAAGTTTTGTTCTGGGGTAAACTTGTAAGTTCTATTGCCCCAATAAGCATTGGCAAATGGTCCAAGCTTTCCGGTATCCACTAATCCCTTAACTCGCTCTTGAGCTGTACGTAAATCACCTTCACCAGCGGCAATTGGGTTAGCTGTATATTTTTGTGCTTCTTGAGCCGCTAAAGCAGGATCTGCACTTAAAGCTGAAACCACATCAACCCAGTCTAAGCCGTGTAAATGATAAAAATGCACAATATGATCATGCATATATAAAGATGTTTGCATTAACGAACGTAAGTATTTGGCATTGAGTGGGATTTTTACACCTAATGCATTTTCAACTGCTTCTGTTCCGCAGCGATAATGAGAATAGGTACATACGCCGCAAATTCTTTGCACGATTAAGCCGACATCCATAGGTGTACGGCCTTTTAAAATAACTTCGATACCGCGCCAAAGAGTGGAAGAAGACCAAGCTTTTTTGATGACATTGTTTTCATCTACTTCAACTTCCACACGAAGATGGCCTTCAATTCGAGTAATAGGATCGATTACAACACGTTTGTTCATGGATTATTCCTCTAAAGGCTTGGCAAAAAGACTTGTAACGGCATGAGCGCCAATACCGACAACGGTAGCGCCAAGAATAACCGCACCAATGGTATCTGCAGTTGCATCTACCCCATGTAATAACTGTCTTCCTAATGGTTTTTCGAAATCAGCCATGTCATCCCAGAAATTAGGCTCAGAGCAACCGATACAACCATGACCCGCTAGTACCGGCCAACTGGTATGATGATTAAATCGTTCGGTTGGACAATTGTTATATGTGTATGGTCCTTTACAGCCCACTTTATATAAGCAGTAGCCATCTTTTGCGCCTTGATCGCCAAATGTCTCTACAAATTCGCCGGCATCAAATCGTCCGCGCCTTTCACAGTTATCGTGTACGCGAGCGCCGTACGCCCATTTAGGACGATTGAACATATCTAAAGCTGGAAGTTTTCCAAACATAATGAAGTACATCAGAGTGCCAACAATGTTCTTTTCACTTGGTGGACAGCCACCTAAATTAATCACTGGCTTGTTAATTACATCCTGAACACCTTTTGCACCGGTTGGGTTAGGTGCTGCAGCTTGAACTCCTCCAAAAGCGGCGCATGTACCTACTGAAATAATGGCTGCAGCGCCTGCGGCTGCTTCTTTAACAATATGCATACCTGTATGACCTTTACAGCCTACAGTTAGAAAAGCGCCGTTGTTAGCGGTTGGAATTGCGCCTTCCACGGCTAAAAGGTAATTACCTTTATAAGCCTCCATCGCATGCTCGAGGTTTTCTTCAGCTTGCCATCCTGATGCTGCCATTAAGGTTTCATGATATTCCAGTGAGATATGATCAAATATCAAACTATCAAGATTGGGAGTATCAGTTCTGATAAGAGACTCTGAACAACCAGTACATTCAGCCATATGTAACCATATGAGAGGTACTCTGTCGGCAAGTTCAGCAGCTTCAGAAACTAAGCTGGTAAACGGGAGGGGGAGTGCAAGTAAAGCGGTGACTGACGCACTCCATGTCATGAATTCGCGTCTAGTAATTCCGTTTTCTTTTAGTTTTTCGTCTAACGTAACGGTTTGGCGAGGCGCTGTTTCACGTAGTTCTGCTAATCGGTTTTTACACCGTTCATATAAAGCTGCATGTGTATCCATGTATTAACCTATTCCGTGTTGGAGGATCAAACTGCGTTAATACAATATAAAACGTTGGATAATTGGTGTATTGATGCAAATCAATATTAAAACACTTGATTGAACTTTATAGAGAACAATGGTTATTGGTTTGATTTTAATCAACTCTTACTAATTTAGGGCTTGGGTATTTGTAAGGGTTTTTAGATAAAGTTAGAAGTAGAACAGTTTTAACAATGGCTTATTTCAGTAAATGTAATTGAGATTGCACATCTTAGAAATTCGAATGCTGCATATCAAGAGCCTTAAGCTGACATCATTATGTAAGTTAACGTTCTTGCTATAAAACAGTTTTAAGGCTTTCTTCAAGTAGTGTATTTATTAGCTGACTGATACAATAAGTTGATGGCATGAAGCTAATAAGATTTTTATGGAGTAATACTTCAACTATCGGTTAAGTGAACTCTGCACCATCTTGATATTTTTTAATGCAAAGTTAGTATCAACTGTTGGGCTAGAAACATTGTTTAGCCATAGGATTTCAATAGTGTGCGTGCCTTTAGAAACAGCGGGCAAATGAAAGTTTACTTCTTCCCATTGTGTGTCAGATGCTTTAACTACTTTCTCTGACACAACTTCTCCATCAAGCATAGTTTGTAATTCGAAACCAGGGTAGTTTGAAGGTAACTTTCTGTTACCTGGTTTATTTATAGCATCAAAAAAGATATTGATATTACTAATGTCTGAAGTTGTAACTGTCCAGCCTATTTGAGCTCCACTTTTCCATACTGAACGTGCTTGTTCACTTTCATAGTATTTCCAAGCCCAATGATCTTTCAAAATACTAAAATTATTAATATTTGTTCCTAGATCTATTTGTTCGCTAAAAGGTTGTAGCTTAATTTTACTTACACCTTGAGAATAACTTGTGATAAATAAATCATCTGAACAAGGAGAAATAAGCATATCTGCAGCGCCAACTCCTTTGTATTCTGAGATTAAAGACCAGTTTGTGCCAGCATCGTCACTTATATAAATTTCTCCAGTATTATTATTAACCCAGTTAATTAAGCTAACAATAACTCTTTTTTCGTTTTTTGGATCTATGGTTAGGGCATCTATAGCACCAGTTACTTCAAAATCTTTAATTAATTGCCACTCACTTGTTGATGACTCTTTTTTATAAATCGCTGCGCCATGACCTATATTGTCAGAGTTAGCTGTCCCCGCATAAACGACGCCAGAACCACTCACTACTAAGTCATACACGTACAACCTTTTTAATCCATCGTGGATCCAAGTCTCGCCATCGTCCACTGTGGTGTAAACGCCATTTGAAGCGGTTCCCCAATACAATGTGTTGGTTGTTTCATCTTGATCTAAACCATTATAAATACGTTTGCTGCCGGGTTTAGTGAGTGATTTCTGCCAATTGTAACCACCGTTTGTGGATATAAATAATCCATGTCCGTCAATCCCAAGGTAGAGTTTATTAGGTACATTTTTGTCTTTAATTAATGCTCGAGCGTAGCCTTTGTCCCATATAGGCCAGGAGGTTTCGTAATAAGAAGGGAGACCTTCACTCACTCTAGTCCATGTTTGACCATTATCCTCACTTATTAAAATCTGATTTGCTTTAGAAGACCAAGCGCTGCTAGTGGCAATGAGTCTTTCAGAATCTACGACGATATTCCAAAAGTGGCCAGCAACATCTTCATCGAAATAATCATCAGTTGCTGTTGGCAAAAGTGATATAGGTTTTTTCCCTAGCGGATAACGGATAATTCCTACGTCCATTGAAGCAGTGACCAAATTACCATCATCAGTTAAAGCTATAGATGAGCCTACAGTGTTTGAAGCTCCATCCTTAAAATTCTCACTCCAAGATTGCCCAGAATCAGTAGACTGCCAAACTCCCCAATATGTAGAGAAATAAAAAGTGTCATTATCAATGGAACTTACATTAACCGACATGACTTTATTGATCTTGTAGTGATTCCACGTACGGGTAGGGTTGCTAGTTGAGTAATCTAGATTTTTTAAATCTTGTGACCAACTTTTGCCAGAATCTTTACTTATTAACACTCCAGATTGCCAGTCTTGATACCAAGCAATAATTATACTAATTTCATTTTGGTTATTTAATGTAGCAGAGATTCTGTGTGTTGAAATTTGTTCATTAAGTGAAATAGATTGTGAGATGTTTAAAGGAGTCCAGCTTAGACCATTATCTATTGATAAAAGTACATCGCTAGTTCCGACTGAAAAGATATGTTCTTTGCCATTAAGAAAAACAGATGTTAAATCTAAAGCTGGATTTGGCTCTTGTTTACTTAGCATCCAAGATGAAGTGGTTGGATCTTCATGGAAAACGTATCTGTTTGAGCTTGTACCTGTGATTAAGTAATTGTCCTTAGTTAATAATAAGCTTGAAATTGTTTTTTGATCTGGGGTTACAGCTATTAACTGAGCTATTCCTTCGTGATAATTGAAAATTTGACCTTTATTATCTCCAAAATAGAAATTCATAGGGTTTGAGTCATCTATAAAAATATTGCTGTAACTATCCCAGCGTTTGAAACTCAGACTTGCAGGAAGGTTTTCAACACTTTTCCATGTTTCACCTCCATCTAAGGTAATAGAAATGCCAGTTTTAGTTGTTGCATAACCTATTAACGGGTTAGACACAGAATAAATCAATGACGAAACGCTTAAGTTAGCTAAGCCAGAATTTTTGCTTTCCCAGTTTGTAGCATTTATGCCTGACTTCCATATACCTGATACATCAGATATTAGGTGCAACTCGTTATTATGGCTTAGGATTTTAGGATATGCTCCACCACCAGACCAAGAAAGTTGGTGCTCACCGTTTTGACATAGTGATATGGTTTCTTCTGCCGAGCAATGTACAACAAATGATGCTAAGGACATTACAACAATCAAAATAGTACTGATTAAGCCTCTAATTGGTTGATTTGTATCGTCCATAATAATCTAGCTCCACTTTTAAAATTTATATAGCGATAAAAAGTTATTTAAGTATATAAAAATAAGTAATAAATGAGGCCTACTTTAGGTTGATTTATCTGCCTGTTAGCTGTTTTACCACTTGTGCAGGCACTATTTGAGACAAACTATTCAAACAAGCTTGCAGGGTTGGATCACGATGTTTTATTTTGAACTCACATAATGCATATAAGTGCTGAGGATTCTTTCCGACTTTATAAGCCTTGGATAATGAGGACATTGCTTGTTTAACATTTACTTTTTCTTGTGCAAGTCCTAACACATACCAATATTGTGGATTGTCACTTTCTACTTCAGTGGCTTGTTGAAAGTAATTAATGGCGTTGTTGAGTTGTTGTTGGCGATATAAGTTTAAACCAGCACTGTAACGTAAGACGCCAGATGTCGGTTGATTAACTATGCCTTGTTGTAAAATGGATAAAGATTTTGCATCCTCACCTTGTTGTCGATATAAATCTGCAAGATTGACGTAACTGCTTGCGAAGATAGGCTCAATTTCAATGGCTTTTAAATAATATTGTTCTGCTTTGACCCATTCACCTTTAGCTATGTGGATATTCGCAAGATTCATCAAGCCAAAACCTCTATCTGAATTGTACTGCTGAATAGAAATATATTCGTTTAAAGCAGGGCTTAATAATGATTGTTGGCTTGGGCTCATATTAGACCAATTAGCCACAAGTGCTCCTGCTGTTTCAGTTCTTACTGCAAATACTGGGTCTGTTAATAAAGGACTAATGATTTGCCAACGGTCATTAAATGGAAAAGCAGCAGAGCCCGTGATTGAGCCTAATCTCATTTGTGGATCTTCATGCTTTACGCCGCGCATGATTGCTATCATGGCATTTTTACCAGGATATCTTGAGATCCTTGCAAGGGCAGAGGCTCGGATTATATTGGCTTCATTACTGTTCTGAGCTATATATGAGAGTGCATCACCACTGTTTGGTACTCCAGAACTTGCTTGGGCAAAAGCGATAGCAAAACTGTCGCTTTTTTGATATGTGGAATTAGGAAATTGCTTGGCTAAGGCATTAACTGCCCATTGGTTTGATTCTTTACTATGACAACTTGTACAGACATTTGGCGTACCAATTTGCTGACTAATGTCAGGTCTAGGTATTTGAAAACTATGATCTGCTCTAGGATCAACTTCCATATACACTGTTTTTGGCATGTGACAGGTAACACATTGAGCAGCTTCAGTTCCATCTTGATGTTGACTATGTTTCGCTGAAGTATATTCGCTAGGTAAATGGCATTGAAAACAAATTGATTCAATTGGCGCTTTGAGTTTAGTGCTGTGGGGATTATGGCAATCACTACAAACAACACCTGCTTGATGCATTTTGGATTGCTTAAAAGAACCTAATACAAACACTTCATCATAAATCTGGCCATCAGGGTAATACAAATCTTCTGTAATACCATTCAGTAGATATTTATCTGAAAAGTCTTTTTTGACATGGTCATGACTGTTATTAAGTTGGGCTCTACGGCTGTGGCATTGACCACACGTATCTAATTGATCGCTTTTTTTGCTCTGATTTGGCAGAAGTATCTTTTTACCTTTTACAAAATCCCATGATTCGACTTTAGCTTTTAAGTTACGGTCTAACCCTTTATTTAAACCGGCTTGATTAGGAGTGTTAGCCCAAGTTATATGCTTACTAGCTGGACCATGACAGGCTTCACACCCTACATTAATTTCTGACCAAGTCGTGTTATAAGTATTGGTTTTTGTATCGTAGTTTTTATTAATATTGGTGGAGTGACAATCTGCACACATGTAATTCCAATTTTGACCATTATTAGTCCAAAAGAATTCGTCATGGGGCTGCATATTGGGATAAAGATTAAACCAGCGCTGTCCACCTAGCTTTTTATCCCGACTATCCCAAGCAAGAGGAATCAACTGTACCCGGCCATCAGGAAATTTAACCATATACTGCTGCAGTGGCTGATAACCAAAAGTGTAACTAATTTGGTAATCATTGAACTTACCATCAGGACCTTTAGTGTTAACCCAGTATTGTGCGCCTTTTCTATAAAATTTATGTGTTTGCTCGTGTTCAATTAAACTCGCATCGTTGAAATTACCTAAAACTGATTCATTAGATGCATGACGCATAGACATATCATGATGAGATGTTTGCCAATCTTTATACTCTTGCTGGTGGCAGTTTACGCATTGCTCAACGCCAACATACTCTGCAGCATTAACTTTATTAGTGTTAGAAAAAGTTAATATGGCAAATAAACTAAATATGACTAGCTGATTGAATTTCATATTAAAACTATATTTAAATTGTATTATTCCCAGTCTAAAGTTTATTTAACAAATAACCAACACCTAAGCTGTGACTATTTGTGAACAGTGCAGTTATTTATGTAAGCGAGTGGGTTGCTTGGCGTAACTTGTCTTAGATTAGTTGGTTTTAATTTGGCCCTTTCTGTAGTCACGGCTGGACAGGTAAGAGAAGCAATTTGAAATGAATTGTATATCGAGATGATGGAAGTAAGCTCATGCCAATAACTTAGGTTAATAACTCATGCCAGTAACTCATACTAATAACTTGGGTCAATAACAGGGTTAACTTTTTATAACGGCATGTTATTAAGACAAAAAAGGCTGAAAATCAGCCTTTAATTATGATGAAATTGGTTATCTCGCTTACTGGTTAATGACTTCTTTTAATGGGTATCCAGCAGCGCTAGAAGGTGCATTAAGACCTAGGATTGCGCTTAAAGTAGGTGCTAAATCCACAGTAGCAACAGGTCTATTAACCACTTGTCCATCAAGGTTAAAACCTGCAAATATTATGGGTACATGGGTGTCATATCGCCAAGGAGAACCGTGTACTGATGCGACATTTAAGCCATCAAAATCCGCTACAAACACATTGGGTTCAAACACAATATAAATGTCGCCAGAACGGCTTGGGTAAAAACTGTTTTGCACTTTCTGAGTAATCTTGCCTTTAGGTACATTTCCATTTAATAAGTTTTCAAAACTGTAGGCTCTATGAATACCTGAAATACTGTTAAGTACATTGGCAACATCATTGGCAGCTGCGGCTAATGGTATTTTTTGTTTAGCTAACTTCTCGTGATCTAAATTAATGTAGGGCTGCCAAGCATTAGCAAATATTTTGCCTTTAATCCCCCATTTGGACTTAAGTAATTTAATGTCACGATTATCTTCTAAAGCTGCTAAATCGAAATGTTGTGATTTGATGCCAAACTGAGTTAAATAACCAGGGGCTTCAGGAGCACCATGATCTGCTGATAAAACAATTAAAGTGCTGTCTAAACCAACTTGTTTATCGATGAATGAAAATAATGAAGCTAATGTTCTATCTAATCTCAACAAGTTTTCTTCAGCCTCTAAACTTGAAGGCCCAAAAATATGGCCAACATAATCAGTTGAAGAGAAGCTAACGGACAAATAATCTGTGACTGTATTTTTGCCTAAACTGTTTTCAGTAATGATGGTTTTAGCAAAACTTGCTGTCATTTCATCGCCAATAGGGCTAACTGTTAAAAATGTACTGAAATAGGGGTTATCACTAGGTCCAAATTGATGAGGAAATGTCACACCATAACCAGGCAGCTTAGTTTTCCAGTCATGGGGCTTATTGTCACCAAATATGTATTGATTAGCGGGCTTCGTGAGCTGCCATTCAGTATTAGCATACTTATCTATCGGGTTTTGCTGATTCCATTTTGTCACCCAAAGTGGATATTGATCATAATAATAATCACTACTTACAAATTCTCCAGCCGATTTAGAAAACCAAAATGCTTTTCCAGTATGGCCAGCTAAAGTTATCGCGCCACGGTCTTTAACTGAAACAGCAAAAACCTTTGATTGACCGTTATTACTCGCTGTTAGCTCATCACTGAAAGTAGTGGCCATAATGTTTTTGGGTGAACGACCTTCTACTTTACTGGCTTTTTGAGTTGGGTCTATTTCATTTTTAGCATCCACTGCTGCATTTGCGCTTAATAGTGGGTGTTGTCTATCTTGAACGTTATATATTGGCTGTTGTAATTGTTTATCGAACCATAAATTACTTACCATTCCGTGGGCAGAAGGGTGGGCGCCGGTAGCTAAGGTTGTGTGACCAACTACTGTTTCAGTTATAGCATGTTGATGATGGGCTTCTTTGAAGTAAACCCCTTCGTTGATGATATAACCAAACCCTTCGTCAGTAAAATGTTGTTGATATCGCTGTAATAAGTCGCCTCTAAGTTGATCAACAGTAATTTGGACGATGAGTCTAGGTTGCTCCGCATAAACATTTTTAACGGGTGACATTAAATAAAGTGTGGTAATCGACAACAAAGACATGAGTGGCAGCAATTTCATCAAAGAATCCTTTTAATAGTACTTTTTGAAGTACGGGTCCGTGTAACCTTAGTTTTAGCAGAGAATGAAGTAATGATAAATACTGCTTTGGTGTTGAAGATATTTAGTTTTGCTCTTCATCGAAACAAACGAAGTTTACTAAACCCTTTTAACCAAAGGCTTATTAGTTTTAATTCGATAACTAATCGGGTATGGATTATTGGTATTGTTTAAAATTAAATAACGCTTGCTGGCATAAGGCTAAATTGAGTCGGATAGCATCTAGATAAGCAGAGGCTTCATTATCAGATAAATACCAATACCCGGAAGTGGTATAGGGGTTTTGATTGTAAAAAAGCTGTTCAGCTTTAAGTAATTTGTCTTGGTTCACAAAGGACTGCCATACTGTCAATGGCACTTTACTCAACTGAATTAAGGTATTTAAACAGCTTTCAGTCTTTGATGCTATTTGTGATAACGACAACAGCTCTGCAAATGGGTCGTTAATTAACTTTTTTGTTTTTGAAGCGGTTAATTTTGTTACTTGATCACTTTTTGTTAGTAACAGTTCAGGCCAATGGATTTGGTTTTTAGTCGTTTTTTGAAAAACCTTTATTGCAACCCTGCGCTCTCCAAGCCAATTGTGAACCACACAAGGTAAATGTTCACTTTGATGTAATGTGCTTCCTCTAGTTAAACTGGGCAATAAAGACATACGAGAAAGAGATAAATCACAACCCAAACGGCTGAATAAAACATAACTGACCAAACCAGATGAAGGCCAGCAGTTGAGTTGTGTTTCTAGCTCTTTTGCTACCAAAGATAATTGTAGTGCTAACCAATCACTATGATGTCCTGTCACGACAAAATCTTCAGTGGAACCAGCATAAGGTCCATTGCAAATATTGATAATGCGTTCACCTGAGGCGACAGTTCCGTTAAAAATGACAGTATAACCTTGTGTTGCAGCTCGCCATTCACCATTAGCATTACCTATGATAGTGACAGTGTTAAATTGTGACTGTGGGTTAAATTGTGATTGAGAGCTGAATTGCATGAAGCGACCAAATAAAGATGAAAGTTATATATTTAAACTATTTTAGCAGTGTTTTAGCTAAATTAATCATGACTTAACAGCTAAGTAGTCATTTTTAGAGATAAAACATTTAGATTGTTACATAAGGAATCAAAAGCTCTCAGAAGCTAATAGAAATCAACTAAATAATTTCGATCAACTGGTGAAAATGGTATTCATATTATCCAAAACAAATTGGAGAGGATTGTTTCCACTAAATTGAGCCATCATTTTGTTATTTGAATTAAGTTTTGCTTGAGTTTTTAAATGATTGCTCTACATTTTATATGTGCTTTATAGTTAACCACATGCATTTTTTTCCAATTATAAAAGAATTTTTACAATCTGACGTACCGTTTAATTAATGAAAAGAGGCTTTTATGTTAGGTGAGAATCACTCTCTTAGAAACGAATTTCCAGACCATTTAGACACTATTGCTGAACTCAATAAAAGCAATGCTGATTTTGCCGCTGTACTAAAGCAATATGATTTATTAGATCAACAGATCCGTGAGCTTGAATTAAAAGACTCGCCTATATCTGATGAATCTATACACGAGCTTAAACAGCAGCGTGTTGAAATGAAAGATAAGTTGTACCATAAAATTATGGCGACTGAGAATAGCTAAGTTACTGAAGTTGTAAGTTAAAACTTAATAGTTAAAAGCCAGTTAAACACAGGTTCAACTGGCTTTTTTGTGGCAAAAATTAGAAGGTATTAGTCTCGGCCTTATAGATACAATTTCATATCAACTTTATGCATGTCTTTACCCCAACCATCATGTGTTTCAAGAATAGTTTTTGCTCCATATTTACTAAAAAAGGGCGCAGAAAGATGACTCGCAGCAATATTGATGTATTCAATACCTTCCTTTGTAGCTTGTGAGATTGCACTTTGCATAAATAAATGACCAATCCCTAAACCTTGAGCTTTACTGCAGATTAAAATCCAATTTATCCGTTTAGAAACTGGAGGTTTTTCATCTGATTCATCAGAGTTTGGTAGTAATCCAAAAGCACCAACGACCTCATTATTAATCAAACACACTTGGTAATCAGCAGGTTGTGATTGCAAAAAATGTTGATAGTCAGCCCGTTCATTTTCAGCAAAATACAATGGACAATTATCATCAAATAGCTTCAAACAAGCTTTTTCATCTATTTGTTGATAATTTTTAAAAGTGAATTGGGGTTTATTCATGTTTTATCCTCATTCACCTATGGATGAGCGAGTAAAGGACTTAATACGGTTATGTCACCATCAATTGTTTCAGTTACTGTTAGCCCTAGTATTTCAGCAATTAACGGATATAAGTGTATATTTTCGGCATGTTTTACCACAGCTTGTTGATTAAAAGCAGGCCCTTGAGCGTAAAGCACAGTATTCATGTCAGTGACTACTGTTGGGTCATATCCGTGTTTGCCTATTACACCTGGTCTTGCATCTGTGCTAGTAATGTAATGTTTATTACTCATGATAACAGCATCACCGATTGAAGGGTTACCAGTAAAGTTTAAGTGTTTCGGCATGTCCTGTTGTAAATAAAACTGCAGTCCTTCGACATTATCTACTAACTTTTTTAAATCTGATAAATCTTTAGTTTTGTTTTCGCCAATTGCTGTTACCAGAGAAAATGCTGCGTCGTTATTAAAAATAAATTTCTCTATTAACTGCTCATTGTCAGCGACTAATTTATCGGTATACAAACGATCAAATTCATCTACTTTTGCCATGCCATGATCTGAAGTAATAATGATATTCACCTCAAATGGCAGTGATTCTACCTGGGCTAATAAATTTCCTATTAAAGAGTCTATGTATTGAACCGCTTCGCGTGTTTGATTTGCTTCGGGACCATGGTGGTGACCGGCGCTATCCACATCAGAAAAGTACAAGGTAACGAAATGTGGTCGTTGCTCAGTAGGTAATTTAAACCATTCAACGACTTGTTCAATTCTTTCTTCATTGGGAGTTCGGCCATCGTATTTAAGCCAATAGTTAGGCCGGTATCCGGCAATTTTAGCTTCAGAACCTGGCCAAAAATACGTTGCCGATTTCAGACCTTGCTGGCGTGCCAATGACCATAATGGCGTACCTTGATAAAACTGACCATCTGTAACAGCGTCGTGAATATTCATTGCATAATCACGCTGCAGCTCAGGGTTATAAAATCGATTGGAAATGATACCGTGATTAGCGGGGTAAAGACCTGTCACCAAAGTTAAATGGTTAGGGAATGTCACGGTAGGAAATGAAGGTATAAATTGTTCGACCCTTGCTGAGTTCTTCGCAAAATTAATGAGGTTTTTAGGCTGATGTAATTTATTGTAATCGTGTCGATAGCCATCGATTGAAATGAGTAATACATACTCTTGTAAGTCATTTTTTATAGATTCATTTTTGTTGTTAGCTGTAGCCACTGAAGTTAAGAAAAGCCAACTTACTGCAATAAGCAATTTAATTAATAGAGTTGTTCTGAACACGATTTGATTGTTCCTTTTGAAAAGTCATTCACCGTAAGCTAGTTACTGGCTAACTGAGCATGGCGAAATTTTGTATACATTTATCATAACCTTACTATATGACATAGTTTTGAACATAACTGAGTTTTATGATGTAAATGATGAGGCGACACAAACTATAGACAAATAAAAAAGCGAAACTTATGTTTCGCTTTTTCTCTGTTTAACTTTATGACTTTGAAAATCTATTCATTACTAAGTTTGTCCAGTGACTTCTTGAGCCGATTTAGGCGTTGACTCGGCAGTTGGCTCGGGGACGTACATTCTCCAGATACCTCTAGCAATACCACGCATATCCTCAATAGCTATATAAAGGCATGGAATTAAACATAGTGTAACGACAGTGGCAAACAGGACACCAAATGCAAGTGACACCGCCATTGGAATAACCATTTGAGCCTGCATACTGGTTTCAGTCATTATCGGCATTAATCCAATAAAGGTAGTTAATGACGTCAGCATGATGGCTCTAAAACGCCGGCAGCCAGCATTAATCACAGCTTCATTGAGCGGAATACCACGTTTACGGGAGTTATTGACATAATCCACCATAACCAAAGAGTCATTCACTACTACACCAGCTGCAGCGATAATACCGAATACTGATAGGGCACTTAAATCGATACCTAGAATGATATGACCTAGCATTGAGCCAATGACCCCAAATGGGATGACTGACATGATCATGAAAGGCTGAACGTAGGATTTAAGAGGAATTGCTAACAAACTATAAATCACTAACATTGAGATAATAAAGTCTCGCAATTGCGTATCAGCGCTGTCTAACTGCTCTTGAATACTTCCTGCAACTTCACTTTTTACTCGTGGGTATTTAGTCAGTAATTCTGGCATAAAGTTATCACGGATATCTTTGGCGAGCTTAAAGGGCTCAGCTTGTTCAGCATCAACAGATGCCCATACATTAATAGTACGATTACCGTTTTCTCGGCGAATACTATTTACACCTTGGACTACATCAATGTTTGCAACTTCAGATAGAGGTAACTCAGCACCTTGAGGGGTTTTAATCAATACCTCTTGTACTAATGCAATTGAGTTACGTTGAGCCTCAGGGTAACGAAGCATAACCTTAATTTCTTCACCGTTTCTGATGATCCGCTGTGCTTCAAGTCCATAGAAACTGTTGCCAACTTGCGATGCAATATTGGCTAAAGTTAATCCTAAGCTGTGGGCTAACGGTTTTAAGTTAAACTGAACTTCCTTAGCCGAAGATTGGCGACTGTCGTTGACATCACTCACACCCTTAAGGGTATTGAGTTTGTCTTTTAAAGCTTGTGATGCCGCTAACAGTTGTTGCTCATCGTTTCCTTCTAATCGAAAACTAATATCGCCATCATCCATGCCACCATCAAATAAACTATCTTGAACTTCAAAGGATTTAACCCCAGGTATTTTAGGCATTGCTTGACGCCACATTTCAGCGACTTCAAAGGTATTTATCGGCCTTAATTCTGGGTCAACAAGTTTAGTTCTTACTTCAGCACGGGTACGGCCTTGTAATTCAACTTGTAACTCAGCAATCATACCTTGTCCGTACTCATCTTCTAGTTGTGCTTCAACCTTCCTTAAGGCGTCTTCAATTGAATGAGCTGCATCTAATGTTGCCGTTTCAGCTGCATCAACATTCATTTCTAAGCTGATACGAGGAAAATCATGTGGAATTTTTGGTTGACCAATAAAGCGAACCAAACTACTAATATAAAGCGCTGCACAAATTACAATGAGCATGACAAAAGTAGAAATAACCGCATAACGATATTTAACTGCAACTGTCAGACTAGGCTTGTAGATATTGCCAATAAACCAAGTTAAGTTTTTCTCGATTTTACCTTGAACAAAGTTAACCCCATTTCTTAACCAATCTAAAGGATTTTTAGAACCTGGTTGAACAACTTTAGGCTTGTTCATGTGCGCTAAATGCGAAGGCAGAATTAATTTTGATTCTACTAAAGAAAAGAGCAAACAAAGGATAACGACAAAACCAATTGCCTGACCGAAAGCAGAGGAAGGTCCGTCATCTAAGGTAATGGGTAAAAATGCAGCTATGGTTGTCAAAACGCCAAAAGTTGCTGGCATAGCAACACGTTTAACACCACGGATCACACTATCAATGTTTTGACCATTTTCCTGGCATTCGGTATGGGCACTTTCACCCATAACAATGGCATCATCGACCACAATACCCAGTACAAGGATAAAGGCGAATAAGCTGATAACGTTAATCGTGACATCAATAAATGCCATAGGCATAAATAGTAGGGTACCTAAGAAACAAACTGGCAGACCCATCATCACCCAAAATGCTAATCTGACGCGCAAAAATAGCGCCAACATAAAGAAGACCAACACTGCACCTGTTTTCATGCTATCTAGCATTAAATCAAGGCGACCATCAAGGTAATAGGTCATATCAACCCAAGGCTCGAGTGTAACCCCTTCAGGTAAAAGGGCTTGTTTTTTGGCAATGTAAGTTTTCATTGTATCAGCGACATCTGTGATACTTTGGTTTTTAGCTGCGCCCACAAAAAATGTAACGGCATTTTGGCCATTAAACTTTGAGTATTGAATACCTTCTTCAAACCCATCATTCACTGTGGCAACATCACCTAACAGTAGATTGGTACCGTCATCTAATGTGAGTAGGGGTAAATCTTCAAACTCATAACCCACATAAGCTTGGTTTTCTACACGTAAGTTAATATATCCGTTTTCAGCTTTAATTTGTCCCGCAGACATATTACGTGAATAACCACGAACTGCTTCTGCGACATCATTAAAGTTAAGGCCAAACTCACGCAGTCTATCTTTGCTGACTTCAACGCTAATTTCGTAATTTAATCCGCCATAGAAATCCGCAATATTAACATTAGGTAGTTGCATGATTTCTTTATGGATTTTTTCACCTAGATCTTTCAACTGGCGCTGTGATAAATCGCCATAAAGACTTAAATACATCACTTCCTGACGTATCTTAATTCTTTCTACTTTGGGAAATTCCATTCCCGCAGGGAAGGTAGATACCGAACCAATCTCTGATTTAACTTCATCAAGTACGATTTGCGGATCGTAAGAGTCTTCTATACGAAAATAACCGTTCGCCTGATTACGATTAGAGTAGGTAATAACTCGCTGTAAACCTTGAACGGTTTCCAACGCTTGTTCAATTTTTACAGTAATACCTTCTTCTACTTCCTGAGGCGCAGCGCCAGGATAAACAGCGCTAAACTCAATCCAGTTAATTTCAACCGCAGGGAAAAACTGTTTACGAATAGTATTAGCGGTTAATAAACCACCTAATAAAATAATGATCATCAAAAGGTTTGCTGCGACACTGTTTCGTGCAAACCATGCAATTAAGCCTTTATTAGTATCTTCCATGAATTATTCCTTATCATCCATGGCGATAGCAGTGTCAGAATCGACACCAACTTTAGGCTCTGTTTGTAAAATCTTGTCTTGAGGCAAAGCCACCGTCATTCCTTCTACTGGGTAATCTAATGCAGAAGTAATGATGTTCATTCCATCTTCTAGACCACTTGAAATAATCACGTTACTGCCATCTTGCCTGATGATGTTTACAGGGAGATATCTAAGTTTTTTATCATTATCCATAGTGGCAACTAGGCCATTAACAATGAGGTGGCGAGGCACTACAGCGACTTGACCAGCATGGGTACCACCAATATGAGCAGTTACATAGGTGCCGTATCTAAGTTCTTTATGATCTTTGTTAAGTCCATAAGGGTCATCAATTTCAGCAACTAAATAAGTCATTCGACTTTTACTATCAATAACGCCTTCACTGCGAACGATTGTGCCAATCCACTCTTGTTTTTCACCAGCAAAGTTGCCGACTAGAGTAACTTTGGCATTAGCGCCTTTACGATCTAAATACTGCATTTCTTTATCTGCAAGTGGTAAACGCACTTCAGCTTTATCTGTGCTGTACACCAAACCGATAGGAGAACCATTACTAACGTATGCCCCTAATCCGATATTTCGGCTACCGATTAATGCATCATAAGGAGCTTTGATAATGGCACGTTCAAGATTTCGCTGGGCACGAAGTAATCCAGCTTCAGCACTTTTTAGTTTTGCTATTTCTTGTGCTAGCTGCGGTTTGCGTAAACTTAAATCACTTGGCTTACTGTCAGTAATCTCAGCCCATTCACGTTCTGCAACTTGAGCGTTCGCTTTCTCTTGAACGAGTGTTGCTTTAGCTGATGCAAGATTTGCCTGAGCGTCCAATAAAGCTGACTCGTAATCACTTGGATCTATTCGTGCAAGTACATCACCTTTTTTAATGAAACCACCTTTAACAAATGAATCGGAAAGGTAGGTAATTTCACCACTAACTTGAGCGACTAACTCAGTATGATACTTAGCATTAACGACACCATATGAACTCACAGTGAACTTCATTGGTTTATAGTTAATGGTTTCGACCGACACTAGCGGCGTATTATCAACAGGTGGTTTTTCTTCTGGTGGTTTTTGCATTGAAACTAACAAGCCCGTTATCAATACACCCACACCTATAATCCCAATAGGCAATATAATTTGCTTTGCAGTAGCCACGACACTTCCTCTTGTTGAAGCTAAATCACAGACACTGTCCGTGATGAATATGAATTAATAGTATTATACGGATATGTTACATAGATTGTTAAACCCTTACTGTTTCAATGTGTAATTTAATGTGTCTGATTTGTAAACTTTGTAAACTTTGTAAACTTTGTAAACTTTGTAAACTTTGTAAACTTTGTAAACTTTGTAAACTTTGTAAACTTCGCCGGAAAGTTCACAAATACAGTGGCTTAACAGTAATATTTTTGTGGCTACGATTTGTGAAATTGGCGAGGGAATGTCTTAATCATTTCAAAATGCAAAGCCTAATGACATAAGCTTGTTACTTCTATGTGCTAAAAATATTGACTGGTGAGTGATAGAACCAGTGTTATTAATCTAAAAAAACAAAATCAGTTTAAAGCTGCTTTTTGTTTATTTTAAGGTATGCATTAGAGCCAACTAAAAGTATTATTGTAATAACTCCATAGGCTTAGATAATTTCAGCACATAAATTGTGTTTGATAACAGGGATAAAAGATGAATGTTTTAGTGACAGGTGGGGCTGGGTATATTGGATCTCACACCGTTTTATCATTATTAGAAAATAACAGTGACGTAGTTGTTTTTGATAATTTATTTAACTCAAACATTGAATCTATTAAAAGGGTAGAAGCCTTAACGGGTAAATCTGTCGTGTTTGTTGAAAGCGATGTTAGAGATAAACAACAGTTATCTGCGGTCTTTAAAGCTCACAATATTGATACAGTTATTCATTTCGCTGCACTCAAGGCTGTAGGTGAGTCTGCGCAAATACCTTTAGAGTATTATCAAAATAATGTACATGGTTCGGTATGTTTACTAGAAGCTATGGCTGAACATCAGGTGAATAATTTTATATTTAGCTCATCAGCAACAGTTTATGGCGAAGAAAATGAAGTGCCATATGTCGAGACAATGAAATTAGGTACACCTTCAAGCCCTTACGGGGCAACCAAAGTCATGGTTGAACGGATAATGGCAGATACTGCGGCATCTAATCCAGCATTTAGAGGTGTTTCTCTTCGTTATTTTAACCCTATTGGCGCCCATGAAAGCGGTCAAATTGGTGAGTCACCAAAAGGTATTCCAAATAATTTATTGCCTTATGTCGCACAAGTGATGGTAGGCAAGCGTGAAAAGTTAAGTATATTCGGTTCAGATTATCCAACTAAAGATGGTACCTGTGAACGTGATTATTTACATGTAATGGATCTTGCTGAAGGGCATGTGGCGGCGATGAATTGGTTAAACGATAATCCAAAATTTACTGGAGTAGAATCGTTTAATTTAGGAACTGGTAATGGGGTGTCTGTTTTTGAAATTGTCTCAGCATTTGAGCAAGCAGTTGATAAGAAAATCCCTTACGAAGTCAGTCCACGAAGAGCAGGTGATTTACCCGCATTTTGGGCTAATGCGCAAAAAGCCAATTCGCAACTAAATTGGCAGGCTAATCGCTCACTTGAGCAGATGATGGTAGATACCTGGCGTTGGCAGTCTGCAAATCCGAATGGATATGAATAGCGAATAAATATCGATGTAAAAAGTGACAATCTAATAAGTTGTCATTTTTTATTAAATTTAGGCACAAAAAAACCAGCTAATGCTGGTTAAGTGTTTAAGAATGATTTGGTACAACTGAGTGGATTCGAACCACCGACCCCCACCATGTCAAGGTGGTGCTCTAACCAGCTGAGCTACAGTTGTATATCTAAATCAATCTCAAAAGAGATGGTACAACTGAGTGGATTCGAACCACCGACCCCCACCATGTCAAGGTGGTGCTCTAACCAGCTGAGCTACAGTTGTATCGTTTAAAGAGTACAAATTAATGTAATCTTTGGAACGAGCGATATATTACGGTATACCGTGATTGATGCAAGTAAAAATGACAAAAAAATGATTGAGTGGTGATTTGCTGTGCATTTTGGAGTTAATTACAGCATATAAGCTTAATAATTCGTAGCTTATATGCTGTTAGCTGGTTATGTAGATATGTAAATCAGTCTTAATCCACGTTATTTACTATTGTTATCTACTAATGGTGGCTGTCTGAAATGACGGCTTTAAGTTTGCCTGAAGTCTGGATATAGCGAAGTCTTATTGCAAACAATACTGCAGCACTAGTTAAACCCGCTATTAAACCAATCCAAAAGCCATGAGCGCCCATTGCAGGAACTATGATGTCTGTTCTTGCTAATGTGTAACCTAAAGTCATACCGATAGCCCAATACGAGATTAGAGTAATATAAAATGCGCTTTGGGTATCTTTATAGCCACGTAATGCACCTGCTGCGACTACCTGTATTGAATCTGACAATTGATACAATGCAGCCAAGAACATAAGACTACCCGCTAAAGCCACAACCTCTGGGTTGTTGTTATAAAGTAAAGCAATTTGGGTTTTGAAAAGCACAGTGATAACGGCGGTAAATAGCGCTAAAGAGAAAGCAATAAACAATCCTATTTTCGTAACTAAGTTGCTTATCTCTAATTTGTCTTGACCCAAGTAATATCCAACTCTAATTGATACAGCTATACCAATTGATAGTGGCAACATAAATACAATAGAAGAAAAGTTAAGCGCTATTTGGTGTCCTGCTACAACTGTCGCGCCAAGTGGGGCAAGCAATAACGCAATAACAGCAAATAAACTCACTTCGAAAAATAATGCCATAGCTATCGGCATACCGTGTTTAGTCATTTCCCAGATGGTTTTCCAGTTAGGTTTGTTTAAACGACTAAACGGTGCTATTTCAGTAAATTTCTTATGTAATTGCATATAAATCATCATTGCAATTAGCATTGCCCAAAATACAAGTGCCGTAGCAACACCACAACCAGCGCCGCCCATTGCAGGCATTCCGAAGTGTCCATAAATGAAGATATAGTTAGCTGGAATGTTGACAGCTAGACCAACAAAACCAATTATCATAGTAGGTAACGTATAAGAAATGCCTTCTGCACAACCACGTAATATTTGATATAAAATGAAAGCAGGAACGCCCCACATAAATCCGTGCAGATATCCTGCACTTAAATCTGCTAACTCAGGATCCAGTTCCATCATGGAGAAAATTGTTTTCGCAAATGAGAGGAACAGCAAAACACCGACTGTACCAAATATGGCAATATAGAATGCTTGAGACATTAGCGGCTGTATTGCTTTAGGATTATTAGCACCATGATGGTGGGCAAATACAGGTGTAAATGCGAGAATAAGGCCCTGTACAAAAAGTAAGGCTGGTAACCATAAACTGGTACCGATAGCTACAGCTGCCATGTCAACGGCGCTGACTCTACCGGCCATTACAGTATCAATAAAACCCATCATGGTTTGGGTTACTTGTGCAATTAATACTGGCAGCGCCAGTTGAATTAATTTTTTGGCTTGAAAGCCTGTGTGATTCATTAAAAAGCCTTTTAACTAACGAGTGAAAATATGTTTACTGGTATCGTTCAAGCCACATGTGATGTGGTATCGATTAAAGAGCAAAGTGGTTTAAAAACGTTTGAAGTCAAAATTCCAGAAGAGCTGCAACAAGGTTTAGAAACCGGTGCAAGTGTTGCAAATAATGGCGTATGTTTAACTGTTACTAAACTCGAGAATGATAGAGTTTATTTCGATGTAATGGAAGAGACGTTACAAGTAACAAACTTAAATTTTGTTGAGCAAGGTAGCAAAATTAATATTGAACGTTCATTAACCTTTGGTAAAGAAATCGGTGGTCATATTCTGTCTGGTCATGTTCATGCTATGGCAACCATTGAAGAGGTAAGCGAAACCGATACGCATTACAATTTAACCTTAAGTATTCCACCTAAATGGATGGATTACATTTTTTATAAGGGATTTGTTGGTGTTAATGGCTGCAGTTTAACTGTTGGCGAACTTAAAGATAATAAATTCAAGTTACACCTGATTCCAGAAACACTAAAGCTAACCAACTTAAGTGACTGTATTGTTGGCGATAAAATTAATATCGAAATAGATAGCCAAACCCAAGTTATCGTCGATACCGTTGAGCGAGTTTTAGCTAAAAAAGCACTCGAAACTAACTTATCAAGTTAATTTAATTGCATCCTTTACTAACGAGCAACTAATACAGTTGCTCGTTATCAGAATCAATGAATAATTGTATTGTTCTATTTGAATCATTGACATGTAATCTCATATGAATCGAATTACAACACACCCGGCAATCGTCGTAATATTCTTGGTCGCCTAAACTGGTATCTATATGGACATGCTGGTTATGACCACAGTGTGGACAACTTACTACACGGCTCACTAAATTCATCTTAAACTCCTTATTACCTGCAACTGCGGCTCTAATCCATCTTAGTTGTATTTAGAACTACTAATTATAGTAGAAGATAAGCTTGCAGAGTCGACATCATAATTCGAAATATGAAATAAAAACCCAGTGTCTAATATCGAATATTTCTATCAACAACTTAAAAGAAAAAAAGTACATTAAAATCACATTTAAACGAGCTATTCTATTGCTTGCAAAAGCCCTTTTCACATACAATGCAACTTCGTGCCACTATTAGCTCAGGCTCCTGTAATGTCTGTAGTTCGGTGGCATTTCTTTTATTTATTATTTATTACCAAGTGGCCCTACGTGTGGGTCACCACTGGATAAGGAAATTAAATGCCAATTATTACATTGCCTGATGGCAGCAAACGCGAGTTTGCAGATTCTGTTTCAACGTTAGATGTCGCTGCAGACATTGGTCCTGGTTTAGCTAAAGCGTGTATTGCTGGTCGTGTAAACGGCGAGTTAGTTGATGCTTGTGACTTAATAACCACAGATTCAGAGCTTTCAATCATCACGGCTAAAGATGAAGAGGGTGTTGAAATCCTTCGCCATTCTTGTGCACATTTACTTGGTCATGCTATTAAGCAAATGTGGCCAGAAACGAAAATGGCTATTGGTCCTGTAATCGATAATGGTTTTTACTATGACATCGATTTAGACCATAAATTAACTCAAGAAGATATTGATGCTCTTGAGAAACGCATGACAGCGTTAGCAAAGACAAATTATAGTGTTGTTAAGAATGTTGTTTCTTGGCAAGAAGCCCGCGATACATTTGAATCACGTGGTGAAGAATACAAAATTGCTATCTTAGATGAAAACATCAGTAAAGATGCAACACCGGCTTTATATCACCATGAAGAATATGTTGATATGTGTCGTGGTCCACATGTACCTAATATGAAATTCTGCCAACACTTTAAGTTAATGAGTGTTGCTGGTGCATACTGGCGTGGTAATTCAGACAATAAAATGCTGCAACGTGTTTACGGCACTGCATGGGCTGATAAAAAAGCCTTAAAAGTGCATTTGAACCGTCTAGAAGAAGCCGCAAAACGTGACCACCGTAAAATTGGTAAACAGCTAGATCTATACCATATGCAAGAAGAAGCACCAGGAATGGTATTCTGGCATAACGATGGTTGGAGTTTGTACCTAGAATTAGAGAAGTTTATCCGCCAAAAACTAGGTCAATATACTTACCAAGAAGTTAAAGGTCCATTAATGATGGATCGTAACTTATGGGAACGTTCTGGCCATTGGGATAAGTATGCTGACGCGATGTTCACAACTAACAGTGAAAACCGTGAATATGCAATAAAGCCAATGAATTGTCCTGGTCATGTTCAGATCTTTAACCAAGGTCTAAAATCATACCGTGATTTACCACTTAAAATGGCTGAGTTTGGTTGTTGTCATCGTAATGAGCCATCAGGTTCATTACATGGACTAATGCGTGTTCGTGGATTCACCCAAGATGATGCACACGTATTCTGTACTGACGCTCAAGTCCAAGAACAAGTGAGTGAATGTATCCAAATGGTATACGACACTTACGGAACTTTCGGCTTTAATAATATCGTCGTTAAATTATCAACTCGCCCTGAAAAGCGAATTGGTGATGACGATATGTGGGATAGAGCTGAAGAAGCATTAAAACAGGCACTTGTTGCTAACGAAATTGAATTCGAGATATTACCAGGTGAAGGTGCCTTCTATGGTCCGAAAATCGAATTTACACTTCATGACTGTTTAGACCGTGCATGGCAGTGTGGTACTGTGCAATTAGATTACGCATTACCATCTCGTCTTGGGGCAACTTATGTTGCTGAAGATAACACGCGTCAAACGCCAGTTATGATCCATAGAGCTATTTTAGGGTCTCTTGAACGTTTCTTAGGTATTCTAATTGAAGAATACGCAGGTAAATTCCCAACATGGCTTGCTCCAGTGCAAGTAATTGTTATGAATATTACAGATAAACAGTCTGATTATGTTGACGAAATTGTTAAATCTTTCAAAGAAAGTGGCATTCGTGCATCTAAAGACTTGAGGAATGAGAAAATAGGCTTTAAAATACGTGAACATACGTTAAAGCGTGTACCTTATTTATTGGTCGTTGGCGATCAAGAAATGGAAAATAAGGAAGTTGCGGTAAGAACACGTGACGGTATCGATTTAGGCAAGATGAAAATCAATGATTTCAATGCCAAGATACAAGAACAAATTTCTAGCCGTAGTCTATTATTGTTGGAGGAATAGGTCATAAAGATCAAGAGAGCAGCAGGGCGACAGCCAGCCCCTAATCGTATTAACGAAGAAATCACTGGCGTACCAGAAGTTCGTTTATCGGATATCAATGGTGAGGCAGTTGGAATCGTTAGTATTTCACAGGCTCAAGAATTAGCTGATGAAGCAGGTGTAGACCTAGTAGAAATCAGTCCTAATGCTGAACCACCTGTCTGTCGCATAATGGACTACGGTAAGTTCCTTTTTGATAAAGCGAAAGCTCAAAAAGAACAAAAGAAGAAGCAGAAACAGGTCCAGCTGAAGGAAATAAAATTCCGTCCTGGCACTGATGAAAACGACTATCAGGTAAAACTACGCAACCTGATTCGTTTTCTTGAAGATGGGGACAAAGCGAAAATTACGCTGCGTTTCCGTGGTCGCGAAATGGCACACCAAAGCCTAGGTATGGATCTTTTGAACCGTATCAAAGCAGATTTGGAAACATATGCTGTTGTTGAATCTTTCCCGAAAATGGAAGGTCGACAAGCAGTTATGGTCCTCGCACCTAAAAAGAAATAGTAGGGCAACCCACTAAAAAGTAGCAAAGTCCTTTTGAGGATTTTGCTCGCCTTACGTTTTATTAATGTCCCAATGCGGAGTTTTAGCAATGCCTAAAATGAAAACAGATAAGGGTGTCCAAAAGCGCTTCAGAAAAACCGCTAATGGTTTCAAGCGTAAACAAGCACACTTACGTCATATTTTGACAAAGAAGAGCACTAAGCGTAAACGTCACTTACGTGCTAAATGTTTAGTTGCAAAGTCTGATGTGCCAGCAATCGCACGTCAACTACCATACGCTTAATTAAAGGAGATATGAACAATGCCTAGAGTTAAGCGTGGTGTAACCGCTCGTGCTCGTCACAAGAAAGTACTTAAATTAGCCAAAGGTTATTACGGAGCTCGCTCACGTACTTACCGCGTTGCTGTTCAAGCAGTAACTAAAGCTGGTCAATATGCTTACCGTGACCGTCGTCAGAAGAAACGTCAATTCCGTCAACTTTGGATTGCACGTATCAATGCGGCTTCTCGTCAAAATGGTCTTTCTTATAGCCGTTTCATTAATGGCCTTAAAAAAGCATCAATCGAAATCGATCGTAAGATTTTGGCTGACATCGCTGTATTCGACAAAGTTGTATTTACAACTTTAGTTGAAAAAGCAAAAGAAGCTTTAGCTAAGTAATTAGCTTTATTGCTTTAAAAAAGGAGCCTTCGGGTTCCTTTTTTTATGCCTATAATTTATAAAAGATAAAGCTTTAAAGATTTTACTTTCCTGTCATTTAATGGAATAAACCTATGACTCCTATTGTTACCCTACGTTTAAAAATTTCACTTATGACACTGGATGATGCTGATTTATTGTTTGAATTAGATCAAGACCCTGCAGTCATGCAATATATTAATGGTGGAAAAGCGACTTCAAGGCAAGAGATACTGGATGTTTCCATCCCACGCTTGGCAAAATATCTTAATCCAGAGAAGTGTTGGGGGCAGTGGAAGGTTTCTGATTTAGATGATGTTTTTCTAGGTTGGATTTTAATTAGACCTATGGGGTTCTTTAGTGACAAACCACAATTTGATAATTTAGAAATTGGCTGGCGCTTTAAGCAAGTGACATGGGGTAAGGGGATCGCAACTGAAAGTGCTTTAGCGCTAATTAACTTTATAAGTCAGCAACAAGATGGTATTACAAAGTTTTCAGCTATAGCCGACTCCCTAAATACAGCATCGATTAAAGTGATGAAAAAAATTGGAATGAAGTACATTGAAACTCAAGAATTTCATGATGAAAGTAAAACTCTTGATGTTGTTTTGTACTCTTTAGACGTTACACATAAAAAAGCGTAATAGTTAAGCTATATCCGCTATAAATCATAGGTATAAAAAAGCCAGCTAATGCTGGCTTTTAAGTGTCTAACCTTTTAATAAAAGATTATTGAGCATCCAAGAAACGCTCAGCATCTAATGCAGCCATACAGCCGGAACCCGCTGAAGTAATAGCTTGACGATAATGCTGATCCATCACATCACCACATGCATAAATACCTTCTACGCTAGTTTGTGTCGCATTACCTTGCAAACCACTATTTACAGTAATGTATCCATAGTTCATATCAAGCTGACCATCAAAAATGCCAGTGTTAGGACTATGACCAATTGCAATGAATACACCTGCAACATCAAGAGACGAAATAGAACCATCTTTTGTGCTCTTCATGTTTAAGCCTGTAACACCCATGTTGTCACCAGTCACTTCATCTAGTGTTTGGTCTAGGTGCAAGATAATGTTGCCGTTCGCCACTTTATCCATTAAACGATTAATTAAAATCTTTTCTGAACGGAAAGTATCACGACGATGGATCAAATGTACTTCTGAGGCAATGTTACTTAAGTAAAGTGCTTCTTCTACTGCAGTATTACCACCACCAACAACAGCAACTTTCTGGTTACGATAAAAGAAACCGTCACAAGTTGCACAAGCTGATACGCCACGGCCCATGAATGCTTCTTCTGATGGCAAACCTAAATATTTAGCTGATGCACCTGTCGCAATAATCAATGCGTCACAGGTAAATTCGCCATTATCACCTTTTAATTTATAAGGGCGCTCTCTGAAATCTACTTCATTGATGTGATCAAATATAATTTCAGTGTCGAATTTCTCTGCATGCTGTTGCATTCTTTCCATTAATGCTGGACCGGTTAGTCCTTCAGCATCACCTGGCCAGTTCTCAACTTCAGTTGTCGTAGTAAGTTGACCACCTTGTTGCATACCAGTGATCATGACAGGTTTTAAATTAGCACGAGCAGCATAAACCGCAGCAGTATAACCAGCAGGACCTGAACCTAAGATAAGTAGGTTAATATGACGAGCTTGACTCATTGATGTATTTCTCCGTATTCATGCCTTTAGCAATTTGCATGGATTGTAGGGAATTTATAGGGTGGGGTAAAGAGCAGAAGAGTCTAAGATATAGATTGTATTAATCGGTTTTGTATAGAAAAGGCACCATCTGTTTAATTAAAGCACTGTCTATTTAATTGAGGCACTTTAAACGAGGCACTTTACATAAGTGCCTTACAATTTTTATATTTAATAGCTTATATGGCAGCTTGGTAATTCATTCTTTTCTAGATAGTTTTGATGGTATTCTTCAGCGGGGTGAAATTGTTGGATTGGCACTATTTCAGTCACAATATGTTTAATACCCCATTTCCCGCTCTTTGCTAAATCTAATTTTGAACGAATTGCTGTCTCTTTTTGCTGTTTATCATGGAAAAAAATAGCACTACGATATTGATTTCCAATATCTCCACCTTGCTTGTTCAGTGTGGTTGGGTTGTGGTTTGTCCAAAATACCGCCAATAACTCTTCATAAGAGACAATAGACTCATCAAATTCGATTTGAACAACTTCAGCATGTCCTGTGGTACCAGTTTTAACTTCTTCATAAGTTTGGTATTGGTCTTTTCCGCCCATATAGCCGCATTTAGCGTTAACAACGCCGTCAACTTGTTTAAAAAAATACTCAACGCCCCAAAAACAGCCTGCACCAAATGTCGCTAATGTCATACTTACAACCATAAAGAAGTCTAGATGGCTAAAAGTATATTTAATCTGAAACAGAATGCAAGTAAAGATTTACACTATGGTAATTGTCTCTTAACGTTAGCTTCCCTCAGTTGTGATAGAATCAACAAATGTGATTGAAACCATTTCAGTTTAGCCGTCTTTCAAGGAGTCTTCGTGTTTCAACAATTAATGGAAGAAAAAGATTTTTTAGCTTTCACTTTAGCTAACATAGATAAAGAAGTTCCCACTCACAGTTTTACCTTATCTAATCAAACAACAGTAAAAATATTAGATAATGGTGTCATTAGCTTTACTCCCAATTCAGGCTCTAAAAAAGATATCGTATTGTCTTGTGCAGTACATGGTAATGAAACAGCACCGATTGAAATTTGTAATGAACTCATTCAGGGATTGTTAGAAGAGAAAATTCAAACTGCACATCGAGTGTTATTTTTAATCGGTAATCCTGATTCAATTTTAACTGAAACAAGATTTGTAGAAGAAAATATGAATCGATTATTCAGTGGTGCACATTCAAAAGGTGAAGGCCTATGTAACAAAGAAAGAGTCCGTGCTAAAGCATTAGAGTTATTTGTAGCTGACTTTTTTCTCGACAATGATCAGTCACAGCGTATTCATTATGATCTTCATACAGCTATCAAACCGTCAAAACATGAGAAGTTTGCTATCTATCCTTATAGGCCTGGCCGTGCGTTTAGTGCAGAACAAATAATGTTTCTTGCTGATTGTGATGTGGATACGATCTTATTTCATCATGAGCCGACAACCACGTTTAGTTATTATTCGTCAGAGCAATTTAAAGCTGATGCTTTTACCGTTGAACTTGGCAAAGTGATGCCATTTGGCCAAAACGAGTTGAAAAAATTTGCTAACACTCGAAAAATGCTCAATCAATTAATTACTGAGCAACAAATCAGTGTTTCTTCTTTTGATGCTGATAAACTCCACTTATACAAAGTGTCGCGTTCAGTGAATAAAAATTTCGAAGATTTTACTTTTTCATTTCCAAAATCGACGGTCAATTTCACAGGTTTTAAGCAAGGGGAAATACTTGCGACTGAAGGCGGAACAGATATTAAGATTGAATACCCATATGAAGCTATCGTTTTTCCAAATGAAAATGTACCTGTTGGTCAACGCACGGTATTATGTCTGATACCTGCGCCTAACGAAGATATTCAGTAATTTGTAAACCTAAATATACAAAAATATTGAAAGGTTATTCATCGGATGGAATGCACATTAGTTGATCGCTAGTTTACGTTAACGTAATGTTCGTTCGCATAGTATAAATTAAGCTTTATTTTATAAGGCCTCACATAATAAGAGCACAATATGAGCAACGCACCACTGAATAATGAAACAGTGCATCGTGTCAGCTTCTTAGACAAAGCTTCATTGCACATTCCTATTTTAAAAATTCTTCAAGCTGATGGCACTACATACGAAAATGCAGTGATGCCAGTTATTGATAAAGCTTTAGCAGAGCGCATTCATGACACTTGTGTTTTTACCCGAGTACTCGATGAACGTATGTTAAGTGCACAAAGACAAGGTCGTATTAGTTTTTATATGACTTGTACTGGTGAAGAAGCTTCAATCATTGGCAGTACTGCTGCACTTGATGATGGTGACGTTATTTTAGCTCAGTATCGTGAGCATGCTTCACTTCGCTACCGTGGTTTCACTACTGAACAATTTATGAATCAAATGTTCAGTAATGAAAAAGATTTAGGTAAGGGCCGTCAAATGCCAATTCATTACGGCAGTAATGAACTAAATTACCAAACTATTTCATCACCACTAGCGACCCAAATTCCACAGGCAACAGGTGTTGCGCACGCGTTTAAACTGCAAGGAAAACGTAACGTCGCTATTTGTTATTTTGGTGAAGGCGCGGCTTCAGAGGGTGACTTTCATGCAGGCTTAAATATGGCCGCAGTATTAAAGTCTCCTACTATTTTCTTTTGCCGTAATAATGGTTATGCCATTTCAACACCAACTGAAGAGCAGTTTGCTGGTAATGGTATTGCTAGTCGCGGTGTAGGTTACGGCATGCATACCATTCGTGTAGATGGCAATGACATGCTTGCAGTACTTGCTGCTACTCAGCAAGCTCGTGCTTACGCACTAGAGAATAACGCCCCTGTATTAATCGAAGCTATGACCTATCGTTTAGGTGCACATTCATCTTCAGATGATCCTTCTGGCTATCGCTCGAAAGAAGAAGAGGCTAAGTGGGAACAGCACGATCCTGTTAAGCGTTTTAAGCTGTGGATGATCAATAAAGAATGGTTAAATGAAGCTGACGATGCAGCACAATATGAAAAATATCGTGAAGAAGTATTGAACGCAGTTAAAGTTGCTGAAAAAGTACCATTGCCACATATAGATGGACTCATTACGGACGTACTGGATAAGCCTACACCTGTTTTAGAAAAACAGCTTGCAGAGCTAAAACAACATATCAAAAAATATCCAAAGTCTTATCCTAAAAGCGCAGGGAGAATTTAATTGTGGCTGAAATGAATATGTTACACGCCATCAATGATGCATTAGCAATTGCGATGACTGCTGATGAAAGAATGGTGGTATTTGGTGAAGATGTTGGTCATTTTGGTGGTGTTTTCCGTGCCACTTCTGGCTTACAGGAAAAATTTGGCCGTGATCGTTGCTTCAATACACCTTTGACTGAACAAGGCATTGCAGGTTTCGCAAATGGCTTAGCATCGAACGGAATGACTGCAGTTGCAGAAATTCAATTTGCTGATTATATTTTCCCTGCATTTGATCAAATCGTTAATGAAACTGCCAAATTCAGATACCGCAGTGGTAATCAATTCAATGTAGGTGGTTTAACTTTCAGAACCCCTTATGGCGGCGGCATTGCCGGTGGTCACTATCATTCGCAATCTCCAGAGGCTTATTTCACCCAGACCCCTGGATTAAAGGTCGTTATTCCACGTAATCCTGAACAAGCTAAAGGCTTATTACTTGCGTCAATACGTGATCCAAACCCTGTTATTTTCTTTGAACCTAAAAGACTTTATCGTGCATCAGTAGGTGAAGTGCCTGCAGGTGATTTTGAAATTGAAATAGGTAAAGCAGATGTTGTTAAAACGGGTAGTGATATCACGCTACTTGGGTGGGGAGCTCAAATGGAGATCCTTGAAAAGGCGGCAACAATGGCAGGAAAAGATGGCATTTCTTGCGAAATAATAGATTTGAGAACTTTATCTCCTTGGGATATCGAAACTGTAGCAACCTCAGTTAAGAAAACAGGTCGCTTGCTAATTAACCATGAAGCACCTTTGACCGGTGGTTTTGCTGGTGAAATTGCAGCAACAATTCAACAAGAGTGCTTCTTGCATCTTGAGTCGCCAATTAGTCGTATTTGTGGATTGGATACACCATATCCGCTTATTCTTGAAAAAGAATATATGCCAGATGAACTGAAAACTTATGAAGCGATTAAAGCTTCCGTCAATTTCTAGGAGCAAGATATGATTAAAGATTTTATTTTGCCTGACATTGGCGAAGGCGTAGTTGAATGTGAACTTGTTGATTGGATGGTTAAAGAAGGGGATGTGGTAGTTGAAGATCAACCCATCGCCGATGTAATGACAGATAAAGCATTAGTTCAAATCCCGGCTCCGCATGCTGGTGTTATCTCTAAACTTTATTATGCAAAGGGTGAAATTGCCAAGGTTCACGAACCACTATATGCAGTTGAGCTGGATGCCACCGTTGCAAGTAATACTGACAATATAACTGAAACAGAGACTGTAGTTGCAGCTGAAGAAGTTAAAGCTTCTTCACCAACGACTCACGAAACTTCAGCAGTCGGTAATGCCATCGAAGAATTTTTATTACCTGATATTGGTGAGGGTATCGTTGAGTGTGAACTGGTTGAATGGCTAGTTGAAGAAGGTGAAATGGTGTCAGAGGATCAGCCAATCGCTGATGTTATGACTGATAAAGCGCTAGTTCAAATTCCAGCTATTAAAAACGGTAAAATTGTTAAGCTACATTACCGAAAAGGACAGTTGGCAAAAGTTCATGAACCTTTGTTTGCTATTGAAGTTGAGTCTGCTAACTCAATTGTTAATACACCACAAACTGCCATTGAAACAGTTTCTACGGCTACATCGAATTCAAATGAACCAGTGGCACAAGGTAAAGCCTTAGCAAGCCCTGCGGTTCGTCGTTTAGCTCGAAGCTTAGATATCAATATTGCCAATGTTCCAGGCAGTGGCAAGAGTGGCCGAGTTTTTAAAGAAGATATTGAAAAATTTGTCAGCGGTAACTCTGTTTCTGCAACCTCTTCAGTTGAGACATCAGCCTCAGAACAAGGCATTGCAACGACTCAACAAGTGGTAAGTCAATCAGTTGCTGACAGAGTTGAGCCAATTAAAGGTGTTAAAGCTGTCATGGCTAAAATGATGGTAGAGTCAGTTTCTACTATTCCACACTTTACTTACTGTGAAGAGTTTGATTTAACCGAGCTGGTTGCATTACGCGCTGAAATGAAACAGCGATACTCATCTGATGAAGTTAAGTTAACCATGATGCCTTTCTTTATGAAAGCCATGTCGCTTGCTATCAATGAATTCCCAGTGCTTAACAGCCAAGTTAATACTGAATGTACTGAACTTACTTACAAAGCTAGCCATAATATCGGCATGGCCGTCGATTCTAAAGTTGGCTTATTAGTGCCGAATGTAAAAGATGTTCAAAGCAAATCAATACTAGAAGTTGCTGCTGAAATTACTCGTTTAACAACAGCAGCGAGAAGCGGTCGAGTCAGTCCTGCTGATTTAAAAGGTGGTTCAATCTCAATCTCTAATATTGGTGCCCTAGGTGGAACTGTAGCGACGCCAATCATTAATAAACCTGAAGTTGCTATTGTTGCTTTAGGCAAGTTGCAGACATTACCGCGTTTTAATGCAAACGGTGAAGTTGAAGCTCGTATGATCATGCAGGTGAGTTGGTCTGGTGATCATCGTATTATTGATGGCGGCACAATTGCTCGTTTCTGTAATCTTTGGAAGCAGTACTTAGAACAGCCACAAGAAATGTTATTAGCAATGCGTTAATACTAATAAGCTAGTATTCAACATAATAAAGGACGCGAATGCGTCCTTTAATTTTGTTAACGCTTTTTGTATAATCTCCGGACGTTGTAACTTCTCGGAACCATAATGATCACCTCGGCACCGAATATCGATTCCATCGAGTATCCTTTTCCTGCAAAACCTGCTTTATTATCAGACGCTGAAAAAGTAGCTGCAAAAGCAAGAATTAAACAATTGCTAATCGACCAAGAAGCAGTTTTAGTTGCACACTATTATACTGATCCTGAAATTCAAGCACTTGCCGAAGAAACGGGCGGCTGTGTTTCTGACTCTCTTGAAATGGCACGTTTTGGACGTGATCATCCTGCAAAGAAATTGATTGTTGCGGGCGTTAAATTTATGGGTGAGACATCAAAAATCTTAAGCCCAGAAAAAACAGTTTTGATGCCAACATTAGAGGCAACCTGTTCTTTAGATATAGGTTGTCCTATTGATAAGTTTTCTGAATTTTGCGATGCCCACCCAGATCATACTGTTGTTGTTTATGCCAATACCTCAGCAGCAGTTAAAGCAAGAGCAGATTGGGTGGTTACTTCGAGCATTGCGCTAGAGATTGTTGAACACTTAGATAGCGAAGGCAAAAAAATTATTTGGGGGCCTGACCGTCACTTAGGTAGCTATATTGCAAAAGAGACTGGCGCAGATATGTTGATGTGGCAGGGTGACTGTATTGTACATGATGAATTCAAAGCCAAAGCGCTGAGAGAACTTAAAATACAACACCCAGAAGCAGCCATTTTAGTGCATCCAGAATCACCTGCAAATGTTGTAGCACTTGCAGATGCTGTTGGCTCTACCAGCCAATTAATTAAAGCTGCGCAGACAATGGATAACCAAGAGTTCATTGTCGCAACTGACCGAGGTATTTTTTATAAAATGCAACAAGCAGCGCCCGGCAAGACATTAATTGAAGCTCCAACAGGTGGAAATGGTGCGACTTGTAAAAGTTGTGCGCATTGCCCTTGGATGGCTATGAATGGTTTACAAGCTATTGAGGCTTCGTTAACCGCCTCAGATAAGACAGAACATGAAGTTTTTGTTGATGATGCTTTACGTGATGATGCATTGATCCCATTAAATAGAATGCTTAATTTTGCTAAAACTCTAAATATGAAAGTGAAGGGTAACGCATAGCGTGTAGTGAGTTAATATTTATGAGTTATTAGCATTTGGCCAGTAAGTAGTTACTAGTCATTATAAATAACAAAAAGCCCTGCAATCGCAGGGCTTTTTAATGCAATAAGTTAACGTAATAACCTAACTATTTTGCAGTCATTAACGCTACAGTATTATCTAACATGCGGTTACTGAAACCCCATTCGTTATCATACCAAGCCATCACTTTAACTAATCGACCTTTAACTCTAGTTTGAGTTGCATCAAAATTAGAAGAGTATGCATTATGGTTGAAGTCGATAGAAACTAAAGGCTCAACATTAATGGCAAGCGCTTCATTTAATGGTGAAGTTTTTGCTGCATCAGCGACAATCTGGTTGATTTCTTCAACACTTGTGTCACGAGATGCTTGGAAAGTTAAATCCACTAGAGAAACGTTTACTGTTGGAACACGAACAGCTAAACCGTCAAATTTACCTTGAAGCTCTGGTACCACAAGACCTACTGCAGCTGCTGCACCGGTTTGTGTTGGGATCATTGACATTGCTGCCGCACGAGCACGACGTAAATCAGTGTGGTAAACATCCGATAGGCGTTGGTCATTGGTGTAAGCATGAATAGTAGTCATTAAACCTGATTCAATACCTACAGAGTCATTTAACGGCTTTGCAATAGGAGCCAAACAGTTAGTAGTACATGAAGCATTTGAAATGACAGTCATGTCACTTGTTAGTACTTCATTGTTTACGCCATATACAACAGTAGCATCGACATTTTTACCAGGTGCTGAAATGATAACTTTCTTAGCGCCAGCAGTTAAATGTGGTTGAACAGCTTCTTTAGAAGTGAAGATACCAGTACATTCATAAACTACATCGACATTTAATTCTGCCCAAGGTAATTTTGAAGGATCTCTTTCTTGGAAAGTTAAGATTTTATCGCCATTAACGTAGATAGCTTCGTCATCATGATCAACTTTAGCGTTGAAACGACCATGTACTGAATCATATTTGGTAAGGTGAGCATTGATTGAAGCATCGCCCAAATCGTTTAGAGCTACGATTTCGATTGGGTAATCCTTTTCGCTTTCATAAAGCGCACGTAAAACATTTCTACCGATACGGCCATAGCCGTTAATTGCTACACGGATAGTCATTGCATATCCCTCAAGTGATTATAAATCTGTTACGTAAATCATATGGTAGTAAAATTACCAAATTAACGATTTTCGTCAAGTAAAAAAGCCTCGAAACGGCAATAAAACCCAAAATATCTGTATTTAATTTACAAAATACGATAATCAGCACTTCTCAACGACTTTTTTGAAAGTGCAATACACTGACATTTGTTAATTAATTGCATTTCAGTGTAGCCAACAAGCGTGCCTTTGTTTATTCAAATCTTGATTTAATTTCACTTGTATCAAACTTACCTGCATTAAGTTGTTTTACCAGTTCAGCTGCATCAATATTAAGTTGATTAGCAAGGTCATTATTATTGCCTATTAACGCTAATAATTTTTCTTCTGACGCTGTGTTGTCACTCATTAAAGTATTTGCCTTAGTCAACAAGTACTCATTTTCTGTATTTTTTTCGCTTCTATATACGGTTGCGAGGGCAAGGAGCCAATCTGAATCTATATTTCTTGCTTTAACATGAGAGAGTAAATGCAAATACAGTAACTTGGCTCTAGCAATATCAGTTTTAATGTAATGAGAGGCTACTTGAGCGATCATAAAGGTTTCTGTCAGCTCGCCGGCTTGTTCAGCTTTAATAACCATATCGCGAGATGGGAAGTCATTAAATTTAGTCCAACGGTAATAGGCAAGGTAAATATCAGGATTGTCTTTGGTGTATTCTTGTAATTGGGCTAAGTTTTGAGTGCTAACTGCATAAGCACGTTCTCTGTCCTCTGTTCGATGTGTGTTTATTATATGTTTAACACCGGCTGCTAATTCTATGCAGTTACTATAAGACTCAAGTTTAATTAATTGGTCATATAATTGTTTTCCAGACGGAGCTTCTGTGATTTTTAATTGGTAACGACTACGGATTAAGTCGCCTTTTTCAACTAAACACCAACTATCCTTGTGTAAATCGGCACAAAGTTCAGGATTTTTTTTACAAATGCTGGCACTATTTCGGCCAACATCACAACCAAATAAGCCGAATAAAGCAGCAAATACTGAAAATGATGTAATTATTACTAAACTTTTGTTCAAAACTGGCTCCAAAATAGGATTTTTTCTAATAAAATTACATGTTTACTAAAAATTTCTTACTGGCGAAATAGCGTAAATTTCATTACAATGTCGCCGACCAAAAGGGGTTAACCCTACCAAATAATGATTATTGGTCTTTTCTTTTTGTTACTCAATTCTTTCTGCACACGAATGCTGAAATATGAGATAAAGGATCTTTTTAATGAGCGCTGATAAACACCTACAAAGTTGGCAAGAACGTTTCGAAATGGCTGAGGCTATGCAGCCTTTACTAGGTAAACTGTACCGTAATCAAGGCGTTGAAGTCTTAGTTTATGGTAAACCACTTTTAAACGCATCTACAATTGAAATTATTAAAGCTCATCGACTAGTTCGTCGTCACATTGGCGAAAAATTACGCCTACGTGAAAGCTTTCCATTCGTCGAAGCATTAAGCAAGTTATCAGTAAAGCACTGTAAAGTGGATATTGGCAAGTTAGCCATTAATTACTGGCGTGATAATACCGATGCATCACAAATTCAAGCATACATGACTAAAGAGCTTGAGAAAGGTTTAAACTTTGGTGATGACGTTGAGTCAAAAGATGTCGTTCTTTATGGCTTTGGTCGAATCGGTCGTTTATTAGCTCGTCTAATGATAGAAAAGACAGGTAAAAGTAATAAGCTTTGTTTACGAGCTATCGTACTTCGTGGCGGTAAAAAAGGTGATTTAGAAAAGCGTGCTAGTTTATTACGTCGCGATTCCGTTCATGGACCATTCAATGGCTCTGTAGAAGTCGATGAAGAAAATAACGCGATTATTGCTAATGGTACTTACATTCAAATTATTTACGCAAATTCACCTGATCAAGTAGATTACACACAGTACGGCATCAATAATGCGCTTGTAGTGGATAATACTGGTATATGGAAAGATGAGGATGGCTTAGGTCTTCACCTTAAGAGTAAAGGCGCAAGTAAAGTACTATTAACCGCTCCTGCGAAGGGCGCGATTAAAAACGTGGTTTACGGTGTAAATGAAAACGATATCTTACCTGAAGATATGATTGTTTCAGCGGCTAGCTGTACAACCAATGCTATTACACCTGTTCTAAAAGCAGTTAATGATAAGTATGGAATTGAAAATGGTCACGTTGAGACTATTCACTCATACACTAACGATCAAAACTTAATTGATAATTACCACAGTGCAGATCGTCGTGGCCGTAGTGCTCCATTAAATATGGTTATTACAGAAACAGGCGCTGCTAAAGCTGTTGCTAAAGCACTACCTGTAATGGAAGGTAAGTTAACTGGTAATGCGATTCGCGTGCCTACACCTAACGTTTCAATGGCTATCATCAGTGTAAATCTAAATGGTGAAACAAATCGTGAAGAATTAAATGAATATCTTAAAGATATTGCATTAACTTCTGATCTTAAAAACCAAGTTGATTACACCGACTCAACAGAAATCGTATCAAGCGATTTAGTAGGGTCTCGTTACGCTGGCGTTGTTGACTCTCAAGCAACCATTGCTGACGGAAAACGTGCAATTTTATATGTATGGTATGACAACGAATTTGGTTATAGCTGCCAAGTTGTGGGTGTTATGCAAAAAATGTTAGGTCTAAACACGTTATCTTTACCTGAAGCATAATAAATAAGAAATAGTTTAATAAGAACTAGTTTTAAAAAAGCACTTCTATATGAAGTGCTTTTTATTGCCCGTAATTCATTAATAGACAATAATTACTCAATAAGTAGATTTAAACATCAAACAGTTATAAATGGCTTAAAATAGTTTAATTCTGCATTGACACATTTGCGTAAAACGGTAGAATTCCATTCCGCACTCAGAGACAAATTGATTAATTGATTTTATCAAGTGCATTGTTTGATATGCGACATTAGCTCAGTTGGTAGAGCGATACCTTGCCAAGGTATAGGTCATCGGTTCGAACCCGATATGTCGCTCCAATCAAACAACGGCGCGATGGCAGAATGGCTATGCTGCGGATTGCAAATCCGTCGACCTCGGTTCGACTCCGGGTCGCGCCTCCACAAATTTTGTTTAGTTGCTAACAATTAAGTTAGTGGTTAAAACAACACTTTTGCCCGAGTGGTGGAATCGGTAGACACAAGGGATTTAAAATCCCTCGCTTAATAGGCGTGCCAGTTCAAGTCTGGCCTCGGGTACCATTATTTACATACGATTTAGTATTAAAGAGTATGGTGCGAAAAAGCCTCAACGAAAGTTGAGGCTTTTTTGTATCTGAAATTTGAGTAATTGATGTAAGTTAAAATCCCTTGTCGTTATAAAATAGGGCGTGCTAGTTCAAGTCTGGCCTCGGGTACCATTATTCTTTTATAAGAAACTTACATACGTAAGTATGGTGCAAAAGCCTCAACACTCTTAATGTTAACAGGGCTTTTTTATGCCTGACATTTGAGTCATTGAATTAAGATAAAATCCCTCGTCGTTTTGAAATCGGGCTTGCCAGTTCAAGTCTGGCTTCGGGTATCATCATTCTTATTACAAGATATATATTAGGTAGCATTGTCAGGCACAATCAAAGGCAAATCCAATCAACTGAATATTTTTGATAGCCATTAGATGAAATGTTGCCTAAATCAGGTAAAACCTATTGTGTAGCGTTCAGATAGGCTACATGTTTAAAGAATATCTATTTTATCGATTGAAAATTTACCAAATGTTTAAACTGTGAACTAATTCTTTCATCAATACAAAAAGTCACTATTTCATTGTGCTATTCAATGGTATAAATACTTAAAAATAGTGGTTCACTTCATACGAAGGAAAGATGTAATGATATTTTCTCAGGTCCCTCAAGCTCCAGCCGATCCTATCTTAGGTTTAACAGATGCATTTAAAAAAGACACTCGAACAGAGAAAGTCAATTTAGGTGTGGGTATTTACAAAGATGAAGCAGGTCAAACACCAGTTTTAAAGTCGGTAAAAAAAGCTGAAGCCATTTTATTAGAAGCTGAGAAAACAAAAAATTATCTTGGAATAGAAGGTGTAGAACAATACAACGCTGTCGTTCAAACATTACTCTTTGGCCAAGGTAGTGACATTATTGCACACAAACGCGCTTATACAGCCCAAGCTCCGGGTGGAACAGGGTCATTAAGAGTTGCTGCTGAATTCTTAGTTAGAAATACAGATTCAAAAACATTGTGGGTCAGTAATCCAACTTGGGCTAACCATCAAAATATCTTCCAAACCGCTGGTTTAGAAATAAAAGAGTATGGTTATTACAAAGCTGAAACCCATGCCATGGATTTTGACGCTATGCTTACCGACTTACAGGGAGCTACAGCGGGTGATCTTGTGTTATTACATGGTTGTTGTCATAACCCGACAGGTATCGATTTAGATGCTTCACAATGGGAAGTGATTGGTCAACTTTGTGCAGACAAAGAACTAGTGCCTTTATTTGATTTTGCATATCAAGGTTTCGGTGCAGGTATTGAAGAAGATGCTCAGGGATTGCGTATTGTTGCAGCTAAAGTACCAGAGCTATTAATTGCCAATTCGTTTTCTAAAAACTTTGGTTTATACAATGAACGTATTGGTGCAGTAACTATTGTTGCTGCTGATGAATCAGCTGCTCAGAAAAGTTTTAGCCAAATTAAGAAAACCATTCGAGCAACATACTCAAACCCTCCTGCACATGGCGGGTTAATTGTGAGTACAATTTTATCTGATGATAGCTTACGTCAAGAGTGGGAAGATGAGCTAACAGAAATGCGTCAACGTATTGCTGAAATGCGTACCTTATTCGTCGACACTTTAAAGTCAGAAGGTGTAGAGCAAGATTTTAGTTTTATCTCGCGCCAAAACGGTATGTTTAGCTTCTCAGGATTAAACAAAGAACAAGTGAATCGTTTAAAAGAAGAATTTGCTGTTTATATTGTGGGCTCAGGACGTATTAGTGTTGCCGGCATGACTAAACAAAATATCCCAGTGATCTGTAAAGCGATTGCGCAAGTTCTGTAACTACACAATAAGTTACTGTTGAACATCAACATAAGAGCGAAAGGTAATGTTTACTTTTCGCTCTTTTTTATTAAAGTCATTTTTTAGTAATTTTCAGCACTTTTGATAATGCATCTGCTAAAGCTATTTTATTGTGCAATCCAGCATGATGATCACTTACCAGTGGAAAATAACTGACAAACTCGCCTATATCAATACTGTCACCATGGCTAATAACATTGTTAATAGCGTCTCGGCCAACTAATTGATTAATCCATTTTATTTTATCTTCTAAATTCAGTGAATTGGCGGCGCATAACTCATTGGTTAAATTATCTATAAAAATGATTTGAGCACTTGATTGCAAAATTGCTTTAGAAATTTCAGGTAATAATAATGGTGGTAATACGCTAGTAAGAAAACTCCCAGGGCCTATGATTATCAACTCTGATTGATTAATAGCTTGGATGGCTTCGCATGTTGCTGATACTTGAGGTTCAACGGCTAAAGAGCTTGGCACTTCTTTCATCCCATCGACATTGGTTTCACCGAAGATGGTTTTGCCTTCAAGGTTTAGCGCTGTTAGATGGGCAGGTTCCTCTGACATTGGGATAATGCGCGTATCAATTTTTAATATCGTGCGAATTAACTTAATGGCTTCCATTGGTCTAACGCAAAGCTGCTCCAGAGCGTACATAATGATGTTGCCAAGATTATGGCCATTTAATTCATTATCGCCATTGAAGCGATGATCGAATAGCATAGTACCGATTGATGGCCGGTGTGCTAATTGTGATAAACAGTTTCTTAAATCGCCCCAAGCAATGGTTGTTTCGTCTTGGCGTATTCTTCCTGTTGAGCCCCCATTGTCTGTAGTGGTTACAATGCCAGTTAATTTAGGACCTAAAAAAGATAATGCTGCTAAAACTCGGCCTAAACCGTGACCGCCACCTAATGCAACAACATGGCTATATTGATGTAATTCTTGATTCATCATTTTTTGATTCCTTTCATACTCTTGATGACTTTCTAATCTTGCATCGTGTTCTTGCATCGTAAAAATATATTTTAACTATAGCTAGATGCTAAAATTGAATACTAGAAAAATAATACCATAAATACAGCACTGCTTTTAGTGATGAATCTGGGTATAATCATTTAAAAATTATTAAGGTAGGATTGTTTTTGAGAACTGGTAGAGTAGGTAAGTTTACCCTTGGCTTAGGCTTTGTGATAATCAGTATTATTTTAATCAGAGTTTGGCTTGTTCCAACTTTGGAAAAGATTTTAGTCTCGACACCTGAAATTGAGCAAAATGAGATAGAAGAAAAAACAGTTCCTAACTTCACTGCTATCAATGATATCCCAACAAAAAAACAAGTCTTTTTTGATTACATGGCACCTGCTGTTAACCATCAAAATGCTCTCATATTGAAAGAACGAAATTTTCTTAAAGTTATTTTAGCTAACCTCAATAATCAACAAGACTTAACAGAAGCCGAAATTTTTAAATTGAAGCAGCTTACTGATAAATACAATTATTCAGTCAAAAAATATGATGAAACAACATTAGCTCCTTTATTAATAAGAGTCGATACCGTTCCTGCAAAGATGGTGTTAATTCAGGCAGCTAATGAAACCGGTTGGGGAAGTTCGCGCTTTGCCAAAGAAGGGAATAATTATTTCGGTCAATGGTGCTTTTCAAAAGGTTGTGGCTTAGTGCCACTATCAAGAAAACCAGGATTGAACCACGAAGTCGCTTCTTTTGATACGCCGGAAGATTCTATTGCAGCTTACATGTTGAATTTAAATACCAATTCAGCATATCGATTATTACGTTCTATTAGAGCTGACATTCGTTCACAAGAAAAGGAGCCAACTGCTGAAGAGTTAGTGTTTGGCTTAATCCATTATTCTGAACGAAAAGATGCTTATATTGACGAACTACTAGAGATGTTACGCCAAAACAAAGCGTATTTAGCAGGTTTATAAAATGAAATTACAAACAGCATCTATTATCTTAGCAGCAATGCTAATAAGTCCTTCTGTCATAGCTGATTCAGTATCAATTCCATATGCAGGTTTTTATGAAAGGTTAAAACAGGTCAACAAACATAATTATCAGTTAGTTGAAGTTGCTTTTAGTGTGCCGAAAAATAAAAACTGTGAAATTGTGTCTGGAAATATTACTACTGAAAAAAATGAATACCCGCTGACTTATGACCAAGACCAGCGTTTGTACCTTCCTTATGATGCGCAGCTAAAATCAGATAGAGGCTTGCTGAATATAGAGGTAACAGGGGACTCTTCACTTTGTGGTGTCGCAATGCAAGTACGCGCAAAAACCACACAAGCCAAATATGCAAAACAAGAATTAATCGATGTTAAAACTGATATGGATGCATTACTAGACGGACAGCAAGGGTTCCCTATGAAATATTTTAGGAAGCCAATCTCGGGATTAACATTCAGTTTTAGTCATGCTGAATTGCCAGTTGCAGTCACCATAGATGGTAACAAGCAGCTGATACAAGAGCAGTTACAATTAACGTCAGAGCAACTTGATAATCTACAGTCAGTGATTTTTGATACTAAACCGAGTATCGTCAGTCCATATGTTATGTAAACTTGTTATATAAATTTATTATGTAGATTTTTGAAGATATTTATTGCATAAAAAAAAGCCCTCAATTGAGGGCTTTTTCTTACTCACTTATAATCATTTATGGTTTATAAGTAGTAACAATGTCAATTTTAGATGCTTCATCAAGATTAATATGACCATTGTTACTGGTATCTAAAAAATCAAACGCTGGTAAATCAGACTCAGCCACATCGCCAGATAATGGAGCATCTGCATCACGTTGTAGCGATAAAAAATCAAATACGTTTCTATCAACACCTTGAGATGGCGAAGTATTTTGCATTGCTGTAAAAATTGTTTCGATGCGGCCAGGAAACTCAACGTCCCACTGATTTAGCATATCTTTTACTGCACCACGTTTTAGATTTTCTTGTGAGCCACATAAGTTGCAAGGAATGATTGGAAATTCTTTTAACTCTGCATATTCAGCAATGTCTTTTTCTTTACAATAAGCTAATGGCCTAATCACCATATTGGCACCATCATCAGATAGCAATTTAGGTGGCATAGCTTTCATTTTTCCACCAAAGAACATATTTAAAAATAGCGTTTCAATGATGTCATCACGATGATGACCTAACGCTATTTTTGTCGCTCCAATGCGTTGTGCAAAACCATAAAGTGTTCCACGGCGAAGCCTTGAACATAAAGAGCAGGTGGTTTTACCTTCTGGGATTTTGTCTTTTACAATTGAGTAAGTGTCTTTTTCTAAAATATGATAAGGCACAGACAGTTTATCAAGATAAGCAGGAAGAATATCTTCAGGAAAACCAGGTTGTTTCTGATCTAAATTTACAGCAACAATATCGAACTTGATTGGAGCGCGTTTCTGCAGATTCAACAAGATGTCGAGCATTGCATAGCTATCTTTGCCGCCAGAAAGGCAACACATGATAACATCGCCATTTTCAATCATTTGATAATCACCTATCGCACGACCCACTTCATGACGTAACTTCTTTTCTAACTTTGCTTGGCGATCGGCCAAGTGTTTTTCTTGTTGTTGCATTTCAGACATTAAAAAGCGCCCAGTAACCATCGTTTCAGGGCGCGTATTATTCCAGCATTCAGCCCGTTGGTAAAGACTTTAGTCTTCAAGAGGTGATTTATAACCCTCAGGTTTAACGGCTAGTAAATCACAATTAATACTATCGATGACATGTTCAGCGGTATTACCTATGAGTGCTGCAGAGAAACCAGTACGACCTACTGTGCCTAAAATGACGAGTTCGGCATCAAGCTGCAATGCTAATTCAGGGATTACATCTTCAGGTAAGCCTTCTTCAACATGGCAATTCTCAAGAGGGATATTAAAACTATTGGCTAAATATTGAATACGTTGTTCATGTTGCATACGTACTGTGTCGTTATAGCTTGCCGCATCAAACTCTGGAAGTTCTATTGCTAAATTGACTGGTGTACCAGGGTAACCATTAACCAAATGTATTTTTGCAGAAAATTTGGCAGCAAGGTTTAATGCGTTTTCAATAATTTTAGTATTGAGCGTCGAATGTTCATCATCTTCAGAAGCGACATTAACAGCACATAAAATTTTACCTGCTACAGGCCAATCATGATCTTTCACCATTAATACTGGAATAGGAGCCTTACGTAGTAAATGCCAGTCAGTAGGGGTGAAGATAATCGATTTTAACTTGTCGTGTTCATGGGTACTTTTAACTAATAAATCGAAATCTTGTTCAATTGCATATTTGATGACACTTTCAAAAGGTCTGTTATGCCAAACAACTTTGGTTTCGATTTGTAAACCATTTTGAGTGTAGGGCACGATTGCTTCTTCTAACCAACTTTCTCGCTGATCAATAACGCCTTGGCGCATTGCTTCTCTTTCATGACTTGAAAGAATAGATGTCATTTCATATGAAAAATCGAAAATAGTGAGAAACGCAGTAATAGATGCATTGGACTTGGAAGCAAGTTCAACGGCTCTTGCAAGAGCTGGTTGAGGGTCGGTCATTGGGTTAATGACAACCAAAATTTTATTATAATCCTTCATAAAACCTCCAAGCTGTTTTTATATTACTATCACTTTTATCCGCAGTGATGTCATTGAGTTAGATCATATAATCAAAATTATATTAAACAAGTTAAGTTGCAATTCTTGAGTTACCTGCAAGTTGACTGAGTGCGACATGGTCTACAATAGTGATGTACTTGCCTTTAACTTCGATAAGGCCAGCTTTTTGAAAACGTCCTAGTAAACGACTAATGGTTTCAACCGTTAAACCTAAGTAGTTACCAATATCACCGCGAGTCATTGTTAATCTAAACTCGTGTGGCGAGAATCCACGACTACCAAATCTATTGGCTAAATTATTTATAAATGCTGCTAAACGTTCTTCTGCATTTTTCTTTGATAGTAATAAAATCATTTCTTGGTCGCCCATGATTTCATTACTCATTAGACGCATGATTTGCTGTCTTAATTTAGGCATGGTGCCAGAAAGGGTATCTAGTGTATCAAAAGGAATTTCACAAACCATTGCAGTTTCGAGGGCTTGTGCAAAGCTTTGATGTATTTGAGAGTGAATACCATCAAAACCAATAACATCGCCAGCTAGATGAAATCCAGTGATTTGTTCGTCACCTTGCTCAGTAATGGTAAAACTTTTGATAGTACCTGAACGGATAGCAAATAAAGATTTGAGAGGATCACCAGATTTAAAGATTTGATCACCTTTTTGAACCGGTTTTTTCCGTTCGATAATTTCATCTAGTTTATCTAGTTCGTTATTATCTAACGTGAAAGGAATGCAAAGCGATTCCATACTGCAATCATGACAATGAATTGCACAACCACCAGTAGAAGCGCGAAGCTGTTTCGTTTGATCTGTAGGCATATATACTCTCAATTAATTACTACAATACCATGTTAAACTAATAACAAAGCTTGAGCTAGTTTAGCTGCATGATGGCAATATAAATAGTTTGTAATCCAAATATTACTATCAAGATCCCACTAAATAGCCTTACTTTCTTTTTTTGTACCCATCCAGCCAATTTTTTTGCGGTTAATCCAGCACTTAGCAATGCGGGTAAGGTACCTAAGCCGAAAGCAAACATCACCAGAGCACCATTTAACGCGTCGCCAGCTGCAACCGACCAAGTCAATGTGCTATAAACTAATCCACACGGTAACCAACCCCAAATCATCCCCGCAATTGTCGCTTGAAACTGAGTTTTAATTGGCAGTAATTTATTAGCTAAAGGCTTTAAAAATTTCCATAAACCTTTACCCAGTTTTTCAATATGCACAACACCAAACCAAATTTGCGCGATATATAAGCCTGTTACAATCATCATAATACCGGCAAGAATTCTCAAGCCGATAAGATAACTATCAACATCAAACATATAACCTAAAGCAGCACTACTTGCTCCAGCTAGTGCTCCAGCAATGGTATAACTTAAAATTCTTCCGAGATTGTAACTAAGTAAAAAGCTTAATTGGTTTGCTAATCGGTTAGATGACGTTGGCGGCAGATTTGTTGCAAAAGCACCAATGAGTCCACCACACATGCCAAAACAATGCGCCGCGCCCATTAAACCAACAAGAAATGCTCCCCAAAAATTATATTCAATCAAGTGGAGTGCTCTTGTTTAAAGGTTTTTCAGTTATTTCATCATGTTCTTTATCTGTGCCAGACTTTAATGAAGTAACTTCAGCTGAAATGGCTCGATCTGAGTCGATTGAAGCATCATTTGTTGGCGTTGGTGCAGGGCCTTCTTCGTCAAATAATATAGACACACTTTGTCTATCTAAATCATCAAATTGTTCTGATTTAACAGCCCAAAAAAATACAGCGACAGCCACAGCCACAAATAACATGGCAATTGGAATTAATACGTAAATGATACTCATATTTTTACCCTTAACAGGCGAAGACTATTTGAAACTACAATGATTGAGCTTATAGACATCCCAATTGCTGCTATATATGGCACTACATGACCAGTAACCGCTAATGGCAAGATAATAATGTTATAAGCAAACGCCCATATTAAATTTTGTTTTATTATTCTGTTGGTAAGTTTAGCAAGTTTAATAGCCTGATTGAATTTAGAAAGGTGATCACCAAGTAAGATTAAATCTGCACTATTTTTAGCAATTGCGCTGCCACTACCCATAGCCACTGATAGGTTGGCTCCGGCTAAAACCGGTGCATCATTAATACCATCACCAAACATAGCAACATCTTGTTTTGTTTGTAGATTATTAATAAGATCTAGTTTATCTGCGGGGCTCAAACCAGAGTATGAATGCTTGATATTTAATTGTTCAGCTATTTCATTGACATGTTTTGCGCAATCACCGCTTGCGATACTGACTTGCAAACCTGATTGTTGTAAATCAGATACTGCTTGCTCGCTATCAACCCTTATTGAATCCTGTAAAACAAAACAAGCCGCTACTATATTGTCAATGGATAACCACAATAATTGCCCCTGACAATGAGAAGCATCAATACCGTTAAATTGAGCGTTGCCAATTTTAATTTCTTTATTATCAATTTTACCAGATATGCCTAACCCTACATGATGGGTGATATCTGTCGCGACAACATACTTACTGTGAAATGGCGAAAACGCTTGAGCGATCGGATGTATTGAACCTAACTCAAGGGCTGCTGCATAATTAAGTACGGTTTGTTGACTACCCTGTTGTGATTCTTCGGTAGTATCTGCATCTGTCAGAATAGTTTTTTGAATAGAAACAGTACCGCAGGTGAGGGTACCTGTTTTGTCGAATACAACATGTTGTAAAAGTGGAAGTTTCTCAAAAACGCCAGCCTTTTGAACAATAATCCCAAGTTTAGTAAAAATAGCTGTAGAGCAAGTAATCGCTGTTGGAGTGGCGAGCGCAAGAGCGCAAGGGCATGTTGCTACAAGTACTGATAGCATTACCCAAAAAGCATCTTCAGGCGATATGAATTGCCACGCAAAGTAAGTGATTGCGGCTATTAAAATGATGGCTGTAGAAAAGTAACTGGCTGACTTATCAACCATCAAAGCAATTTTAGGCTTAGTGTTTGATGCAACTTCTTGTAATCGTATAATTTCTGCGACTAATTGGTCTTGTCCTAATGCGGTGACTTCAACCGTTAAAGGTTGGTCAACATTGATTGTTCCGGCATAAACCATGTCTTGTGCAGATTTAATTAACGGCATTTGTTCGCCAGTTAACATCGACTCATTTAAGCCGGACTTACCTTGTAAAATAATGCCGTCTGCAGCGACAACTTCACCAGGTTTTATTAGTATTGTGTCGCCAATATTGAGTCGTTTAGCTGGAATTTCTGTAATGACTTCAATTGTTTCTGAATCATTTTCACAATGAGGTTCAATGGTTTTTAAATTCGCTGTTAACGGCACTAACTTGTGCAAGTTACTTGAACTTACAGAAGCTGTTTGTTTGGCTTTTTGTTCGAAGAATCGGCCCAATAAAAGAAAGAAGGTAAACATGGTGACAGATTCAAAATAAACTTCACCAGTTCCGGTAATGGTTGCAATGCAGCTAGCAATATAAGCGCCGGCAATTGCTAAGGATACCGATAAATCCATGTTTACTTTACCGCCTAGTAAACTTCTTACGGCACTAAAATAAAACGGTTGAGCTGAATAAAAGACGACAGGAGCGGCGAGTGTCATACTGACCCAGCGGAAATAATCACGCATTTCAGTATCTTGCAAAATAAAATAGTCAGAATAAAGGGCAAGGGCGAACATCATTACTTGCATAGTAGCAAAGCCTGCCAAGCCTAATCTTAATAAAAAATTACGACTTTCTTGTTTGCTTAACTTTTCCTGTTCATCAACTTGATAAGGCGCTGCTTGATAACCGATACGGCTAATTGCTGATAAAATTTCACTGAGCTTTACCGTTGAATCATTCCAACTGACAAGAGCGCGTTGCGTAGTTGAGTTAACTGAGATTTTTACAATGCCAGGTAACTGTTTAATCTTGTGTTCAATTAACCAAGCACATGCAGCACAGGTGATCCCTTCTATAGAGACTGACAGTGTTTTTTCATCTTCTTTTGAATAAACTAAATCTTGTTGAATTTCCGGTAAATCATAAGCGGAATATTGAGCCAACTCTGAAGGAACTAATGCAGTCTGTTTACTACCCGGTTCACTACGAAATTGATAGTAACTACTTAAACCTGAATCGATAATAGCTTGTGAAACAGCCTGACAACCAGGGCAACACATTAGTTGCTCCTGATTATCAATTACGGTTGTAAATTCACGACCAGTGAGTACAGGTTCATTACAATGAAAGCACGTTTGCATGAATTATTAATTTAACCAGTAATCTACATCATCTGTAATTTCAATACGTTGTTGAATTCTCCAACTCGCATCAAAGCCTTCTAATCGCACATTCCAGGGGCCTGAAATTGCATCAGATAAACCGATTCGAAAATCACCATTTCCATCGGCTGTGGCATTAATACTGAAATCTTTTTCTTCTAATGTAGGGTGGATAAAATCGACTTTTAACGCTGCGCGATACTCTGGACCACCATGCTGACTAATTTTTAATTCGTGATCATCAACTTCAACTAAAAATTGCATCCCTAAATTCTTAGCTTGTTTAATTTTACGTAAATCCATATTAATGGCTTTACCTTCTTTATAATAATCATCCGATACCAGCGAGTCCGCGTTATCTATTGCAATGCTCATTGCGATCATACTTTTGATCACCACAACAGAGAGTAAAACAACAATAAACCAAGGCCAAAAATGCTTATACCAGGGAAGGGGAGCAGACATAAAACGGTCCTAAAAAGTAAGAATTATTATAGTGACATTTTAACCCGAAAAGGCTTAAGAATCACTTAAAAAAAAGGCTTCGTTTTCACGAAGCCTTTGATGTTACTGCGTTGTAACTATTTGTTTGATAAGCTATAAACGTAAGCAGATATAACGTGGACTTTCTCTTCGCCAAGAATGTTATCCCATGCTGGCATGACACCAGTACGTCCATTTGCAATTGACTGCATCACTTGCAAACGACTACCGCCATATAACCAAGCATTATCAGTTAAATTAGGTGCGCCCATAAATTTATTACCGGTTCCGTCCATACCATGACAAGCAAAACAACCTTTCATATATGAACCTTGACCTTGCGCTGCTAATGTAGCGTCATGATCACGTCCTGATAATTTAAATACGTATTCAGCAAGACCTTGTATTTCACTGTCTTCAATTGGTAATCCACCTTTAGGAGGCATCATACCATTTCGACCGTTCATAATTGATGTCTTGATAGTTGCAAGCTCTCCACCGTATAACCAATTATTATCAGTTAAGTTAGGAAAGCCAATACTACCGCGAGCATCAGAGCCATGACACTGAGCACAGTTCTGCAAGAACAAACGTCCACCAACTTTAAGTGCTTCTTCATCTTTAACTAAATCCTCTAAAGGAGTGGCTAAATAAGCAGCGAAAATTGGTCCGTACTTTTCATCAGCAGCAGCGACCTCACGGTCATACTGTGATAGGCGATTCTCAGCTTTAGCAAGCTCTACTGCAGCTTTTGAATCAGCTTTAATGCCTTCTTCATAACCTACGCTTTGGTTTGAACTTGTCCAACCAAATAGACCTTTATAGCTACCGAGACCTGGATAAAGTGCTAGGTAAATCAAACCAAAAACGATACTGATATAGAACATATAAGCCCACCACTTTGGTAGCGGGTTATTAAGTTCTTCAATACCATCAAAGGTATGACCCATTGATTCGCCTTCTTCAATTCCGGTCTTGTTCTTTGAACAAGCACGTAAAAGGAAGAAACAACCAGCAATAACTAATAGCGTCGGAAAAATAATCCACACATTCCAAAAGATACTCATTACTTATTATCTCCTGAATGGTTAGTTTGCTTTGCAATTTCTTCTTCTGAAAAAATCAGGTTAGCGGCTTCATCAAATTTCGGTTTGCTTTTTGAGCTGTAAGCCCAATAAAAAATACCGGCAAATACGACCATAACAATAATGGTAAGAATGCCTTGTAACGTTCCGTAATCCATAATTGCCTCCTTATTTCAGCGCGTGGCCAAGTGACTGTAGATATGCGATTAACGCTTCTAATTCAGTCTTGCCTTCAACAGCCTCTTGAGCGCCAGCAATTTCTTCTTCGGTATACAAATTATGATCCGGATGGAAATTACTTAAGATTTGCATCTTCTTACCAGTGAGTTTTCCATCTAATTTATTTTCAGCTAACCAAGGGTAGGCTGGCATATTAGACTGAGGAACAACATCACGTGGGTTAATTAAATGCACTTCATGCCATTTGTCACTGTAACGACCGCCAACGCGGGCTAAATCTGGACCTGTACGTTTAGAACCCCACTGGAAAGGGTGATCCCAAACTGACTCACCAGCAACAGAGTAATGACCGTAACGTTCAGTTTCAGCACGTAAAGGACGGATCATTTGGCTGTGACAGTTATAACAACCTTCACGAACATAAATGTCACGACCTTCGGTCTGTAAAGCAGTATACGGAATTAATCCTTCAACTGGTTCAGTCGTATCCTTAGAAAAAAGTAACGGAGTGATCTGAACTAAACCGCCAAAACTGATGGCGATAACTGTAAAGATACCTAGCAGACCGATGTTTTTCTCGATTAACTCATGATTAAATTTCATCGTTCTGCTCCTTATGCTTTTTCTTCAGCTAAAGCTGGTAAAGAATCTTTAGGTGCATTAACAGTACGAATAACGTTGTATGCCATAATGAACATACCTGTTAAGAAGAATACACCACCAATAAAGCGTACAAAGTAGAATGGGTAAGATGCTTCTAAACTCTCTACAAAGCTATAAGTTAATGTTCCATCAGAGTTAACTGCACGCCACATTAGACCTTGCATAACACCTGAAATCCACATTGCTACGATGTATAAAACAGTACCAATTGTCGCTAACCAGAAATGGACATTGACAAGGTTAGAGCTGTACATACGACCATGACCGAATAAAACAGGGATAAGGTGGTAAAGAGAACCAATAGAAACCATTGCAACCCAGCCTAAAGCGCCTGAGTGAACGTGACCTACTGTCCAGTCAGTATAATGCGATAAGGCATTAACTGTCTTAATTGCCATCATTGGTCCTTCGAAGGTAGACATACCATAGAAAGATAATGAAACAACTAAGAAGCGAAGTACTGGATCGGTACGTAGCTTATGCCAAGCACCTGATAAGGTCATAATACCGTTAATCATGCCACCCCAAGATGGAGCAAATAAGATTAACGACATCACCATACCTAGAGTCTGAGTCCAGTCAGGTAACGCGGTATAATGAAGGTGATGTGGACCAGCCCAAATATACAGTGCAATCAACGCCCAAAAGTGAACAATTGAAAGACGGTAAGAATAAACAGGGCGACCAGCTTGCTTAGGTACAAAGTAATACATCATGCCTAAGAAACCTGCAGTTAATAAGAAACCAACCGCATTATGTCCATACCACCACTGTACCATCGCATCGACTGCGCCTGAGTACATGGAATATGATTTGAATAAGCTGACAGGAACCGCCATTGAGTTAACAATGTGCAGAACTGCTACCGTGATAATGAAAGCACCAAAGAACCAGTTAGCCACATAAATGTGCGAAGTAGTTCGTTTAATGATTGTGCCAAAGAACACTACAGCATATGCAACCCAAACAATGGTAATTGCGATATCAATAGGCCACTCTAATTCTGCATACTCTTTACCTGAGGTGAATCCCATTGGTAAGGTGATTGCAGCTGAGAGGATAATAGCTTGCCAACCCCAGAATGTAAATGCAGCTAATTTAGGTGCAAATAAACGGGTTTGACAGGTGCGTTGTACGATATAGTAGGATGTTGCGAAAAGGGCTGAAGTACCAAACGCGAAAATCACAGCATTCGTATGTAGTGGTCTAAGACGACTATACGTTAACCATGGTGTTTCGAAGTTTAGTTGTGGCCAGATTAACTGGGCCGCTATCAATACACCAACTGCCATGCCAACGATTCCCCACAAAACTGTGGTTAATGCGAACTGGCGAACAATAGTGTAGTTGTAATCAGCGCCTGTAGGCTGGGAATGATTCATCATAATGCTTCCACGGCTTATTACTTTTACTTTTAATTATAGTAAAGATGGACTTTACCTGTTTAGGCTGACTATTGCAGAAAAAACAACCTGAAATGAAGTTGCTTTTTAATGCTTTGTCAAGGTGTTAGCTCATGTTTTTTATATCTATCATGAGGCAATGCAATGATACTTGAGCTGTGTCAAAAAAGATACTCAGAGAACCTGAGTAAACTTGATCCAGATCAATTTCCTAAAGATAATGTTATCAATTTGAATCATGAGGTTATTATTTGTGCATTTTTTAACAAAGTCTGCTTTGTTGTTATTTTTTATTGCTAATTTAGTAGGATGCGATTCACAACCAAAAGAACAAAACACACAAAGCAGAATTGTAGATGAGTCTCTCTGTCAATTTAGTCAAGGGAAATGTGAACAAAATGTACACAACTTGGAAGTCTCACTATTAATAAACCCCGTTTTCACACCAAGCGAAAAACCACTAGATATCGCCCTTAATTTCTCCAAGCCTGTAAAAGATGCCCAAATTAGAATAGAAGGTAGAGATATGTTCATGGGGATTATACCTGTGAACCTAACAACTAAAGATGATAAAGCTTATACCGGTTCTGCAATCTACGGTTCATGTAGTAGTGATTATATGGTGTGGCGAGCGATTGTGACATTTAGCTTAGATGAACAAACTAAAACGGTTTATTTTGATTTTTTAGCTGATAACCATTAACTCATTATAAATTTAGCTCTCACACCTAAATCGTGTTGATAATCATTATCATTTAGTTATAATGTTTATAATTAAATTTGAGGTGACTATCATGACACAATTAAACATATCCATATCACTCGAAAAAATGGCTGCTTTGATCCAAAGCGGTCATCTATGTGTCGCAGATTTTAAAAGCCTGGATATAGAAACAAAAAAACAGTTATGGCAATTGTGTCTTGTCGCTTGTAACAAGCGGATATATTGTAATTCACCTAAAGAGCTAAATGACTCTGATCAAGATATAGATGTTTTAGAGCAGCAGGTTATATCAATATTTTCATAATTTTAGAGTGAGTAAATAATCAATAATCTCTAAGTTAACTGGCTTTTAAAGACGGCTTACCAATCCTACATCTAATCAAAGTTTGAGTGTATTAACTTTGTTAAACTATTGTTCTGAAAGTTCTGAGGTATGATATTCTCTACTTTTATATAAGTTATCGATAATGTAAAACATTATCAAAACTCAATTTTGATACCTTGGTATGCCAATCATGAAAAACAGTCATGCTTCTAAAAACAAACCAACAATTACCACGTTACATGACCTCGCATCTTTTGCTGATTATTCTTTTATGGATAAACTCAATCCAGATCCACAATCTAGAGAAGATGGAAACGATTTTGAACCAAGACAAGTTTTCTCAGGCCATTATGTACCAGTTAAACCGACTCCAATACGAAATCCTGAATACGTATCACACAGTCAAAATTTGTTTATCGAACTTGGTTTAAATGATTGTTTGGCGACGTCATCAGATTTTATGAAACTGTTTTCAGGAGACATGTCACAGGTACCAGCACCAATGCGTAAAGTAGGGTGGTCAACTGGATACGCTCTTTCAATTTATGGTACTGAATACATTCAACAATGCCCATTTCAAACAGGTAATGGCTACGGTGATGGACGCGCAATTTCAATACTTGAAGCCGTAATTAATGGTCAACGATGGGAAATGCAATTAAAAGGTGGCGGGCGAACGCCATACTGCAGAGGTGCTGATGGACGAGCGGTATTACGGTCTAGTATTCGTGAGTTTTTAGCTCAAGAGCATATGCACGCACTAGGCGTTCCTACTTCTCGGTCTTTAAGTTTGTACGTTTCAAAAACTGATAAAGTACAACGTCCTTGGTACTCAGAAAATTCTCATTCAGAAAACCCTGACAGGTTAATATCTGAACCCGTTGCTATTTCAACACGTGTCGCACCGTCGTTTATTCGAGTTGGCCAGCTTGAACTTTTCGGTCGCCGAGTCCGTCATCAAGCTCACGACAATGCCATCCAAGAACTTGAAAAGATAGTATTACATTTAATAGAACGAGAATATGCTGACGTTATCGATCTAAAGCTTCCTCTACCCGATAAAATAATTTTATTAGCAAAAGAATTTAGAAACCGACTTACAACATTAATAGCCAATTGGATCCGTATTGGTTTTTGCCAAGGTAATTTCAACAGTGATAATTGCGCAGCAGGTGGTTATACCCTTGATTATGGCCCCTTTGGTTTTTGTGATGTATTTGATCCTCAATATCAACCTTGGACAGGTGGAGGACTTCATTTTTCATTTATGAATCAACCTAATGCTGCACAGAAAAACTTTGATAGCTTTTGTTCAGCTTTACGCCCATTGTTGTCTTCTAAGCATGAATACTCAAAACAACTTGATGAAGTTCAGGAAGAGTTTTCCAATGTAATGCACACACAAATGAATAATATGTGGGCAGTAAAGCTTGGTCTTGAACAATTAAACACTGTGAACCATCAACAAGTTTACAATTCAATGCTCAGCGAACTAGAAACGCTTATGAAGCAAACCAAAGTTGATTATACTATTTTCTTTCGTGAGCTTTCCTCGATACCAGACGATATTACAGCTCTACAGAAAAGCTTTTATGATGATTTATCTAGCTGTACTGATGAGCAGATATTGAATGAACGTTGGAATAACTGGCTTGCTGATTGGAAAACACTCATTAACATTTCAATTAATGAAAGCAATAGTAATCAGAGTGTTACTAGAGCACAATCAATCCAAGAAATATCTACGCAAATGAAACTCGTCAACCCAAAATACATTTTACGAGAGTGGTTTGTTGTACCCGCTTATCAGCAAGCAGCTAGTGGAAACTATTCGCTTCTTAAAGAATTACAGCAAGTCATGACCCAGCCCTATGATGAATTGACGAAAGATATTGAAGAAAAATATTATCAATTAAAACCAACAAAGTTTTTTGAAATTGGAGGCTTGTCTCATCTTAGTTGTTCATCATGATAAGTTAACACTATTAACTTTACCTTCATTATGAACAATATGAACAATATGATTTGAGACAGCATGACAGGAATATACAGAACGAGTAGGGGATAAATTATTCTACTCAGATAAATATAATTTTTAATTAGCCAGTGAAACACACTGGCCAATTGCTGAAGTTAAATTCCGCTACTCATTATTTTGCATCGCGAACCAAGCGAACCCAATTATTTATGGAAATGAAGTCGCTTGCCATTTTAGAAGCGAGTTCATAGTCTGATGGTTTACCTCTTTTCGGATCGCTTCGCTGTGCACCAGCCCCGTGCCAATCAAAGTATACTGTCGAAGCTGAGCTTTTCTTGCTCCAAGCTTGAGCAAAAGCAATATAAACAGCAGTGTGTTTAAAGTCACCTTGAGTTGTACTCGTCCAAACATAATAAGCGTCTTGTGGTGATTTAAATTCTGTTGGCGTGACGTTAAAAAATTCGGTATTTATTGCTGGTAATTCATTTTTCTCATAATCAACTAATGATTGTAGCTCTTTGGCGTTAGGTAATCTCCAATCAATAAAACCTGCAAGTGAAGCAGTTTCTGCATACTCTAGCGCTTTAACCCAATCCATTTTTTTACCACTATCACTTTTAGCCCACATTAAACCTGTAGATTGATCCGTGATAGTGCCATTTTTGTTATCAATGTAGTCCATATTGTAGAGGCTTGTAGTATTACGGACTGCACGTACATAGTTACCAGGTACAAACATGTGATCAGATTTCTGAATGGTAGTTCCATTAAAAAATAATCCTGTTTCATAGGATTTAATATGCCCATCAGCAAAGTTAAATCCAAATCCTCCCTGAAGGCCACCATGAATAGTAACGTTTTGCACTGCTCCTTTATTGTAAACAGTACTCGACCAGAAAGCGCCAGCAAACGGCCTACGTCTGTCATACTCAAAATCAAAATATGTAGTATTTAGATAAGGACAACTTTCCTGACCACTTTCAGGCTTCATGAGTTGTCCATCAAAATTTGTAATGAATACAGTTCTTTAATTGTAGGTAATCGCCAATCATCGAAACCTCCTAAAGTCATCGCATTTACCACTTTAGTTGATTCAGCTAAATTTCTTTTGGTCGTATCATGATTTTTCTGCCACATTAGCCCAGTATTTAAATCTGTCACCGTACCATCATTATTATCTCTATAACTTAAAGGGGCGCCTTTAATTGAAGCGTCTTGCCCAGTATAAAAACTACTTTCAGTGATAGGTAATGGCTTTCCTGTTACATCATATTGAACACTTTGGCCGGTATCTGGTAATTTTGGTTTTTCTATTTGGGCATAAGCAGGATTCAACAGGGTAAGCATGAATGCTGGAACTAATAACGCTTTAAACACAATAGACATTTTATATTCCTTTTAGTGTCTTTATTGACTAGGTTAGTGACTTTAGGTCAAAAAAATCATCATTGATAAATAACCTTGAACTCCATTTAACATAATATACATTGTACGTAGTTATGTTTAGGTATGAGCATACTTAGTTATTTATCTTTAAACACCTCTATATGTATATAATTCAAGCGTCTCTACGTAAAATCTGATGCTAGTTCCTTTAACCTAACACTCAGATTTCACGCACGTGCGCCTTTATTTTAAGCTAAATGATCTAAAGGTTTATTCGCTGCACTTTGATGTCGTTCAGTTTGAGTAGTATGTAAATACTGAGATGTCGTATCAATACTTTCATGACCTGCATCTGCTTGCACATGAGACAACGGTCTTTGGTTAATATTAATGTCGTGAGTAATTCCAGTATGCCGAATATTATGTGCTGTTAATTTTCTCATCAACTCACTGTCTTGCACAAAGCCATCTTCTAATGCGCTATCTGCAGCAAGATTTATGATGGTTTCGATCTCATCTCTGATTTGTCTAATGCCAAGGTTTGCGTTTAATACACCGGAGTCACGACCATGTGCTGCAGGTTTATGCCTAATGAAAATGGGATGTTCTTCATTAAGGCTCGGTAATTCTGGTAAACCGAGATATTGACGGTATTTTTTCAAACCATCTAAAAGTGATGACGATATTGCAATGCTGCGAGCTTTTCCGCTTTTAGAAAAAGGAACATAAAAATACCAAATGCCATTGTGTGCATCTTTTCTGAATTGGCTCATCATTGGTGAATAACCAGCGCGGCCACTAATCTCTGAAATTCTTAGATAACAACTATATAGAATATTTATAAGAAACAAACTGCGTTGATGCTTGTTAGGTTCTTTAACTGCTAAATCAGTGACAGTACTTACAACATATGACCACTGTAATTTTGTAAAGGCATGATTATTATCATCGTCATTCTTTTTATATTTTCGGTTAATGGCAAACCGACTGTACTTTAACCAAAGCTGTGCTGGATTTCTTTCTGTGTATTCTTCGCTGTTTAAATAACCATAGAATGAAGAAATTATCGCTATTTTCGTTTTTAAAGCATTATCACTTAAGGTGTAAGCTATTTCTTTTCCAAGCTTTTTTTTACCAACAAACGGCCTCCAGTTGGGATTCGGGTAGCGTTCACCACTTGGTTTATCTAACTTAAATTGAGCGACATTAAAATAACCAATAAGTTCTTTAGGTGGGTTTTCACAGTAATTAACATAACGTGCTATATCTTTCCTGGTTACATCTTTTGGTGATAAACAAGCAACGTCAAAGCACCAATGCAAAAAAGTCGTTAGTTCACTTCGGTAAGCTTTATAGTTGTTTTCTGAGTGTCTTTGTTCAAATAACCAGTCTGATGTATGTTCAATTATCAGGCCGGCGTCAGCAACTTTTTGTATTGAAATAGAGGTAATGTATTGATTCACAATACTGTTTCCCGACAGGATAAAATCTGGTGAATCAAAAAGAGGAAATACTGGTGGATTCTGGTTATTCATATCATTATCTATCTGAAATCATTGACTAATGATAGCAGATTACATAGGTGCCGATAACGTTATTTATCGGCATTAAAACCTTTAAATTTTAGATAACAGCATAGATTTTTTTCAATAGTGTTTCAGCATTTGTTGGTTTAACAATGTAATCAATAGCACCTAATTCACGACATTCGATAAAGCTTTCTTTATCAGTACTGCTTGTGAGCATAATGATAGGAATATTAACCATCTCATCCATGCTCTTAATTGTTTTAAGTGTTTGTATCCCATCCATAATTGGCATATCTATATCCAATAAAACCAGCTCTGGTTGACAATGTTTAAGCTTGTTAAGTGCTTCAACACCATTGGTTGCGACCTCCACTTCAAAGCCTTTTGGTTTTAAAATCGTAGTGATGATTTTAAGCATGACATTTTGATCATCTACTACGAGAACTAATGGCAACTTCTTTTTAAAACTTGGCTTAGCTGCCCTTACCTTATTACTAATATCGTTAAAATATTTTTGGTTATGTGCTTTTAAATTTTCTACTTTTGGTTTTATTTTACCTACTTGGGCCATAGCTTGAGAATTAACTTCTACTTCTCCATTACATAGTTTATCAACTTCAATTATTAATTCATTTAATAACCCATGTTGAATCCCCTTTTCATCATTCAATGACATTTCGACTTCGTGTAACTGTTTAGACACCAACTGCAATTTATGAATAATGGTTTTCTTGTCTTCTTCGTATAAATGAACTTGATCTTGGCTAGTCAATAAATCACACATCTGAGTAATTGATAACCTTATACGGTTCATATCGTATACAGGCCTAAATGTCTCATAGCTATAAAAGCGCCCTTTTGAACACTCAAAATAAGCAGCTTCTCTATACTCTCTACAGCAAATTAGTAAAGATAGATATTCATCACCAAAGACCTTTTTTTCTTTGTTAAGATTAGTAATAATCTCATTAAAATCAATAGCTTCATCTGGTTTTTCGAAAGCATATATAAATAATGTTGGTTGAGTTTTATCTTGTGTGAAAGCAATGAACTGTTCCTGGTTAGTGTTAATGTCACAGAATAAAGTTCTTTGATATTTGTTCCTGATAATCTCTTCAATAACTTTCTTAATCTCAATAGATTGATAGAACACAACAACACTAATCAGTTTTTTCATAAAGCTACCCTATCATCTAATACTCGTTCAAATAACTTGACGTGATTCTAAAACTTGCTTGATTAACAAAAGTTGCTCATTAATCTTTTCAAACCGCTTTTCAACACCATCAAAGTCATTATTATTTTTTTCAATCCATTTGAATTGCTCACTTAAATCAATCGCACCACTTGAAACAGAAGCGCCTTTAGCTGCATGACTTTTACTTCTTATAATTTCAGGTTCTTTTTCCTTTAAGCCTATTTGAATCAATTCAAAATCTTGCTGCACACTAGTCCAAAACATGGCGAGTATTTCATTTGTAATTTCCTTATCATCCGTTCCAATAACTGCCTTTAATTTTTCAAAATCAATTGCAGGATTTAGACTCTCTGACAGTTGTTCAGTATTATTAGCAGGCTTATCTGATAAATTTAAATCTCTAATTTTTAAATATTTTTCAATGGTCTCTTTTAAAGTATTTATTTCTATTGGTTTTGCAATGTAATCATCCATACCTGCGTCAAAGCAGTTATCTGACTCTCCCACCATTGCATTTGCTGTAACAGCTATAATCGTAATAGGCTTCAAATTTTGTTGATTTTCAATATCACGAATGGCTCTGGTCAATTCTAAACCGTCCATATTCGGCATGTGACAATCAGTTAACAGTAAGCTAAATCTGCCGGTTTGCCATTGTTCAAGTGCAATAATGCCATCTTCAGTCATTTCATATGCGTAGCCTAAACTTTCTAACTGTTTACCAAGAACCAATCTATTTGTCGGTTGGTCTTCAGCAACTAATATCAACGATTGGTTTAACTCAGCTTCTTCAATTGTTTGAGGTATGACTTTGGCGTTTTGTTTTTCTGCTTGAGTAGACCAATCAATTAGCGGGCTTTCTAGGCCACATAAAACAGCAAGTCCTAAAATTAATTCAGTCGGTTTTAATGGGTGTGTACCAACAACATAAGTATACGGATCTATATGCCCTTTTTGTTCTATAGGGTCCGCATTAAGTAGCAAGCTTTTAACTAACTGATAATCTTCAGAGTATTTAAACTGCTCACTATCTGTAATGATAATTGCAGGTTTTATTGAATCTAATATTTTTTCATTATCCGCTAAGTCAATGAGACTTAACCCTTGGTGTTTAAGCTGACTAAAAATAAATAAGCATGTATTTGCTAAATGATGATTTGAACAAGAAATAAATATTTCATACTGCGAAAAATCAAAATCTTGGAACTTGCTTTCGTCCGAATAAGTATCATTTACAGGGACACTTACTTTAAATGAGCTCCCTTGCCCTAGTTCGCTTTGAATTTCAATTTTGCCATTCATTAAATCTGTAAACGATTTTGTAATACTAAGACCGAGCCCGGTGCCTCCAAATTTTCGTGTCGTGGAGGAGTCTGCTTGTGAAAAAGGTACAAACAATTTTTGCTGCTGCTCAGTAGAGATACCAATGCCATTATCGATAACCTCTAATGATATAAAGTTATTAGCATAAAGGGTTTTAACAGTAACTGTTCCCCGAGAGTTATTTCCGCCTGAAAATTTTATTGCGTTACCAACAATATTTAAAAGTATCTGTCTGACTCTAACTGAATCCAGCATTATTTCTTTTGGCATCTGTAAATCAGGTTCTATGTAGAGTTCTACATTTTTGTTTGATGCACTAATCCATACACTGTCCATTGTCTTTTCAACTAGCGATAGTACATCACATGGCGATAAATCAATTTCAATTTGTCCCGATTCTATTTTAGAGAAATCAAGAATGTCATTTATTATGTCAAGTAGTGAAAAAGAAGAGTCTCTAATAGTCGTAACCATTCTTTTTTGGTCAGAATTTAATGGTGTATTGCGAAGTAAATCAATCATACCTATGACACCATTCATTGGCGTTCTTATTTCATGGCTCATTGTTGCTAGAAATCTAGACTTTGATTTACTGGACTGTTTCGCTGCTTGCGTTTCTTTTTCTAAGGCCCACTGAATTTCTTTCTCATGAGTAAGGTCGATATTAATACCGTACATAGTGATTGGATTATTATCTTCATCTAAAGATAAATCAGCTGAACATTGTATCCATTTTGTTGATTTATTATTTAGGTTAATGACTCTAAATTCAGTTTTTAATGAACAAACTTGTTCGATTGCATCTGCAATTTCTTTTTCAGCAACTTCTACATCATCTGGGTGGACCGCATCACGCCAATCTGAATATATTAACGGTTTATTCCTTTCTATACCGTATAAATCATACATTCGAGTGTCCCATTTTAATTCGCCCGATTTAATATCAAATGACCAATTACAAACACCACCTGCTTCAGAAGCTAAATTAATACCGCTAAGTAATTTATCCCTCTCATTATTAGCGAGTAATAAAGCTTCAGCAGATTCTATACGCTCAGTAATATCTTCTACGACTGCAATAAAGAACTTAGGCTCATTGGTATCTGCATCTCTTACCAACGAAGCTGATAAATTTGCCCAAAAAACGTCACCATTTTCTCTTACATATCGTTTATCTGTATTGAAAAACAATTTTTTATTGTCTAATAATTCCCTAATGTACTTAAATGACTGCGGTAAATCCTCTTTATATGTGACGTCCTTAATGTGTTTTGTCAGCAAAATATTTTCTTCATAGCCTAAAATTTCACACATTTTTTGATTTACTTCTACGAAACTTGAATCAATACCAATTCGAGCAATACCGACAGCTGCTTGGTTAAATGCTGTTCGATAAATCAGTTCCTGATCATGTAGTTTGTTTTGTAATTCCTGTTCTCTTTGCTTAATTTGTTCTTGAAAAGAAATATCTCTTAATATCGCCACATACATCATTTGAGACTCTAGTTCTGTTTCACCAACAGAAAGCTCAATAGGTATATGGTGACCTGCTTTGTGCAAACCGTATAGCTTTTGAGGTGTGCTAATATAACTTTCCACCCAATCTTTAAATGGTGATTTGTTCAAGTGATCAGACTGGTTATACTGTAAACTTACGATTAATAGACTGATATTATTTCCTATTAGTTCGCTTCGTGTTCTCCCAAATATTAGTTCTAAAGAACGGTTTACATCTTTTATATTACCTCTATCATCTAATACAATTGTTCCATCTAACGTTGTATTAAACACAGCCCTTAATCGATTTGCTGACTCACTTGATTCTTTAGTGCGCTCCTCTATTGTGGCTAACATTTCATCCATTTTTTGTTTTTCTTTTGCTTTTTCATTGGTTATATCGTTTTGAACACCAATAAAATGCGTTAGTTCTCGATTTTTGTTAAATACAGGACCAATAGATAAACTGTTAATAAATGCTTTACCTGATTTAGTGTAATTTGTGATGACAACATCACATGCATTACCTTTATTGATTGCGTGTGACATTTTTTTTATTAGCTCTTTTTCAGTTCTAGCCCCTTGTAAAAGCCTACAATTTTTACCTAGTACTTCTTCAGCGCTATAGCCGGTAATTTTACTAAATGCTTTGTTAACAAATATAATGGGTTGATCAGGTAACCGTATGTCTACCACTAAAATTCCAGTTGCTGTCGAATTAATAGCACTACGTTGTAGGTCAAGAATTTCTTGCTGACTGTTGCTTTTATCTAGCAATTTTTGAGCGTCGATTAATTTGGTTTCTAGTTTTATTAAGTTACTTTTAGTATCAGCACTAACTTCTAATAAATTACTCGTTATTGTTTTATCTTTAGTGAGATCACTTATGGTTAACGCTATCTTGTTACTTGGTAAAATTAAATTATTGACTAAATAGCGAATAATAAAAAAAAGTAAAAATAGAATAAAAATAAACAATATGTAAACATTATTATTCAGCAAGGCTAAGAAAGAATAAGTGTCAGCATTATCGAGTCTAACGAATGTTGACCAACCTATATTTTGCAGCTCTTTATAACCGGAAAAATGATTATAAATAGTGATTTGTTCAATTCCTTTACCTTCATGTACTGAACTTTCTGTACCTGAAAACCCCGCAATCGCACGATCTACACTTGATACTCCTTGTTTCAGTAAATTAGTCTTATTTAAAACTAAAAAATCACGTTGGTAAAAACTTTGCCTCTTACTGACAGTGTCATAATCAACTAATAAATACCCTTCTTCATTAATTAGTAACAGTTCTGCGTGATGTAAACCTTTTGTCACTAATTGTTGGTAGAACTCTTTAAAGACTTCTTCAATAAATATGAAATCAACTATGTTAACCCAAATTCCGACCATTTTATTTTGCTGTGTATATATCGGAGTACCAAACAACATATCGAAGCGGCCAGGATAGTTATCAATAAATTGCTCTTGTGGCCCATAAATATATACAGGTTGTTTTGAACTTGATTTCGCGCTACGGATTGCTTTAAACCAATCGCTATTAGCGATAGTAATTTGGTCTAGGTTAGATAAAGGAACTTTTTCTGATTGACTGTTTTTTGTTGATTCAATTAAGACCTTCCCTTGCAAATCTAGAATCGCAATTTTTGAGTATGCACTCCTAGATTGAATTAAGGAATTTAATTTGGATTCAAATTCTTTGCTTAAGGTAATGTCAGTCAACTTCTGCTCAGTGACATCACCTATAAATAAAGGCAGCAACTTTGCATCTTGCTGGTGTTCATAGAGCGTTTTTTCAATCTGTGTTGTCAGTAGTTTTACTTCTCGCTCGTAGAAGGAAACGGTCTTTTCTTCGAATGTGCTGTTTATATTCAGTATAAATATGAAAATAGCACCTATTAAAAACAATGAGGCAACAACCAACGAAAGGAATATCTTTTTATTGTTATTCAATTTGAGTTTCCTCTTGATGAATTCCAAACCCAAGGCCTACCTCATTAATTTTATCTACCATATCTTTTGCAGGTAGTGGCTTCGAAAAGTAAAAGCCTTGCGCTATTGAGCAGCCAAGTTTTTGAATTAAACATTTCGTTTCATAATCCTCTACACCTTCAGCAACTGCCAGTAATTCAAGATCATTGGCTAATGAGATACTTCTTCTAAAAAGAGCTTGAGACTTAGTATTATTAATGATGTCAGACACAAAACATCTATCAATTTTTAATTCATCAAATGGCAACATATGGAGTTGCTCTAATGAAGCAAATCCTGTCCCAAAATCATCAATCGATAATTTAAATTTCATCATGCGTAATCTTAATAGCGCAACAATCATTACTGACGGGTTAGAAGGTATTGCAGTTTCCGTTAGCTCACAGGTAATTGAACTATTTGAAATTGAGTTAGCCGATGCTTCGCTTTCAATCCATTGAGGCACCATTTCTTCATCGAGTATTTTTCCTGATAAATTTATTGACAGATTTAAAGTTGAATATTGCTTTTTCAATTTCGAAAATTGATAAAACGCATCGGTAATGACTGCTTTTGTTAGAGGAAAAATTAAACCTGTCTCTTCTGCTGCATTGATAAATTCTGAGGGCGCTATGATTCTGTCACCATCAACAATTCTTGCTAAGGCTTCAAAACCACATATTCGATTTGTGTTGAGGTTGTATTGAGGTTGAAAGAATGCTTTCACATGCCCTTGTTTTATATGGTTATCTAATTGATTCTGAGTAAGTTTTATAGTCGCTTTAGCTTTCGGGAAGATAGTTAACTTAGTTGCTTGCTCTATAAACCCTTTCAACATGGTTGAGGTTATTGGTTTGGGAACAATTGCTAGAATATTTAAATGATAATGAGTGGCTAAGACTTTTGCTGAATTAAGTAATGTTTCATCTTCCCCACTGAAAAGAACAATTGGACTGCTATATTGAACCTCAATTAAGCGCTGCAATAGATATAGCCCATCTTTAACAGGCATATTTAAATCACAAAATACCATGTCAAAATGCTGTTCTTTTATGAAGGTAAAAGCTTCTAAACCGTCAGAAGCTTCAGTTATCTCAAAGTTTCCGAGCAGCTGTAGGCTTTTGATGAAAATCCGTCTTATGATCTGCTGATCATCTACAACTAATATGGAATGTATTTTTTTCTTTGCTCTCACCATACCTCCACTTATTCGAAGTTCCTTTTCATAAAATAAGTATAGACATAAATAAGAAAAAACAAGGAAGAAACAGGATGTTGCTAGATAAGGTTTAATACATTGATCACATAAAGACGAAGCAGTTTGAAACTTATCACTCAATCAAAGCTTTTGACCGAAGCAATTAACCCTATTAATTAACCTAAGCAATTAACCTAACCAATTAAGAATACTAAAATGTCTGCTGAGCATTATAACCCCCTAAACACACTATAAATTTATACTTAAGCTTAAGAAGGTGTTTAGGGTTTCCGTATTAGTTCAATAACCACTGAAGTGCTTCGTCTTTATCTTCAAAAAACTGTGATTCGCCGTGTATAAACCATTTCGCAATTTTGCCAGCAACCTCTTGCTAGCCTTTATTACCGTATATGGCTATTTTTTCAAATTCGTTGCCATGTTTAAGCCCTAGCTTTAAATCATCCCACGCAGCTCTCATTTCCCAGCCGTCTAACTCTGTACCATCAATGAAAACTTTCACCTTAGGATGGTTAACTTCTGCTAAAGCAGAATCGATAATTGGCGTTATTGTTAAGTAATCCTGATGAGTTAATGTCCCTTTCGCTTTTAGTGATAAAAAAATGTCGTTGTTAATTCTCTCTATGCCTATAGAAAAGCCATGTGATTCCTGGGTCATAAATTTCTCCTTCTAACATTGATAGCGACGAACCGAATTTCTATCTCAATACAAAGCTAGCATATTTGTACAAAAAAAAAGCTACCCAAAGGTAGCTTTTTACAAGTATTGAATTTAGAAATTCATAGGTGCATTGAGACGGAATGTTCGCCCTGTTTGGTAATGATAAACGGTACGTGGCTTAGCTTGAGGGTTTTAAATTTTTGCATATATTGCAGCTGTGTTCTGCTCGACTATTTAAATGATTTAACACACTACTAGCTAGTTTTTTACTGGATCATTAGATTGTAATTTTAATTGGTTTAAATGATCGACTAATACAAAGCATAATTCTATGTACTGAACAGCTTCTACTTTGCCAACTTCATACCCTTTTGCATGGGCAACTTTATTTCGAAGAACACGTAGTTCGCTGAATAATTTTGCTTTTTTAGTATCAATGATTTGTTCAGTGACTAGTGTTTCTTCAATGTCTTTATAGCGTGTAATAGAATCTAAAATGACATTCGGCAGTTTGGTACTGATAAGGTTTTCTGCAGCTTTATCTACTTCACTCCAAGCTTGCAAAATTGATGAGCTGGGAAGGTTTTCAACTGATGCGATTAAAACAGATTTTTTATCGATTTCCAGTTCAGGAAATGCCCCTTCGGCCTTTTTAGATACCGCTTTTAAATCTTGGCCAAACTCCACTTCAAAATCTTTGAATTTAAACTTTTTGGCTAATGGAATTAACGCTGACAATGGCTTTTGAAGTGTGACGACACTAAAAATAAAAACTAGCGGCCAAGCTAGTTTATCTAATAACTCAATAAAAAATTGCATTCCATTCATTTACTGACAAATCCTTTGTTCAAATTATCTAAATTAAGTTATTACATTTTCTGTCTTTCTTCTACACACTCGTAAGAACCCATTTCAAACTCACGACACACCCATGGTCGATTCTCATAAATCGTACACATTAGGGTTTCTCTATCAACAGCAATACACCAACCATCGTCTAGGCGTTTCATCACTTCACCGCCCCATTGATCTTCACCGATATATTCTTTGGGTACGCCTGTCTCTGAGATTAAAATCACTTCTAATTTACAACAACACGCTTTACAACCAGTACAGGTTATATTGGGATCGATATCTGTACTATCTATACTTAAAATTTCAGGGATTTCTATTTTCATATCAGCCGTTGCTGTAGCGTATAGCTGTATTTTAAACAAATAAGCTAAGTGTGTTATCTAGGGCAGATGATACCTTAGCCCCGTACTTATACATAACTTAATGACTGAATAGCGTGAAATTTGCAGAATTAATTAACCAATAAATTAATAAGTCAGTGACTTAACCTCATCTATTGTTAAATATCGCCATGCTCCAGTAGGAATATCTACCGTTAAGTTTCCAATCTTTTCGCGGTGTAACTGTTTTACTTTATTCCCTACAGCAAAGAACATTCTTTTGACTTGGTGGTAGCGTCCTTCAGAAATAGTCAATAAAACTTGATGTGCAGCATCATGGCTTGATTCTGTTTCAATGTTCTCAAGCTTAGCGGGTAACGTGGGTTTAGATTCACCCTGTAACAGCAAGCCTTCAGTAAATCTTTCAGCTGTACCTTGTATTAATGCTTTTGCTAATGTGACTCGATATGTTTTCTCACATTGCATTTCTGGTCTCATGATATTAAAAGACCAGCGACCATCATCAGTGATAAGCACTAAACCTGTTGTGTCGGCGTCTAATCGGCCAGCAATATGAAGCTCATCCTTATTCTCAATTTCAAGATAATGTAAAATCGAAGGATAATCTCCATCTACATTTGAGCATATTGTATCGACTGGCTTATTAAACATTAAATACCTAAAAGGCCTTGGGACTAACTGCTTACCTTGATATTCAATATAATTATTTTCATGCACTTGATAGCGTACATCTGTTATCACATCTTGATTAACTCGTATCTCACCTGATTCAATGCAAGTAATAACAGTTGGTTTACTCAATTGTGTACTACGTAAAACAAATTTATCTAGACGCATGTGTTTCGATATTTCCTACTATATTGTTTTGTTCAACTGAGACATTTAGAAATTGGGACATATAGCAACTTAGGCTCCGATGAGTTTACGTGAATGCTTGTTTAACACTAGCTGCATCATCTTAGTAAACATCACACTTGCAGCTATGGAACTGATTAAACTCAACAAGCCGTATACTAGTATCTCAGGTGCACTTCTATCAATCAAAAACCAATCTTGTACCGCATAAATGACCCATCCCATAAAAAAGACATGTAAAAAGTAAATTGAAAATGCCATATCACCTAATGCAGTTACCGCTCTTTTGGTACTTTCTAATTTACTACTGACTAACAAAGGGTGTTTAGCAATACCCTCTTGGTCAACAAGCCAATGTAATCCGTATAAAACGGTGGCTGTGATAATGACTTTTTGTGCATAAATCAGTGACTGTCTTAATGAAAACCATCCAATGTCAGTAAAGTCATAAAAGTAGCTGCTAGTAATCGATATACTTAAGATGACTAATAGCGTCAAAAGCATTTTAATATGGTTGCCAATCCAATCTAATACTTGCTGATAATAGTTACCTGCAAACATGCCTAATGTGTAAGCGCCTATAAAGTAAATAAAGGTCTGCAATTTAATAAAGTCAGGGAATGGACTTCGCGAAATGATAAGCGGTAACAATATGATGACAATTGAGACTAACGATAGCTCAGGCCTTCTCGCTATACTCCACAGTAATGGAGTCAATGCATACAAGGCCATTAACACCGGGATATACCACAAATGAATAGATGCTTTTCCCGTCCACACACTAAGTAAAAATTGTTTGATATCCCCTTCTGCTTGCCAGCCTCCATAAAATGAAAAATAACATAGAGATACCGCAATATAAGGCAGTAAAACATTGATAAGTTTGCTTAGATAAAACTGCTTCCAGGACCGTTTAGCGAGTATCAAGCTGAATAACAGCCCAGATATAATGGCAAAATAGAGTGTAGAGCCATGAAATAGCATTTCTGTCACTGAGAACAGTACTTCCAAACCCACAGAGTCTAAAGAACCCGTCCAGAAAATCATAAATGACCATGCATGCGCCCCTACAATTGCAATAATGGCCAAACCTCTTAACAGGTGTAATGGTCGATTGAATTGTAAATGATGATAATTTAGCGGTTTATTCTTTTGTCCTTCAATAGCGTTACTTTCATTGGGCACAATAGCCTTACTATCGTTGGGCTCAGTAACAATATCTAATGCTTTAGTTATCGAAAGAGAACAATTGGGGTCAGATTCTGACGAATTTTTTGTTGGTTGTTTTAAATATGGTGTCGATTCTGGATTTGAAGAACGTGGCGATAGATGTTTAGTTATCATATTGCTTTCTTATTAGCATTACCTTAACTAGCTAACCTATCGACTGTATAAAGATTATTCAATTACATACGATTGCACCCAATGATTTAAGTGATTGCAAATTATATAAGCAAATAAACTCATTATTTAAAAGCATATTACTTAACCCACTCAGACAGTTTACAAGGTGTTATCGATTCCAAATTGCTGGATCGCCAATCTTTTCGACTAAAAAATCTATAAAGACTCTCACCTTAGCACTTAAGGCATTAGCTTTAGGGTAAACCAACCAAATTGCCGTTTGATCGTCAATATGAAACTCCGGTAGTACATGAACTAAATCGCCTTGTTTAATTTCATGTGCAACACTCCAGTATGAGTTCATTGATATACCTGTTCCAGCTAAAGTTGCGATTTTCATGCTAGTACCATCATCACAACTTAGTCTTACCCTGGCATTTGATGGTGGAAAAACAGCGCTTTGACTTTCATCATTTCCAGAATGAGTCATTTTTCGCCCTTTAGCATCTTTAAAGACGATTAATTGGTGCTCCTCTAATGACTCAGGGGTTTGCGGAGAACCATATTTTGAAATGTAAGCTGGTGATGCACATAAAATCCTCTGATCATCAGCCAGTTTTCTCGCTCTTAAACCGCTATCTTTTACTTCAGTATTACGAAGCGCGAGATCAATACCATGCTCGATGACATTGACTTGTGTATCACTTAGCTTGAGCTCTAAATCTAACTCGGGATACATAATCAAAAACTCTGGTAATACTGGCAAAATATACAATTGCGCGAAGGTATTTGATGCCGTGAAACGTAATACCCCTTTTACTTCATTAACTTCAGTACCAATGGCTGCAATAGCTGCATCTTGTTGCACTAAAATTTCTCTCGCATAAGGTAAAAAACCTTCACCTTCAGTAGACAAAGAAACCTTACGTGTTGAACGGTGTAATAAATCAGTACCTAGTTGGTTTTCAAGTTTTGATAATCTAGCTGATGCTATCGCAGGAGAAAGTCCTAATTTACGCCCCGCAGCGCTAATGCTTAATGACTCTGCGACTTTGACAAACAAACGTAAACTTTCTGTATCCATTTAAAATCATCCATTATCAATCTGTTATTTAATTTTTTTACTTATTATCTTTAAAAGTCTAATTCCGGCCAGTGTTAAACAAGCAATTAGAAGACCAATTTATACTAAATTAGTTAATAGAAATACTTAATTCTCTTTATCAAAAACCATCGTTCACTAATCTTTCGTTATGACCTACCTTTTAGCGATGTGAATAATACGTTAAATATTTACATTCCAACTCATACTAGGACATAACAAGGACAACAACCATGGAATATAAGAACTTTACAACCTTCAATGTCAAAACAGACAACGGGATTGCTTGGGTTACGATTGATTTCCCACCTGTAAATGTCCAAGGACAAGAAATGCTGGCTGATCTCAACAGTTTAGCTTTGCGTTTAGAGCGCGATCGAGAAATAAAGGTTGTTGTTTTTCAATCAGCGCACCCAGAAATTTGGGTATGTCATTACGACACTAACCTGTTAAGAGACATGTCAAAAGATGCAGTCTCTCGTGACGAAGCAAAACTACTCGATCTGCAATCAGTTTTGGAGCGCATTAGTCGTTTACCTCAGGCAACCATTGCAAAACTTGAAGGCTTTGCCCGTGGTGGTGGACATGAGTTTGCTTTAGCTTGTGATATGCGTTTTGCTGCCCGAGGAAAATACAAATTTATGCAGATGGAAGTCGGCATGGGCATATTACCTTGTGGCGGCGGTGCATCTCGTATGGCTCGCCAAGCTGGCTTAGGTCGTGCGCTTGAGATTATTTTAAGTGCGCGAGACTTTACAGCCGATGAAGCAGAAGCATACGGCACTATTAATAAAGCATTAGAGCCTGATGAAATTGGTGAGTATGTTGAAAACCTTGCACGCCGTATTGCATTATTTCCAGCAGAATCTATAAACGCTTGTAAACAAACCGTTTATGAGTCGATTGATAAACCAATTGAAGAAGCGTTAAAAGCCGAAGCTTATTGGTTATATCAAGCCACCAGTAAAACCTCTGCAATTACCCGTTTTACATGGGCTGATGAGCAAGGTGCTCAGTTCGAAATAGATAATCAACGAAATTGGGAGCAACTAGTTGTTAATGTTCAAGAAGTTAATGATTAATGGTTAATGATTAATGATTAAAGTCATTAATCATTATCTAATCAAAGGGTTTCAGTATGTCTGAAACCCTTTTCATTTCATTGAAAAGTCACCTTGTGCTTTTACCAAAAGGTATAATCGAGTTTCACCCAAGCCGTTCTACCAGGTTCATTAACTTGGAACATAGGTTCGCTTCCTAGAATATCGTTACCTGCACCAGAGCGACTAACATGTTCAGCGTAGGTAATATCAAATAAGTTATCTACCCCAAAGCTGACGAGCAAATCATCTTGTTTCCATGAACCGTTAACAGACAAGGTACCAAAACCGCTACTTTCACCTAAATCCTGAGCGAAAATATTCCCTTGGCCAATGGCCACTCGATCTTGAGCTGCTACCATCCGCCAAAATAAGCCTGCAGTCCAACTTTTTGATTGGTAATTAACTGATATTCGTCCTTCCAGTGGAGAAATCTGTCCTAGTGGTGTGTTATCAGTATCATTATCGCCATGGCTATAACTGACAGTAGTTTGCGCCGACCATCGGTCATTAAAGGATACATTATGCCCTGTCACACGTTTGATTTTATTGGAGTATTCATTAGCTTTTAATTGTTTAGCTAAATTTAAGTCATTTACACTTTACTTGTCACATCTGATTAACATGGGTAGGATCCTTTTTAAAAGTATTATTCAAGATTAAATAGGACTTAGCTACATGGAAAGTGGTACCGATACAAATAAAGGTCAAGGTGATCAGCAAAGCTTAACTGATATACAGCTCTCACTTGAGAAGATCATTCAGCATCAAACGCCAGATAAAAAACCTTGGTATCAAAACCCTGAAATGATTGTTGCTTTCTCAGCATTAATTATCGGCATAGTGACGACATTCACATCAATTTATTCAGCTTCTGTCGATCGTGCGTATGCCCGTGCTTCAGTATGGCCTAGTGTCGAAATTGCTCGAGGTTATGGTTACGATTCATTTAAATATATTGTTTCTAACAATGGTACAGGACCTGCGGTCATCAAGTACGCGAAGGTAACACACGATAATAAATACCTATCCAAATGGAGTGAAATCGATGTATTCAAAGAAGTTACGCAATCTCACTTAGGTAAAACAGTATTATCAGCGCAAAAAACGATTACGCCAGTGCTGTATAAAGGCAATAAAGTTGATGACATCTTAAAAACGGATAATTTAATTGCGATAGAGCTTTGCTACTGCTCTATTTACGATGAATGTTGGATAGTTAACCGAAATAACAATCCTGAATTGGTTAGTCACTGTGAGATTGCAAGTAGCCAGCGCTTTTCACAATAAACAAATTAGGTAAAAGCCCTTCCATTTGAGGCAGCGTTTAAAAGAGTTTTAAGAAGTCCATCACAATGATTATCCGCACGATGGGGAATTATTTGGTCATCTATTTTATTTTTCTAAAATAGATGACCAGGCAACCATTATTGATATACCAGTAAACACAGGCATCAAGTAATACCAAATAACCCCATCCCAAGTGAATGTGACAGTTTCAGATAACCTATTTTTTCTCGCTGAATTGGCTAAGTAATTTTTCATAATCAGCTGCAGTAACCTTGGTTTTTACGATTCTTTAGGTGCGACATTTACTTAAACTGAACAAAAATCAGGCACATTCATATGTCCGGTCATCGTTATATATTTAAGAATTAAGCAACATGAACTAAACAAACACAGTTATGTTGCTCTAGAAGAGTTTCTGACGTTATAGCTTGGCGTAATGAACACACTGATTTTGCACTGCTGTTTGTTTAAGTAGTTGAGTGAATTGTGCTTTGCCGGCACTTCTCTCATCTTTAAGTAATTTTTCCATGTGCTGTGCTTGTGACACCACTTGCTCCATCGCTGTTTGTCTTGCTTGATTTTCAGATTGACCTGTTAACACTAATTGGTCCACAAGATTTGAATAGTTCTCGTATACCAATCCTTTATAAAAATCTGCTTCAGTCGCCAATGGGGTATGAGAATAGATAATCGAGCAGCTCACTGCTGTTTCAATATTAGCTCGAGATTGGTCGATTTGTATCACAACCGACTGTTGAGTTGAATAACTGGCATTTGCAGCCACTGAGAAGAAAGCAAACATAGCGACCATCATTAACTTTTTCATATTGATATTCCTTTTATGCCGATTCTTTTAAGCGTGTTTGTTGTTTATTGCTCAATATTACTCGCTCGCACCTTCAATTAGTTACCTAAACGCGCCAAGTACTTTTAAAGGCTCACTGTTTGATCTAGATGTCTGTCGTTTCGATTTCGATTCACTTAATTGATAACTATTTTATCTACTCATGCTAAACCTAAGCTGAACAACTGATTAACTTCTTCAATTCACGATGGTTCTTTTTAAAAAGCCTTCACTCTCCCTTCGAACAAATAATCGACAAATTGTTCAAATCGAATACAAATAAACGGAAATTATTGCCAATTTTACGGGGAGGACTATAATACTGTATAAATATACAGTTATTTTAAGATGTGAAATTTATGAACGTTATTCCCATTTTTGCTAGCGCTGGGATCACCGGGTTTGAATCCCCTGCTGCAGAATATCGACAACTACCACTCAGTTTAGATGAGCTGTTAATTGAGCATCCAAGCGCCACCTTTATTGGTCAAGCCAGTGGCGACTCAATGGAGAAAATAGGCATCTTTGATAAAGACATTTTAATTGTCGATCGTCATGTCAGCGTTGAAAATCATGATGTGATCGTGGCTAATTACAACGGCAACTTCGTCTGTAAGCTGATTGATACCAAGCGCCGATTACTGTTGTCAGCTAATGATCATCACAATAGCGTGTTAATCCAGGAGCACGACAACTTTAGTGTTGAAGGGGTGGTGATCCGCTCTATCCGCTGTCATCGTCAAAGTCCTATTCTTTCTGGTAATTAATTGATGTATGCCTTAGTTGATGCCAATTCTTTTTATTGTAGTGCCGAGCAAGTCTTTAGGCCTGAATGGCGTGGCCGCCCTATTGTTGTACTCTCCAATAATGATGGTTGTATTGTTGCCGCCAACCGACAAGCGAAAGCATTAGGCATTGGTAAGTTCGGCCCTTACTTTGAAGTCAAAGACTTGTGTAGCAAGCTGGGGGTGATTGCTCTGTCATCTAACTATGAATTGTATGGTTCGCTTTCTAGCAGCATGATGGAGATCATTGGCCGATTTGCGCCAGAACAACACATCTATTCAATTGATGAATCTTTTCTATCTTTCAAACAAAGCTACCCTGCTATACCTTGTTTATTAACCCATGCTGCTCGCATTCGCCGCGCGGTATGGAAAGAAACTCGCTTACCTGTTTGTGTTGGTATTGGTGAAACGCTCACCCTAGCTAAAGTCGCAAACCATGCGGCTAAAAAGCTGAGTGGTTATAATGGCGTTTGTTATATTGATTCAGTTCAACAACGGCAAAATATTCTCGCTAGCATGAAAGTCACCGATGTATGGGGAATTGGTTCTCGTATAGGCAAAAAGTTACAACTCATGGGCATTAATGATGCACTTGCTTTGTCCAAACTCAAACCAGGACTGGCTCGAAAAAGCTTTAGTATTGAAATAGAACGCACAGTACGTGAACTCAATGGTGAAGAGTGTAAGGGCTGGGACAGTGCTCGAGCAGATAAACAGCAAATCTTTTCGACTCGTAGTGTCGGTGAACGCATTACAGACAAAGAGGCATTACTACAAGCCTTAAGTAAGCATGCTGGGATTGCAGCAGCGAAAGCACGCAAACAAGGCTCTGCTGCAAGTAGCTTACTTATTTTTGCCAGAAACTCCCCCTATGATGAACAGCCCAGCGGTTTTAAGTATCACTACCGCTGCGCGACGCCTACCAACGACAGTTTTGAACTCATCAGTCATGCTACAAGCATTGGAAGCCAACTGTTTAACCCCTCTACTCGTTATTATAAAATCGGCATCGGGCTGGTGGACTTATGTCCTGTACAACATTTACAAGGAGACTTGTTCACGCCGCCTAAAGATCCTGCGCTGATGCAAGTTTGCGATACGCTCAACCAACGCTACGGTACTGACTCTGTGTTTGTTGCTGCACAAGGTATTAGCGGAAAATGGCATATGCGCCGAGAATTACTCACGCCGCAATACACCACTTGTTGGCAAGATATCCCTCAAGTCAGTTGCCGTTAAAATAAAGCGCTTACGCATTAATTCGCTGTAATAGCTCAGTAAGCGTTGTTCAAGCTTCAGCGACTCAATCGCATCTATTTAACCTACAGTCATTTGAACAACAATCTTTTAATCAACGTGACTCATAAGCAGTCACTCAATAAACAGTGTCTTGACCTTATATCGCCCATTTTGTACCGATGAACGACTTGTGCACAGCAACACAAACAGTGCTTTAGCAACACAAAAAAACAACAACTAAGCAACGTGAAATACACGTATTTGGGGTTTTACAAGCTAATATCAGCATAATTGAATAAACCTCGACTGGATCATTGTTTTAGCGGCGAAAATATAGACAATACGCACCTTCAAATTTTTATCGGATTACTGTGCGTGCCTGAGTTTGCTTTAAATCAGTTATTTTTTATCCAAGCAATTGGATTTGTGTCAATGGCTATAGGTTGGTGGGCAAATAGCCAACAGCAAGACTGCAAATTTATTCATGGCAATATGGTAGCTGCAATACTTACTGCTGTTCACTTAGGCCTATTAGGCAGTTTTTTAGGCATGGCGAATCAACTGGTTAATGTTATCCGCTTTCGTTGCTGTCAAAGCCTCAATAAAGATGATTCAATTAACTTATCCCCTTTACTCCTGACTATGCTGTTTAGCGGTGTTGCAATACTACAGGGGTTTATGTGGGCTGAACATTGGAGTGAATGGTGTGCTGTCATGGCTGCTGTCGTCATGAGTGTTAGCTTATTTTACTTTGCAGGCAGCCAGTTAAGACTCGCTATGATAGCCAGTAACGCACTAAATCTTATGTTATCAATATATTTGATGTCATGGTCAGGAATACTCTACCAAGTAATGACGATAATAATTTTATCTCAAGGCCTGATTCAGCAGTATTTACAAAGCAAATCCTATTTCGAAACTAATAGTATCGAAACGAATAGCATCGAAGCGAATAATGACAGTGTTGAGCTGGTAAAGTAGATAGAGAGTGGATTGAGTGTAAATGCTTAACTTACGCAGATATCCACCATTACTGCTCAATACTAAAAATTAAATACTTAAACCCAATTAATTAAACTCAATTACTTAAGCCCAATTACTTAAGCTCAGTACAAAACACCAGCATTCCCCTATCTCCAGCTCTTATCGTTAAAATCATATCGCTGCTTTTAAAGCAGCTAATTAATGCGTATTGTAAGCAGCCAAAGTTAAGCAACCAGAGTTAAGCAGCCAGTGTGATGTTCAATTAGGTTGGTTCAAAAGCATAAATGAATCATAGAAAACAATTTCATGCACGACTTTAACAAGGACACAGGAGTTTTAAATGCCACATTGTATTATTGAGCACTCGACAGAAATTGATGGAAATCTGCTCGTACCGTTAGTTCACCGAGGTGCGTTAACTTCAAACTTATTTGACCCACAAGGCAGTGATATTAAGGTAAGAGCCATCGCTTATTCACATTACCAAACCGGTGCAGTTGATATCAATTTTATCCACGTTACCTTAAAGATCCTTTCTGGACGTGATGTTGAGCAAAAATCAAAACTCACTCAATTAGTACTCGCGCAATTGAAGACCTTATCAATAAAGGATTGTTCTATTTCAGTCGAAGTTGATGATATAGACAGAGAAAGCTACGCCAAAGTCGTTGTGTAGGCATAATAACGACATAAACTAATTTGTAAGGATACAATGAAGTGAAAATATGGAAACTCCTCATCGTGACTGTGATGCTTGCTGGCTGTTCAGCTACTGAAGTACATTTATATACGCGTTATTTATCAGAGGCTGACATTGACAAAGTCACCACGACGCTGGAACAAGCTAACTATAAAGTGACAACCAATACCCACGCTTTCCCTGATACGATAAATCAATCAACCATCTTATATTCCCCGTTTATAAAAGATGAAACTCACCTACAAGGGCTTATTGGCTCGCTCTCTGATGATGGCTGGGTTATTCCTAATGTTGAAATGCTAAAGTCTGGAAATCACTGGTATAGCAAAGATAATGTGGGTTTATTTTTGCTACCTGATGGCATTAAACCCAAAGATAAAGTAACCATGCGAGATCTGGCTAACGAATACCAAAGCCGAAATTGCGATACCTTAGTAGCTCTAAGCCTTAACGAAGATAGTACCTATGAATTATCATATACCAGTAAGGCTGTCACACACTCAGATCATCTGAAAGGTAGCTGGAAAATGAGGAGCTATCCCTATATAGAGTTAACCTCATTAAATAGGCGATGGTGGTTTTATTTTGAAATAGAGCAGAAAATTGAAGCTGATAAAATCAGTGAAATTAGCATTATCGAATTTAAGCCTTTGAACCCATATGCATCTTTCCCTGGCTGCAGCTTTGCTAGTGGCGTAAGAATTTGATAATAAAAAAGCGGCCTAGGCCGCTTTTTTTTAAACTGTTAATACTGCTTTAAAACACACAGTATTTAAACTGCTCCCTATGCATATGAGCTTATTCTTAAGTTCTTATGCTTAATCTCAAGCTTAAGTTCTCATGTTTAAATAATTACGCAGTCGCAGTATTAACCGATACTTGTTCATGCTCTAATACTTGCTCACTATGATCAACTATGGTCACAACAGCAGCGTCACCCACCACGTTAGTGCTGGTACAGAACATATCAATAATACGGTCTAATGCGGCAACTATGGCAATTGCCTCAATCGGTAAACCTAATTGATGAATCAGCACACCAATCATAACGATCCCGCCTCCTGGAACGCCACCAGCACCGATTGACAATAGAAACACAGTGAAAGCAAGCACTGGAAGTTGGCTCATTTCAATAGGATGACCAAAGGCATTTCCGACAAAGAAAATACCCACTGTAATATAGATAGCAGCGCCACTCATGTTCATGGTTGCACCCATTGGTACACCAAAACCGGCAATACTTTTCTTAACACCGATCTTTTCAATTAAGGTGCGCATAGTGACAGGGATTGTCGCATTAGAACTGGCTGTAGAAAGCGCAAATAAGAACTGCTCACGGGTATGACGACGAAAATCACTGGCTGAAGTCGATGTGGTTAAGCCGATAATAGTTGGATACACCACAAGAGCCCAAAATGCTAATAAGCCAATCACTAGCATCATATAACTTAATACACTCATAAACGCTTCTGGTACAAAAGTCGCGCCTAATTGGATCATTAATGCAAAGACACCGTAAGGAGCAAGGCTCATCACTACAGTGATCATCTTAAGCATAATTTTATTACCTTGCTGGAAAAAGGTAATCGTTGGCTTAACAGTATCACCTAAGGCTTTAATGACACCGCCTGTCATTAAGGCCATAAAAATGATTTGCAGCATGTTACCTTCTGCAAATGCTTGAATTGGGTTACGCGGAATGATGTCTACAATCATGCCTAAGAAACCTGGTAGCTCTGTTGTGACTAATTCAGCATTTTTATCCCCTGTTAATGCTAAACCGGAGCCTGGTGCAAACCAAACAGATAATGCAATTGCGGCCACAATCGCCACGACAGTATTCAGTAAATACAGCACAAAGGTTTTACTACCTAATCGACCGAAGGACTTAAGATCGTTTAGCTCAATGATGCCTGTAACAATACTGAAGAAAACCAGTGGTACTACCAACATCATAATTAACTGAACAAACATACTGCCAATACCAGCAGCAACATCCACCAATGTCCCGTTAACGAAACCATCATTTGCGAAGCCGTATTGGAATAATGTCCCAATAAGCAGGCCTGCAAACATTCCTACAAAAATTTTAACTGAAAGCGATTTGAACATGATAAAGCCAACCTTTGGTTTTTATTTTTTAATCCTTCCTTAGAATTAATTCCATCGGTATTCAAAATTGACTATCTGCAGGCCTATATCAAGTGCAAAAACACCATTTAATATTAACTAAACGCCAAATCAATCTCGCCTTAACATGTTTAGCCAGTGAAATTTACTGAATCACGATAAAAAAACCAACTCAGTTAGAGTTTAATGCTGCAAACAAAGCTAAATCTGCCCAAAAGTACCACTGAGGTATAAATGAAAGCGCGATCAATCGTTTTCAATGCAGTTACTAGTCGATACCATTCGGTAGTATTTTTGTCGCATTTGTATCAATGGGTGCACAAAGTCAGCTCAGATAACTAAGCAAGCACAAAATTTAAGCTGTAGGCAGAAGATGTGAAAAAACTAAGACAGAAACAAATAACAAAAAAGGGAGCCGAAGCTCCCTTTAAAATTAACTCGCAACAGACGCTCTTGCGACAGACGCTAATGAGCTTTACTTCTGCAAGTACTTATAAATACAATTTACAAAGCTTTAAGGTAAGCTTTCAACGCCTTAAGTCTGATGGTGGCTGCACCAATGATATCCATAAACCCTAAAAAGTTAGCTGGCTTGTCAGCTGAAATCCAGCCTGAACCTGTTGCACCGATTGGGATGATATAACCTTCCGGCTCTTCAAACTCAATAATCACTGTACGACCGTGACTGCCTGAATTGTTGCCCACGTGTTGTCTTACATGTTGTGTACCTGCCATAGGACTTATTAGTGACTCACCGGTACCAGAGGTAACGCTGTGAACCCGTCCTCGGAAAATTTCTCCAGGAAAAGCATCAACATAAAATTCAGCAAATTGACCTGGTTTAACATAGCGATAAGTTTGATCAGCTATACGCATTTCTAAAAACTTTTTAGAAGTATCATATAAGTGCATGTTACCTATACGACTGCCAACAGCGACATTAGTAATTGATAACTGGCCATCAAACTGCGCTCTAATTTCACGACGATCATCATTCCATTTAGCTGAACTGATTTGTGCGTCGAATGAACGTAATTGCGCTCGATGGGTTTCAAGCTCAGCTTTTACAGATGCTATTTCAGCCACTGTGGACTCGATTTTAGCGTCAAGATCGTCACGGGTCATTTCGCTGGCATGTTCACCTAAATTGATAACACGTTTAAAGTTTCGTTTATCATTATTTAACGTCACCGTTAACGAATGCATTTTAAGTTTTAACGCTTCTTTTTTAGCAAGCTCAGCAGCTTTTTGCGCTTCTAGCGAACCGATTTCTTGCTCACTGTCTACTGATACCAACTTATAAATCAAATCACCCTTTTTGACCTTTTGGTTGTGAGTGACATAAATCTCTTCAATCTCTTGACCAAATAAAGGGCTTAACACCGCATGAGGTGCTTTAATTGTTGAGCTATCGGTTAAATCAGCTGGAGACCAAAAACGGTGTGCGGTAAAAAGCATAAATGCGATAAAAATACCTAAACCAACAGAACGAACTGCATTAGCAAGGTTCCATTGGATAATGCCAAGTTTTACTAGGAGCCATATAATGAGTACATATGGGAGCATAATCTCTTTCATTTACTTATCTCCTTTTAAGCCGTTACTAATGATGCTAGAAAGTCTGTTAGCTAATACATCCCAGCGACCGAAAGCAATAATTATCGCCAATACCCACCATGCTTTATCGATAAATAAACCACATAATGACAAGGCAAATACAATTTGTGTGTGCGCACTCGACATGGCTTCAGCTTTGTGAACAGCCACTTCATGCAAACGCCAAAACAAAAACAATATGTAGCAAATGATCGCGATAGTAACGACGAAAACAAAACCCATAAATAGCTCAGAATCAAGTAACGCTAAAATACTTGGATAGCCATTAGCAAAATAGCTTTCTGGCAATTCTTTACCATGGATTTGTGTCAGTAATGAAAACAAATAGCTCATAAGACCTAAAGCTGAAAATGCAGCAATAACAGTGAGACTCTTCTTTAAAATACTCAACGCTATATTGGGCTGAGTTGATGCTGTAGATGCAATTTCTAGCTGTTCTGACATGTATTCCTCATAAGATAAAAAATAATAACAAATGCAATATTAACAATAGCTAAATGTAAAAATGGAATAACCGTTATTCCAAATGGCTTATTTACTTTGGTGGTTAATGTGTTTGCGGAATATATGGTGTAATATGAGCTTAAAGTGTTCTAAATTATCGGTATATTATGGATCTTAATGCACTAAATGTGTTCATTACCCTATATAGAGCAGGCTCTACCCAAAGAGCTGCGAAACAACTTGGGCGTTCACAATCGTTTGTCTCAAAAGTGTTGGCACAATTACGTGAAGAACTAAGCGATCCCTTATTCATTCGCACCGCTAATGGCCTTCACCCAACCAGCTATGCTGACAAAATCGCCCCAAAAATCCAAAGCTCAATCGAGCAAATAAACTTAGCACTTGAACCTGAATATTTTGATCCTAAAAACCTACAATACATTACCGTTCACTTAGGTGAGCCATTAATGGTAATGATGGGTAAAGAACTGATTAATGCAATTAGAGCAGAAACGGATGCAGTAATAGAATTAAGACAATGGCGTAAAAGCAGCAATGATGGCTTAATTGATGGCTCGATTGATGTTGGGATCCAATCACTAAGAGAAAGACCACAGCAGTTATATCAAAAGAAAGTCGCTTCAGGTTATGGTTCGCTAGTTGGCAATAAAAATGGCGAGTTTATCAAACTGATTGTGGAAGACTTAAATGAATATGTAGAGCTGTATCGCACCGTAGACGATAAGCTCAATCCTACGATTATTGTCGATAATTATAGTGTTCAGCGACAATTGCTGGCGGAAAATTACTCTTACCAATTTAAGCTAGAATCAGATGATACCCATAAGGATATTGCAGTCGATTTAGCTGTTATATGCAGTGCGGCACGTCGCCACGAAGCAAAAATCACTTGGTTATCCGAGTTATGTCAAAAAGTTATGTTGAAATCTATCGCAAATAGCTAGTTCACTCGACAGTGAGGCACTATGAGTCAGAGAAGTATTCACGCTTTATTTAAGCCAAAGTCTATCGCCGTGATTGGCGCATCTAATACACAAAAGCGAGCGGGTCGTGTATTGATGAAAAACTTACTGGGTAGCGGCTTTTCTGGCCCAATCATGCCGGTGACACCTAAATATGATTCAGTCATGGGAGTACTCGCCTACCCTAATATCGAATCTCTGCCAATCAAACCTGACTTAGCTATTATCTGTACGCGAGCCAGCCGTGTACCAGGAATAGTCGAAACCTTAGCTCAATTCGGTTGTAAAGTGGTTATCATCATGGCATCTGGAATGGCCAACGAGTTTGATGAGAATGGAGTCAGCTTATTAAGCCTGACCCAACAACACGCAAAGCGTTTTGGTATGCGTATTTTAGGTTCGAACAGTTTAGGCATGATTATCCCGCCAATCGGATTAAATGCCAGTTTAGCCCATAGCAGTGCCAAAAAAGGCAAGATAGCATTCGTGTCTCAATCCGCTGCCATTTGTACCACAGTGCTGGATTGGGCAAACAACAAAGATATTGGCTTTTCATCATTCATATCGCTTGGTGATGCATCTGATATCGATTTCGATGAATTACTGGATTACCTTGGCCGCGATAGCAGCACTAGCGCGATCATGTTGTACATTGACTCCATTAACGAGAAACGCCATTTTCTGTCTGCTGCAAGAGCTGCAGCTCGTAATAAACCCATCTTTGTCATTAAATCGGGGCGAAGCCAGGAAGGTGTTAAAGCTGCCATGCTCCACACCGGCGGCATAGGCGGTAATGATGCCGTTTATGAAGCTGCATTTAAACGTGCGGGTATGCTTAGAGTCAATGACTTGATTGAGCTATTTGCCGCTGTTGAAAGTTTAGCTCACTCAACCCCCCTTAAAGGTGAACGAGTTGCGATAATCAGTAATGGCGGCGGCCCTGCTGTGCTAGCTGCAGATGAATTGATTATAAAAGGCGGGAAGCTCGCACAATTATCAGAAGATACCGTTAATAAACTTAATCAGATATTACCCAGCACATGGTCGGGACAAAACCCCATCGATATTGTCGGTGATGCGAACAGTGCCAGGTACACCAAAGCACTGAACATTTTGATGGATAGTCAGGAAATGGATGCCATCCTTGTACTCCACTCGCCATCGGCATTAGAAGAAAGTGATGAAATAGCCCAGAGCTTAATAGAAGCCATTAAAGCTCATCCTAATAGAAACAAGCTTAATATTCTCACTAACTGGAGCGGTGAAAACTCGGCTTATCCAGCAAGGAAATTGTTCAATAAAGCGGTTATACCGACTTATCGTACACCAGAAGGCGCCGTTAAAGCCTTCATGCATATGGTTGAGTACCGCCGTAACCAAAGGTTACTTCAAGAGGTGCCGCAATCAATTCCTGATAATATTCCAGCAGATGCCACTAGTGCTCGAGCATTGCTTCAAAAAGCGCAGAATGAACAACGCTTTATTTTAGAAACACATGAAACCCGTGACATATTAAAAGCCTATGGCCTTAATACAATTCAAACTTGTTTTGCTAAAACAGCAGATGAAGCGGTTAAACTTGCCAATAAGGTCGGTTACCCTGTCGCGCTAAAGGTGCAATCTCCTGATTTAATGTATAAATCAGATGCACACGGCGTAATGCTAAATCTCACCAATGATGAAGAAGTGAAGCAAGCAGCTCACTCTATTACAAGTCGCGTCAGAGAAATAAACCCAGATGCTAAAATTGATGGGATGATAGTTCAAAAGATGGCGCTAACCGCTGGAGCTCAAGAAGTTCGTGTTTCAGTGATTAACGACCCAGTGTTTGGACCTGCAATATGTTTAGGTGAAGGTGGTTCAGAGTGGGATCCGACCCGTGATGCTGCCGTTGCCCTACCGCCACTGAACATGACCCTTGCCAGATACATGGTCATTCAGGCCTTAAAAGCGAATAAACTCAGAGACAGGCATTTACCGTTAGGCTTAGACATGAATGCGTTATGTATCATGTTAACCCAAATCTCTCATCTGATTATTGATTGCCCTGAAATAGCCTCATTAGATTTAAACCCTGTACTCGCCGCAGGTGAAACAATCACCCTGCTTGATGTGAATATGAAGCTGAATCAAGCAGACATTGACCCAAAAACTCGCTTGGCTATCATGCCGTACCCTAAGGAGCTTGAACAAACGGCAGTGCTAAAAAATGGCATTGAAATCATGTTAAGGCCAATCTTGCCAGAAGATGAACCAAAGCATTTGGCTTTTGACAACTCCTTAAGTGATGAAGATAGATATAAGCGTTATTTTGGCGTACGTTCGCGTATGACACACGAAGAAATGGCCGTATTAACTCAAATTGATTACGCCCGAGAAATGGCATTTATTGCAACAGCAGTGGATGATAATGGCGAGTCGATTACCCTAGGGGCTGTTAGAGCATCCACAGATCCTGATAACACTGAAGCTGAATTTGCGATGGCGGTTCGCGGTGACTATCAAGGGATTGGCTTAGGTAAATTATTATTAGAAAAGTTAGTCAATTATTATAAATCCACTGATACTCCGGTACTTGCTGGTTTTACCATGTTTGAAAACCGTAGCATGGCTAATCTTGCTAAAAACTTAGGTTTCGCAGTGTCATTTGATATGGAAGAGCATTTAATAAAAATGCACATGGATTTACCTAGTTCGGATGAGTCATCTTGATACCAAGATGATCGTTTAAAGGTTTTAGAGAGATTAGAGAGTAAAAGGCTAAGTATTCATTACTTAGCCTTTTTACTTGAGGAACAGGCATTTTATCCAACCGTGTTAGGTATTGGTTGTTAACGACTAATCAAGCACTAACCTTTGACGCAATTACGACCAGATGATTTGGCTTGGTACAACATGTCGTCAGCACGTTTTAATAAGGTTTCTGAATCATCGCCTGGTTGAATATGTGCAAGCCCGATAGACACAGTTATATTGCCTAACTGCTGCTTATTTTCTTTACCTATGGTCAATTGACGTCCAGCAATACGTTCTCTGATATTTTCAGCAACCGTAAAGGCATCTTTAAGCTCGGTATTAGGTAGTAGAATAACAAACTCCTCCCCCCCATACCGAGCAACGAAATCATTACCTTTAACCGACTGTTTTAAAGCAAAACCGACAAAAGCTAACACTTTATCCCCGACTAAATGCCCGTGTGTGTCATTGAACGCTTTAAAATGATCAATGTCTACCATCAGCAAACAGCAAGGAATTTGGTTTTGATTAAACAAACTGACCTGTTCTGTTGAAAATATTTCATAGGCTCGACGATTATTTAACGAAGTCAATTCATCAGTCATAGCAACTTTACTGAGATTATCCATTTCTTCTTTAAGTTGAGTGAGTTCATCACCTAAAGTCTGGATATCCTCTTGCATTGACTGGTTATTGGCAATGACCTTTTCAACTTCAGCACTGATATTAATCACCAACTTATTAAGAGTTTGTGGATTAGCTTCAGATTGCATTTCTTCATTGAATATAGATAAGTTAGTTGAAAAATCATCGGTTCCAGCTGAGAACTGATTAATTTTATTCACTAAACTATTGATTAAGATCTGAGTCTCTATTTGAACATTTTCAATCACCTCAGGCGATTGTTCTTGGATGAAGTTGTTATACAAGCCTTGGTTAACTGAAGCGGTAAATTCTACTTTATTAGCCAATAACCCATCAATGGCTCGCTTTAAACCTAGATTAGTCTCAGAATAATACTGATACCAAATGGCATAGTTTTCAGGCGTAACGGGAATGTTTAGCGCTGACATTTGAGGGACTGCCATACGCAGTATATGGGCAGAGCTTTCCAGATTAGTATTCAATAGAACATCCTATGTCATCATGAATGTGTTTATGAACGATTACTTAGCTGATAAGTTGCACTAAAAGACAGGCTAACTTACTTAGGCTTTAAGCTCATTAAACACATAAAGTATACTTTTTCAGTGTATTAAAAATATTATTTTAAGCAATAGCGTTACAAAGTTAATCTAAAAAACATTGAAAATAAAGGATATTTTAGAAAACCAATGTAAAAGGCTCAAAGGTAAAAAATTAATTTTTAAAAAAGTGAAAAAAATAAAACCCTTTTTCAATTGGCTATCGTTTATATCAATAACAACGCAATCAAGCTTAAGTATTACATTAGCATTTTAGAAGTGAGAATCCATATGAAAAAAAGTCTAAACAGTACATTAAAAAATCTATTCAACATCTCAGCAATTGGATTAATCGTCGGCATGTCATTTTCAACAATGGCAACAAGCCCAGTACCTAATCAATTTGAGCGACCAAACATGATTACAAGTCATCAGTTTTCAGAGCAAAATTACCAAGAAATAGATGAAGCTAAAATGTTTCCTAAGCCTTTGGACAATCAAGTTCAACATATCCTATCGCTATCTAAACGTGATGATGAAGCGAACTACAAAGTAGAAATTCAAATTGGCCAAAATAAAATGGTTGATTGCAATCAACACAGATTAATGGGCACAGTAGAAAAGCAGAGCTTACAAGGTTGGGGTTATAGCTACTACACGCTAGATAAACTGACTGATGGTCCAAGTACTATGATGATGTGCCGTGACCCAAAAACTGCGAAATTTGTCACGCTAGGTGAAAGTATTACGATTGATTACGATAGTCGCTTACCAAAAGTATTTTATCTACCCGAAGGCGCTGAACTCAGATACCGTATTTGGCAAGTAAAAAGTGACTTTAGCTATACTGGCCAATAAAGAATAGAAACTATGGGTCAAATATCCCGTAAAGTAATGCAGGTTAACGAAGAGCTCTCATGTGATTTTGATAGGACGATAAGCTTTTAATAGCGTTTAACACGTACAACTTGCATCACTTCAATTGCAAAGCCTGCAACTGTTTCTTCATCACTGTAATAGACTAGGCTGACTAATTGATCTTTAAGCGACTTATACTTTTTAGGTCGCTTAAATTTAAACGGGACGTCATAACCGTCAATCATTAAGGTATGTAACACCCACTCTTCTTTTTCACGTTGAGTGTGAGAAATAACTTTAACGCCTTCTAAATGATTAAGTTTTTCATGCTTATTCAATAAGCCTTCAACCGCTTTATTTTTCATATTAGCTAGCGCCTTTGTTGATAAAGTTAATGATCTCTTGGTATCGATACTCACTACAGTAACCAAATCCGGGCAACTGTTTAACTCTTATACGAGCAAACATAGGAACCGAAATTCCAGCGAGAAACTTAGCTTGTATCGACACCGACACAGATTGATGGCCTTTAGACTCCATGTGCACTAAAAAGCCACTCAACATATCATTAATGCCAGACTTATCTTCAATAGGCGCTATTGATTTTTGGGTTAACGTTGCTGGATAACCACGACAGACACTGCAATGTCCACATTGCTGAGGCGCAGCATGATCATCAAAATACTCGGCTAACCTCGCGGTAATACAAGTCTGAGATTCGAAAAAAGACAGTAACTGATTTAAGCGAGCAATCTCTTTAATTTCATTGCTATGAAAGTAATCAGACAAACTCTCAACTAAACCTTCTTGCATAAGTTCAGCAGGGTTCACATCAAACACTTGAGTGATCTTTTTAGTTTCTAATAAGATCATTTGTTTATCAGCTAAATATTCAAGCGCAGCTACTACACGTTGCCTCTCAGCACCATACTGCTGAAAAAGACTATCAAAATTGAGTTGTCCCCAAATTTTCTTAAATTGTGTGTGTTCAAAAATTTGATTTAGAAACAACTGCCGCTGCTCATCAAAGTTTGCTAATACTTGTTGCTTATCAACAATGAACTGATATTTAAACTCAGCAAAATAAGCAAAGCTAGGTTTAACCACCTGAGCGAGCTCAAGCTGAACCAATAAGGTTTTTAGCGGTAATAATTTAATATTACAGCTTGTGGAGATGCAAGAGTCTGCTATCTCCA